>NZ_MDZB01000130.1 GCF_001816145.1 Hymenobacter lapidarius | reverse complement strand
GTACTTACGCCACCGAAAGGTGGTCATCCACGCGCACCGAAAGGCGGCAGCTGCCAAGGCCACCGATTAACTTTTGTACCAAACTTTTAACCAAGGCCATTATCGTAGCAGTCGCCGCGGCGGCTCTGTGAGCGCAGGGCCTGGTGCTCATGCAGCAGTTGTCGGTACGCATTGCCACAGTACTGCCCGCCGCGGTCGGAGTGCACGAGCAGGCCCGGGGCGGGCGGCTGCGACCAAAAGGCGCGCTGCAAGGCGCGGGTCACCAACTCCTCGGGCATCGTGGCCCCGACTTGCCAACCTACCACTTGCTTGCTGGCTATGTCCTGAAAAGCGCACAGATAGGCCCAATCGCCATTTGCCAGCGGCAGGTAGGTGATGTCACTGACCCAGACCCGGTTGGCCTGGGTGGGTTTGGGCTGGTTCAGCAGCCGGTTCGGAGCGCAGCGCAATCCGTGCGTCGAGTCGGTGGTGCGCGGGGTAAAGGCCTTAGGTTGCAGCGCGCGCAGGCCCCGGCGGCGCATGGCCGTGCGCAGGCGCTGACGGCCCACCCAGTAGCCCTTTTTGCGCAGCGCGACCTGCAGGCGGCGCGTGCCGTAGCAGCGCTTGTGCACCCCGAAGACCTTGACCAGGGCCGTTTCCCAGGCCGGCTCTGACGGAGCTACGGCCAGCTGTTGCGCGTGGTGCCAGGCATAGTAGCCGCTGGCCGGCACGGCCACTACCTGGCAAAGCAGGCGCACCGGATACTGGCTCCGCTGCTCCTCAATGAAGCGGTAGCGGCTCATAGGGTGTCGGTCGCTGAAAAGATGGCGATGGCTTTTTTTAAAATGGCCAGCTCCTGCGCCTGCCGCCGGGACAAGGCCCGCAGCTGGCGCAACTCGGCGGCCGTAGCCGGGTCCAAATCGGCCCCGCGAGCCGCTGCAGCGGGCGTCAGGGCTTCTTTCTGCCACTTGTAGAGTAGCTTGGCATTGATATTTAAGGCGCGGGCCGCGGCTTGAGTCGAGCGGCTTTGCTCGGCCAAGCGTAGCGCTTCGGCGCGGAAGGCGGCATCATAACGCCGACGTTTAGCAGGTTGGGAGCTGTCTTTCATGACATTCGAAAGATAAGACCCTATTCTGTCCATATTTACCCGACCACCTCAAAAGACCCACAGAAATATCATCGTGCCCAACAAAAAGGCAATTTTCCGACGTTTGATGCCCAGGACAATCGCGCTGCCCGCGCCAATGAGTGCCACCCCCGCGAAGTAAATCCAGAAGCTGGGGAATGGAATCCAGCCCGGTACGAGCGGAACCAGGTGCTTGGTGTACAGAAAATGGGTGATGCCATAAATCAGGATGGTAGTCAAAAAGAAAAACCTTCCAACGGAAGTGATTTTCTCCGCCCAACTGCCATACGTTTCCGTCAGTCCTTGTTGAAGTTTTTCGGAATATGAGCCAGCAATTGTCAATGCTCCTCCGGCTAATGCCAAATTAGTGAGGACATTCGTCCACGAGCCCATGTAATTATTGTAGGGGTCGATAGTTAGCTCGTAGGGGATACTGCTGAAGCATAACAAAGCCAGCAGCAACCCGAACAGGACAAGGGTTAGCAGTTGGGCTTTTCTGTTTAGAACAACGGCTACGCCGGCGGCGACGAGCACTGCTCCTACCAAGCGGGCCCCCAGGGAAAGGCCGGGAATCGGAGAAGGCCACGCAGGGAACAAAGCCTGCAGCAGGCGACCCGAAACCAGTTGCTGAAGGCCTAAGCCAGCCATGCCAACACCGTACAGTATTCGGCTAGCCTTCAGGATGGTGCTTGTATCCGTGGTTTGAAGGTCGAGGAGCTGGTTTTGGTGTAGCATAGTCGAGCGAGGTATCTTCTTTCGTGTCCGACGCCCTTAGATTCAAATCATCCACACGCTGGCGGCCCTCAATATCTATCATTACTTGACCAACTTTTAAGCATCATACTGCTTTGGGACAGTGCCTTAAACCGTGTCGTTAGACCAGACTCCTCAAATTGGTATGGTCTGCTCCAAAACCTACTTTTTCTTTACTGCAGCGGCCAGTATTTCCTGATTCAAATGCATGTATTCGGCCTTTGATACTTCATTTTTATCGGTTTGCACCAACTCCAACGACTTGTTGGCGGCGGCAACGGCTTCCTGGTTCCTGCCTTGTTTCTGCAGCAGCTTTGCCTTCCGGTAGTACCCAAAATATTTGGCAGGATTTGCTTTAATATACTCTTCAACCCAGCTTATGGCCGGATTCAAATCTTTGCCTGTGTTAAAATAGTACTGAGCGGCTTGCATGTAAGGCTTTTCCGCGCCCTTCATGGCTTCCTGAATCTGGCCTATTACTATGCGGTCCGGGTCTGCCAGGATGGCCAGGGTCACTTGAGTACGCTCCCAACTTAGCACAATGTCGGCGGAAGCTGGACGCAGATTTTCCACATTTAGCATCATGGTTTCGACGGGAGTGGCTAGCTTTCCAGGCTTGACTGTGGTACGCAATACGTCGAGAGCCGGCTTGTACTCGTAGGCGCCCCATTGGGCGGTGTCGCGGTTGAGAATCAAGGTCCACTCCTTGGCACCAGGGATGGTGAGCAAGGCATAGGTACCGGCCGGTACTGCTTGGCCGCCAATTTTTACTTCTTCACCAAAGCGCACTTTGGTGATGGTATTGGCCCCAGTGCGCCACACCGTTCCATTGGGCACGAGGTTGCCAAATCCCACTCGACCGCGTAGAGACGGCCTTGAATACGATAAATCGATGTAGGAGGTAGAGAATTGCTGACGCAGGTGTGCTTGAGGGCTCAATGGCGGGATACTCAGCTTGGTTTGAGCCTGGACACCCGTGGTTAGCAGCAAGCCAGCAAAAAGCAAGTAGGCGGTGATTTTCATGATGACTACTCCGTTAAAAAAGTGGCATGAGAAGGCAGAAAAGGAGCAACTGTTTAGATGGCTCATTGAACAACACCTGCTCAGCGTTCGAAGCCCATTCGGGCAAATCACTGTCGCTCCGTCATTTCTCGCGGATAAGGTGTTGACTGCACGCTAGGGCCGTGAATAGCCGCTTGGTGTTCGCGCAGTACAGCATGCCAACCCGGAGGCAACAGACTTGCGGCGTGCAACCGCGAGCCGCTGGAAGGGCATTTCAGACTTCATTGCTCCCAGTGAGCCGCGCAGAAAGGAAGAAGAGTCATCAAAGCGTTGGATATGAGAAGCGAGCAGTGCTTTTGCGGCAACCACACTCTGGATAGGATGCCCAAAGCTAAATTTGGCTCAACAGGCTATTATAGTCCACTTACCAGATAGGTGATGGTCCGGCCAAGAAACCTCAAGAGGGACCCGTAACGAGTTTTTTTAAGTCGTTGCGGTGGGTAACCTTTGGCTAACCGACCCGGTGAGCACCTAACAGCACATCGCCCGGCGCGTCGTCCACGTACCTGTGCGCCAGCTCTGTCACGTGCTGCGCGTGGCGCCGGCTGCTTATCATACCTGACGGCCCCCGGCTGGGCTCGTCATCCACTGCGACCAAGGCAGCCAGGTAGAGCCACCCGCTTCAAAGTCCTCGTCGCCCACCATGGCGCGCTGTAAAGCATGAGCCGACGCGGCAACTGCTACGATAACGCCCACGCCGAACCGTTTTGAAGCCGTATCGAGGCTGAATTACTCGACGGCGACAGCTTCCCTAGTCTGGTCGAAGCCAAGCTCGAAATCAGCCACCATGCCGCACATTACAACGCCGGGTGTGTCTTTCTTCATCCGGTTACCTCGCCCAACCACTTTGAAAGCCACCTTTAAAAAACGTCCTAACCCTGTCTGGCTTAGCTAGACCATCTCAATCACCTCAGAAATTTACCCTAGAATTTGCTGATTTAAGTCGTCTTGCCCCTCTAAAGCCTTTACGACCAGTTTAGCGATGCCCTTTAGCTTGGTTGTATCCTTCGCCTGGGGGTGCTGCAGTACGGCAAGTATCGCCCGTAGCTGCTTACGCAGCTTGTAGGCCTTGTTCTGATGCGTTTTGGGCAGTTTAAGCGCGACTGCCAGCTCCCTTTCCAGTCGAAGCGTTCTGCGTTGCTCATGCAGTAGCTGGCTGCTGACGTTTTCCAGTTCGTCCTGAACGCGGTTGCGCTCTTGGCGCATGGCGTCCGTTTGGCTAACCTGAGGGGTTTGGTTGTAGTAAGCGGTGGCCAAGGCCAAGGCCTGATTACCCACTGCCACCGGAATGCCGGCATCGTGCAGGGCTGCTTTTGCCCGCTGGATGTGGACGGGCGTAATGACGAGCGGCGCTTGGCTCATTAAAATCTGGATGGTGGTAAAGAATGACTCGTATTTCTGTTTGAAGTCTCCCCTAGGGTTTGGCTGCCGACACCGCTGTTAAAGAGCTGACGGTGGCCCCCCTACCAATGGTTAGGAAAGAGCAGTTTTAACCAGCCAGTCTTCCCCATCACGCTTTACAAGAGCGAATCCCTGACTTAAATAAACAGCCTCCAGATGCAGCTCAAAAGTGGGTGCCTGCAGCTGTCGTTTCAGAAACGGCCCGGGGTTCTCGTACATATCCCGCACTTCCCGCAACGGAAAAGCAACTTCTTCCAGCAGTGGCCTTTTGGTCTTAATGGCAACGCTGGTCTTTTTGACTGGAATCACCTTGGGGGCTTGTTGTCCGGCCAAGTATTCTTCTATCAGGTACTTCTCTACCAGAGCTTTGTAAACCGCGCCCGCCGGTTTCTTCACTTTCCCCAGTTGGTGCTGCTTGCCAATGCGCGACAACACAAAATCGACGTATTCAAGGGGGTATTCCTTTGCTTCCAATTGCTGAGTAATCTGCTTGATGCTGCGCAGGCTTACCCCTATCAGCCGTAATGCTTGAACCCAGGCAGGCTCCTTGGCAGTGGCTTTCTCAACATTTTCAGAATGTTGAGAAAGCTCGGTTGTTTCAACATTCTGTTCATCCCGTGTTTGTGCCAGCTCATCTGAACTGGTGTTGGCTGTGTCATAACCGAACAGGAACTTGATGCGCTGTACCAACTGGTTCTGCCGTTCCAGCTCGTAGGTAAACGGCATGTCGGTGCGCGCCAGTTCCAGCTGCGCCCGGTCCAGCACCCGCGCTTTGAAGTTGCTAAAACGTGGGTATTCGTTCTCGGCGATGTTGAGCATGAAGCGCAGCTGCTCCGGCGTGACGGTTCGCTGCCCAAAGTCCGAATACTCTTTCAGTAGCCAGTAGATGCGCACCGAGCTGGGGCTTTTCAGCTTGCGCAACTCGTCCAGGTCGGCCAAGGTGAAGTTGCCGCTTTCGCGCAGCTGCAGCAGGTACGGCATGATGAGGGGATTGAAAGCCGCCACTATCCCACCCATGTCCCCGTCGTAGCCCGCCTTGGCCATCAGCGGGATGTAGTCGTACTTGGGCCGCCGTCGCCGTTTGCGGGTGCCGTCCTCCAGTATTTCAATGTACAGCTTAAAAGAGGTGATGTCGTCGCACATCTCGTCAAGCTGCTGGTAAGCCGAACCGCCGTGCCGCTCGAACAGCAGTTCGCTGACCGGGATAACGTGCTCCTTGAATTCGGTGTCGTCCAGGCTGATGCGGGCAAGCAGCGCCAAAAACAGGCGCATCTGCAGGGGCACGAAGCTGAAACGCGCGTTGACGAGGGCATTGTGCTGGGCTACTATTTTGTCGGCGTTCTGTTTGGGCGGCTTTTTCATGGGGGATAAGTCGGGGCACTGAAGAGCAATAGCTGTTTATTTTGGAGTATTCTAGCGTCCTTTTTGTAGCAACCTGAGCCTGGCAGCGTCTATTTTGTAGCAAACTAATCTCGCTTAGCGTCTATCTTGTAGCAACCTCGCGTCCTTTTTGTAGCAACTTGGGACGGTAGCGTCCTTTTTGTAGCAACCTAGAATCTGCTAGCGTCTATTTTGTAGTAACCTAGCGTCTATTTTGTAGCAACCTAGCGTCTATTTTGTAGCAACCTGGTCTCATAAATTATTGTTTGTCAATACGTTCTGGAGCCTGTAATACTAATATTATAATTTGAGTTTAAAAAACAACTAGCTAGGGAGTTTTTTTTAAGCGTCTATTTTGTAGCAACCTCATTTGCTTAAAAGTCAAAAAAAGCACAAAACGCAAAATTGTTTCGAGGCGGTTGTACTATTTTATACTATGTATTAGTAATTAGTAAGTTGTGATTTTATGCCAGCGTAAAACCCATTCCAATTAAATCGCAAAAAGTAATTCAATTCATGAAAATGTGCAATATCAGCAGTAGCTTGAGAAGCTACTGCCGCTGCAGTCTCCGCAACTGACCCTTGGGCAATCGCCTCTAGGCAGCCTGCTCGATGGTCCCGCTACTGAGACTGCAGCTTGCGGTTGGTTTTGAGCAACTTTTCCAGCACCGGGGCCGGCAGCGTCCGCTGCGCGGCGGGCAACTGCGCCAGGGCAGCCTGCAGGGTGTCTTCCAGAAACTGCCGGATTTCGAAGCCGGGCTCCCAGTATTCCGCCTGCTTGAGCTGCAGGTACGTTTGGTCGCGCACGTAGGACCCAAAGGGCACCCAGCGCCCGGTGGGACCGGCCGGGGCGGGTACGTCCACCGAGGGGCTTGAAATAGCAGCTGCGCCGGGAGTCGCCGGCAGGGGGCTTACGGCCCCGAACATCAACTCGTCGGGAGTGGGGGCAACGGGCTGGGTCAGCGTGCTGCCAAAGCGCTTTTTAGGGCCGGTGCTCATAGACGGGCGAGGATTTCAGTGGTGAGGTTGGCATAGTCTTCGGCCCCGTTGCTGGTGGGCGCGTAGGCAAACAGGTTTTGTTTTTCAATCTGCGCTTCCGACAGCTTGCCGTTTTGCCGGATGCTGGTGTTCATGAGCAGCGGCCCCGTCACGGCGTTTTCCCGCATGATGGCCACCACGTCGTGGTGCAGCGCCAGGCGGTAGCCCGCCGCGTACTTCGTCAGGAACAGGCCGCCGACCTTCAGGCGGGGGTTGAAGTTTTTGCCCATGATGGCGCAGGCATCCAGCAGCGTGGTCAGGCCCTCGTAGCCGTAGAACTCGGGCTGCACAGGGATAAACACAGCGTCGCTGGCCACCAGGGCCGCGTAGGTGAGGCTGGTGAGGGCGGGGGGCGTATCAATGAGCACGTAGTCGTAGTCGGCGGCTACTTCCTCCAGCTGGTCGCGCAGGAAAAACTGGTAGGTGGGCTGCTGCCCCAGTATCTTCTCGAGCTGCGTCAGTTCCCGGGCCGAACCGGCCAGGCCCATCCCCTCCCCTACCCCGACGATGATTTGCTTGAGCGTGCGCTCGCCTTTGATGACGGTGCCCAGGTGGGTCGCCACGTTGGCGGCAAAGCTCATGGTCAGGTTGTGCTGCGGGTCGCAGTCCAAGAACAGCACCCGATGGCCGCGGCGGGCCAGTTCCTGACCGACCGTGAGCGTGGAAGTGGTCTTGCCTACTCCTCCCTTATGGTTGGCAAAGGTGATAACTTTCATGAGGTAGCAAAGAGGGTGAGGCGGCAATATTACAACTTATGGCACGAATGAGCATACCGCGCATACCGTACATGCCAGTAATACTAAAAATGCTTAACATTTTCAGTATGCTGAGCATTTTTTCGTGAGTCAACACTGATTTTAAATTCAATCGTTTGAAATTATGCTGTTTATACGAAATCGTCAGCATCTGAAACTATTCAGAATGTTGAGAATGCTGAATACGCCGGGAAAAATTACTCTTCTTTTGTATTCCATATTTGCTAAATATTCTTAAAATTCTGGGTATTCTGGAAATGTTGTAGACTGCGTTGTAGCATCTGGGTATAACTCGAATGCCGTGACACACGGCAACTAAAATTTCCGCGAGCGGCCACGACAGGGCAGGGGCGCGGCTGATTCCATTGCGTAGAGTCGTTAAGCACATTTCAACCGGTGATGGCGTGTCCGGGTGCACTGGTGCGGCTGGGGCGCATAGTCGGATTCAAGGATGCGGATGCACCCCCAGAAGTCGAAGGCAATGCCGTTATTGGCTGGTGATAGTCAACGCGATTACTTGAGGCCCCAAACCCTGAAGCGGTCAAAGCAAGAAGGAGAGAAAGAGGCCGCCTATTTCTGCCAATGCGCCGCCCAAAAACCAGTGGTGCGTCGCGCCCGATTACCAGTCTTGCCTACGGCAAGGAGTTCACTCCCCTAGCGCTTGGCCAGATAAAGCCATATCGCCCGTATGAATGCCTTACTCGCCCGGCAGAAGCCTGCAGAGCAGGAATCATCAGGGCAGTTGCCACAGCTACAGTCGAATTTTTTGAAACCGCACTAACAGCCGAACTCCTCGAAGGCAGCTGCTTCCTAGTTCGGCCAAAAATAATTTTAAGTCAGCTATTAAATCGCTTAAGCCAGTGCCGAACGGCGGAAAGGCAACCGCAATTACTATGATTATTTCAGGGCGTCAATAACCGCAATCGCGAATAATTGCCCGTCGTATTCCACATAACCCCAATTCATAGATGCCCGGCCCAGGAAGTGGCCGGCGAGCTTGCCGGGTCGCCGCGCTCACAAACCGGCTCGTTGTTTCTCCACGAACCGCAGTTGGAACAGCCCGACCCCGGTGGGCAAGCGCATGCTGTCGGCCCCGCACCGGACCGTGACGGCAAACGGTTGCCGGGTGACGACCAGCAACTGGTTTGGATTGGCCCCCGTCGCCAAGTGTTTGTAGTACGCGATTTCCCGCAGGGTAAACACCCCCACGTGCTCGCTGACGGTCCCTTGGCTCAGGACCACGAGGTGCAGCGCGTTGACCACTACCACCGCCGCCCCCGACGCCGCCGCCACGGTGCGCCCGCGGGTGGAGCGGCGCGCGCCCCACAGCACCAGGCCCGCGAGCGCCAGGCTGGTGCCCACGCCGGCCCCGCTCACCATGCCGTAGGGCCGGTAGCTCCAGGGGACCTCGGCGCCGCTGGCGAAGACCAGGAGTTCCCCCACGTCGGCCAGCAGCAGCAACGCGCCCAGCCCCCACCCGGCCCCGCAGGCCCGGCGCAGGGCACCCGGACGCAGCGACGTTATCCGGGGCAAAGCGGCGACGACGGCCAGCAAGCCGGTGTAATAGAGCCAGGGCAAGAGGTAAAGCATACCGGGTCACTTAAATCAGGCGAGGCCGCACCCGTCAAAGGGTGGCCGAGGTAAATCAGTCGAGTACAAAGACCGCACCACCGTCATCATCAAAGGCCTTGGCTGTTGCAGAACTCCAATTTGACCCCGTAACTAGGCGTTTGGCGTTTAAAGCAGGCCGTCAACACGCTTGAACAGGCCTATTGCACCTCTACAGGGTATGAATCAGACCGTTTTGGACCTTCATCCGAGTTCTGCAACAGCCACGACCCTTTTGCTAAACCTTCTAAGTGGCGCTCGTGTCCAGTCTACGCTAGTAGATTTCTTGCTCCCATTCCCACTCGGAGAATGGCTCCTGCGGCCTGTATCCGTCTAACTGCACACGCGCACGGTCATTAGCTCGTCGCAAGGCACGTGCGTAAGCCGTGGCGTCGTCGGGTGCCAGCGCGTTTACCACATTGGTCCACACGGCAAATGCGGGCACCGCATCAGTTCCGCAGCCATCAAGGTCGAACAAGTAATGGGGCGATTGGATGGGGTCAGCAAAGGTGTTGTGAATGAAGTGGCAGGCCAACTGGAAAAAGTGGGCGTAAACATCGTCTGGCTGGTCAACAGGGGCCGTGGCCAGCAGCGTCTGCGCTTGCTCCAAGTCCTGTGTCACAAAGTAGGCAACCAAGTATTCTGTGGCTCGATTGTCTGCCCGCCCGCCTGGAGCGTGCTGCCGCAGCGCCTCTGTGAAAAGCCGAAAGGCATTTTCGAGCAGTTGTGGTTCACGCACCAAGCGGAAAACGTAATCCACTCCAATCAGCTTGGAATGCAGACTACCCCTGAAGAGGTAATACACAAAACACTGAATGTCTAATGGGTCATCATCAGGTAAACGCATGATTGAAAGTAACGCTCCTTTGGGTAAACTCCTCGCAGCTGCCCGCCACCAGGTGCTGATAGCCCATTGCCGGGCCGGTCGAGTTTAAGAAACTCGTCTACGATTGAAAGTTTACGAAACGTGCTGAGGGGATGAGTTTCGTAAACTCGAAACCAGGTGCTTTCCCGGGCCTGGTCAAACAGGATTTTGGGGGCAGTGGGGAAGTGCAAATAATGCGGGCCCTGTCCCGGAATAATCACTTTACATAATCCTACTTATAAGGTCGGTCTTGGAATCCGTGCGGGTCGGCGTTGCTTCTCGGGGCGCCGCCGGCGTGGCACTTTGCCGGGAAGGCGGCTGGTTGACCGCCCGCTTTGCCCGGGGTTGCCGGTCGCCGCCGGCTTGCCCCCATCGGGGCCCTTGTTGCCCCTGCACAAACCGCTGCGTCTAGACCACTACCCATAAAGCACCGGCCTGCTTTGAGGCCAGCGGCTGTTGTTGTTTCTCCCTAATTGCCAGCAACATCAAAATAATTAGTTTTTCTCCGGATTGGTTCGTTTGTTTGCGCCACCTTCTTCCTTCTCACCACAGGGTTTTTACCCTGACCGGGGCCGTGGACCCCGCTTCTCACCCTCGCCTGCAGCCCCGTGCTGCTTGCGTAACCGGCCCCGGCGTTGTCCGGGCGTTTCCGGTTCGCACTGGTGGCACCCGCCGGTTTCCGGCTCGCGCCATGTCTGCCCGTTGCGCCCCCAGCAGAACCCTCTCTTTGGGGTTTCTCACCCGTTTTTTCGGGTTTTAGCACCCATTCCATTTCACCGGATACAGGCATGCACCGGGGTAGGGGTTTGCTTACGACACAACGACCGTCTCCGAAGACGTGGGATAGGGCACGTCTAAAAAATGGCAAAACATCTGGTTACCAAAGTATTGACTGACATTAATTCGACTCCGACTAGGTTACTAAAATCAACCCTACCCACGCAACTAAACAGCTGTTACTAGGGTCATGCCTAAGTCGCAGGTCTAAAGTTCTTCAAAAACACTAAACCCACTTACCATGAAATTCTTGATAATATCCCCTTTATTGATTTTTGGGGCAGCTGCAGGGGCAGGGTGTGAAAAAGACACAAGCAGTATTCCTAGTCAAAGCTGCGATAACGAGCGAATTTTGGCTTCTTATCAAAACAAAGAAGCCATTGTGACCAGAACACAGCCAGATACTTATTGCTTAATTGTAGACTCCTTAGACATAAGTAAGGGCAGTTTTCTATTAGACAACTACTTGGTCCCATCCACCCCTTTGCCGGTACAGTATCAAGTTGAAGGACTTCGTGTGCTGCTAACAGGCCGTAAGAAAAGCTGTTACGGGCTAACGACTTTCCCCACGCTCAGAAGTTCATTTGGTTATAAGCTAGAAATCGACGATATCCGACCCTCGACAACAGGGAAGTAATAAGCGCGAATTTTCTCATTTCATAACATATGCCAAATGAAACAATTTTTACTTGCGGTAGTCCTACTTTCATTGATTTGTGGGTCTCGAACCGGGTGGGCGCAACCCAACCCTAAGTCGGAGCAAAATCGTTGCGGTTCTGCTTTTGAGATTGAAAAATTAAAAAAATATCACCCAGACATTTATCAGAAGTGGCTCCGTATCGAGCAGCATACCCAAAATTATGGCCTTGGTTAAAAGTTTGGTACAAAGGTTAAACGACGGGCTGACAATCGGCTTCCACTTGACCACCCCATACTACCCCTACATCAAATGAGTGGGGTTTTACAGGGTTTCCCGGAGAAGTCAAACTCCCTCTGAAGGGTGAGCGATAGCAATCTCTCCAGCGAGCCAAACAGGTCAACAAGGTTGGGCCAGCTGGATACGTAAATGGCTCCACTTTCCGGCCCCCTTTCTACCTGCATAACAGCTCCCTGTCGATGGGGGCGACAAGGTGCACCTTTCTGGCTCCGGCCGTCGCGCAGTAAGACGCGTTGACACGCCCACCGAGCAGCCGCTCGTTTAACCTTTGTACCAAACTTTTAACCAAGGCCACCACCACGCATTTCATGGCGTGGCTCATCCACGTGGGCACTTCGCGCAGCGTCTGCAGCAGCTCAGCGGATAGAACCGGGTCAAAGGCGACGCGGTGCGCCACCAGCCGCGGCGGCAACGCCAGCACCGCCGCCGCCGCCGCGTACGTTCGGGGGCTTTCGCCCTGCTCCGCTTGGACTTCGATGCCCTGGCCGTTGGGCAACCGGCGGAGCTGCGTCACGCGGGTGTTCAACTCCAGGCTATGCGCTGGCAGCTGCCCGGCCAGGGTGCGGCACAGCACCGCGGCGCCGCCCGCGAAGCGCAGGTAGCCGGTGGACCCCGACGGGTGGGGCAGCCGGTGCACCCCCTGCGGGGTCTGGTAAGCCGTGGCCCCGGCGCTGGGCTGCACGAAGGGCCGAATGCCCAGTTCGCCGAGCAGTTGCCTCAGGTGCGGGTGGTGGTCCCAGCCCCAGGTGGCGCCCAGGTCGAGCAAGCTGTCCTCCCCACCATCCGACAAGGCCGGGACGGCCCAGGTGCGTCCGCCCACCCGGTCGCGGGCTTCGAGCACCCGCACCGGCACGCCCGCGGCAAGCAGGACCCGGGCGGCGGTGAGCCCGGCGAGCCCGGCCCCCACGACGAGCACCGGCCGCACGGCGTTATCAGGAAAAGAACGAGCGGGCGTCATGGGCAGGAAAAAGCCGGCCCGCAATCAACGCGGCCCGGTGGGTCCGCGTACGTCGGGTCGGGCGTAGTGGCCGGCGACGTCCAGTGCCATCTGCTCTTCGGGAACGCGGGCCCAGTCAATTTCGGCCGTCAGGATGATTTCCACGTCGTACACCGGGCCGGCCACAATGGCCCCGTCGGGGCCAGTAATGACGCTGCCCCCGTGGAGCACCAGCGCGTCGGGGTTGCCGAGCAACTCGCCGGCCGTTTTCACGGGTGCCTTGGTGCTCCAGACCAGGATGGTGCAGCCGGTCGGGCTAGTGGCGTTGTGCTCGGTGCCCGCCGGGTAATGCAGATAAGACCCGGGGCCGAACGCGCGCCCTTGCTCCACGCCCGGGTCCACGTAGGTGCCGTCCACCACAAATACTTCGTCCGGTACGGCGTGCGCGTGTACGGGGTAGCCCTGGCCGGCCGCAATGCGCAGGAGCACCCGAGAGTCACCCCCTTCGGCCCGCAAAACCTGTTTTTCCACGCCTTCGCTATAGGTTTCCCAAGCAGCAGCTGCGCCTTCAATGCTCGTTACGTGCGCCATATTAATTGAAAAAAGAAATGAGAAATCAGACAGCTTAACTTTTTTTTTGGATACGTCACTTGCGCAATTAAGTGCGGGGGTCGGGGCGGAAACGTTGTTTCCGTGTCACGGCCCCTGCACTTAATTGCTGGGGTGCTTTATACCTGGTAGCCCCTCTTCGGCCGCCTGCCCGGGAGAGGCTACATGGCCTTGGCGCTGATAAAGCTTTTTTGCAGGTGTCGCCGCTCAGGTCCACGGTGTAGGCTATTCGCAAAACACATAATTTAGTATGCCCGAAATAAATTTTTAGACTAGTCTAAAAATTGTGGCTAGCTTTGGGGCAGATTCCGGTTTTACCCGGCCGGTACCCTCCCCCGCTTATGCGCCGGAACTGCCGCCGGGGGTGGGCCTACTACTTGCCGCGCACCCCGTCGGTGTGGTCCGGTGCAGCTGGGGCCCATCTTATTTATAACCTGGGGGCCAGTTGGCTACTCCCTTCATTCACTCACCATGAGCTATTCTGAAAGCCAAGTTTACCTGCAGCATGCCGACCAGTCGCTGGCGGACGGCCACTACCAACGCGCTGCCGGGCGGTACGCGGAGCTGGTGGTGGGCCTGCAGCCGAAAGCCAACGCGACGCGCCCGCTCACGCCGGATGCGGTGCCGCTGGTGCGGCAGTACGTGGCGGCCTGCCAGGGATGGGCTGCCGCCCTACGCAATCTAAAACAAGGCTCGCCGGCCGAGACGGTGCTGCTGGCGGTGCTTGGCAAACTAAGGCGCTTCATCGGCAACCTGAGCACGCCCACCCGCTACCGGGCGCAGCTGCTGACCGACTACAAAACGTGCTTTTACGCCCTGGCCGATTTCTACCTGGGCCAGGAGCAGCCCGAGCGGTTGGCCGCCTACGTCCAGCAGCACGCCGACGAGTTGCACAGCTGGCAGCGCAACCTGGGGATGCAAACGCAGGCCCAACACCCCAATTAAGGCACCGCCGCCGGGGCGAGCAGGTAACCTCTTTACAATAAACCAACTAGCGGCAAAACGCGCTTCATGAAAACCTTCCTACTCCCCTTCCTGCTGCTCGCCCTGTGGTGGGTGCCCGGACCGGCAATTGCGCAGCACCTGGTTGGCGGCTTTGCCCAAGGCAAGGGCCGCGCCGCGGTGGCGCTGTCGTACACCCGGGAAAGCTTCGACCAGTTTTACCTGGGCACCCAAAAAACGCCCATTGCCATCCGCAAGCTCGACGATATCGTTATCGAGAGCGTCAACCTGTACGCGGCCTACGGCGTGACCGACCAGGTGGACGTCGTGGTGAACCTGCCCTACATCTCCGCCCAGAGCCGGCGGCTGGACAGCGACCTGAAGGTGCGCGAGCGAAACCTGCAGAACGGCGCCGCGGTAGTGCAGTGGCACGCGTACCGAAAACCCTGCGGGGGCGGCACCCTGTCGGCCACGGGCGCCGTGGGCGTCAGCACGCCCCTGAGCAGCTACCGCACCAACCTGATTTACGGCATCGGCAACCAGTCCTCGCACCTGAACCCCTCGCTGCTGCTGCAGTACCAACGGGCGAACGGGCTGTTTGCCACCGGGCAGGGCGGCTACAGCTTTCGCTCCAGTCAGGTGCCCGACGCGGTGCTGCTCGCGGCCAAGGTGGGCTACGCCGGCGCGCGCTTCTACGCCGACGCTTCGCTGACCAACCAGACGTCCACCAGCGGCATCGACATCGGCGGGCCCGGCTTCACGCCGGCGCGCTTCCCCGAAACCCGGGTGAGCACCACCAACCTGGGCGTTTCGGTGTACGTGCCCGTGGCCGGGCCTGCGGGCCTCTCGCTGGGCGGGGGCACCCGCATCGACGGCCGCAACGCCGGGGCCCTGCGTTGGGGCAGCGCCGGGTTGGTGGTCAAACTGTAGGCCTGTTCCCTGCTCATCGCCGTTGCCCACCTGCGCGGCCACGTCAGCTGCCTGGGCACGCCGGCCGCCGAGCAGGCCCCGCTGCTGGGCAAGTACAAGCGGTGCTTCTACGTCCTGGCTGACCTAAACATTGCCGAAGGCCAGCCGAACTGCTGGCGGCCTCCTCGCGCCGTCACGCGCAAGAGGTGGCCCGCCGGGCCAACGACCTGCACTTGTTGCGGGCCGCCCACAACGGTAACCGATTTTCCCCGTTCAGTAATTACCATTCACTTTCCCCCTTCCATTTTCTCATGAACACTCCCAACGACCAGTCCGAGCAGCACATCGGCAAAACCAAGGGCTTGCCCAACCACGCCCACGACCTCGTGCACGACCTCAGCAGCCGCCTCGACGCCCTGTGGCGCTACGACCAATACATTGCCAACGCCGAGCAGGGGGGCGTGGCGGACAGCAAGCAGTTCTGGCAAGAGCTCAAAACCCAGGAAACGAAGAACATCGACCGGCTGAAGGAGCTGGTTCGCCAGCGCGTGAAAGACGGCGGCTTCTAGTCGTTACCTCCGATTGATTCCGTAGCTGATTGGCCCGGCGGCACCTTGGTGCCGCCGGGCCTTTATGCGGCCGTTCGATTTTGCCCGTTGCCGTACCGCACTAGCCATACTATCTCACCAGCGGGCATCAGGGTCCGGGAGGAACCGCTCGTTCCTCCCAAAGCAGCGCGCAGGCCGCAACCGCTAGTGCTTCATGCCCGGTGCTTCCATGCCGCCGAGGCGCTTGCCTTTGCCGAGCTGGTCGAGGGCAGCGCGGAAGCCGGTCGCCAGCTGCGCAGCCGGGCCCCGGCCGTAGTAGTGCAGGAACATCATGCGGGGCTGGTCGAAGAGCATGTGGTTGTGCACGGCCACCACTTCGAGGTTGTGGGCGCGCAGGGCTCTAATAACCGGGTTTACTTCGGCTTCCAGCATGGCAATGTCGCCGGCAATGTGCGCGTCGTCTTGCTTGCCGGCAAAGGCGGCCCACGAATTGAGCCCAATGGCGGCGGTCATTTCCGTGCCCATCATCACCGACTGCAGGTCGTCGCGGCCCACGGTGTATTTGTAAGTAGGCCCGTTGACAGTGCCTTGCTTGGCGGTAATCTTATCCAAGGCAGGCAAGTCAAACAGTTCCTTGCCCGTGGGCGGGCCGGCGGCGGGCGTGGCGTTGTTGCCCTGGGCCGCGGCAGGCGCACCCGCCGGCTTGGGCTGGTTGGCCGGCAGCAGCTTTGAGTCTTTGAGTGCGGCGGCAAATTTGCGGGCCAGCTCGACGGGGGTGCCCATGCCGTGGATGTGCATGTAGAAAATGCGCGGCTCCTCGTAGAAGAAGTGGTTATGCACAGCGCCGATTTCCAGGCCCTGCGCTAGGGCGGCCGACATGAGCGGGTTGACTTCTTCCTGCAATAGCACGGTGTCGCTCATCAGCATCGCGGACTTGCCATCCAGGGTGTGCTTGATGGCCACCCAGCCGCCGAAGCCCAACGGAATGGGCACGGGCTCGCCCTTTATTGTCACCTTCAAATCGTTGCGGGGCAACGGCGTGGTGTGTGTGGCCTGCGCTTCCACGTAGGTGCCTTTTTTGCCCATGGCCTCTTCAATGGCGGCCATTTCGGCCGCCGATAACGCGGGGGTTTTGCCAGCGGGGGGCAGGACGGGAACCGGCATCGCCAGGGCCTCGGGGCCGCTGAGCAGCGCGGTGGTGCCGAGGACAGCGGCGGCGCGCAGGGCAGCGCGGCGGGTGACGTTAGAAGAAGTCATGGGGCCAATAGGGAAAGTGAAATAGAATCAGCCGCCGCCGCAGGCGCCTTTGCCTTGTGCTTGAATGGGCGGGCACGGTACGGAGCCGTAAGAGCAGTACACGCAGCAGTCGCCGGCCAGGGGCTTGAGCACCGTGTGGCAGCTGGGACATTCGTAGAACCACTGGCAAGCGTCGGTGGGCATCTGCTTGGCCTGCGCGTGCTGACACACCGGGCAGGTGAGCACGGAGGTCAGGGTAACGGGTTGGGTCGGGGCCATGGGGCGGCGTTTAACGGGTGGGGTTCTGGACGTGGTAGCCGGTGCGGTTGATGGCGCTTTCGACTTGGGCTGCCTGGGCGTGGGCAGCGTTGAAGCGTACCCGGGCGGTGGCCTGGTCGTAGGACACGGCCACGGTTTGCACCCCGGGCACTTGCTGCACGGCGCTTTCGACGTGGCGGGCGCAGGCCTCGCAGGTCATGCCGCTAATGCGGTAGGCTGTGGTCTGCCACACGGGGGCAGCCTCATTGGCGGCAACGGCCGGGGCACTGGGCTTGGCCGTGGGGTAGAGCGTGGCCCCGTAGTAAGGAAAGGCCAGCAGCAGCGCGGCGAGTACGGTGACGGCGCCGAGAAAAGCAGTGGTCTGCATCAGGGGCCTTTTCTCGGACACAACGCAGCAGTCGGCTGTAGGCGCGGGGTGCAGCTGGCGGTACCAGGCGAAGCCGAGCACGGCCACGGTCAGGGCTACTAGATAGAGGCGATAGGGTTCGAGCCAGGCGAAAGAACTGGCGGCGCCCCCGAGCCCGCCGACCACGGCCAGCAGCGGAGTGATGCAGCAAAGCGAAGCGGCCAGGGCAGCCAGCAGGCCGGCGCCAAACAAGGACTTGGAGAGCGGGGCGGGGGCGCTGTTCATTGAGCCGGTTCGGGTTGGGTAGTGGCGAGGCGGGCCAGCAGGGGCTGGAGCACGGGCAGGTGCTCGGCATTGAGGGAGTAAAACACGGTTTGGCCCACTTTGCGGGCCGTGACCAAGCCGCCGTCTTTGAGCTTGCGCAGGTGCTGTGATACGGCGGAAACGGTCATTCGCAGCACGTCGGCCAAGTCGCACACGCACAGCTGCTCGTCGGCGAGCAGGAAGAGCAGTTGCAGGCGCACTTCGTTGCCGGCCAGGGCCAGTACCGCAGCCAGCGAGCTGAGGGCGGGGGCGACTCGGGTCAGGCGCGCTTGACACTGCTGGATATGGTCGGCGTTGGCAAAGACCCGGACGCAAGGGGTGGAATTCATGAAATAGGGCGGCACGAAAGGCACCTGTTGTATTTAAGCAAATGCTAAAGTACGCATCAGGAGTTTACCTATCTGACTGACACGGAAATGCTGGCCTCTTTTTAACAGAGCCAGCTCATTAGAGGCCGGGGCAAAGCCAGGAGCCTATTGGAGGGCCAGCTTTTCCAGGGCTGTCTTGAATTCCGGGGTGTCGTACTCGGCCATGCCGTCGTGGCGGGCCGCTACCTGGCCATCGGGGCCGAGAATGACGGTAGACGGGATGGAGTTGGAGTTGGAGTTGAAGGGTGCCGTGAAGAGTATAAGCGCACCTGCTTAAGCACTTCCTCTGGCAAATCAAGAGTTTAGGAAAACGGTGATTTTGAATGACTCGGTGCTTCGGCGTTCACCTCCGCACAGCAGCGCGGGCTACCCCAGCCGGGCAAGTAGGTCGAACAGGGGCTGGTTGACGTAGTAGTTCGAGTTGGCATGCTTTTGCTTGACCAGCACGCCGTCCGCGGCCAACTGGTTCAGGTAGCCGGCCGCCGTGGGCCGGCTCACGTGCAGTTCCTGCTGCACGAATTCGATGCGGGTGTAGGGATGACGGAACAAGTTGTTGAGCAGGTCCTGGCTATAAAACTTGTACGGGCGCAGCCGCTGCTTCGTGTCCTGCATCAAGGCGCGCAGGGCCGTAATCAGGGCGATGCTCTCGCGGGCCGTTTGCTCGACGCCGGTGAGCAAGTACAGCAGCCACGGCTCCCATTCCCCGGTGTCGCGCACCGCTTGAAGGTGGTGGTAATAGTCGGCTTTGTGCTGGGTGATGAACCGGCTCAGGTACAGTACGGGGATGTCGAGCAAGCCCTTGAGCACCAGGTAGAGGATGTTGAGGATGCGCCCGGTGCGGCCGTTGCCGTCGTAAAACGGGTGAATGCTCTCGAACTGAAAGTGGAGCACCGCCATTTTCACCAGCGGGTCCACGTCGTGCAGCGAATCGTCGTTGAAGTACTGCGCCAGGTTGTCCATCAGGTCCAGAATCACGGCCGGGTCCTGCGGGGGCGTGTACACCACCTCGCCCCGTTGGTTTTTTAGGGCCGTGCCCGGTAGCTTGCGGTAGCCCCCGCGGTCGCGCTTCAATTCTTCTTGGATTTGGGCAATGTGGTTGGTGCTCAGAAACCCGTACTGCTTCACCAGCGCCGTGCCGAGCCGCAGGGCCGAGGCGTAGCGCTGCACCTCCTTGGCCGCGTGCGAGTCGCCCAACTGCAGCTCGGCGTTGAAGAGTTCGTCGTGGGTGGTGATGATGTTTTCAATGGCGGAACTGTCCTTCGCCTCTTGGAGCGGCAGCGTGTCGAGTAGAATGCTCTCGTTGGGGATGGCGGCCACTAGGCCCTTGAGCTCGGCCAAGGCCCGGTGCGCCGCCGGCAGCTTTTTCAGCACAGCGCGCGTCTCCAGCTCACTCGTTGGCGGAAGCACGGAAGGTTGCCAGGCAGTCGGCATGACGGGAAGGCGAAAGCGCCACGGATAAAGCCCGTTGGCTTTGTAAAGAAACTTGATTTTTCTTTATAAAGCCAACGGGCTTTATAAAAAGGACCCCCTTTTTCTTTACAAAGGGTCGTGCCCGTTCAATAAAACGAGGGTATACTTACCTTTCTTTCGTTTCCAAGTCTTCTTCGCATCGATGAATTTCGCTGTATCTGTTTTGGCTGGTGTCCTCTGCCTGTTCGCCCTGCCTTCTTGTGGCCAGAAATCGAGCCATAGTAAGCTAGGTGAAGCTCACGCCCGGCAGCAAGTGCAGCGCGTCATAAGTGCAGTTCCCCAAACACCGTTCTACAAATCTCTGCTACCCACCAAAGCCGTGGCCACTGCCATGATGGAACCGTTGCTGTTTTCCATTTACGGTAAAGGAAATATTATCAGGCAGCGCCCCTACGAGGTGTACTTAGAGCCTATCCGGAAAATAAGGAAGTTGTAGCCAGGCGCGAGAATTTTGAGGTTACCACACCTTACAAGATTCTCGTTGCGCCCGACTACAACCGACTA
>NZ_MDZB01000129.1 GCF_001816145.1 Hymenobacter lapidarius | reverse complement strand
CCCGGTAAGAGCGGTGAAAGGCGTTGCCAGTGCGCGTCAGTGAGTAATGTGCGGTCTTTTTGCATCTTCAAAGCTACTTTAATTGTTCACGCGTCCTAGAACCTTTTCCCTTTTCTGCATTCATTCGACGCAGGGGCAAATAGGTGCACAATGCGAAGAAGGATTCGGAATTGTAACCTTTAACAAGCCCAACGAGAAAACCATTGACTCAATAAAACACATTTTTTTACTAAAAAAATACTTTACATTGCAAAATATTAAAGCCGCCTGTTTCCTATTGCCTACTAGGTCTTTTCACTAAACGCACGGCAACCGCATTCACATCTTTCACCCCCAATCCCATTGCATGAATAATTTTTTACTCAAGGCCTCCCTCTATACGCTGCTGGTTTCGGCGGCGGCTTTCACATCACAAGCACAGGGCTTGCCGGATGCCACCAAAAAGAAAATCGATGGCCTGTATAGTAAGTGGAGTGCGTCTGGCAGTCCGGGCTACACCATTGGGATTGTCCGCAACGACTCCCTGATTTACTCAAAGGGCTACGGAGCAGCCAACCTGGAATACGGCATTCCAAACTCGCCCGAAACCATCTACCACATGGCGTCGGTATCGAAGCAGTTTACAGCCTACTGCATTTTGCTGCTGGCCAAAGAAGGGAAGCTGAACCTGAACGACGATGTGCGGAAGTACTTGCCCTGGTTTCCGGATTTGAAGCAAACCATTACCATCCGTCACCTGCTCAACCACACCAGCGGCGTGCGCGACCAATGGACGCTGTTGAACATGAGCGGCACGCGGATAGACGATGTGATAACTCAAGAGCACATCGTCAAGCTACTCAGTCGGCAGCAAGCGCTGGATTTTACCCCTGGCGAGCAGTATAGCTACTCCAACAGCGGCTTCACCATGCTGTCTGAAATTGTGAAAAGTGTGTCGGGCAAGAGCTTGCAGAGATTTGCGGATTCGACCATTTTTAAGCCCTTGGGCATGGCCAATACCCACATTCACGACGACCACACGCAAATAGTCCCCAACCGGGCGTATTCCTACCGCAGCGTGAACAAGAAGTACCAGAATGCGGTGTTAAGCTACGCCAATTCGGGAGCCACCAGTTTGTTTACCAACGTGCCAGACATGGCCAAATGGGTGATGAACTTTTACAACCAGAAAGTTGGAGATAAGCAGGTATTAGCGGAGCTAACCCGCAACGGCGTCCTGAATAACGGAAAGCAGATTCCGTATGCCTCGGGCATTACCGTGGACGAATACCACGGCTGGAAGCAGTATTCCCACGGCGGTGCAGATGCCGGCTTTCGGACGTTTGTATCGGTTTTTCCCGAAGCCAAAATGGGGTTCGTCGTGTTTGGCAACTTCGCCGAGGCCCTTCCCACGGTCCAGGCGTATGAAATGATTGACCTGTTGCTGAAGGACAATAGCGTTAAAAAGCCTTTGGCAGCCCAGGCGCTTGCAGACAGCAGCATGACCAAGCTGGCCGATGCCACCGCGTTTCAAGAGTTCACCGGTGTCTATTATTCATCCGATGGCGCAAAGTTTAGTTACCTATTAAAGAACGGTAAATTTTATTGGCAGTCAGCTGGTCCGGAGTTATTGCTGGCAAATGTTGGAAAAACTACCTTTTCGACTTTAACGGCAGGTGCCCGAAGCCAGTTTGTATTTTCCAAAAACGCAGACGGTTCGGTAAAAGTGGCACAGACTTGGCCGTCAGGCGAACGAACCCTTAAGAGAGTAAACCCCCTAGTTCTGGAGGCAGTTGCTCAAACAAAAATGTTGCAAGAGTACGCTGGGACTTATTACAGCCCCGAACTAGAGTACCGGTACACACTCGCTGTTAAAGACCAAAAGCTGATACTCTCGAACAGTAAGTCCAAAGACGCACCCCTCGAATTTTTGGAAAAAGATGTCTTCCTGATGGGTGGAGTCCTCATCAATATGAAGAGGGATAAACACCAAAAGATTGTGCAATTAGAACTGAATGCCGGTCGGGTAAAACACCTGACGTTTGAAAAAATGCCACAGCCGAAATCCAAGTCGAAAGTACTGGGTCGGGCCGGCCGTGAAGAAAAACAGGTGCCCTTGAGACCAATGGGCTCTTAGCCTGAAAACATAAATTGACTGCCCGTCCACGTGGGACTAGCCGCAGGTTATGCAGTAGGATAAAACGAAACGAGCGGACCATCTGGTCCGCTCGTTGTGCGTTGTGGCTTCACGAAATGGAGCTTAAAAAGAGCTTAGGAACACCTACTATTTTATGAGAATTGAGCAACCAGAACCTCAATTTTACCCCCAGTCAGCGGATTGACGTTCACTCGCACTTCGCCGAAGCCAACGGCTACCACCAAGGTTGGCAGCCCCAAACCAGTTTCTAAGGTTTCCTGAGTTACCTGCGCAGCCTGGCCGTCGGTGGTTACTTCGATGGGGCCGGCCACGCCGTGCAGCACCACGCGGTAGGTGGCGTAGCTGGGCTGGAAGTCGCCTTGAATGGCCTGGGTGATAACCAGGTCGTTTTCGGAGCCGGTGACGGTGAAGCGGCGCAGGGTTTTCTGGCCTTCGGTGTAGCCGTAGCCTTCGCCGCCGTCGTCGTAGAGCACGCTCTCGGCGGTGCCGTTTTTGAAGTAGACGTGCAGGGTGAGCTGCTCGATGGCCTTTTCGCCCACGTACTGCAGCACGGGCTGCATGGGGAGCACGGACCCGGCCTTCACAAATAGCGGAATGCGGGTCAGGTCAGCGGCGGCCCAGACTTCGGCGCCGCCGGCCGTGGGGGCGTCGGTCCAGTAGTAGAACCAGTCCCCACGGGGCAGGTACATCCAGCGGCCTTCGGCGCCGGGCTGGGTGATGGGGCACACCAGCAGGTTATCGCCGAGGCCGAATTCGGCCATGCGCAGGTAGGTTTCGGTGTCGTTCTGGTCGAGGAAGGTGAGCGGGCGCAGCATGGGCGTGCCGGCCGTGGCGTACTGCCAGAACGTGGTGTACATGTAGGGCAGCAGGCGGTAGCGCAGCTCAATGAAATGCCGGGCCAGGTCGGTCACCTGGTCGCCGAAGCTCCAGGGCTCCTGGTCGCCGTGGTCGCCGGAGGAGTGCGTGCGGAAGAATGGATGGAAGGCGCCCAGCGCAATCCAGCGGGCGTAGAGCTCGCCGGTGGGCGTGTCCACGAAGCCGCCAATGTCGCTACCGATGAAGCTGAAACCCGAGATGCTCAGGCGCTGGCACTGAATGTTGGCCAGCCAGAGGTGCTCCCAGGAGGCAATGTTGTCGCCGGTCCAGCCCGAGGAGTAGCGCTGGCCGCCGCTGTAGGTGCTGCGCGTGATGGTAAAGGGCCGGTTGGGGAAGCAGAACTGCTTCACGCCGTCGTTGGTGGCGCGGGCCATCTGCATGCCGTAGATGTTGTGGGCCTTCTGGTGCGAGGCCGAGTGGCCGTCGTAGTCGAAGCGCACATCGGGCGGGAAAGTGCCTTTTTCGAACACCGCCGGCTCGTTCATGTCGTTCCACACGCCCTTCACGCCGATGTCCTGAATCAGCTCCTTAAACAGACCCGACCACCACTCGCGCACCTTGGGCGCGGTGAAATCGGGGAAGTTGCAGAGGCCGGGCCACACCGAGCCCTTCATGAGCGGGCCGTCGGCGCGGCGGCAAAAATAGTCGTTGGCAATGCCTTCCTGGTAGACGGAATACTCGGGGTCAATCTTGATTCCGGGGTCGATGATGACGACCAGCTTGAAGCCGTCGTCGGCCAGCTCCTGCACCAGGCGCTTGGGCTCGGGAAACCGCTCCTGGCTCCAGGTGAAGCAGCGGTAACCCTCCATGTAGTCGATATCGAGGTAAATGGCGTCGCAGGGAATCTTACGGTCGCGCAGGCCGCTGGTGATTTCCTTCACGTTGGCCTCCGGGAAGTAGCTCCACTTGCACTGGTGGTAGCCCAGCGTCCAGAGCGGCGGCAGCTCGGGCGGGCAGGTGAGCAGGGTGTACTCCTCGGTCACCTCCATCAGGCTGGGGCCGTAGATGAAGTAGTAGTTCAGCTCGCCGCCCTGGGCCCAAAAGCTGGTCACGTCGGCGCGCTCGGCGGCAAAGTCGAAGCTGGCCTTGAAGGTGTTATCGAAGAAAATGCCGTGCGCGATTTTCTGGTGCAGCACGTGGTAGAACGGGATGTTTTTGTAGAGCGGGTCCGAGCCCTTGGTGTAGCCGTAGGTGTCGGAGCCCCAGTTGGTGAAGCGCTTGCCGCGCAGGTTCATGTTGTCGGGCTTGTCGCCGAGGCCGTAGTAGTGCACGCCGGCGGGCACCTGCTTGCTCATCTTCACGATGTCGTTGCCGGTGTCGTAGTCGTACTCCCAGTGGAAGCCCTTCTCGTCGTCGCTCAGAATCGAGCCGGAGCGGTCAAGCACGCGGGTTTTCAGCGTTTCTTTCTGCACAATGCAGATGAGGCGGGCCGTGGTGAGGCGGTAGTGGTCGGGCTTTTCGCGGAATTCCACAAACTCCGGCGGCACGAGGCGCGTGGCGGCATCGGTGGGCACGGCGTAGGAAAAGTCGGGCGAGAGCGGGGTGTCGGTGAGGTAGCGGAAGCGCAGGATTTTGTCGGAGAGCACGTGCAGCAGCAGGCGCACCCCGTTTTGGCAATTGAAAAGGAAGCGGTGGTTGTCGAGCTCTTCGGCACGGATGACTTCGCCGGGATAATGTTCCTGGTGGCTTTGGGCCGCCAGGTCGTTCACCATGTAGTTATTTTCCTGAATCGTGGTATCCATAAAGTTAATCTTAGCAAAAAACAAAACCGGCGGCTATACCGGGCAAAAAAAGACCGGCGAGGCCGGCGCAGCGAGGAATTAGTACGCAAGTTACTTTTCGCTGGCCGGCCACCCGCGAATATTTCACGGATATATGGTCCGGCTTGCGTAGCATTGACGGCACATTGGCGGCTGCGCCGCTCCCGGCACCGGCGCTGGCCCTGTTTCGCCCTCCCTCCCCTTTCCCATGACCTTGTCCGATTTTTCTGTCTTGCTGCTGGCCTGGGACGACGCCGACCCCAGCGTGGCTGTGCTGGGCCACGCGGCCCTGCCCCCCACCCTGCCGCTGGTGTACCAGCTGGCCGCGCAGCAGCCGGTGCTGGCAGTATATCCCCACCTGCCCGCCACCCCAGCCGACGCCCCGGAGCCCGCCGGCCCGGCGTCCCTGGCCAGTGCTCTCGCAGCAGCAGCCGGGCAAATGGAGCCTGCAGGCCCCGCCGCCAACGCCCTGACCGTGGAAACTCCCGCGCCCGGCGTGCGCCTGCTGCCGGCGGCCACGGGCGCGGCGCAGACCGTCTCCCGCATCATCGGGCTGAGTGAGCTTCCCGCCGCCAGCATTGCGCAGCTCACGGTTGATTTTGAGGCCGAAGGGGCATTGCCCGCCACCCAGCCGGCGGCGCTGGCCCGCAGCCAGTGGCCCACTGGCCCGGGCGGAGGCTACCCTACCCTACTCCAGGCCCCGGCAGCTCCCTATCTGGGCACCGACGCTAGCCCGACTACCCAAACCGAGTTGGCACCCGCCCTGCTGCCCTCCGCTCCGGCAAGTGAGCGCAAAGCGGCCGGCCTGGCCTTGACAGCAGCCGGGCAGTTCACCGCGGCAATTATTCAAGCGCCTCCCGGCGCTGCCAACGCCCCAGCTGCCGCCGCCGAGCCCGACCGTTCTGCCGTGGTGCAGCCGGCACTATTCAGCGAAGCCATCGCGGAGCCAGGCCCTGTTGAAACGGCCGCCGTGCTGGCGGCAGACGACAATATCCCGGCGCTGGATGAAATAATGGCGGAACCACCTGCGGCTGTAACCGCGGCCTTTGCCGCAGAACCAGCGCCGACCCTGCCAGCCGAACCAGCCCCTGCCAGCCCCGTACAGCCTGGCTTCGAGAACCTGAATTTCCGCATGATTCAGTACGCGCGGCGGGCGGCGCAGCTTGTGCGCAACCACCCCGATTTCGGCGTTATCTATGCTCCCAACTGGCCCGCGTGGCTGGCCGCGCTGGAACTCAGAAACAGTACCGGCAAGCCGCTGGTGCTGTATGCCACGGGCCTCGCGGCCGACTTTGTGAGCCCGGCCGAGCGCGGCTGGCTCCTGGAAGTGGAGCGCATGGCCCTGCGCCGCGCCCACCTCATTCTGGTGCCCGACGAGGGCGTGCGCAAGCGCCTGGCCGAGTACTACGGCAGCAGCATTGGCGAGATGCGCGTGGTAGCACCCGACAACGAAGCAGCGGTGCAACGCGTGCTGGGCGCAATGGCCCGGGGGTGAGCTCTCGCGGCGGGCTGGCGGCCGGTTGGTTTACTTTGTGCCAAGAAACCATTTCCAACGCCTGAAAACGATTTATATCATGCAGCCCGAACACGAATTTGAAGCCATTTTAGAAGCCGGCGAGGTAGGGGAAGGCGGCGTGTTCGTCGTGCTGCCGTTCTCGGTGCAGGAAGCCTACGGCACCCGCGGCCGGATAGCGGTGCAGGCCACCTTCGACGGCTACCCCTACCAGGGCAGCGCAATGCCGCTCGGCGACGGCCACCACGCCCTGCTGGTACTCAAGCAGATTCGCCGGGCCATCGATAAAACCGTGGGCGACTCGGTGCGCGTCACACTCTCCCGCGACGTGGCCGAGCGCAAAATGGAAGCCCCCGCCGACCTGGCCCAGCAGCTGGCCGCCAACCCCAAAGCCGCGGCTTACTTTGCCAAGCTGGCCTACACCGACCAGCGCGACTACGTGCGCTGGCTGGAAGGCGCCAAAAAAGCCGACACCCGCGCCCAGCGCCTCACCGAAACCGTGGAACTGCTCACCCAGGGCCGCAAGCGCCCTTCATCCATCTAGTTTTCTCTTTCCCCATGAAAAACAGCTGCCTCACGTTGCTGCTCGTGCTGTTGTCGCTGCTTCAGGCGGGGGCGCAGGCGCCGGCCATCCAACGCATCAACCCCACCAACTGGTGGGTGGGCATGAAACGGCCCACCGTTCAGGTGGTGGTGTACGGGCCCAGCGCCGGCACCTTGGCGTATGCCATCAACTACCCCGGGGTGAAGCTGGTGAAAACCAACACCGTTGAGAACCCCAACTATGCCTTTTTGGACCTGACCATTGCCACCACCACCAGGCCCGGCAAGGTGCAGATTGTGGGCAAAAAAGGCAGCCAAACCCTGACCCAGGCCTGGGAGCTGAAGGCGCGCGACAACGCCCCCAAAGGCCAGGGCGTGACGCAGGCCGACTTGATTTACCTGGCCATGCCCGACCGATTTGCCAACGGCGACCTAGCCAACGACAAGTTTGCCGACCTGCGCGACCCCAGCTCTGACCGGGCCAATCCGTTTCTGCGCCACGGCGGCGACCTGGCCGGCGCGGCCCAGCGCCTGGGCTACCTCAAAGACCTGGGCATCACGGCCGTGTGGTTTACGCCGGTCATCGAAAACAACCAGCCGCTCACCAACGAAGGCGGCACTATGCGCTCCTCCTACCACGGCTACGGCTTCACCGACCACTACAACGTGGACCGCCGCCTGGGCGGCAATGCGGCCTACAAAACCTTTGTGCAGCAGGCCCACGCCGCCGGCCTGAAGGTGGTGCAGGATGCCGTGTACAACCACGTGGGCAACACGCACTGGTTTATCCAGGATTTGCCCATGAAAAGCTGGGTGCACCAGTGGCCCGCCTACACTAACACCAGCTACCGCCAGCAGCCCATCACCGACCCCCACGCGGCGCAGATTGACCGCCAGGTGACGCTCGATGGCTGGTTTGTGCCCTTCCTACCCGACCTGAACCAGCAGAACCCGTACGTGGCCAATTTTCTGATTCAGCACGCCATCTGGTCGGTTGAGAACTTTGGGGTGGATGCCTGGCGCATCGACACGTACATGTATAATGACCAGCCGTTTATGAACCGCTGCAACGCAGCACTGCTCACGGAATACCCGCGCATCCACATTTTTGGGGAGTCGTCGGTAAGCAACGTGGTGGACCAGGCTTACTACGTGCAGAACAACATCAATTTCCCCTTCAAATCGAACCAGCCGGGCGGGCTCGATTTCGTACTGGAAGGCGCCATGCTGGCCGGCCTGAAAGAAGTGGGCACGCCCGCCGCCACCGGCTGGGACGGCGGCGCCCAGCGCCCCTACCAGGCCCTGGCCCAGGACGCCGTGTACCAGGACCCCGGCAAGCTGGTCAACTTCCTCGACAACCACGACCACAACCGCTTCCTCTCCGAAATCGGCGACGACCTGGACCGCTACAAGATGGGCCTGACCTGGCTGCTCACCACCCGCGGCATCCCCAGCATGTACTACGGCACCGAAATCCTGATGAAAAACTTCAAGGACCCCACCGATGCCGAGGTGCGCAAGGACTTCCCCGGCGGCTGGCCCGGCGACAAGGAAGATAAATTCACCGCCACCGGCCGCACCGCCCGCGAAAACGAAGCCTTCGATTTCGTAAAGAAGCTGGCCACCTACCGCCGCACTCACCCGGCGCTGCACTCCGGCAAGCTGATGCAGTACCTGCCCGAAAACGGCCTCTACGTGTACTTCCGCTACGATGCCACCAGCACCGTGCTGGTAGCCTCCAACACCACCGACAAGCCCGCCAGCCTGCCCACCGCCCGCTTCTCCGAGCGCATGGCCGGCTTCAGCCAAGCCCGCAACGTGCTCACGGGCGAAAGCCTGAGCAGCCTAGCCACGCTGCAGCTACCCGCCAAAACCGCCATGGTACTGGAGCTGCTGAAGTAGCACCTTCTTCACTGGTGTTGCAGCTTCAGCAAATGGCCGCAGCTAAGCTCAGCGACGACTGCGTCGGCACCATGTGGGAGCTGTTTAGGGCCGAATCACGCTTTACTGTAATTCTATCTTGTCTATTTCCAACCTGAAATTCTCGGCCTTTCCATTGCCTACTAAAAACCGAACCTCCTCAATCTTATCGGCATTGAAGTTGGGCTGGGCTAGCTTGTTGCCGCGAAAGCTGGGCTCCATTTTGTTCAGTGGAATCTCGATGGTTTGCCATTCCCCGCTGGTTTTGAAGGTGTATATATAGGAGGCTCTTTCCTTCAAATTAGCTTTTATTCTGAACTGGTATTCCTTGCCGTCTCCTTTCAAGCGGATGCACGCCTTATCGTAGCCGCTAATGGCTCTGGGGGCGAAATGATATTGTATAGAAGCAAATCCGCCGTTGTTTTCCAAAGAAACATCGCCTGTGAAAACCGCATTGCCCGCTTCGTTTCGCGTGAGTTTGCTGGAAGATTTTCCACCCATTACCACGTCGTTCTCTACTTCCCACCCGGACCAGTCGGAAGAAGTGCTGAAATTAAAAAGAAGCAGGCTGCCCATGAGTAGTGCTGTTAAAAATGAGGCGTTCATTACTGTACTCTTTATGTGTAGCTGAATACGGTTTTCTATGCTTTGTAAATAAGCTCCTCGACTTCGAATAGTTTCCATTCGCTTGATTCCCCAGTGGCGCTACAGCGGTTTTGTGAACGGGGTGGCCGGTAGTCCGGAGAGATGCATCTTTTATTCTTTTCGGCACAGTGGCCGCTTGCCCTATTTCTTGTCCAGAAATGGAAATATTTGCTTGTAGGCTTCCTCTAGCTCGCGGCCGGAGGGGCTGTGGTTGCCTTCGGGCACAAACAGGACGGTGTTCTTTTGCCGGTTTTGCTGGAGCCGGGCCACAAACTCGGTGAAGGTGACGGGCGGAACCTGGTCGTCTTTGCCGCCTTGCCAGATAAAAAAGGGAGGGTCCTGGGGGTCCAGGTAAGTCAGGGGTTCGTACTTCCGGGTCACTTCTTTGGGGGCGTAGCTGGTGGTTTCGGGGAACAGCGCCAGCCCTATTTCCTTCATCACGGGCATCGGGTGGTTCATAAACACGTTTTCCACAACGTCGAGTCCGCCCACCGGCCCGGAGAAATTGACCACCGCGGCAATGCGGATGCCCGGAGCCAGCGGGTACGGGTAAGCGGGGTCGTTGGCCGTCACCGCCACCAAGCTGCCAATGTGGGCACCGGCCGAGAAGCCCGTCAGCACCACCCGCTCCAGGTTCAGGGGGTAGGCGTCGCGGTGCGCCGCCAGGAAGTTGAGGGCCTGCGTCAGGTCTTCCGTGGCCATGGGAATACCGCGTTTGAGCCGGTAGTTGAGGTTGACAACGGTAACGCCTTTTTTCAGGTAGGGCTGAATGTACCGTTCTTCCTTGGCCTTGTCGCTGAGGTAATACCCGCCGCCGTGTAGGAATACCACGGTGTAGTTTTTGGCGCCTCGCTTCGGCGCATCGGCGGAGCGGTACACGTCCAGGGTTTGTTCTTTGTCGGTGCCGTAGGGCACGTCCTTTGTTACGGTGTAGGTAGCCTGCACCTGCTCGGGCGTTTTGTCGGCTACCGCCGCCAGCTTCACAGAACAGGACGCCAGTATCACCGAAGCGGCAATGCGGAACCAAAGCAGCGGAGAGTTCATAAGCACGAAAGCGTTTTGAGGGAAAGGCTGGTTCACAAAGCAGCACAGGCCGCCGCACCGTGTACCCGGCCGGGCTAAAAGTAATTGGGGCCCGGCCTTATCAGGGCAAGGAGTAGAGGTAGTGGTCTTGCTGCGGGCGAGTTATAAACTCGCTTTCACAGATGGCACGCAGTCGTCGCTACGCTTAGACTGCGGCCAGCGCATAGATGGGTTTCGTAACCCTGCCGGGAACGGCAGTAGCTTGCAGTCCATCTGGTATAGGGCCGCTGCCAGTGTTCACCGAAAGGAGTGTTTATTTGTCTAAAAACGCTAAAGCAAGAAACGGAATGAGATATGCCTTGCTGGTGTTGCTGAGTATATCTCTATTGTTTTTAGGACTTCTTTGGATGCTTTATCACGGAAGCAGCCACACCATTCCTGTCGAAACAGACCGATTTTTTGTCGTAGCCGCACTTGGCAACATGGGGTTGATTTGGCTTGTAAGGGCTTGGATACGCAGGGGCAAACGGGCAGAACGGCAACAGGAGCAAGAGCTTTCCTAGCGCCTTTTCCAAGGCCAACTGCTCTTACTGAAGTGGTTTACTGTAAACCACTGGCCTTGCGCTCCGGGCGCTCCGGGATTGTAACTGCTCGTTTATCGGTGCGCCTATCCCGTAAACCACGTTATGGTGGTTAAGACACAGCAGCCACTCGTACTTCTTCGAGAGCAGGTAAATTTCGTCCAAGTACGTACACTCATTTAACACCGCATGAATCGCAGCGGGTTGGCCTTTGTAGAACCAGAACTTGTCGTTCTCGGTCACCATCAACCACACCTGTTCATTGGCCGATATCAGCGCCACCATGGTCGCCAATGGGTCGTCTTCGCTGTCTAAAGCATAGGCACCCGTACGGAAATACTCCCACAGCCAACGTGGGCGTACCGTGGGATGGTGCAGCGTACAAAAGGTGTGGTAAATGGTTTCCTCTATTTGGTGCCACTTGGTGGTGTGGGGCAATGGCGCAAAGGCTGCATCTGGCAAGCCGAGCCCATGCCGCGCCTTTTCAATCTCCTGTCGTAAATCGGTCCACATAACTCGAATAAAACTTGGCCGCTGTCAACGTTTTTCTAGTTCAGCAAACCGGTGATATCGGTAAGCAACTGCTGCTAACTACCCACTTCCACCACCAGCGCCACCCGACTCGGCACGTACAGGCTAAGCTGGTGCTCAAACGTCTCGTATTCAAACGCTTCATCGGGCCGGTCGAAGCCACCGAAGCGGCTATTGTCCGAGGAAAGCACCACGCGGTACTTGCCCTCCTCCGTCACCCAGAAGCGGTAGTCGGTCAGGCTTTGTTCGACGTGGAAGTTGATGATGAACACCAGGCCGGCGCGCTCGAACGCCAGCACCTTGTTTTCCTCGTCGTGCTTGAGCAGCGTGGCGGGGCCGGCGGCCAGCAGGTGGCGCTGGCGCGCCAGCTGCACCATGGCTTTGTCGAAAGCTCCCATTTGGGAAAACTTCAGGTCGGGGTTGTCGCCGAGGCTCCACTGGCGGCGGGCGAACTGGTAGCTCCAGTCGTTGCCGGCGCGCGGGAAATCGACCCACTCGGGGTGGCCGAACTCGTTGCCAATGAAGGTGAGGTAGCCCTCGCCGCCGGCAGCCAGCGTGAGCAGCCGGATGAGCTTGTGCAGCGCCAGGGCCCGCGCGGCGCCGGGGTCGCCGTCCGCGGTGTGCATGTGGCTATAAATGGCGGCATCGAACAGCCAATGGGCCAAAGTCTTGTCGCCCACCAGGGCCTGGTCGTGGCTTTCGGCATAGGCAATGGTTTTCTCACCTGCACGCCGGTTGGTGAGCGTGTGCCACAGGTCGCCGAGAGGCCAGTTTTCGTCGGGCGTGTGCTTGAGCAGCTTAATCCAGAAATCCGGAATGCCCATGGCCAGGCGGTAGTCGAAGCCCACGCCGCCTTCCTTGATGGGGCGGCACAGGCCAGGCAGGCCGCTCATGTCCTCGGCCACGAGGATGCTGCCTTTTTTAAACTCATGAGCGAGCGTGGTAGCCAGTTGCAAATACAGTATGGCATCCTCATCGGCGCTGGGGCCGAAGTAGTTATCGTAACCCACGAAGGCCACGCCCTCGCCGTGGTGGTGGTAGAGCATGCTGGTCACGCCATCGAAGCGGAAGCCGTCGAAGTGGTATTCTTCGAGCCAGAAGCGCAGGTTGCTGAGCAGAAACTGCTGCACCTCGGGCCGGCCGTAGTCGAAGAGCTTGCTGTCCCAGCCGGGGTGGTTGCCGCGCTCGCCTTTGTGGAAGTACAGGTTGCCGGAGCCGTCGAAATTGGCCAGTCCCTCAGCCTCGTTTTTCACGGCGTGCGAGTGCACGATGTCGAGCAGCACCGCAATGTCGCGCCGGTGGGCTTCGTTGATGAGGTACTTCAGGTCTTCGGGCGTGCCGAAGCGGGAGCTGGCGGCAAACAGATTGGCCACGTGATAGCCAAAGGAGCCGTAGTACGGGTGCTCCTGCACGGCCATCAGTTGGATGGTATTGTAGCCGCCGGCCGCAATGCGGGGCAGGATGTGGTCAGCGAATTCGCGGTAGGTGCCCACGCGGCCTTCCTCGGTGGCCATGCCCACGTGCGCCTCGTAAATGAGCGGCTCCGGCACGGCCGTAGCGGGTTTGAACTTCTGGTCGGTCCAGGCGAAGGGCGTTTCGGGTTGCCAGATTTGGCCGGCAAAGTCCTTGGTATCGTCATCCTGCACGGTGCGGCGCAGGGTGGCGGGCAGCCGGTCTTTGCCCTGGCCGTTGGCCACTACGTGCACTTTGTAGCGGCTGCCGTGAGTGAGGCGGCTTTTGTACTCCGCATCGGGCAAAAAGACCTCCCACACGCCAAAGTCCAGCAGCTGCAGCGGGTTGGCCTGCCGGTCCCAGCCGTTGAAATCCCCGACCAGAAACAGGCCTTCGGCGCCGGGCGCCCACTCGCGGTACACGTAGCCGCCGCGGCCGGCGGAGTGGTGCAGGCCCAACTGCTGGTGGGCCGTGGCGTAGTTCAGCAGGGAGCCGTGGTGTTGCTTGATTTCGGCCAGCCGGGCCTGTAGGCGCGCCTGCCGCTGCCGCAGCACGGGCTCGAAAGGGGCCAGGTAGGCGTCGTTTTTGACGAGGGCCAGCGGCGCCAGGCGCGAAGCCTTGGGAGTAGCCGGGGCGATAGGTGTAGTCTTAGCCATGATGAAAAGGTTTACGCCAAAAGTAACGCGCCGGGCTGCCTATCCGGAATTTGGGGCGGGCCGGCCAACAATTTCCTCGCGCTCAGCGGCTATTTCCTGTGCCGAATAGCAATCCAGGCAAACATCGCCTTATTTTGCTCAATGATTACCCCCCGGATGCTGGCCTTTCCGCTGGCCCTGTTAATGGCCTGCTCGGCGGAGCGTCCCGTCACGTCCACGTCGCGCGCATTTGAGGGGTCGTTGGCCTCGCCCATTCCCCCGGCGGCCCCGCCCCGGCTGGCCAACTACGCCATGGTGGTATCGGCCCACCCCGAAGCTTCGAAGATTGGCACGTTGGTGCTGCAGCGCGGCGGCAACGCCTACGATGCGGCCGTGGCCGTGCAGTTTGCGCTGGCCGTGGTCCTGCCCGTGGCCGGCAACGTGGGGGGCGGCGGTTTTTTGCTTTACCGCGACCGCAACGGCTCGGCCGGCAGCCTCGATTTCCGCGAAACCGCGCCCGCTGCCGCCACCCGCGACATGTACCTCGACCAGCAGGGCAACGTGGTGCCGGACTTGAGCACCGCCGGCCCGCTGGCCGTGGGCACGCCCGGTACGGTGGCCGGCATGGCCACCCTGCACAAGCAGCTGGGCAAGCTCTCGTGGCCCGCGCTGCTGCAGCCGGCCGTGGCGCTGGCGGCCAAGGGCTTCCCGCTCACTCTGAAAGAAGCCGCGGGCCTGAACCGTAACCAGGCCGATTTCAAGAAGTATAACCCCGGCAGCACGCCGGCCTACCTGCGCCCCGGCGGCGGCGAGTGGCAAGCCGGCGACACCCTGCGCCTGCCCGACCTGGCCCGCACCCTGGCCCGCGTGCGCGACCAGGGCCGCGCCGGCTTCTACCGCGGCGAAACCGCCCGCATGCTCCTCGCCGAGATGAAGCGCGGCGGCGGCCTAGTGAGCCAGCAGGACCTGGACAGCTACCAGCCCAAGTGGCGCGAGCCCCTGCGCGGCCGCTACCGCGACTATGACGTGATTACGATGCCGCCGCCCAGCAGCGGCGGCGTGGCCCTGCTGCAAATGCTGCAGATGCTGGAACCCGTGGACCTGGCCCAGGCCGGCTACCACACGCCGCTGGCTGTGCACTACATCACCGAAGCGGAGCGGCGGGCCTACGCCGACCGCGCCACCTACCTCGGCGACCCGGATTTTGGCACGGTGCCGGTACAAAAGCTGCTTGATGCGGACTACAACCGCCAGCGGGCGGGCACCATGCGCCCCAAGGGCCGGGCCACACCCAGCAGCCAGGTAACGGCCGGCCCCGGCCTGCCCACCTACGAGAGCGACGAAACCACCCACTATAGCATTGTGGACGCCTTTGGCAACGCGGTGAGCTGCACCACCACCCTCAACGGCGCCTATGGCAGCAAAGTGGTGGTGCCCGGCGCCGGCTTTTTGCTGAACAACGAGATGGACGACTTCAGCGCCAAAGCCGGGGTGCCCAACGCCTATGGCCTCACCGGCGGCGCGGCCAACGCCATTGCGCCGGGCAAGCGCATGCTCAGCAGCATGACGCCCACCATTCTCACCCGCAACGGCAAGGTGGCGCTGGTGGTGGGCTCGCCGGGCGGCAGTACTATCATCACCAGTGTGTTGCAAACCATTCTGGGGGTTGTGGACTACGGTTTTAATGCCCAGCAGGCCGTGACGGCGCCGCGCCTGCACCACCAGTGGCTGCCCGACCAGATTGATATGGAAGCCGGTGCCCTGCTGCCCGCGGCGCAGGATACGCTGCGCGCCCGCGGCTACCGCATCAACCCCCGCCTGCCCTGGGGCCGCCTCGACGTTATCTGCGTGCGGCCGGAAGGCAAGTTGGAAGGCGGCGCCGACCCCCGCGGCGACGATGCCGCGCTGGGGTATTAGGTCAGCGCACGGTAGCCACGACCAAATAAAAAAACGTCATTCTGAGCGAAGCCGAAGCATGACGTTTTAGCCTTGCTCAACATAACGTTTTTCCTAACCGAGCCCACCCATCTGTCGACAGAAGCACCGGTGCGGCTATTTAGTGAGCGGCGGGCATCCGGGCTACGTGGCGCAGGTTGCCGGCGGCAGCAATCAGCTTCTGGCTGATTTCGCGGGCTTTGTCGCCGTTGCCGGTGAAGTTGTGCACCGACAGCGCCGACTGAGCCGTCATTTCGCCGAGGTTCTGGAACGCCACGGCCATGCCGGCGGCGTTGTTGCTATCGATGTGACCGCGAAGGATTTCCAGCTCTGCCACTACGGGGCGCAGCGCGGGCTCGTTGGTGGAACGCAGGTGCTGAATCCAGTTGTCAATCTGGCCGTAGCCGGCGGCGGGGTCCGTCTGAAAACCGCTGCCGATGGCCGCGAAAATGGTTTGGATGCTGGATTCTACTTCGGAAATAAAGCTCATGAGCGAAATGGAGGGAGTTGAGAAATCAAACAGGCCAGGAGGCTAGCCCGGCGCTTGCGGGCACGAAGATACGCAGCCGGACAGGCAAAAAGCCAACGTTGTGGCGTGCCCGTACCCGGCATCGGCACCGCTGGCCCTGGCTCGCGCCCAACCAAAAACAGCCGCCGACCCAAGGGCCGACGGCTGTTTTTTGGTAAACGTACCGGGCGTGGTGATTAGCCGCGCAGCTGGCCAGCGGCCGAGGTGAGCGCCTGACCCAGCTCGCGGAGCTTGGCTTGGGCGTCGGGCGTAGCCGAATCAGCGGCCTTGGTGGTGTGCTCGCCCAGGGTGCTCAGGCTTTTGGCCAGGGCGCCGGTGTCGCTGGCGCCGCTGCCCAAGGCATCGTGCAGGTTCTGCAGCTCCGAGCTAATGCCCGAGAGTTGGGTATTGCCTTGTAGGGTTTTAATCCAGCCGGCAATGTTGGGGCCAGCGGCACCGGCTGCATTGGCCAGACCGCCTTGCAGGGCGTTGAGGGTGGCGTCGAGCTGGCTGGTGCCTTGGCTGCTCTGTGATTGATTGCTGTCCATGGGTTTGGGTTGGTTAGATGTGTGGAATTATGAGACACTAACCCGCCCGCCCCGCACTTGTTAACTATCAAACGTACAATATTTTGGCTTTTTAAAATAAACGGGTTCGGCTCAAACTTTATGCTCACTGGCTGGGTTAGGCAGCGCCCCTACTCGGCCACTGCCCATTGCGTCAAAAACAGGTAAGGCCCCGGCTATTGCCGGGGCCTCCATCAATTTTCCACTGCGTTCCGTCCGCGCGGGAGCGGAACAAGGGGCTACTTTTTCTTGCCAACTACTTTCTTGGCGGGGGCGGCGGTGGTTTTTTTGGGCGTCATCGGGAAGCCCCGCTCCTTCATCAGTGCGTCAATTTTGGGGTCGCGGCCGCGAAAGTTGCGGTAGCCCACGGCCGGGTCGATGGTGTTGCCCACCGAGAAAACATTCTTAGTCAGGCGCTGGCCCACGGCTTTGTCGTAGGGCCGCCGGCTTCGGTGAAGGCGCTGTAGGCATCGGCCGCCAGCACCACCGACCACAGGTAGCTGTAGTAGCCCGCCGAGTAGCCATCGGAGGAGAATACGTGCGAGAACTGCGGCGTGCGGTGGCGCATCACAATTTCGCGGGGCATGCCAAGCTGGGCCAGGGTTTCGCGCTCAAACCGGTCGGCGTCGATTTTCTGGCTGCCGGCCAGGTGCAGCTTCATGTCAATGAGGGCGCTGCCAAGGAATTCCGTGGTTTCAAACCCCTGGTTGAACGTGGCGGCTTTTTCAATGCGGTCGACCAGGGCCTGCGGAATGGGCTTGCCGGTTTGATAGTGCAAGGCAAAGCGCTGCAGCACCTCGGGCGTGGGCAGCCAGTTTTCGAGCAGCTGCGAGGGAAACTCCACGTAGTCGCGCACCACGCTGGTGCCCGAGAGCGACGGGTACGTCACGTTGGAAGACAGGCCGTGCAGGGCGTGGCCGAACTCGTGAAACAGCGTGGTGGCATCGGTCCAGGAGATGAGCGTGGGCGCGCCTTCTTTGCCCTTCACGAAGTTGGAATTGTTGGACACGATGGTGGTGACGGGCTGGCCGTCCATGCGCTGCTGGTTGCGGTAGGCATTCATCCAGGCGCCGGAGCGCTTGCCCTGGCGGGCGTAGGGGTCGAAGTACCACAGGCCCACGTGCTTGCCGGTGGTCTTATCCTTTATTTCCCACACCTTCACGTCGGGGTGGTACACGGGCACGGTGGCCACGGGCGTGAAATTGAAGTTGAACAGCTCGCCGGCCACCCAGAACATGCCTTCGCGCATTTTGTCGAGCTGCAGGTACTGCTTCACCTCGTTCTGGTCGAGGTCGTAGCGGGCCTTGCGCACCTTTTCGGCGTAGTAGCGGTAGTCCCAGGGCTCAATGCGGAAGGAGGCGCCGGCGCCTTCTTTGCGGGCCAGGGCCTGCATGTCGGCCACTTCCTGCTTCACGCGGGCCACGGCGGGCGTCCACACCTGCTCCATGAGCTGCATGGCGGCTTCGGGCGTTTTGGCCATGGTGTTGTCGAGGCGCCAGTGGGCGTGCGTTTTGTAGCCCAGCAGCGTGGCGCGCTCGGCCCGCAGCTGCAGAATGTCGGTAATCAGGGCGTTGTTGTCGTGCGCGCCGCCGTTGTCGCCGCGGTTGTAGAACATGCGCCACGCCCTTTCGCGCAGCTTGCGCTGGTCCGAATAGGTCAGAAACGGCTCGATGGACGAGCGGGTGTTGGTGATGACGCCGACGGCCGGCACCTTGCGGGCGGTGGCCGTGTTGGCGGCATCTTCGCGCAGCGAAACGGGCAGGCCGTTGAGGTCCGTCGGGTTCTTCAGCACGAGTACGGAGTCCGTTTCATCGGCCAGCACGTTCTGCGAAAAGTGCGTGAACAGCCCGGCCAGCTCCTGATTGATTGCCGACAACCGGGTTTTGGCCGCGGCATCCAGCTTGGCACCGGAGCGCACGAAGTTGTTGTAGTGCACCCAGGCCAGGCGCTGCTGCTCGGGCGTGAGCTTCTTTTTGTCAGGCCCGGTATACACGGCCTCAATGCGCCGGAACAGCGGCTCGTTCTGATAAATCTGGTCTGAGAAAGCCGAAAGGCGGGGCGCCATTTCCCGCTGAATGGCCTGCACCTCGGGGCTGCTCAGCGTGCCCGACCAGATGCCGTACACGGTCTGCACTTCGTCGAGCCGCTGGCCGGCCCGCTCCAGCGCGGCAATGGTGTTGTCGAAGGTGGCGGCCTGCTTGTTTGTGGCAATGACGTCGATTTCGCGCAGGTTTTCGGCCATGGCAGCTTCCAGCGCCGGCTTGAAATGCTCCACTTTCACCTTATCAAAAGCCGGCACGCCGCCGTAAGGGCCAGCCCAATCAGCCAGCAGCGGATTGGAAGCCGCAGAAGCGGTAACGGGAGCCGTTTGGGCGAAGCTGGAAGTAGGCAACATGGGGCTGGCTAAACTGAGCGCAAGGCAGGTACTGGCAAACAGGATTTTGGATGAGGGGAAAGGACGCTGATTCATAGGCAATGGTTGGTTATTAGTTCAGGACTTACGCACGGTAGTTAAACGAGCGTTTCCCGCAGAGGTCGCAGAGGTGAAACCGCAGAGGTTCGCAGATTTTTGACGGCTAACTCTGGGAACCTCTGCGGTTTCACCTCTGCGACCTCTGCGGGAAAGACGTATATAAGAAGCAACGCGTAATTCCTGTAGTTGTTAGTGGCGTTGCACCAACGGACAGGCGCTACTCCTCCGCCGGCTGCAGCTCCTGCACGTTGGGGTGGTTGTAGTTCACTACAATCACTGAGAACGGATGCGGTTCGCCCTCGCGCTTTTCGATGCGGATGGCGCCGGCATCGCGCAGCTTGTTGAGCTGGTCGCGGCGCTCGTAGTCGGGCAGTTCGGGCAGCTCATCGGCCAGCAGGCGCATAAACGGCCCCAGCCACAGCTCCCGCACCCGGCGCTGCTGCTTGGCCTCCAGCTTCTGAAACTCGCCCAGCATGAAGGCCAGCGTGCGTTGTTCGGTGTCGCCGGTCAGGCGGCGGCTGGGCATAAAGTCAGCTACTTCCTCGGGCGGGCGAGTGGGCCGCGCACCGGCCGAGCTGCCAGGCCGCGGGGGCGCCGCCTGGTTGCTCGCGCCGGCCGCGGGGCTTTTGGCCGCCGGGTCGACATCGGCGGCCGGGGTACTGGCCCGCGGAACCGCTCCGGCGGTCCCGGCCTGCTCGCGCAGGCGGCGGTTTTCTTCCTGGGTGCGCAGACGGTCGGCCCGGCGTTTTTCCAGCTGCGCGATGCGCTCGGGTGCCAGCAGGTCGCGGGCGTCAATGAACTGCTCGGCCCCGATGTTCTGCAGCAAGTCGCCGGACACGGACTCGCGGAAGCCAGCCACCAGCACCTGCCGGGCCTGCCGCCGCAGGTGCTGCAGCACCGGAATGTAGTCGCGGTCGCCGGCCACCAGCACAAAGGTGCCAATGTCGGGGCGGGTGTACATCACCTCCAGCGCGTCGATGCAGAGCTGCATGTCGGCGGCATTTTTGTGGTCGGTGCCCAGCACGTTGCGGGTGCTCACGCCCATCAGGTACAGGGCGCCCTGCGGCGCGGTGGCCAGGCGCTCAAAGTCGGCGTAGGCGTAGCTAATGAGCGAGTCGAGCCCCTTGGCACTGAGCTCCTCCCGCAGCTTGCGGATGATGTCGAGCACGTAATCATTGAGCTCGGGCGGGTCCTGAAAGTGGTTTTTGAGGAAGTAGTACACGTTTTCAAAGTCAATGAAAACGGCGGCGTAGGAGGACGTGGTTGGTTTCGGCGTCATCTTGCTAAGGTAAGGCTACCGGGCCGGAGCCGGGCTGGCAGAAGGCACCCGGTTGGCGGTGGCTGCCGTCATGGGCTTCGGTACCAAAGCCCGGGCAGTAACTTGCCGCAGCCCGGTTTCCGCTGCAGCTGCGGCGCCTCAACTCCCCGGCCGGGAGCACTCCTCCTTATGCAGCCTTTCGATACCGCCCGCCTGCACTTCCGGCCTTTTACTGATGCCGATGCGGCCGGGATGTTGGCCCTCGATTCTGACCCGGCGGTGCGCCGCTACCTGGGCGGCATGGGCGGGCCGCTGCCCACCGACCTGGTCCAGAGCCTGGCGGTTATTCGCTTTATCCAGGCCCAGTACGCGGCCAACGGCATTGGCCGCTGGGCCGCGCTCCTGCGCGAAACCGGGGAATTTATGGGGTGGGCTGGCCTGAAGCTGGTGCCCGGCCCCATCAACGGGCAACAGGATTTCTTCGACCTCGCCTACCGGTTCCGGCCGCAGTTCTGGCGGCAGGGCTACGGCTACGAAGCCGCCCGGGCCTGGCGTGACCACGCATTCGAAACGCTGGGCCTGGCACGCCTTTGTGCCTACGCCGACGTGGAAAACACGGGTTCCCGCCGCATTCTGGAGAAAGCAGGACTGCGCCAGCACAATGAATTTCAGGAGGGCGGCACGCGCTGCATCTGGTACGAAGCCACCAATTTCAACCTTCTGTAATTAACTGGTGGTAATCTAGTTGCTGAACTGACGCTTGGTTTTGAGCCTCGGGCACGAGTGTTCCGTTATTACGATGCTGCCGCACGTCGTTTACCGGCGAGCCGCAGGCTCGGCGCCAGTTGGCAGCGCGTCGCAGACGCGCGCCAGCCTACGGCGGCCTCCCAGCGGGCAGCTACTCTACTGCGTCGGCGTCGGTGTCGATGGTAAAGCTGCGGCCCTGTTGGGTTACCCGCGCTTTGCCGTTTTCGAAGTCGGTGGCGGCTTCGTAGCGGCCGAAGGGTTTAGTGTCGGCGCTGGGGTCCTGCAGGTAGGCTTTGGTAACGAACGTAAACCCATCGGCGAGGCGCACCCGGGCCAGGCCGTCGCGGAAGGAGTATGCCTCTTTGAACAGTGCCGGCGGACGGGCCGGGTCTTCCGGTTCGGGGCCGCTGATGTAGTGCCACCCGCGGTTGTCGAGCACGGCGGCAAAGCCCTCCGAAAAGTCCAAGGCATTAAAGTAGTAGTCAGCAAATTCCTGGCCTTCGCCATCCAGGAAGGTGTAGGCATCGCCCACGCGCACCCGGGCGTACTGCTCTTTGTACGGGTTCAGCGCGTCGTAGGCAAGGGGCACCACCTCCTTGCCATCCGCGTCTATCAGGCCGTATGCGCCGTTTTCTTTCACCACGGCCCGCTTCTGCTGCAGCGGACCAATGGACGAGTACCTGGCTGGCACCACGGGCTCGCCATTGGCGTCGGCCAGCCCCCATTTGCCGTTTTCCTGGTATGGCACGGGCTCCCCTCCGCCCAAGCGGCTCATGCCCCAGAGGCCCATGCCCAGCAGGCCCACCCCGCCCAGCACCGCCGCTGCGCGCGGCAGCCCGCGGCCCCACCGGCGCACCCGATGGTAGGCCATGGCC
>NZ_MDZB01000128.1 GCF_001816145.1 Hymenobacter lapidarius | reverse complement strand
CCAAACTGGTTAAGGCTGATGGTCAGGTCTTTCTGGCTTTTTTTGATGCGCTCTACTTCGCGGCGCAGCACCGTGTAGCCGTACAGCGACGGCTTGGTGACCATCAAGTTTACCCCTCCGGTGGTAAAAAAGGATGAAGAGGTGAAAAAAGAAGAGGTACCAGACCAGGAGGAGCTGAAGGAAAAAACCGTAGCTACCGTGACCGTCCAAGGCAACACGAACGCTCCGGACCTGACTGAGCTTGCTGGCACCGGCGACAAAGTGGTGGAGGAAGTTGTAGAAAACAAAGTCTACACCTACGTGGAGCAGATGCCGCAGCTACCCGGTGGTGGCGGCAACGGTGCCATTGTAGCAGCCATCCAGAAAGCAGTTAAGTACCCACCCCTGGCTCTCCGCAACCAAGTGGAAGGGCGCATCTTCGTAAGCTTCACGGTGAATGCCGAAGGCTTGGTTTCGGATGTGAAGGTGGTGAAAGGACTGGGCTCCGGCTTGGACGAGGAAACGGTACGGGCGGTAAAAACCCTGCCTAAATTCATTCCTGGCAAGCAGAACGGCCGCGCAGTTAGCGTGTCGTTCACGGTTCCGATTACGTTTAAGATTCAGTAAAGCATAGCACCGGCGCAAACCGGGACTACTCCTTAAAACCCCGAATCAAGCCTTACGGCTTGGCTCGGGGTTTTTCGTTGGGGCCAGCTACAGAACAGCGGGGATGATAATCGGCAAGCAAGGCCAGCCAGGAGCTTATCCGAAAGTTACCTGTCATGCCTCTCTGGCGTCCCAAAGGAAGTACCTGTTGCCGCTGAACCACCAACGCTGTCTACTATGCTTCGCAGACGGACGCCACATGAGCCTGACTGTTATTGTTAGGAAAAGCTTCAAGCGAGACACCCGTTGCGCCGATAGAAACAGTTTCAATAACGGCGGTTGAAAATACCAGAGCGGTGCTCTTGCCGTTGTGCCCGAAACGTAGTCAGCTCATCACCTTCCCAGCTTGGTTTACCATCGTTACAGGCCTGTATAACGAGTGTCCATAGCTGCTCTCAATGAGACGAAACTTCACTGAAACTATGAAAAGCGGCTAATTTTCGTCTTTTTTGTACGCTGCTTGTGTTATGGGCTCTGATAGGGCAGAAACCTTTAAGAGCTATTTCGCAGTTTACAACATCTCCATTCTTGCATTTTCCGCCTTATGCTTAACATTCCCACTACCGAGGAACGCCTCGGCAAGTCGCCCCAGCGGCTGGTGCGTTACTTTGTGCTCACCATGGCCTTGGTGTACCTGGGCCTGGGGGTGTGGCTTTGGGTAGCGGCTGACCGCCCCACAGTGCCGGGCCTCATCGAGCTGGGGCCCACGGCCCGCCGCGTGCTGGGCGCCGTATTTATGCTCTATGGCTTGATTCGGTTCATTCGCGGCTACCACACTTACTTCCGTAAAAAAACAACCCTACACGACAATGAATAAGCGCGCACACCACACTGCCACCAGTGTCCTTGCGGTACTGGCAGGCGCCATTGCCGTGGTTTCCTGCAATGGGCCCGGCACGCCCGGTGCGCAGGATACGCCCACTACCGGCAGCGTTGCGATAAGCGTGGACGAAACATTTGCCCCCATTTTGCAGGCGCAGATTGACACTTTTTCGAAGCTTTACCCGAGCGCGCGCGTGCAGGCTAGTTTTCAGCCCGAAGAAAAAGTAATGCTGGACCTCATCAACGACAAGGTAAAGCTGGTGGTGGTCACGCGTGAGCTGAATGCGGAGGAGAAAAGTGTATTCGATAAGCAAACCATTGTCCCGCGTATCACCCACATTGGCATCGATGGGCTGGCAATCGTGCTGCACAAGTCTAATCCTGATTCGCTCCTTACGGTGGCCCAGCTGGCTGACATATTTACCGGCAAGGTGAGCACCTGGAACCAGGTCAGCGGCAAGAAGGGGCTCGACGCCATCAACGTGGTGTTTGATGCCAACCGGAGCAGCACGGCTCGTTTTGTGCGCGATTCCGTGACGCGGGGCGCGGCCCTGACCCAGCGGGTGTTTGCGGCCACATCGAACCCAGCCCTGCTCGATTACGTTGCAACTCATCCGAACGCCATTGGTGTGGTGGGCGTAAACTGGATTTCTGACCGCGACGACCCGGCCGCCGTCAAGTTTTTTAACAAGGTGCGGGTAGCCAGCATCACGGCCCGGCCCAATCCCAAACCTAGCGACTACATTCAACCGTACCAGGTGTACCTGGCCGAGAAGACACCGGCACAGCTGGCAGAATACCCGGAGTTGCAGAATTACCCGCTTCGGCGCAACCTTTACATCATCAGCCGGGAGGCGCGCGCAGGGTTAGGCACGGGGTTTGCATCTTTCGTGGCAGGCAAGAACGGACAGCTGATTTTTCAGAAATCGGGACTGATGCCTGCCCAAATGCAGGCTCGCATTGTAACCACTCCTAAACTGTAAGCGCCATTCGCGCGTACTATTTTTCACTCATGCTTTTTCATCCTTTTTCTTTAACTATGAGTTTCAAGCCCTGGAAACAGCCGCTGCTCGCTGCCATTGCGATGGTAGCCGGCACTACGGCGGCCACCGCCCAAAACGTCCAAAGCGCCCAACGCGCCATTGAATTGGGCCGTTACAACGAAGCCCGTGCTACGCTGCGCCCCGGTTCCACACCCGAAGCGGCATTTGAGCTGGGTCGTCTGTACCAGATGCGCGACATGCCGGACTCGGCCGCCTTTTACTTCAACCGTGCCGCGGGCTCTACGCCCTTCGGGCAGGTAGCCGCCGGCCGGGCATTACTCGCCAAAGGCGAAGTGGGCCCCGCCGAGTCGCAGTTTGACGCAGCGATTAAAGCCACCAAAAGCAAAGACCCTAAAGTTCTTACGATGATTGCCCAAGCCTACGGCGAAAGCACTTCCAAGAACATGGGCAAGGCCCAGACGTACGTGACGGCTGCCCAAACGGCCAGCAAAGGCAAGGTTGACCCCGCGTTGATGGTAGCCCGTGGCGACATTTTCCTGCACTCGGACCAGGGGGGCGGCGAAGCCATGAGCAGCTACGACCAAGCTACTACCACCAACCCCAGCTACGCGCAGGCCTACTACAAGAAAGGCGTATTGAATGTGCGTTCGCGCAACTTCAACGCCGCCCGTGAAAGCCTGAGCAAAGCCATTGAGCTCGACCCAAGCTATGCTCCCGCTTACCGTGAGCTGGCCGACATGTACTACCTCGCCGGTCAGTATGACCTGGCGCTGAGTACCTTCCAGAAATACACTGGTTTGGCCGAGAAATCGTCTAGCACCGATGCTCAGTATGCTTCGTTCCTGTACCTCACCAAGAAATATCCGGAAGCATTGGTTGAAGTGACCAAAGTGCTTCAGGCCGACCCCACCAACCTGACCATGAACCGCCTGCGTCCTTACCTCTTGTATGAGACCGGTGACTTTGCTGGGGCAGCTACGGCCATGGAGACGTACATGAAGACCGTTCCGGCCGATAAGATTATCCCCGAAGACTACTCGTACCAGGGCCGTATTCTGGCTCGTGCCGGCAAGCCCGAAGAAGGCATTGCCGTGCTCAAAAAGGCAATTGCTGCCCAGCCCGACCCCGAGAAGCAGGCTGAACTGCAAGACGCACTGGCTACTGCTTACATTACCAAGAAAGACTACAAAGGCGCCATCTCGGTGTATAAGAAGAAGCTGGCTGGTGGCAGTGGCGACCTGACCGACCAGTTCCGCTTGGCTACCGCCTTCAACGGCAACAAGCAGTACACTCAGGCTGACAGCGTATACAATATTATTGTCACGGCTCGTCCTACCTATGCTCCGGGTCATTTGGCTCGGGCCAGTGTTAACTCCAACCTCGACCCCGATGCTAAGCAGGGTCTGGCTCGTCCTCACTACGAGAAATACATTGAGCTATCCAAAGCCGAAGGCGCTGAGCCTGCCAAGTTCCGCCAGGGACTGGTGGAATCCTACGGCTACCTTGGGGTGTACAACTTCCAGAAAGGCGACAAGGCTGCTGCATTGAGCAATTTTGAGCAAGTTCTGGTACTGGACCCCACCAATAAAGGTGCTCAGAACAACATCGACATTCTGAAAGCCAAGCCGCGCACTCCGGCAAAGTCTACTACTGCCAAAAAGAAGTAGTCCCGCTGAAACGTAAAAAGCCTCGCCGTACTCACGGCGAGGCTTTTTTTGCGTCTATTACCCAGCATTAGTTGTTGACCGCCCAGGCGCGCCACTTCTCCAATACAGCCGCAAAGTCCTCGGGCAGCTCCGCTTCAAAAAACACCTGCTCGCCTGATGTGGGGTGCACAAAGCCCAAGGAGCGGGCATGAAGCGCCTGCCGGGGCATAAGGGCAAAAGCATTTTCCACAAATGCACGGTAGGTGCCATTGCTTTGCCCCACGCGGATTCGGTCGCCGCCGTAGGGAGCATCAGAAAAGAGTGGATGGCCGAGGTACTGCATGTGAACCCGAATTTGGTGGGTTCGACCGGTTTCCAGCACGCAGCGCACCAGCGTCACGGGGCCAAAGCTCTCCAGCACCTCATAGTGCGTCACAGCAGGCTTACCCTGTTCGCCGGTGGGGTATACGGATTGCACCCTGCGGTCGCGCACGCTACGGCCAACATGGCCCCGAATGGTGCCGGTGGGGCCAGGTGGAGTGCCCCACACCAGCGCCAAGTAGCTGCGCTGGATGGTGTGATGGAAGAACTGATTGGACAAGTGGGTCATCGCAAAATCCGTTTTGCCGATGACCAACAGGCCGGAAGTGTCCTTGTCAATCCGATGCACGAGGCCGGGGCGAATGTTGCTATTGCGGCCGGTGGGCAAGTTAGCCAGATGGTGAGCCAACCCATTCACCAGCGTACCCTGCCAATGGCCGTACGCGGGGTGTACCACCAGCCCCGACGGCTTGTTCACGATGAGTAATTCCGCGTCTTCGTAGCGAATGTCAAGGGCCATTTCCTCCGGCACCACCCGGTCTTCGCGCGGCGGCTCGGGCAGCGTAATGGTGATGGTGTCCTGCGGCTTGACGCGGTAGTTGGGCTTCACGGGCGCGCCGTTGACCTCCACAGCCATGGCCCGGATAGCTTCCTGCACTTTATTGCGGGAAGTATTACGGAGCCGGCTCAGCACGTACTTATCGATGCGTAGCAGTTCCTGGCCCCGGTCTACCACAATGCGATGGTGCTCGTAGAGTTCGTCGCCCTCTGCCGCGTCCAGTTCGTCACCGGTCAATTCTTCGTCTTCTATCTCGTCGTTGGGTATCATGCTTGGGAAATTGTACATGAAAAAAGCCGGAGCGAGTGCTCCGGCTTTTTCACAGTAAAGCAGCGGGCGCTGCTTATTTCTTGGTTTTGGTTTTGGTCTTGCTGGGAGCAGGAACAGCGGCCGCAGGGGCCGGGGCCGGGCCCGACTTGATGGGTGCCGCAGCGCCGGGCGTAATGCCCATCTTCTTCAGCACGAGGTCTGAGATGTCGCCATCCTTGGGAGCGTGCAGCAACAGGGGGCTGCCGCCACCGTCGGAATTGAAGATGTAGGTGTAGCCGCTTTCTTCGGCTACTTCGTCAATGTTCTTCTGCAGCTTATCAAGCGCGGGCTTCAGCAGTGTCTGCTGCTTCTGCTGCAACGACTGCTCCGCGTTGCGCTGGAACTCCTGGATGGACTGCTGCATGTTCTGCAGTTCCTTCTCCTTGTCGGCCTTTACTACGTCGGTCATGGTGGGGCCACCCTGCTGGTAGGCCTTCACTTTGGTTTCAAACTCAGAGCTTTTGCTTTTCAGCTGAGCAGCCAACTGGTCGTTGTAAGTCTTGAGCTCCGATTCAATTTGCTTGCTTTCGGGCATCCGGGCCAACACGTACTGAACGTCGGTGTAGCCAATTTTCAAGGGGGCCTGGGCCTGCGCGGAAGTGGCAGCCAGGGTTCCGGCGGTCAGCAGAGCGGCGGCGAGCGTCAGACGAAAGATTTTCACGGGATTCATCAAAAGAAAAAGGGTCAGAAAATTATTGGAACAAAGGTAATTACTTCGGGCTCTTCTTCGTCACGCGGCTGGGTCTGGCAGCCGGCTTGGCCGCTTTGGGCTTGACGGTGGTTTCCGGAGCGCCCGAATCGGATTCAAAGTTGGGGTCAACGGGAGTTTTAGGCGGGGCCACGGTTTTCACCACTCCTTTGGGGCCGGGTTGGTTGCGGTCTTCGGCGCCAAGCCCCAGCTCCTCCAACACAAATTCGGTGTAGTCGTGCGCGGGGTTGGTGTAAAGCATGGTCACATCGCCCGATTTATCAAACAGCACCGCCAGCTGCTTCTTCTTGGCTACTTTCTCAACAGCCTCGAATACCTTGTCCTGAACGGGCTTGTTCAATTCCTGGCGCTTCTTGAAAATCTGGCCTTCGTAGCCGAATTGCTTGTTTTGGTACGCCTTGATGTCCTGCTCTTTTTTAAGAATTTCATCTTGGCGCTTCTTCTTCATGGGCTCGGTAAGCACCACCTCCTCGGCCTGATAACTGTGGTAAAGCTTGTCGAGGTCCTTTTTTTGCGCCTCGATTTCCTTCTGCCAGTTTTCCGACAACGCATTGAGTTCGTCCTGGGCTTTGGCAAACTCCGGCAGCTTGGCCATGATATACTCCGAATCTACCCACCCAAACTTCTGGGCCCGAACGTCGGATGATGCAGCAGTCAGCAAGAATGAGGCCAACAGCAGGCCAAGGATTTTCTTCATACCATAGGAAACGTGAAACCTCGCCGGCTAGTGCCCGGCTAGCGAATTTGCTGGCCGATGATGAAGTGGAAGTGGTTGGGGTCCTGCTTGCCCGCGTTGGCAGCGGTAGGAATAACGGTGTCAAAGCCGTGGCCGTAGTCAAACCCTAGCAAACCGAATGCCGACATGAAAATGCGGGCTCCCACACCCGCCGAGCGGTACAGCTTGTAAGGGTTGTAAGTCCCGTAAGAGCCGTAGGAATTACCAGCTTCCGCAAACGCCAGCACGTAGACCGTGGCGGCGGGATTGAGGCTGACGGGGTAGCGCATTTCCATCACATATTTGTTAAAGGCAATGCCGCCGGCTTGGTTTTGCTGGGCCGTGGGAATGGCAAAGGTGCTGTTGGGGTCTTCGTAACCCCGCAGGCCCACGAAGTCGGTGCCCACCAGAAAGTTGCCACCGCCGTTGTTGCCCAAGCCGGCACCGCCCATCTTAAACCGCTCGAACGGGCCAATCTGGCGGGCGGAGTTGTAGTTGCCAATGAAGCCGAAGTGAGCCCGTGTGTTTAGCACCAGCTTGCCCACAATGGGCGTGAACCACGACGCATCAAACATCCACTTGTGGAATTCAATGAGCTGTCTGGAGTTGGGATGGTTGGGATTGAGCAGCGAATACGGCGGCGTCAGGTTCACGCTCAGGCTGAGCGCGGAGCCCCGACGGGTGTAAGTAGGGTTGTCGATGCTGTTACGCGCCAGCGTAGTGTTCAGGGTAATATTGGTGGCAAAGCCTGACGTGAAGCCTGGCAGCAACTGGTAATTCTGCGTCTGGTATTGGCTTATCGCCAGCGAATTACTCAGCGTGAAGTAGTCATCTGGCACCCGCAGCTGACGTCCCAAGCCCACTGTGGCACTTTTTACCTTAATGAAGCTGTCGCCGGAAGCATCCAAGGCCCGACCGGCGCGCTGAATGCTGTAGTTCAAGCTGGCCGAGAAAGAATTGGGGCGCCGTCCGCCCAGCCAAGGCTCTGTGAAAGAAAAAGAATACGCCTGGTACTGCACCCCATTGGCCTGCACGTTGAGTGCCAGCCGTTGGCCATCGCCGGAAGGCACGGGCGTCCAGTTCCGCAAAGTGCCGGCTTTGCGCAGCGAGAAGTTATTAAATACCAGGCCCACCGTGCCAATGAAACCCGCGAAACCGCCCCAACCACCCGACAAGGTCACTTGGTCTGACGGCTTTTCCACTACGGTGTAGTTAATGTCCACCGTACCATCTACCGGGTTTGGAATGGGGTTGATGCCGATTTTTTCGGGGTCGAAATAGCCCAGCGTGGCAATCTCCCGCTGCGAGCGGATAAGCAGTTCCCGGTTAAACTTATCGCCGGGCAGCGTGCGCAAGGTGCGGCGCAGCACGTGGTCGCTCGTCTTGGTATTGCCCGCAATGTTGATGTCCTTGATGTGCGCCTGCACCCCTTCGCTCAAGCGCATCTCAATGTCAATGGAGTCGCCTTCCACCTTGGTTTCGACGGGGTCGATGGTGAAAAACAGGTAACCATCGTTAAGGTAAAGCGACGAGATGTCCTGTCCGGTGGGGTTGTAGTTCAGGCGCTTGTCCAGAATTTCCTTGCTGTAAGGGCTGCCGGGCTTGATGCCGAGCACGCTGGCTAGGGTCTTGTCGTCGTAGAGGTAGTTGCCGTTCCAGGTAATGTGGCGGAAGTAGTACTTGGGGCCCTCATCCATCACAATGCGCAGGGCCAAGCCCTCTTCGTCGCGCACCAGCGTGTCACTCACAATCGTTGCGTCACGGTAGCCTTCGGCGTTATAGAACTCCAAAAGCTTTTTCTTGTCCTCTTCGTATTCTGCCCGCTGAAACTTGCCGGCAGTGAGAATTTTATACGGCTTACGCTCCTTGGTTTTCTTCAACTTGCTTTTCAGCTTGTAGTCCGAAAAGGCTTCGTTGCCCTCAAAGGCAATGTCGTGAATCCGGACTTTGGCGCCCTTGTCCACATCAATGCGCAGTGCCACACTGTTCGACAGCGACGAATCCGCCACCTGCATAATATTCACTTTGGCGTCCAAGTAGCCTTTGTTCACGAAGAACTTACGCACCTGGGTCCGCGTGTTGTTTATCAGCGCGTCGGTCACTACTTTACCCCGAATCAGCGTAATCTTCTTCGTCAGGTCTTCGGTCTGGCTTTTGCGAATGCCGGTGAACGTAAATTTCGACAACCGAGGGCGCTCCTTCAGATTGTAATCGAGGAAAATTTTGTTCCCTTCGATGCGAGCAATGCTCACGCTCACATCGCCCAGAATGCCCTGGGCCCAGAGCTTACGAATGGACTTGCCAATTTCCTCACCCGGCACCTGAATAACGTCTCCTACCCGCAGGCCGGTTAGGCCAATTAGGGTATTGGGGTCCAGGTACCGAGCGCCACTCACCGTAATACCGCCCAACTCATACCGCTTGGGTTCTTCTGCCTGCTGCGCCATTACCGGACGAGCCAGGAGGCCGCCTAGCACCGCAAGGGTCAGTATACACTTTACAAAAAGATTACGCACAATAATCATTACAAGAAGTTAAGATACAGCAATTTGCTCGCTGGTTTTTCCAAAACGCCGCTCCCGGCGCTGGTAGGCTCGAATAGCCTCCTGAAAATGCTGCTTCCGGAAATCAGGCCACAACAAATCGGTGATGTATAGTTCAGTATAGGCCAGCTGCCACAGCAAAAAGTTACTGATACGTTGCTCGCCGCTCGTGCGAATGAGCAGTTCAGGGTCGGGCATGTTGGCGGTTACCAGGTAGCTGGCCACCGTGGCCTCGGTCACGTCGGCGGGTTTCAGCTTTCCTTCGGCCACGTCGGCCGTCATGCGTTTGGATGCCTGGGTCAGGTCCCAACGGCCGCTGTAGCTCAGGGCCAGCACCAACGTCATGCGGGTTCCGGCCTTGGTTAGTTCTTTGGCTTCGGCCAGCTCGCGCTGGCAGTTTTTAGGAAGCGCAGCAATGTCACCAATAGATTCGAGGCGGATGCTGTTTTTGAGCAGCGTAGCCGTTTCCTGCCGGATGGTGTGCACCAGCAGCTGCATCAGGGCCATTACCTCCAGCGCGGGCCTGTTCCAGTTTTCAGTAGAAAAAGCGTACAGCGTGAGGTAGCGCACGCCGAGCTCGGCTGCTTCCTCCACGGTTTCGCGCACCGCGGTAATGGCACTTTGGTGCCCGAACACGCGCAGGCCGCCCCGCTGCTTGGCCCAACGCCCGTTACCATCCATGATAACGGCCACGTGGGCGGGAATATTCTGAGTATCTATTTCGGCCTTGCCGGTCATCCTTGCGGTTTCGCTAAAAGAGCCCGCAAGTTACGGAAATGGTTGCATTTAGGTGCTGCCCTTCTCGCATCACCGAAGCCCACTCCCGGGCAAGCCATGGGATTTTATTGAAACAAGACCTATTTGAGCAGCTTTGGATTGTCCTTGTACTGGTCGGGGCAAAGTATTTTATAGAAGGTATAGGACAAGCTGATGCCGCTATAATAATACCAATCCTGGTCGTTTCGATTGACCAAGAGCTGGTCCTGCTCACTCAAATGGTCAAGCTTGTCAGTAAAAGCCTTGCGCGCCCCGGTCTCCAATCCAAGGTTGAGGTGTTCCGAAAGGGCGTACTTAATGCCCACACCAGCTGGTATGGCAAAGCCCAGCATACCGCCTTTGCCATGATACTCGCTACCAACTGTGGTGTTGTTGCTGACGGTGCTCGTATTGGCATAAAAAGCTGCCAAACCAACGAAAACGTACGGGGTGAAATGTATTTTATCGGTGCGTTTGTGGTACTCTCTAAAGTTATACTCCACCACAGCAGAAGCCTCGAGCAACCCGCCTTTGGTATTGGCTTGCCGATAATTTTGTAAAGGTGGCACAGTGCCGTTTACACCTTTCACGTTTTCATCAGCAGCCCGGAGAAAGCCACCCGTTAGGCCTCCGCGCAGGGTAATCGGCACCGACATGTCCTTCCGATAAAAGGCCGTCAAGGCCGGCCGGTTATTCAGAAACTGGTACTTGGGGGAAACCTCACCCCGGTAGTTGGTGGCGCCAAGGCCAATACCTACCTCACTGGTAGTCTGCGCGTTGGCAAACAGGCAAAAAAATGCACTCCCCGCTTGCGCGATGCAAGCGAGGAGTGCGGTCTTGAAAACAGAATTCGTCATTCAAACTGACTGTAAAGTAAAAAATCAGCCAGCAAAAGTGGCTAGCGGAATTTAGGGTTCTTGATGCGAGGCGTCAAGATGTAGTTTAGGGTCACACCTGTAACGATGTACCAGTCCGTTCTATTGCCATTATCGCCGCGGGCCGCGCCCTCGCTGGTAAAGCCAGGAAAAGAGCCACGACCAGGCTCGGAGTTCGAGATGCTGCGCGTGATATCATTGCCGAAATACCGTTGCGCATCGGAACCAGTCAGGTTATTACGACCTGCAAACTTGCCTCCTACATCGTCTAGATAGTCGAAGAAGGTTTTGCGCCATCCAATTTCCAGGCTGGCATCGAAATTACGGTTAATGCGGTAACGAATACCACCACCGAAAGGAATGGAAAACTGGGTCTTACTATAAGCCGACGCCTGATTTTCGGTGCGCAACTCAGCTAACGACACGTATTCTCCCTCGGTAAGTCCCAAGTCGTTAGGCCCTACTAAACCTTTCGGATTGTGGTAAAAACCAGCAACGCCTGCGAATACATACGGCACAAAGTCCGGACGCTTGAGGTAATTGTTACGGTTTTCAATCAGGTCAAATATTGCAACAGCCGAAGCTTCTACCATATCGTTCCGGAAAGTAAAATTCCGGTTGTAGCGGAATTTAGCGTCGCCATCGTTCGGGTCAGCAGCAAGTTTGTCATCGCCGGATATACGGCCGTAAGAAAGGCCAAACCGGCCCGACAAACGCGGGTAGAAGCGACGGGTGAGCGACACCCCAGCACCGACGCGGGTAGCACCGAGGCGCAGGCTGGTGAAGTTAGTAACCGGCGTAACATCGCCGAAATAGTTCAGCGCGTTTAGGCTGAAGCCCACCGAATTGTACTGCTTCCGCTTACTAAATTGCTGGGCATCTGCGTCTGGCGTGGCCACTAAGGCTAATCCGAGCACAACGGCCGTAGAATACGTGAAAATATTTTTCATAAGGCAACTAAAATGTTGAGGCGAAGTGCGGGAGCAGAGGCCTACGCAGAACATGCGCAGTTTCAGACAGTGACAAAAGTAGGGCTAATCGGGAACTAAAAAAACTTTTGGGAATATTTTAAAACAGAAATAGCGTAGTTAGGATTGAATACCAGCAGGATTCCGACGGTCCAAGCCCCAGTTTAACTTGCTGCGCAACGTGCTGAGAAAGTTAACATGGTTGAGCTTAACTAAGCGGGCATTAAATGTTTCGCGACGCACGGCAATCTGAACGGAAGCCTCTACGGGCAGGGAACGAGAATCGAGCGCGAGCATATAGCTGGTGCTACGGCCTTCAATTTCGAAGGATATGACGCTCTGGTCGGACACTACAAGTGGGCGTACGTTCAAATTGTGGGGACATACGGGAGCAATGATAAAATTGTTGGTTTGGGGCAGCATAACAGGCCCCCCGCAGCTCAGTGAATACCCCGTCGAACCGGTTGGCGTGGCCACAACCAAGCCATCGGCCCAATAAGAATTGAGGTATTCGCCGTCGATGTACGTATGAACGACAATCATGGATGACGTATCGCGCTTTAACACGCTGAATTCGTTGAGCCCAAAGTTGAGGTTCCCAAATACATCGGGGTCAGTATCGACCCGAATCAGGCTTCGCTCTTCGATGTTGAAGTGGCCCTTATACAGGGCATCGATGGCTTGGGCAATGCGGTCGGGCGTGATGGTGGCCAGAAAACCCAGGCGGCCGGTGTGAATGCCCAAAATCGGAATTTGGAGGCTGCCGACGTAAGTTACGGTATCGAGCAGGGTGCCGTCGCCGCCAATGCTGAGCACGTACTGCACCCCGCGAAGGGAGTCGCCGCGCCGGAACTCGGTGGTCCCTTCGGGCAGGCGCAGGCGGTGGTCGAGGAAGGTGCGGAAGGCTTCGCCAATGAGGACTTCGGCCCGGCGAGCGGCCAGGTCGTCGAGCAGCGCCTGGATGGCCGGGGCGGCTTCGTCATCGAATGGCTTGCCGAGAATGGCGATTTTCATGCAAAAACAAAAAAGGGAACAAACTGGCCAAGAGGCAAAAAGGACTTAAAAACCGCAGCACTAGATAGGAAACGATGCCCGGAAAAAATACCCGGTTTGGCCCAAGCCGTTCAGGGTGTACTCGGCCGTGAAAACCCGGTCGTAATAGGTGACAAGATGGAGGCCGACGCCTCCGGCGGTTAACAACCGATTGGGCAACCGGTTCTGAAACCGCTGGCCGGGGGCGGATACGTACCCGGCATCGACAAAGATATTCAGGTACAGCGCTAAGGGAATGGTGTTGATTTTCGGATTGTCGAGGGATTCGAGCTTGATGGGGCTGGGTTTGAGCAGCCGGTAGGAGATGCCTTGCTGCAGCAGGCCGTAGTGGCGGCCGTCGATTACGTACTGGTCGTAGCCCCGCACGAGGTCTTCGTAGCCCAGGGCGCGGGAGTCGGCGTAGGCGAGGCGGCGGGCAATGCGGGCCTGACCGGTAAGGCCGGCGGAGTAATGTAAACCATGGCCCAGGGGGAGGTAGCGGGCATATTTCACGCGCAGCGTGGTGAAGCTGGGCGTAACGGCGTCGAGGAATACCCGGTGCGTGAGCCGGAACTGTGCAAACTGCCCGGCCAGTGGATAGGCAAAGGTGTTGCGTTGGTTACGGGTGCTGGTCAGGGTCAGGTCGAGGAACTCGCGTTGGGTGCGGCCCTGGTAATAGTTGGGGTTGAAGTAATTGACGGAATCGGTGATGCGCTCGCGGTGGTAAGAGGCATCGAAAGCAGTGAGAAACTGTACGGTGTGCCGGAAGCGCACCCCTGCCGTGGCGTAGAAGCGCTGAATGGGAAATCCTGCATCGGCTCGCAACGCGACCAGTTCATCGGCGCGGGTGAGGTAGTCCAAGGTTCGGCTTTGGCTGAAAGAGCCGCCCACGCCCACGCCAATGCGGCGGTAGCGGCCCAAACCAGGCGCTTCGTAGAACAGCTCGTACTTGCGATTGAACCCCAGCTGCAGGTTGGCAATAATCTGCTCGTTACGGCCGCGGAAGTTGCTGCGCGTGAGGTGGAGGCCGTAGTCCAGGCGGCGCCCGCGGTCGGGGCGGTCCAGCCAGGAACGGAGGTTGCGGTCGGCCAGGGACAGAATGGGGACCGGAAACGTGTACCACCGCTCTTGTACCCCAAACACGATGATGAGCCCAGTGCCCGTACAGCTGGACTGCACCACCACCGCGTGAAACAGCTGCAGGTTGAACAGCCGGCTCCGGTTGGCTTCGAGGCGGGCGGGCAAGTCGGCCAGGGTCAGGGTGTCGCCTTCATGGAAATCCAACTCGACGCGCAGGATTTGCTCTTTGGTAATGGCATTGCCGCCAAAAATAATGGTGGCAACCGGCGCCCGCACCAGCTCCGGACAAGGCATAACGCGCACCAGCGTATCGGTGGGCGCTACTGTTGTCACTGCGAGTGGTGCTGGCCAGCGTTGGGGCGGGGCCACGCCCCACCCCAACGCTGGCCAGCACCACTCGCAGTGACAACAGTAGTATTCCTAACAACACCCGAATTTAGACGCTCAAGTACCGCAGGAGGGCGTCGTAGCGCTCCTGCTCGTCTTCGGTGGCCACGACCGTGCCGCTGAACTGCGCCGCTACTACGTAGCCAAACCGCTCCAAAGTGGCCGTGATGCGGGCCAGATTATCGGTATTAAGCTTGAGGGTGAGGCGAATACGAAAAGGGTCAGCTTCGTCCTGCGCCACGTGGGCGCTGACAATCTTGGCGTTATTCTCCTCGATGTACCGGCTGATTTGGGTCAGGGAGTAGTCCCGCTCTTCCATGGTGAGGATGAGAATACCGCCGCCCTGGCCGCCCGCGGGCTGTTGGCCAAATGCAGCAATGGCGTCGGCAATGGTAACCACGCCTGCGTACTCGTGCTGCTCGTCGACGACGGGCACCAGCTGGATTTTATTTTCAATGGCCAGCTCCATCACCCGATAAAAGTGCTGGTCGGGGCGCACGTAGGCATCAGCGTAGCCCAGGGTCAGTTCCGAAAGCAGGGTTTCGGGGTTGTCGAAATCAGCCAGGTCGGCTTCGGTAACGAGGCCGCGGTAGTGGCGATTGTCGAGTACGGGCAGCTGCGCCACGTGAAATTCATCGAGCCAGCGTGCTGCTTTGCCTGCCGAATCGGTGCCCTTCAAAGGCGGAATCATTTCGTTGAGTAAATCTTCGGCGAGCAGGGCGGGCATGGGTTCTATCAGTTATGAATGCCTTGGGAATGGATAGTTGGCGGACTGAAAGGATAGTCGGAAGGCACAGGGCACCACCCCAAAGGGCAGCAGGATAGCAGGTAACAGCTGAGGCAGCGGAATGATAACCGAACTTACGCGGCCACGGCAACTACCGGTTCGGTTGTACGCAAAAACCGGCGCAAATAAGTATTGAATCCCACAGGACGCTCCATCATGGGCGCGTGGCAGCAGTGGTCAAGGAAACGCAGCTCGGCGTGGGGCAACAGCCGGGCAAATTCGTGGGCCACGGGCGGCGGGGTAATGGTGTCGTTCAGGCCCCAGACAAGCAGTACGGGCACGGTAATTTTGGTGAGCTCCTTGCTCAGATTATGCCGTTGCGCCGAGCGGGCAATGGCAATCATACGCAAGCACTTGGCATTTGAGTTGGTGACGTTGAAAACCTCGTCTACCAGTTCCTGGGTGGCCAGGGTGGGGTCGTAGAACGTGAAACCGACCCGTTCCTTCACGTAGGCATAATCGCCCCGCTTGGGAAACGACGCGCCCATGCTGTTCTCGAACAGGCCACTGCTGCCCGTGAGCACAATGCGGTTGACCCGCGCGGGATTTTTGAGGGCGTACACCAGCGCCACGTGGCCTCCGAGCGAGTTGCCCAGCAGGGTGAAACTGGCCGGCAGCCCAATGGCGGCCACGAAGCCTTCGACGTAGGCCACCAGGCCCGGCACGCCGGCCTGGGAAAGGGGCATTTCGTACACGGGCAGCAGCGGAATGATGACGCGGTGGTCGGTTGCGAACTCGCTCACCACGTCCTGCCAGTTGCTCAGGGCCCCAAACAAACCGTGCAGCAACAAAAGCACCGGACCCTGGCCCTCCTCTACAAACTCATACCCATGCTGATGCTGGCGGCGCAGTTCCATCTCGTTTCTCGTCAATTTGCGGCGTTTTGGCAATGATACAACAACGGAGCCAATTCCCCAAAATGGCGAGTCCGTGCGGCGTCAGCAGGGCCTCGGGGTGAAACTGAACGCCAAAAAGCGGCAGCGAACGGTGGCGCAAAGCCATTAATTCCGGATTTGGGCCGGTGGTGTGGGCCAACGGCACCACCTGAGGCGGCAGCGGCGCACCAACGATAAGGGAGTGGTAGCGGGTGACTTTCTGAATGGCGGGCAAGCCGGCAAAGAGCGGCTCGGTGGTGTCGCACCACATTTCGGCCACTTTGCCGTGCATGGGCCGGGCCGCCCGGACCACGCTGGCGCCAAAAAACTCGCCCAGGGCTTGGTGGCCCAGGCACACGCCCAGCATGGGCACGTGTTGATAACAGGCCTGGATGAGGGCGGGCATCACGCCGGCCTGCGCCGGCGTACCCGGCCCTGGCGACAATACAATGCCGTCGAATTCCAGCGCCTGCAGCTCCGCAAGGGCCACGTCGTTGCGGCGTACCAGCACCTCGGCTCTCAGCTGGCGCAGGTAATCAGCCAGGGTGAAGGTGAAGGAATCGAAATTATCGAGCAGCAGCAGACGCACGGTTGCAGGGCAGGTATCAGGAACGGAATGCAGGAAGCAGCTAGTCAGCTACTCATTAACACTAAACGATTGCTGACCGACAACAAAGGTATTCAGGCCCTCAACGCATCTGTCATCCTGAGCCTGCGAAGGACCTTGTGCTGTTGGTACGACTAGCAGTAATTTCAGCCGACACCAACGTGAGAAGGTCCTTCGCAGGCTCAGGATGACAGTTGTTTTAGGACGTGTAACAGCTTCAACTTAAAAGGCATACTTGCCTCCGAAGGCTGACTTTATCTCAACCAACAGGTCCTGCGCCACGGGCAACACATAGGCCGTGATTTGGAGGGCGACGGGGGTGGCCTGCTGCACAATGGGCAGCACTTGCGAGCCTGCCACCAGCCCCGGAGAAAGCAGGGTGAGGCCGGCCAGCCCGGTGCCGTGGAGCAGCAGGCTCAGGCCCAGCACCCACTTCAGCACCCCGGCCGTCCCGCCCAGCAGATTGTCCAGCACCCCCAGCGGCGTGAGATGCACAGCCGTTTTGAGCAGCCCCCCGAGCAGGTGCACGCCCCACATAATGGCCACGAACACCAGCGCAAACGCCACCAGCGGCAACATGCCAAAGGCGTCGCCCACGTAGTGCCGCACCAGCGGCACCGCCGCCGACAACAAGCTCAGCCCGCCCACCACGCCCAGCACAAACGCCAGCAGCGACACCACTTCCAGCACCAGCCCCCGCCGGAACCCTTTCACGGCCCCAATGCCGAGCGGAAGCAAAAGCAGGATGTCAAGGGCCGTCATGGGTAGAATTAAAGGACAACGAAGAACGTCATGCTGAGCGTAGCCGAAGCATCTCTACCGCAGTAGTAAGCTAATCAGTCGAAATTACTTGCGTAGTAGAGATGCTTCGGCAAGCTCAGCATGACGTTTTTACTAGTCTTCCCTGTCTATAGATTGGTGTTGTTCAGCAAGTGGCTGAGGACGTCGGAGATGCGCTTGCCGTCGGCCTGGCCGGACAGCTCGCGGGCGGCTACTCCCATCACCTTGCCGAGGTCGGAAGGGCCCTGGGCACCCACGCGCTGGATGATGAGCACGAGGCGCTCCACCAAATCGGCTTCGGAGAGCTGGGCGGGCAGGAATTCTTCAATGATGGCCAACTCGGCCAGCTCGTTCTCTTCCAGCTCGGAGCGGAACTGCTCTTTGTAGATGGTGGCCGCGTCGCGGCGCTGCTTGGCCGCTTTGTTGAGCAGCTTGAGTTCGGCATCGGGGGCGAGGGCCGCCCCGTTGGCACCTTCGGCGGTTTCGGCCAGCATAATCTGCGATTTGATGCTGCGCAGGGTGGTGAGGCGCACTTTATCTTTGGCCAGCATGGCTTGCTTAATGGCGGCGTCGATGGTGTCTTTGAGCATGGGGAGGGCGAATTGGCGGGTTAGCGCGTGGAAGAATGGGGGAACGGGCCAGCTGCTCCCGGCAGCGGGGCGGTGCAGGCCGTAATTTCGCCCCGAAGCTACGGCTTTGGGCCCGCAAGCAGGCCGGAGGCTGCCGCAGCGCGGCCGGTCAGGCCCCGAATCAGCCAAAACCGCCGCTCGCTTGTTTTCCATCCTTTCAAACCTGATTTCACTGCTCCCCTCGTGACCAAGCTCAGCGTCAACATTAACAAACTGGCTACCCTGCGCAATGCCCGGGGCCACAACCGCCCCGATATTCTGCAGGCCGCCCGCGACATAGAGCGGTTCGGGGCCGAAGGCATCACGGTGCACCCGCGGCCCGACGAGCGCCACATCCGCTACCAGGACGTGCGCGACCTGAAGGCCGTGGTGACCACCGAGCTAAACGTGGAAGGCAACCCCACGCCCGACTTTCTGGACCTCGTGCGCGAAGTGCGCCCCGAGCAAGTGACGCTGGTGCCGGATGCGCCCGACGCCATTACCTCCAACGCGGGCTGGGATGTCATCAAGCACCAACACTTCCTGCGCGACGTGGTGGCCGAACTCAAGGAAATGGGCTGCCGCGTGAGCATCTTCCTCGATACCGACCTGCCGCTAGTGGAAGCAGCCGTGAGCACCGGCACCGACCGCATCGAGCTCTACACCGAAGCTTATGCCCAGCAGTACCTGGCCGACCGGGAACGGGCCGTGGCTCCCTACCGCGCCGCTGCCGCCCGCGCAGGGCAGCTGGGCCTGGGCGTGAACGCCGGCCACGACCTCGACCTCGACAACTTGGCCTGGCTGAAACAGCAGCTGCCGGAACTGGCCGAAGTGAGCATCGGGCACGCGCTGGTGTGCGATGCGCTTTATCTGGGACTCGAAAACACCGTACAGCTATACAAGCGACAGCTGCGGTAACAACGCAACTCCGTGCCGCAGTGCCAAGGGCTTGCCGGTTGCCTTAACAATAGGTCAAGCGGCTTTCTGCACCGCACATCTTTCTGCTAACTGCTCACTGCTAACTGACCCCCATGCCCCGCTATACCCTGCCCGAATTCCAAGCCCTGCCCTACCCGCTGCTCGATGTGCGCGCGCCCATCGAGTTTGCCCAGGGCCACGTGCCGGGGGCGCTTAACATGCCGCTCTTCACCGATGAGGAGCGGGCCCTCATTGGCACTACCTACAAGCAGGTGAGCCAGGACCGCGCCGTGCACCTGGGCCTGGAGTTTTTCGGCCCGAAGATGTCGGCCATGGTGAAGCAGGCGCAACGGCTGGCGCAGGGCAAGGAAGTGCGCCTGCACTGCTGGCGCGGCGGCATGCGGAGCGGGGCCGTGATGTGGCTGCTGGAGCTGGGCGGCTTTAAGGTTCATCTGCTCGACAAGGGCTATAAGGACTTTCGCCGGGACGTGCTGGCGTCTTTCGCGGCGCCGCGCGAGTGGCGGGTGCTGGGCGGCCTCACCGGCAGCGGCAAAACCGATGTGCTGCACGCCCTGGCAGCTGCGCCCCACGCCCAGCCCGTGCTCGACCTCGAAGGCCTGGCCAACCACAAGGGCTCCGCTTTTGGTGCCATTGGCCAGCCTGCCCAGCCCACCCAGGAGCAGTTTGAGAACAACCTGGCCGCCGCCATAGCCGCCCTGCCCCCCAACGTGCCCGTGTGGGTAGAAGACGAAAGCCGGCAGATTGGCCGGCTCACCATCCCACCCGCGCTGTTTGCCCAGCTGCGCAGCGCCCCGCGCTGGGTACTGGAAGTGCCCCGGACAGCCCGCGTAAGCAAATTGGCCGCCGAATACGGCGCGGAGGACCCCACGGAGCTGGCCGCTTCCATCGAGCGCATCCAGAAGCGCCTGGGGGGCCTGGCCACCCAGCAAGCTCTGGACGCAGTCGAAGCCGGCGATTTTTCCCTGATGGTGGAGCTGGTGCTCGATTACTACGACAAGACCTACACCTACGGCTTGGCCCAGCGCCCCAACGAGCCCGACCGCACGTTTGTGCCAGTGAGCGGCTGCGACCCGGCCGAAAACGCGGCCGTCCTCCTAGAGTCATTGGCCAGCGTGCCCCAATAGTCTATTGCGGGGCATAAGTAACGCCTAGCTGATGGGCACCTTGCGCAGAATGGCCTCAATCAGGTCCTGCGTTCGGATGCCATCGGCCTCGGCTTCGTAGGTGAGCAGAATGCGGTGGTTGAGCACGTCGGCGGCCACTTCTTTGATGTCTTCGGGCAGCACGTAGTCGCGGCCTTCCAGGTAAGCCACGGCTTTGGAGGCCCGGTGCAGCGCGATGCTGGCCCGCGGGCTGGCCCCAAACTGCACCGCCTGCGCAAACTCGGGCAGGTCATAGTCGGCGGGCCGGCGCGTGGCAAACACCAGCTCAATGAGGTACTTCTCCAGCGTTTCGGAAATCTGTACCTGGTTGATTTGATGCCGAATGCCGAAGATATCGGCCTGCGTGAGCACGGGCTGCACGTCTTCCACAAAGCTGAGGTTGGCCATGCGGCGCATTACCTCTAGCTCGTCGGCTTTTTTGAGGTAGTCCACGTGCACTTTCAGCATGAAGCGGTCTACTTGGGCTTCGGGCAGCGGGTAGGTGCCCTCCTGCTCCACAGGGTTTTGGGTGGCCAGCACCAGAAACGGCAAATCCAGCGGGTACGTGGTTTCGCCAATGGTCACCTGCTTCTCCTGCATGGCCTCCAGCAGGGCGCTCTGCACCTTGGCTGGCGAGCGGTTGATTTCGTCGGCCAGCACGAGGTTGGCGAAAATCGGCCCCTTTTTCACCTCAAACACCGATTGGTTCTGGTTGTAAATCATGGTGCCCACCAGGTCGGAAGGCAGCAGGTCGGGCGTGAACTGCACCCGCTGGAAGTGCAGGTGCAGCACCTTGGCCAGAGTAGAAATGGTGAGGGTTTTGGCCAGACCCGGCACGCCCTCCAGCAGGATGTGCCCGCCCGTAAACAGGCCAATGAGCAGTCGGGTGAGCAGCGGCTGCTGGCCCACCACCACCTTGCCCATCTCGGCAAATACCTGGCGAATGAGAGGGTAGTAGTCGACGGGGACAGCCGGCGAATCAGGAATATCAGAAGCAGGAAGCATAGCTCAGCAGGGGCAAAACAACTACTGCAAGGTAGGCATAAGCTGGCCTGGTAAGGCCTAGTGGCAGCCACCCTGGCTGGTAGTTGCGCCTCCGCGCAGCCACAAGCGGTACTCCAGGTTGGAATTACCCGCACGGCTACCCGCCGCTTTTCCCGAAAAGCGCCCGCCCGGCAAACGTAAGCACATCTGCCGTATTGGCTCGTGCCACCCGGCTGCACAGCGGGTTATTTTAGTCTTTAATTCCTACTCTCACAATTCAATAGTTGCTAACTTAGGGTGCGAAACCGCAATATGTAATTGCTTTATAGTAAGCCTAAAACCAAATACAAACCAATAGCGTAACTGGGTATCTCTGCACTGTTGTTGCGCTTGCCTGTGCTGCCAGGGGTGTTTATCGGGTAGCAGGTCTAGTCCATCAATCTGCCGTAGCCACCCGTGACGCCTGCATTTTTTCAACCATCATTAACCACGCTGTATGAAATCATTTCTGCTCAACAACTTCTTACCAAGCGTATTCATCGTCTTGATGGCAACTGCGGTAGCAGTGGCTCAGCCAGGAAGCGGCGGGCCCATGCCCGGCACCACTCCCCCCGACCCCACGGCCGTGCCCATTGATGGAGGCGTTTCCCTGCTGCTAGCCGGTGGCGTAGCATACGGCCTGAAGCGCCTGCGCAGCCGTCGCCGCAAAGCGTAGCCAAGCGGCTGGACAATACCGAGCGGCTCTCCCGGAAGGAAGAGCCGCTTTTTTATACCTCATTTGCTTCTTCCCTGCTTTCGCTTATGTCCGCAACTGCTTCCATTTCCCCTCCTCCTGCCAACAACCGGGTTCTGTACCGTTTTATCGCGACAGCCGCGGTGATGTTTCTGGTGTGGTTTTTTGGTTACGAGCAGTGGCTGAAGCCTGATGGCCGGCTGGACGCAGTACTGTGCGAGCAAATCACGCAGGCAGGCGTGGGCTTGTTGCGGGCGTTGGGGTTTGATGCCACCATCAGCGCTTCGAATGCCCAGCTGGTGGTGATGAGCGGCCAGCCCGCCGTCATCATCGGCACGCCCTGCAACGGGCTCGTGCTATACGCCTTGTTTGCGGGGTTCGTGGCTGCTTTTCCGGGGCCGTGGCGGCGCAAGCTCTGGTACATTCCCGCCGGCATCGCCCTCATCTGGTGCCTCAACGTGGTGCGCGTGGCCGCGCTGGCCATCAACCACCAGTACTCCCAGGCCTCGGTTGATTTCAACCACCATTACACCTTCACCTTCGTAGTGTACGCCTTTATTTTTGGGCTGTGGATGCTATGGGCCCGCCGCCTGGCCCTGCCCACCGGCCCACCGGCGTCGGCCCAAACCCAACTTCAGTAAGGAAGCAACGTGGCAGCATTACCGCAGCACCCCTCTCGCGCCACCCACTGGTTATTGGTGGGCGGGCTGGTTGTACTGTTACTGCTGATTGGGGTCTATGATGAGCCCATTCTGCAGTTCCTCACCAGCACGTGGCAAGAAGCCCTTGCTGTTCTGGGGTTGAAGGACTACGCCGATTCTTTGCAGCAGGGAATAAACGGCGGCATTACCAAGCGCTTGCTGCCGGCAGTGGCCACCTATGCGGTGCTTTACCTCAGCACCTGTTTCCTCCTACTGCGCTTGTTGCTACCGGATGCCGGGCAATGGCGTTTGGCTCTGTTGTTTTATGCGGGCGCGTTGGCCATGTACGCCGCCATCGTGGTGCTCAACAAGTTCACGGGCAGCACCGAGTGGGCCTATCGCCTCAGCCGGCAGTTGCTGGATTTCGTCATCAGCCCCTTGCCGGTAGCTGGCTTGGTGGTGCTTTTCAAATCGGGCCTGGGAACCGCGGTTGGAACCCCACCGCAGCGCTTGCCCTAAAAAGAAAAAGCCTCCCGTCCAGGAGGCTTTTTCTTTTTATACTCGTCGCGAAGTGAAGTGCGAATAAAGGCTTAAAATTGTGCCATGGAAGTACGGCTTTCCGATGCGGAGCGGCAGTTGCTGCGGCAAGCGC
>NZ_MDZB01000127.1 GCF_001816145.1 Hymenobacter lapidarius | reverse complement strand
ATATCTTTGGACAGGACTTCCATTAAAATGCGAAAAAAGGAGTGTCGTAACTCAAATTTCGCGCTTTTTTGGGAGTCCTTTTACTTTCTAAACAGCTTCATTATTAAATCAATAACTGGTATCATATTATTTTTGTATTTCCCGATTTCAATCTTATTTCTATTATTACCCTTATAATGAGTGATTTATTCCGACTAGGGATAAGTTATTGGACAGGATACAAAAAGCCCCGTCGGCGAACCGGCGGGGCTTTTGTGCTCTACTACCGGAAGCAGCTCGTTAGTAAGCGCGGGCGAAGTAGGCGCGGCGCACACTGGGCTTGCCGGTCACCATGCACACGCCGTCTTCGTCGGGCTCGTTGAGGGCCAGGCAGCGCACGGTGGCTTTGGTTTCCTCCTTGATGCGTTCCTCGGTTTCGGAAGTACCGTCGTAGTGGGCCAGCACAAAGCCGGCTTCGTTGTCGAGCACGCGCTTGAACTCGTCGTAGCTATCGACGCGGGTGGTGTGGGTTTCGCGGAATTTCTTTGCTTTAGCGTAGATGTTGCTCTGAATATCGGTCAGGAGCTGGTCCACGCTCTGCACGATATCGGCCAGGGGCAGGCTCATTTTCTCTTTGGTGTCGCGGCGGGCTACTTCCACGGTGCCGGCGTCCAGGTCGCGGGCGCCGATGGCCAAGCGCACGGGCACGCCCTTCATTTCCCACTCGGCAAACTTGAAGCCGGGGCGCTCGGTGTCGCGGCTGTCCACTTTCACGGCAATGCCGCGGGCAATGAGGCCCATCTGGATGGGTTTGATGCGCTCCAGGAGGGCATCAAGCTCACCAGATTTGTAGATAGGCACGATGACCACCTGAATAGGGGCCAGCTTGGGCGGCAGCACCAGGCCTTCGTCGTCGGAATGCGCCATGACGAGGGCCCCCATCAGGCGGGTGCTCACGCCCCAGCTGGTGCCCCACACGTACTCCAGGCCGCCTTCTTTGGTGGCGTAGGTCACGTCAAACGCCTTGGCGAAGTTCTGGCCTAGGAAGTGGCTGGTGCCGGCCTGCAGGGCTTTGCCGTCCTGCATGAGGGCCTCGATGCAATAGGTGTCTTCGGCACCGGCAAACCGCTCGTTGGGGGTTTTCACGCCCTTCACTACCGGCAGGGCCATGTGCTCTTCGGCAAACTCGGCGTACACGTCCAGCATCTGGCGGGTTTCGGCCACGGCTTCCTCGGCGGTAGCGTGGGCGGTGTGGCCTTCCTGCCACAGGAATTCGGCGGTGCGCAAAAACAAACGGGTGCGCATTTCCCAGCGCACCACGTTGGCCCACTGGTTGATGAGCAAGGGCAGGTCGCGGTAGCTCTGCACCCAGTTTTTGTAGGTGCTCCAGATGATGGCCTCCGAGGTGGGGCGCACCACCAGCTCTTCCTCCAGCTTGGCGGCGGGGTCTACGCGCAGCTTGCCGGGGTTGTCGGGGTCGGTTTGGAGGCGGTAGTGGGTAACCACGGCGCACTCTTTGGCGAAGCCTTCGGCGTTTTTCTCCTCTGCCTCGAACAGACTTTTCGGGATGAAAATGGGGAAGTAGGCATTTTCATGGCCCGTGCGCTTGAACATATCGTCCAGCTGGCGCTGCATTTTTTCCCAAATAGCGTAGCCGTAGGGTTTTATGACCATGCAGCCGCGCACGGCGGAATTTTCGGCAAGGCCCGCACGCTTTACTAACTCATTGTACCAAAGGGAATAATCTTCCTGGCGGGTAGGCAACTTTTTGCTCATGGGATGCATCTTATAATTAATTGAAAAAGTTCCCAACTCTGGTACAAGATTTGAGCTGTTGAAAGGGCACCGTTTCAGGGTCAAATTACGTTACTAATGCGCGGACAGCACGCGAGGGATGGCAGGCCGATTACCGGCACCGTCCGGACCGCTGCACGTTTCCTTTTTTCACTCAGCGTGTTAAATCATAGCTGGGTAGCAGCGTTCAACCGCTTGCTCCACCGTTTGCATCGTTACTTTACCCCCAGCCCACCCACACTTCATTCTTTAGCCATGAAAAACCTGCTCACCGCATTTTTGCCCGCTTTGGCCTTGCTCGCGTTGGGTGGCTGTGCCGGTACCGCCGGTCTCGCGACGTCGGAAGACGATGGCGTGTACTACTCCTCCAAAGACCGCACCACCGCCCTGGTGCGGGAAGTCCCGGCCCAGGAGCCCAGCCCGAGCGCTAACGAGGCCGCCAACCCGGACTACAACGGCAACACCGCCAGCGCCCCCGCCCGCCAAAGTAGCCGCGGCTCGGACGAGTACTACGACAATACCTACACTTATATGCGCGGTGTGCCGAGCTACGGCGTGACCGATTATATGCCGTACAGCCCCTACACCAGCATCAACTATAACAGCTATGCCTGGGGTGGTGGCGCTTGCGGCTTTTCGCCCTACGGCATCTGCGACCCGTTTTATAGCTCCTTCTACAGCCCGTTTGGCAGTCCCTTTGGCTACGGCCCGGGGCTGAGCATCAGCTTGGGCTTTGGCCGGCCTTGGGGGTATGGCGGCTACGGCGGGTATGGGTTTGGCCGGCCCGGCTTTGGTGGCTACGGCGGTGGTTTCTACGACCCTTTCTACTACAGCAGCCCCTTTTACGGTGGCTACTACGGCCGCGGTGGCTACTATGGCAACAACTTTGGTTACGGCAACAATTACGGTTACGGAAATAACAATAACAACCGCTATTACGGCAACGACAACGTGCGGGGCCGGACCTCGGGCCATCGCAACAACCGGGTATCAGATGGCCGGTATTCGTCGGGCAACGCCACCGGCTCGGGCAGCAACCCAAGCATAGTAAACGGCAACAGCCGCGTGCGGACCGACGGCGCTGTGGCAACCAACCCCAACGAGCAACTGGCTACGCCGGCTCCCGGTAACACCCGCCAGCGCAGCGAAAGCGTGAGCGGCACCCAGCGCACCGAAGGCTACAACCAGCCCCGGCGCCAGTCGCGCGTATCGGAGCAGCCCGTGTACCGCGACATGAACCAGCCCGCCGATGGCACCCGCGCAACCCGCGATGGCTACAACGGTGGCCGCCGGCAAAATGCGGAGTTGGGCACCACCCAGAGCGAGCCGATGCAACCCGAGCGCACCGATACGCAGCCCGAAGGCCAGCGCCGCCGTGGGGGCTTCTTCCAGAGTGCGCCCACGCAGCCCAGCGGCACCACCCAGGCCGAAGAGCAGCCCCGCCAGCAGCGCCAGCAGACGTATGAGCAGCCGCGTCAGCGGCGCAGCTACGAGCAACCCCGCGAGCAGCAGCGCCAGCAGACGTACGAGCAACCGCGTCAGCAATCCTACGAGCAGCCCCAGCAGCGGAGCGAGCCTTCGCAACCGGCGCCATCCAACAACGGTGGCGGCAATAGCCGGGGCCGGGGCGAGTAATTTCTGAACTGATATTTTCTGCAAAACTTCCTTCAAGTGAGCCGGCCCAACGGCTGGCTCCTTTTCTTCCAACCCCATGAAAAAACGGATAATTTGGCTTAGCCTGGCCCTCGTAGCAGGGCAGGCAGGCCACGGCTTTGCCCAAGGCGCCAGTGATGCCCTGCGCTATTCCCGCTTGCAAATTGGCGGCCCCGCCCGCTCCCTGGGCATAGGGGGAGCCAACGTGGCTGTGGGCGCCGACTTTGGTAACCTGACCAGCAACCCCGCCGGCCTGGGCATGTACCAAAAATCGGAGCTGCACTTCACGCCGGGCTTTGGCTTGGGCCAGAGCGACGCCGGCATTGAGGGCAACGCTTCGGGAGCCCAAAACACCACCAAAAACAGCTTCCATGTAGGCAGCGGCGGTTTGGTGTTCACCACCCGGCGCCCCGATGGCGACCAAAGCACCAACTGGCGCGGCGGCGCTTTTGCCCTCGGTTTCACGCGCCTGGCTGATTTTAATGCCGCTTCCCGCTACGGTGGGCTGCTCACCGACCGCAGCGTGAACGGCCGCACGGTATCGGGCGACAACCAGTCCTACCTGGCTTCACTGCGCGGCACAGCGGGCCAGGGTTATTTCGATGACCTGCGCGAGCAGGGCAATTCCGGCAACTACACTTCGGCCGACGGCCTGGCCTACGGGGCCTACCTCACCAGTATTGTGCGCGGCCGCCGCTCGGGCGCCGACTCTGCCATTGTCTCGCGGGTGCGCCGCGGACCCATCGGGCAGTCAGAAGCCGTGACGACCCGCGGCTCTATGTCGCAGCTCGATTTGGGCTACGGCGCCAGCTACCGTGACCGGCTCTACGTGGGCGTTGGGTTTGGCATTCTCAGTTCCAACTACCGGTCGGTACGGGAATTTACCGAGACCGAAAATGACCCCACCACGCACCTCACCAGCTTCACGCTGCGCGACGAAAACTTCACCACTGGCAATGGCTTCAATGCGCGGCTGGGCCTGATATACCGCGCCACCGACGCCCTGCGCCTGGGCGCGTCCGTGCAGTCGCCCACGTTCATGAAGTTTTCGGAACGGTTCACCTCCTCCATCACCACCGACTTCAGCGCCCAGGGCACTGACATCGTTGCGGTTTCACTCCCGACCGGGCCCGTGGGCATTACTTCCGTCGAAGCCCTGCCCAATGACTACGCCTACCGGCTCACCACGCCGTTTCGGGCCAATGGCGGGGTGGCCTACACCATCGGCAAGCTCGGCTTTATCTCGGGCGATGTGGAGTACGTGGACTACGGCCAGGCGCGCCTAAACAACGACGACCAGGACGCCAACGGCGACAACTACTCGTTCAGCGTCGAAAACGAGGACATTAAGGCCCGCTACAAAAACACGGTAAACCTGCGCGTAGGCGCCGAAGGTCGTTTCGACGTGTTCCGGGTGCGCGTGGGCTACGCCCGCTACGGCACTCCCTACGTGGAGGACAACTCGAACGAGCGCGGCCAGAATTTCTACACCGGCGGCCTGGGCATTCGGCAGGGCAACTTCTTCATTGATGCCGCAGCCGTGTATTCTACCCTCAACCAGGTGTACACGCCCTACACGCTGGCCAATGAGCTGCAGCCCGTGATTAAGGTGAACAACACCCGCTTCACCACCAGCCTTACGGCGGGCATTACCTTCTAGTCTGCGGGGCATTCGCTCGTTACATTCCTATAAAAGAAGGCCGCTCCGGACTGGAGCGGCCTTTTTTAGGCGGTTTTTATTGGCGTGAGGGCTACTTCTGCACGCGCACGGTGCAGTTGAGCAGCGGCGAGGTTCCGGGAACCAGGTTTGCGACGAGCAGCAGCCCGAAGTAGCCTTCGCCGGTTCGGAAAGCCACCACGCTGCCGTTTACCAGCGGGCCGGTGGATAGGCTGTCGGCAGTGAAGGGCTGGCCGTTGGCGAAAGCGGTGGCAAAAGCCGTGGTGGTGCTGGCGGCCGCAAACGTGGTGGCGGTGAGGGAGGTGCGCAGCAGGCGCGTGCGGCGGCGGTTGGCCACTGGCCAGCTGGCGGCCGACAGCTTGTTTTTCAGGCTGTCCGCCGCCGGGCTATCGAGTCGAATGATGGTGTTCGCGGCATTGGACACGCATATCACGTCAACCAGCGGCTGGTTGCTTTGCAGGGAGGCTTCCTTGTTGAGCAGCGAATACTTGGGCAGCAGCAAGCCCGAGCGCAGGTTGAGGAACACGCGGGCGCGGTTCCGCAGGGGCCGGTCGGCTACCGGCAACGCCGAAACCGTCACCGGCGAACCGGGCAAGGGCCGAATCAGGGCGGTGTAGTTGTGAAACACGGCGGCTGAGTCCGGCTTGCGCACGGTGAGGCGGTAGGCCCGCGCGGCGCTTTCGCTGGCGGCGTCCGTCGCGGTGTACTGCCACAGCTCGGTGCCGGACGTGGAGCGGGCCGAAAAGCGGTTTTCAAACAGAAACTCGCCGCCCCGGTAGGGCGAGGTATAGGTGGGCGTGTTCAGGATGGGGCTTATCAGCGAATCCATGTACACCACTTCCCGGGCGCCGGGCGCATTTTTGGGGTCGAAGCCAGAAATAGGCACCGGATAGAGGTAGGGGAAAAGCCCGAAGGAGTAGCTGACGGTGACGCGCAGCCGCTGGAGCAGGTTGTCGTTGCCCACGGCAAAGACGCGGGTGCGCAGGGTGTCGTTGGGGCTCACTACCCGGTTGCCGGAGGTGAGGGTGGTGCTGCCGATGAAATCGAGTTGGACGGGCTGGTCCTTTTTGGAACAGGCACCCAGGAGCACGGGCAGAAGTAGCAGCAGGAGACGAAAGCGCATAATACAAAGGTAGCCGGAGCCACGGCCTGCAACGTTGCTACCGGTGGTTGTTACCTTTAACGTTCGGTTCCCTCCCTTATTTCGCACTCTCTTTTCGTGTTTATGCGTTTTCGCTTTTTTGTGCTGGCCGCGCTGCTGGCCGCCAACGGCCCGGCTCTGGTGCCGGGTGCTACCACTACCTCCATCCAGGCCCAGCAGAAGCTTCCCCTGACCCTGGAGGACATTTGGGCCAAGCCCACCTTCCGCTCGGCCAGCGTACCGGGCTTCAACTGGATGAAGGACGGCCGCTACTACTCGGCGTTTGAGGGCGGCAGCCTGGTGCAGCACGAAGTGACCACCGGCAAAGCCCTGGAAACGCTGGTGGCCGCGGCCGACCTGCAGCCCGCCGGCGCCACCGGCCCCCTGGATGTGGACGGCTACACCTTCAATGCCAACGAGCAGAAAATCCTGTTCACCACCGAAACCGAGCCCATTTACCGACGCAGTGCCAAGTCCAGCTACTACGTGTTTGACCGGGCCAGCAAGAAGCTGACGCCGCTGAGCACCGGCGGCAAGCAGGGCTACGCTACGTTCTCGCCCGACGGCCAGCGCGTGGCCTTCACCCGCGACAACAACGTGTACGTGACCGACCTGGCTACCATGAAGGAGACCGCCGTGACCACCAACGGCGTTAAAAACAACCTTATCAACGGCTCGGCTGATTGGGTATACGAGGAAGAATTCGGTTTTGCCCAGGGCTTCTTCTGGTCGCCGGACAGCAAGCTAATTGCGTTTTATACCTTCGACGAAAGCATGGTGCCCGAGTACGACATGCAGGAATGGGGCAGCCTCTACCCCAAAGAAAACCGCTTTAAGTACCCCAAAGCCGGCGAGAAAAACTCGGTAGTGAGCGTGAGCACCTACGACGTGGCCAGCGCCCGCACCACCAAAATGGACGTGGGCCCCGAACCCGACCAGTACATCCCCCGCGTGCAGTGGACCACGGCGCCCAACACGCTCAGCATTCAGCGTCTTAACCGTCTGCAGAACAAGTTGGAAGTGCTGCACGCCGACGCCAACACCGGCAAAACCAAGGTGGTGCTGACCGATACCAACGCGGCCTACGTGGAGATAAACGATGATTTAAACTACCTGACGGGCGGCAAGCAGTTCGTCTTCACCAGCGAGAAAGACGGCTATCAGCACCTCTACCTGCACGACATGAACGGCAAGCAGGTGCGCCAGCTCACCAAAGGCAACTGGGAAATCAGCCAGATAAACGGTTTCGACCCCAAAACCGGCTTCGTGTACTACACCAGCACCGAAGGCTCGGCGCTGCAGCGCCACCTCTACCGCGTGAACCTGAAAGGCACGGGCAAGCAGCGCATCAGCGAAGCCGGCAGCGGCATCGACGTGGTGAATATGAGCCCCGACACTAAATACTTCCTTAATGTGCACTCCTCGGCCGGCGTGCCGGCGGTAACCAGCCTGCGCGAAGGCGCCACGGGCAAACTCGTGAAAACGCTGGAAGACAACGCCAAGCTCAAGCAGACCCTGGCGCAGTACGACCTTGGCAAGCTGGAGTTTATGACCATTAAAACTGCGGAAGGTGTGGAGCTGAACGCCTGGATGATTAAACCCGCCAACTTCGACCCCGCCAAGAAATACCCCGTGCTCATGCACGTGTACGGCGGCCCCAGCTTCGGCAGCAGCAGCAGCCAAACCGTGCTCGACAATTACGGCGGCGCCAACTACCTCTGGCACCAGATGCTAGCCCAGCAGGGCTATATTGTGGTATCGGTGGAAAACCGGGGCACCTCGGGCCGCGGTTCGGCCTTCCGCAAAGCCACCTACGCCAACCTGGGCAAGCTTGAAACCATCGACCAGGCCGAAGGCGCCAAGTACCTCGCCGCCCTGCCCTTCGTGGATAAATCGCGCATCGGCATCTGGGGCTGGAGCTACGGCGGCTACATGACCTCGCTGGCCATGACCAAAAATCCCGACCTCTTCAAGATGGGCATCGCCGTGGCGCCGGTCACAAACTGGCGCTACTACGACACCGTGTACACCGAGCGCTACCTCAAAACGCCCCAGGAAAACCCCGCCGGCTACGACGAGAACTCGCCCGTGCAGTTCGCCCAGAACCTGAAAGGCAAATTCCTGCTCGTGCACGGCACCGGCGACGACAACGTGCACTTTCAGAACTCCATCGCCTTCGTCGACGCCCTTATCAAAGCCAACAAAGACTACCAGACCCTGTACTACCCCAACCGCAACCACGGCATTTCGGGCGGCACCACCCGCCTGCACCTCTACCGGCAAATGACGAATTTCGTGACGCAGAACTTGTAGAAAGCAGGCCAGGAATAAGCTGGAACGTCATGCTGAGCTTGCCGAAGCATCTCTACCGCAATAGTAAACAAATTACTTACGCAGTGGAGATGCTTCGGCAAGCTCAGCATGACGTTCTGTTATCCGTTTTTTTTCTTCCCCGCTACGTGCGGGTGGCCCGCACCATCCGCGATTTGCCGAACATGTCGGGCAGCACCTGCACGTCCTCGTACCCGTGTTCCTGGAGCAATGCAGCCGTCTCGGAGCCCAGCGCTTCGTTTATTTCGAGGTAGATGCTGCCGCCCGCTTTCAGCAGCTCGTGCCCCACCTCAGTCAGGCGGCGGTAGAACAGCAGCGGGTCGTTGTCCGGCACAAACAGCGCGGTGGCAGGCTCCCAGGCCAGCACGTTGTCGCGCATCAGCGGCCGCTCGCTTTCGCGCACGTAGGGCGGGTTGCTCACCAATACATCGAGCGTGCCAGGAGCGATGCCGGCTGGCAACCCGCTCAGAATATCAAGCTGCTCGAAAGCCACAGCCGGCGCGAACCGGGCCGCATTGCGTCGGGCCACGGCCAGGGCTTCTACCGAAATATCCACGGCCAGCACGTTGGATTTCGGCAGTGCCTGAGCCAGCGCAATGGCCAGACAGCCCGAGCCGGTGCCCACGTCGAGCACCCGCAGGCCGGTGCGGTGGCCCTGCTCCTGCGCTATCACCTGCACCAGCTCTTCGGTTTCGGGCCGGGGAATGAGGGTGGCGGGAGTTACTTCCAACTCCATATCGGCGAAATAGGCGGTGCCCAGCACGTATTGCACAGGCTCGTGGGCCTGCAGGCGGGCCAGGAGCGGCGGTAGTGCCGCTACCGTTGCGGGCGGCACGTGGTCCTGCGCGGCCATCATGCGCTGCAGGGCGTTCAGGCCCAGCAGGTTCTCTACCACCAGCGCGGCAATGGCCTGGGCTTCGCGCTCCGGGTACAAGGGTTGGAGGGCGGCCGAAAGAGAGGTGGTGAAGTCGCGGGTGGTCATGGGCGCAAATGTAGGCGTAAGGCGCAGCCACGGGCCCCGCACTACCTTCGCCCCCATGAAACCTGACGATGCGATTTTCATGCGCCGCGCCCTGGATTTGGCGCACCTGGGCACTGGCTACGCCCGGCCCAATCCGTTGGTGGGGTGCGTGGTGGTGCACCAGGGCCGCATCATTGGCGAGGGCTGGCACGAGCGGTACGGCGGCCCTCACGCCGAAGTAAACGCGCTGGCGGCAGTAGCCGACCCATCGCTGCTGCCCGAAAGCCGCGTGTACGTGACGCTGGAGCCCTGCGCCCACCACGGCAAAACGCCCCCCTGCGCCGACCTGCTCATTGCCAAAGGCGTGTGCGAGGTCGTAATCTGCAACGACGACCCGTTTCCGCTGGTGGCCGGGCGGGGCATTGCCAAGCTGCGCGCCGCCGGCATCGCCGTAGAAACCGGCCTGCTGGCCGAAGAAGGGCGGTGGCTGAACCGACGGTTTTTTCATTACCACGAAAAAAAGCGGCCCTACCTGGTGCTGAAATGGGCCGAAACGGCCGACGGCTTTCTAGCGGGGCGTTACTTCCAGCAGGTGCAAATCAGCGGGCCCCAGGCGAGCTCACTCACTCACCAGTGGCGGGCCGAGGAGCAGGCCATCCTGGTGGGCACGCGCACGGCCCTGCACGACAACCCCCGCCTGAGCGTGCGCGACTGGCCCGGCCCCCAGCCCACGCGCCTCGTCATCGACAAAAACCTGAGCCTGCCACCCACCCACCACCTACTCGACGGCTCCCAGCCTACTCTCATCTACACCTACCGGCAGCCCCGCCCCGCCACTAACCTCACCCTCGTCACACTGTCGGAAGCCGACGACCTCCTCCCCCAGGTCCTCGCCGATTTGTATGAGCGGCAGGTGCACTCCGTGTTGGTGGAAGGAGGCCCTACCGTGCTTAACGCGCTGCTGAACGCCGGGCTCTGGGACGAAATCCGGGTGTTCCGCTCCCCCATGAAGCTGGGCCAGGGCATTGCCGCCCCCCGCCTCGGGCTGAGCGGTTTGCGCGAGCGCCGGAACGTTGGGCCCGATGAGTTGTTCTGGTATGTGAACGACCGCAAACACCCCGCCCATTAGCCCTGCTGTAATGCCCGGCGCAGTTCAGCGAATAACCATCAGTTGTTGGTTGTCAGTTATTGGTTAGCAGTTGTCTGCACCTGACCCGCAACCCGCAACTGACAACCTTAACCCCCACCGCGCGCCCAATGCGGCCGCGCATTCCCCATTCATGGCTGAAAACCTCACCCTCGATACCACGCTCACCAAAGCCGAGCAATACCGCCAGCTGCTCCCCCAAATCGAAGCCCTGACCACCGGCGAGCCGGACCTCACCGCCAACCTGGCCAACACGGCGGCCGCGCTGCGGCAGGCGTTTGGGTTTTTCTGGGTGGGTTTTTATGTGGTGAAGGGCGATGAGCTGGTGCTGGGCCCGTTTCAGGGGCCCATTGCTTGCACCCGCATCCGGCACGGCAAGGGCGTGTGCGGCGCCAGCTGGGCCCAGGCCCAAACGCTGCTGGTGCCCGATGTGGAAGAGTTTCCCGGCCACATTGCGTGCAGCTCCGACTCCAAGTCCGAAATAGTGGTGCCCATTCTAAAAAATGGCCAGGTGGTGGCCGTGCTGGACGTGGACAGCGACCAGCTCAACGACTTCGACCACGACGACCAGACCGCCCTCGAGCAGCTCATGCAGCTGGCCGCCCAGTGGTTCTAACGCATCCATAGTATCTTAGCTGCCTCCCTCTTTTCCCGTTGTTTACCATGAAAAAGCATTTTCATCCCCTCGGCGATTGGCGCCGCAACGTGCTGCTTCTCACCGCAGCCAGCAGCTTTGGCCTGCTGCTGCCCGCCTGCTCCAGCGACAATAGCGAAAGCCAAAGCAACGGCGCCGAAGCCGGCTGGGGCGGCGAGACCTACAGCCAGGGCGTCATCACGGAAATGACCGAAGTGAAGCCCGGCGATTGGAAAATCACGGCCGAGCGGCCAGCTGGCAAGGAAGAAGTAGCCGCTATACTGCGCCATTTCGACGGCAAAGTGGACACCCTGCAGGGCCAGGCCTTGCAGCGCCAGATGCAGGAATACAGCCGCGCCAACCCCGAAAACCGCATGGCCGGCACCGGCATGATGGACATCCTGATGTGGAGCAGCATTGGCTACATGGCGGGCCGCTTCCTCACCCCAAACACGGGCGCCTATCGCAACTCCGGCATACTCCAGCGCAACCAGGGCTGGCGCGCCAACGTGGCCCGCGAGCGCCAGACCGGCCGGGGCTTTTTCGGCCGGGGCTTTGCCGGTGCCGGCACCTCCGCCAATGCCGGCATCTCGGAAAGCCGCTCTACGGCGCGCACTGCGCCCCGGCCCGGCATTCGGAGCAGTGCGCCGGCCGGGCGCAGCAGCGGTTTCGGCAGCCGCGGCGGCTCCCGGGGGTTTGGTGGGTAGTTGGACTTGAACCCGAAAAGAACGTCATGCTGAGCTTGCCGAAGCATCTCTACCGCGCAACTAAGCTGCTTTAGTATTGCGAGAGAGATGCTTCGGCAAGCTCAGCATGACGTTCTGTTTTAAGCTCAGCATGACGTTCTTTTTTGCTCCCTGTTTCTTGCTAACTCATTTTTGATTTATGATTAACCTACTGCCGCTACCCGGCGACGTATCTCCTGCCGTGCGCACGCTGGGCTGGGAATGGGCCATTGAGGAAGCCTGCCAGAACTACGTAGCCCGCGAAGCCGTGCAGCTATCCGAAACTGAAGCCGAAACGCTGCTGCAAGCCGCCGACACGCTTTACGAAATGCTGGTGGAGGCCATTCCCGACCCTATTCCCGACGAGTTTCTGCGGCGGCTGGCCATTCCGGCCAACCTCTGGGAAGCCGTGCGCCATTCCTGGAACGACGAACGGCACTGGCACCTCTACGGGCGCTTCGACCTGGCCATGACGCCCGACGGCCCCAAGCTACTGGAATTCAACGCCGATACCGCCACCAGCCTGCCCGAAACCGCCGTGGTGCAGTGGGCCAGCCTGGTAGCCGCCGGCCAAACCGACGAAGCCAGCCAGGCCAACGGGCTATTTGAGTGCCTCGAAGACCAGTTCCGCCACTGGCGCACGCTCAACCTCGACAAGCAGGCCACCTTGCTGCTCGTGTACCTGCCCGGCAGCGCCGAGGACGAAGCCAACTGCACGGTGCTGGCCGAAGCTGCCCGCACCGCCGGCTTTGCCGACCTCCACATCTGCCCCGCCGACGACATGCGGGTGTCGGTGCAGGGCGAAGACCGCGGCGTGTGGGCCGAAACCGTACCCGGACAGTGGCAGAAATTCGATTTTCTCTTCAAGCTGGTGCCCTGGGAAATTCTGGCCGAGGAAGAACCCGAGCTCACCGCCGACCTCACCCAGCTGCAGCTCACCCGCGACGTGGTAACTGCCAACCCCGCCTACACCCTGCTCTTCCAAAGCAAAGCCCTGCTGGCGCACCTGTGGGAGGTTTTTCCGCACCACCTGCTGCTGCTCGAAGCCAACTTGGCGCCCCTGCCCGGCCACCACGTGCGCAAGCCGCTCTTTGGCCGCGAGGGCCAGAACGTGGCCGAGATTCAGCCCGACGGCCGCACCGGCACCGAAGTCCCCGGCGATTTTGCCCAGCAGCCCCAGCTCTACCAGCGCTGGGCCGAGCTGGCCACCGACGCGCAAGGCCGGCGCTACCAGGCCGGTGTGTTCTGGGCCGGAGAAGCCTGCGCCATCGGCTTTCGCCGCGAAGCCGGGCTCATTACTAATTTATCAGAGTTTGTGCCACACGTTCTTGAATAGCCTACTGCTAGATGGGTTCAACACCGGGCCAACCCGGAGCGCCTGCAACCATGTACGGACGTAGCGGTGTCTTCGTGTAGTTCCGCAGCTTCCTTATTCTTGTCTTGTCTATGCGTCTTCTCGGCTTTCATTGCGTTACCCCGCTAGCGGTGCTGGTGCTGTTGGGGCCTGCCGCGCTCCGCGCTCAGCAAACCTCTTTCACAGGCGTTGTTGTTGATGCCACAACTACCCAGCCCGTGCCCTTTGCAGTAGTTGAAGTCCCGAACCGGCACATGGGTGTGCAGGCCACTGAGCAAGGCACCTTTAGCCTGACCCTTCCCACCGCGCTAACCACTGCTGACTCAGTGCGGGTTTCTTCGCTGGGGTTTGCCCCTCGGGTGATGGCAGCGCCCGGTGCCTCGCCTTGCCGGCTGGCTTTGCGGCCACTGGCCGTAGCCCTGCCTGAGGCGGTGGTGCGCCCGCCCGGCCCAGTCCTTACGCTGGGGCCCACTGCCAATGGGGGCCGCTCTGGATTTGGCGGTGGGAATCTGCGCTTGGTTGGCAGCAAGGGCTGGCAGGTAGGTCGCAAATTCGAAGCAGGCTCCCGCGGCATCATTCAGGGCGTGCGATTTTATGTCAAACCCAATCATAATTGCGGAAAAAACTCAGTGAGAGCCCCGTTTCGAGTGCGGCTCTACGCTGCCGATGGACCCGCCGGCGCCCCCGGTACCGATTTGCTGACGGCCTCGGTGCTGACGGCTGCCAGCCGCGCTGGCTGGCATGAAGTGGATTTGCTCCGCTACCAGCTTCCAGTACCCACCAGCGGCTTTTACGTGGTGATGGAATGGCTGTATATGGACGGCGCCTTCGGGTGCGATTACACGTATACCGTTATGGGAGAAAAGAAGAAAAAAACGGGCTACGCGTACGGACAAAGCTTGGGCGGCTATTACAATGCTCCCCCTTCAGTCACTTGGTACCTGACCGCCGGCCATCCTTGGCAGCCGTTCACCCACCGCGTCATTCCGGGAATTGCCGACAAAGGCGAGGTTCACAACGCCGCCATTCAAGCCATCATTCAGCCGGATTAAGCTCTTAACGCAGAGCCAAAGCAAAAAAGCCCGGCTGCATCACTGCAGTCGAGCTTTTCTATGTATTAATTCGGGAAAGCGCTACTTCACCTTCAACTGACAAATTACCGTGGCCCCGCCCTTCACTTTCTGGCCCAGCTCTACTTTGATTTCGGTATCCATGGGCACGAACACATCCACGCGGGAGCCGAACTTGATGAAGCCGAATTCTTCGCCCTGGGTCACTTCGTCGCCTTCGTTCACGTACCACACAATGCGACGGGCCATGGCGCCGGCAATCTGTCGGAATAGCACCAGCGGGCCAGAGTCGCTTTCAACCACTACAGTGGTGCGCTCGTTTTGGGTGCTGCTTTTGGGGTGCCAAGCCACCAGGTAATTGCCGGGGTGGTACTTGAAGTACTTCACCATGCCCGAAATGGGATTGCGCGTGACGTGCACGTTGATGGGCGACATGAAAATGCTGATTTGCTTGCGCTCATCGTTGAAATACTCGGGCTCAAACACATTCTCAATCACCACCACCTTGCCGTCGGCCGGGGCCAGCAGCAGGTCTTCGTGGGTAAACAGGTGCCGGAACGGGCTCCGGAAGAACTGTAGAATCAACAGAAAAACGATGACCGTGGCCCCGGCAAACAGCCGGTTGACCAGGTCAGCGCCCTTATTAAAATTGAATACCAGTAAGTTGAGCGCCAGCAAAATCAGCAGCGTGACGAACAGGATGCGTCTTCCTTCTTTATGAATCTTCATGCGAATAGCGAAACAGGCCGCCTGGGGTGCAAGTTAAAGCCCTCTACCTAAACAACGGCCCACCTTACCGCAACGGGTAAAGTGGGCCGGATGTTCGCTTAGCGCGCAAAACATTGGTTCTGCGCCGCTTTCACTCCAATAAACGCAGTAGCCAGCGTCTTCGGATTGCGCACGGACCTAGAAGCCGCCGCGGAACTTATAGGTCTGAGCTACTTTGTCGATGGCCACGACGTAAGCCGCGATGCGCATGGGAACGTTGTATTTCTGGCTGGTTTCGTACACTTTCTCAAACGCATCGTTCATGATGCGGTCGGCGCGCTCGGTTACCATATCGAGGCTCCACTTGAAGCCTTGCTTGTTCTGCACCCACTCGAAGTACGACACCGTGACGCCACCGGAGTTGGCCAAGATGTCCGGCACCACCATGATGCCCTTCTCGTTGATAATGGAGTCGGCCGAGGCCGAAGTGGGGCCGTTGGCACCCTCCACGATGAGCTTGGCTTTGATTTTGTGCGCGTTGTGCTCGGTGATGACGTCCTCTACGGCGGCGGGCACCAGCACGTCCACGTCGGAAGTCAGCAGGTCGTCGGGGTCCATCGGCGTGGCCCCGGCGAAGCCTTCGAGGCGACCGTTGTGCGCGTTTTTGTACGCCACGGCTTCGTCGATGTTGATGCCGTTGTCGTTCCAGTAAGCGCCCGAGATGTCGGACACGCCTTTAATTTTCACGCCTTCGGCATGGAGCAGAATGGCGGCCCAGGAGCCCACATTGCCGAAGCCCTGAATGGCTGCGGAGACTTCATTGGGGTTGAGGCCCAGCTTTTTGAGTGCGGCCAGGGCCGACACCATCACGCCGCGGCCGGTGGCCTCGGTGCGGCCCAGCGAGCCGCCCATTACCAGGGGCTTGCCGGTGACCACGGCCGGTGAGGTCATGCCGTTGGTCTTAGAGAATTCGTCCATCAGCCACGCCATTTCGCGGGGACCGGTGCCCATGTCGGGAGCCGGAATGTCGCGGTCGGGGCCGAAAATATCTTTCAGGGCCAGGGTGTAGCCGCGGGTCATGCGCTCGATTTCGCCGGCGCTCATCGTGGTGGGGTCGCAGATGATGCCGCCCTTCGCGCCGCCGTAGGGAATGTCAACCACGGCGCACTTCCAGGTCATCCAGGCGGCCAAGGCTTTCACCTCGTCGAGGTGCACGTTTTTGTCGTACCGAATGCCGCCCTTGCTCGGGCCCAGAATGGTGTTGTGAATAACGCGGTAGCCTTCGAAAACGCGAATGTGGCCGTCGTCCATCGTCACCGGGATGTTGACGATAACCTGTTTGTCGGCCACTTTCAGGACGTTGTACGTGGCGTCATCGAGCCCCAGGATGTCGGCCGCGATGTTGAAGCGCGACATCATTGATTCCAGCGGATTTTCACGGTCCAGCAACGGGGCTGGTTCTTTGTACACGGTGTGGTGGGCTGCCATTCGGATTGGGATGGGAAAGTGTTGGGTGGGAGTGAGCCTATGGTTTAGGGGCGCAAAGGTATATTTTACTTAGCTGTCAGCTGCCAGCCGCCAGTTATTAGCCTTCTACAATTCCGCCTAAACAGCTAACAACCAATGGCTAATGACTATCAGCTAAAAAGCAACTGCAGCAGCGCCAGCACCGGCAACACCAGCAGGAAAGCATCGAAGCGGTCGAGCAGCCCGCCGTGGCCGGGCATGAACGTGCCCGAGTCCTTCACGCCCACGCTGCGCTTGAGCATGGACTCGGCTAGGTCGCCCAGCGGGCCGAACACGGCCACCACGCCGGCCGCCACGAGGAGGTGCGCCAGCGGCACATCGGGCATCATAAACTTCAAACCCCAGCCCACGGCCAGCGTGAGCAGGAAGCCGCCGGCCCAGCCTTCCCAGGTTTTGCCGGGCGAGATGCTGGGGGCCAGCTTGTGCTTGCCAAAGGTTTTGCCGGCGGCATAGGCACCAATATCGGAAGCCCAAATGAGGAAGAGCAGGCCGAAAATGCGGCGGTAGTCGTACCCCTCATCGGTAGATGCAACTATGCTCAAGAAAGCCATTGGCAAACTGATGTACAGCAAGCCCGAAAGCGTTGCCCCAACATTCGCAAAAGGCTGACCGTGGTTTGGCCACAGCGCAATTTCACGAAGCAGCAACCCAACTAAGAGAATCCCGGCAGCTACCAGCCAAACAATAGCATTTAACGAAGCCGTTAGTAACTGAGGCCCAATTTGCATCGTGTCTGGAACCGCCTGCGGCAGAACACTTAAGGGAGGGAAAATAGTCCAACCAAGCGGCCAACCGAACATAATCGCATAATCGGGATAGCATACGATGAATAGATGAAGTACGCCAAAAATCAGAAGTCCTGCCCCTACCCCTATCCACTTGGCCGGCTTCGTCCCGCCCGCCCGCATCATGCGGTAGAATTCCAGCAGCATTTTCACCTGCACCGCCGCAAAAAACAGGGCGAAGCTCCAGACACTAAACCACACGCTGCCCAGCAGCAGGGCCGCCCCAATAGAGGCATAAATTACCCGCTGGCGCAGGTTGCTGGGAGCAGACTTTTTACCGGGGGCGTCGAGTGAGGCAGGGGTAATCGGAGGCGTAGCGTCGGGCAAATCGGAAGGATTGTAGAGACGTTTAATAGCGTCTCGTTGTTGAGGACAGAGTTAAAGTTGCGCGGTTAGGGTCGTTACAGCTTGCTGTTCAACCACCAATCGCCACTAGGCGTCCAGCTCGCGCACCGCCACGCCGTCGTGGCTGAGGGTGAGCATTTGGGTGGGCGGGACCGGGGCCGTCATGCGCTGGTAGAGGAAGTACAGCAGGCCGGCGGAGAGCAGTGCCGACGGTATCACCAGCCACCAGGGTAGCGCCTCGTTGGAGTCGGGGTCGAAGCCCCAGCCGAACAGGCCGCGCTGCGTGAGGTACACAATAAGGAGCTGGAAGGCATTCTGGGCAAAGTGCGCAGCCATGGAAACCAAGATATTGCCGCTCCAGAGGTACAAATACCCCAACACCAGCCCAAGCACAAACCGCGGCACAAACCCAAAAAACTGCAGGTGAATGGCGCTGAAAATGGCCGCCCCCAGCCACACGCCCACGTGCGGCGAAAACCAGCGTACGAGGTTCTTCTGTATCACGCCGCGAAACGCTAGCTCCTCGCCAATGGCCGGCACAATGGCCACCACCACCACCCCCACCAGAAACCGCGTGGTGGTATTGAAGCGGGTCAGGAACTTAGTCAGGCCTTGGGCCCGGTCTTCGCTGGCCCGCGCCCACACCTCAAAATCGTGCAGGAAACTAGGGAAACGCGCATCGGCGTTCCACGCCACCAGGCTGGACATCAAGGGCAGAATAACCACGATGAGCACGCCCACGGCCAGCAGCCACCACGCAGCGCCCAGCCGGCGCGGATTGAAATACTCGGCCCAGCCGTATCCCATGGCCGAGGCCAGCAGCAGGGAGCCGCCCGCAAAAGCCGTAAACAGCAGCACGCCCTGCGCCATCATCAGCAGGCTCCAGCCTTGCGGGTGGGTGGCGGGGGAGGTCATCACCTGTTGCACTTCCAGCACGGAAAGGCCGTAACCCTGCAGTGCCACTCCAAAAATAATGGCGTAGCCGATGCAGGCTCCGACCACCATCAGCACCAAAAGCATCAATATCTGAAGGCCGGGGTGCAACGTGCGGGATAGGAAACCTTTCATAGACGGCAACTGGTTGGGAAGGGCGTAAATTTACCGCAGTTTTTAACTTAGGCTTGAATAGCTCACTACATAGAACGTCATGCTGAGCTTGCCGAAGCATCTCGCATGCAATAGTAACCCAATCGTTGCAACGATGCGAGCGAGATGCTTCGGCAAGCTCAGCATGACGTTCATTTAGCATTTACATAACCGTGGTTAACATAGGCCCCAACATCACCCTTCCCGACTTCCCGCTCCTGCTCGCGCCCATGGAGGACGTGAGCGACCCGCCCTTCCGCGCGGTGTGCAAGGCCAACGGGGCCGATTTGATGTACACCGAATTCATTTCCTCGGAAGGCCTGATTCGGGCGGCGGCCAAGAGCCGCAAGAAGCTGGATATTTTCGACTACGAGCGGCCCATTGGCATCCAGCTGTTTGGGTCCGATGTGGAAACGATGGGCGAATGCGCGGCCATCAGCACCGAAGTCGGGCCCGATTTAATTGACATAAACTACGGCTGCCCGGTGAAACAGGTGGCCTGCCGCGGCGCCGGCGCGGCCCTGCTGCGCGACATTCCGAAGATGGTGGAGATGACGGCTGCCGTAATCCGCAACACCCACCTGCCCGTGACCGTGAAAACCCGCCTGGGCTGGGACGAGGGCACCAAAAACGTGGAAGAAGTGGCCGAGCGCCTGCAGGACATCGGCATTGCGGCCCTCACCGTGCACGGCCGCACCCGCGTGCAGCTATACAAGGGCGAAGCCGACTGGCGTCTCATTGCCAAAATCAAGGACAACCCGCGCATCCACATCCCCATCTTCGGCAACGGCGACATCACCTCGCCCGAGAAAGCCCTCGAATACAAAAACCGCTACGGCGTGGACGGCGTGATGGTGGGCCGCGCCAGCATTGGCTACCCCTGGATTTTCCGCGAAATCAAGCATTACGTGGCCACCGGCCAGCTCCTGGCACCGCCCACGCTGGAAGAGCGGGTGGCCATGTGCCAGATGCACTTCGACAAAAGCGTGGAGTGGAAAGGCCCGAAAGTGGGCATCTTTGAGATGCGCCGCCATTACGCCCACTACTTCCGCGGCCTGGAAGGCGCCAAGTCCTGGCGCACCAGCCTGGTGAATGCCGAAACGCCCGACGTGGTGTACGGCATCCTGCAGGAAATTGCGGCCAGTGAAGCTGTTTTGGTCAACGGTTAGTGGTTAACGAACGTCATGCTGAACTTGCCGAAGCATCTCTACTGCGTAACTAATCAATTTTAGTATTGCGGTAGAGATGCTTCGGTAAGCGGACGCCAGATGAGCATGACGTTCTTTAGTTAGAAGTAGAAATTGACACCCTGTTGATGATTCCGATTTACGACCAAAAGTCCCGCCTCAAAATTCTGGTTGCCGTCATAGCCTTGCTCATTGGGGCGGCTACCGTGGTCTACACCAATTTGCTGGTACAGCGGGTATCGGAACGGGAGCAGCAGCAAATCCGGCTCTACGCCAAGGCCCAGGAATTCATTATCAATTCCGAACAGGATTCCAATACCCTGTTCGTTTTCAGCGAGATAGTAAACGCCAACGCCACCATTCCGGTAATTCTCAGCGACGGCGTGAACACCATTGCGGCCAAAAACATTGTGATGCCAGCCCGCTTGTCGGAGGCCGATTCGGTGCGGCTGTTGCAGAGCGAATTGCTGCTCATGAAGCAGCAGCACCCGCCCATTGTGGTGAAGTTTGGGGCCGGGCAGGTCAACTATATCTACTACCGCGACTCCCAGCTGCTGCAGCAGCTGCGCACCTACCCGCTGGTGCAGCTGGTGGTCATTGGCTGCCTGGGCATCATTGCGTACTTCGCGTTCAGCTCCTCGCGCCGGGCCGAGCAAAACCGCGTGTGGGTGGGCCTGGCCAAGGAAACGGCCCACCAGCTGGGCACCCCGCTCAGCAGCCTGGTGGGCTGGCAGAACTACCTGCGCGACTCCGACCGCTTCCGGGACGAGCCCATTGTGGAGGAGCTGGGCAAAGACATCCGGCGCCTGGAAATCATCACTGAGCGGTTCTCAAATATCGGCTCGGTGCCGGTGCTCAAGGACGAAAACCTCTACCACACCACCCGCAACGCCATTGAGTACCTGCAAAGCCGGGTTTCTAAAAAGGTGATTTTCACCATCGAATCGGACCTGCCGCTTGATACGCCCGCCCGCATCAATGTGCCGCTGTTCGACTGGGTCATTGAAAACATCTGCAAAAACGCCGTGGATGCCATGAACGGGCGCGGCTCCATCACGCTGCATTTGCGCCGCGTGCGCACCCGCCGCAGTTGGTACCGGCGCAGCGCCCCGCCCCGCCAGGTAGCCGTCGACATCACCGACACCGGCAAGGGCATCCCCAGCCACAAGCTGGAAAGCGTGTTTATGCCCGGCTTCACTACTAAAAGACGGGGCTGGGGCCTTGGTTTGGCCCTGGCCAAGCGCATTATCGAGAACTACCACGAAGGCCGCCTCTTTGTGAAATGGAGCGAAATGGGCCGCGGTACTACGTTCCGCATCGTACTCAATCAGTAGGTTTTTTCGGCTTTCTGAACGCTACGAGCTAACAGCTCCTGAAAACCCTACCGATTCGTAATCTCCACGTAGGCGTTGCCGGTCACGGGCTGGCCGTTGTGGGTACCGGTCACGCGGCACATGCCTTCCCAGTAGTTTAATTTCAGCACTTTGAAGAGGCGTAGGTTCAGCTCCTGGTTGGGCACCAGGGGCATGATGGTGAGGTCGTAGCCTTTGCCGGGCACGGTGAGGTGCCAGGTGGCGGGGTACTTCTTTTTGGAAGTGGGACTGGTCCAGTACGTGACGGGCTCCAGCTTGAAGTCCTTTTCGGCCAGATGCAGGTTTTCGCCCTGGGCACCGTAGTGCGAGCCGCCGCCGATGTGCTGACCGGTTTTGGTGTCGTGCACGGCGTACACCATTATTTCCTCCCTGGGCTCGTTGAGCTGGATGCTGAGCCAGTCCCAGGCCACGTTGCGCTTGTTTACGCTGCCGCAGTTCCACTGCCGGTCGTACCAGAGCTCGCCGGCTACATGGTGGGTTTTGCCGCCCACTTCAATGGTGCCAGTAGTGGCCAGGCGCGGGTAGCTGTAGTAGCCCGCCTGCGCAACCGCCCCGTATTGCTCGTAGCCGGTGCCGCCGTGCAGCAGCACCGGCTTGGTGGGCGTGGTGCTCAGGTTGATGGCCTGGCCGGCGTGGGCGGCCATGCGGGCCTGCAGCTGGTAGCGGCCCTCCTGCCCGGTGAGGGTCCAGGTTTGGGCGCCTTTCTTTTCACTGAGGTTGATGGGCAGCACCGCCGTGAGCGGCACGGCCAGCTTATCCAGCTTGTAGTCGTACTGGAACTGCCGCGTTTGCGGGTCGGTCAGGGCGAAGTTTACCATCTGGTAATCCTTCTTGCCATCGGGGCTGAAGTGGAAGAAGACGTACTCCACGCCAAACTCCTCGCCCGTGGCCACGTCTTTGAGATGCCCCGTGAAATACCACCATTCCAGGGAGTTGTTCACGTGCGGCGCTTCCTCCTGCGGCAGCTGGGCCGGGCCGGGAAAAACGTCGTTTTTGGTAGTGGGCTTGAGGATGGAGCAGGCCGAAGCCAGCACGAGCAGCAGGGCAAAACGCAAAACTTTCATACCCTCCCACAAGACTTTTCCAAAGCTAAAAGTTTGGGGTAAAGACGAGTTTAGCGCGGGCCCGGCGCGGCGATGAACGCCCGGCAACTTCCGACATCAGCCGCTCGGCTACCAAAACCCTGGCTATTATTTCTGCGGCGGCGCCACAGGGGGCTCGGGCATCCGGATTTTGCCCATCACCTGCCCGCGCCGGGGCGCCGATTCCATCCGCGCCACCAGCGGGCCTAGCTGCGGCGTGGTGCGCGTGTTCAAGCTCAGTTTCTGCTCTTTAAAATCGAATGGGTTGCCCACAAACCGCAGCTCTACCGCGCCGCCGGCAAGGGGTGCCCAGTCGCGCGCCATGCGCAGCTCAAACCGGCCCTGCTCGTCCGTCACGGTGCCATATTGGGTGCCATTGATGAAAATATTGACTTGCGCGGCGGTTTTGCTCGCGCCGTCGAATACCTGGCCGCGGATGATGAGCTGCTGCGGCTGGGCCGCGGCGGGGTCGGCGGCGGTTGCCGTGGCTTGGGCCGGCAGCTGCTGGGGCGGCTTGGTGGCGCAGGACGTGAGGGGCTGCCAGCCCAGCAGCGCCAGGCCGGC
>NZ_MDZB01000126.1 GCF_001816145.1 Hymenobacter lapidarius | reverse complement strand
ATATCTTTGGACAGGACTTCCATTAAAATGCGAAAAAAGGAGTGTCGTAACTCAAATTTCGCGCTTTTTTGGGAGTCCTTTTACTTTCTAAACAGCTTCAGAGTTTGCGATTCGGGAGCCGGGTTATTCAGGGGCATTGTAACTACTGTTATTTCAGTTAAAAATCAGTGGCCCCACTTGCAAGAAACAATACGAGCCAAGCTGGTCCACAAGGTTAAGCAACGTTTCTGAAGTAAATCTGTAGGAGCTGTGGTGGTGCGTTAAGTAGGTATTCAGCAGGGTATATTTCGGGGAAGGCCTACTGCATACATATGCAGGTGTGGCTTTTAATCCGAAGCTAAAGGTGCCCTTCGCATGACCCGCCAGCGTGGAAGGATGGCAGCGTGAGCTTTCTGACAGACGGCAGTATGGTGATTAGCCGCGCTGGGCCAGCCAGTAGGTGTGCGCATCGCTCCACAGGCGGCGCAGGTCCAGCGCCGACCGGTCGAAGAGCAGGTGCATGCTTCCTACCCAGCCCACGGAGCCTACCCAGCCGGCCAGCACGTCGGAGGGGAAATGCACGCTCAGGTACACGCGCGACCATCCCATTAGCAGGGCCCAGGCCGTGCCCAGTACCACCACCACCCACCGCGCCCGGGTGGGCCAGAGCAGCATGCCCAGCGCCAGGGCCAGGGCCGCAGCGCCCATAGCGTGTCCGCTGGGGAAGCTGAAGGAAGTTTCCGGGGCGATGGACGACCAGAGCGTAGGGCGGGGTCGGGCCAGCAGGAGCTTAGCAAATAGGTTCAGCGCCCCGGCACCGCCTACCGACAAGAAAAAGAACAGCGCGGCCCGGCGCGGCCCGGCCAGCAGCAGGCCCAGGAGCACGGTTGCTTCCACCAGCGGCGTCCAGAAGGTGCCGCCGGCCCGCGACATCCACACCGCAACGGCGTCCTGATTGGGACTGCTCATCCGGTGGAGCAATTCCAGAATGGCCTGGTCCAGGGGAAGCCCATCGCCCTCCCACACCTCCTGGCCCACTTTGACAAATACCAGCCACGGGCCGATAAACCCCAGCAGCAGGCCCAGCAATAGATTGCGGTGGTTGCGCCAGAGCAGTTGGAGGAAGCCCCAAAGGGAGTGCATCAGGGTCATAGCAGTAGCGCAGGCAGCGTTTAATGCAGTAGAAAACAGTGCTTACCGCTCATAATAGACCCGCCATTTACCTACATCGCTGCGCTGCGGCAGGCGCTGCAGCAGCCATTGGTGCTCGGGGTGCACCTCGCCTTTTACCAGTAGCACGGGGCGCTGCCGCAGCAGCGAGTCCAGCGCGGGGGGGGCGGCCCGCTGAGGTCCAGCCAAGTGGCGCGCCAGCGGGATTCAGCCTCAAACTGCGTTTCGCGCACCAGGTTGTGGTTGCCGGCATACAGCGACACCGGCACCCGGCCCAGTGCAAAAGCAAGATAAGGCAGCAGCTCGTTGTATACCAGTACGGGGCGCCCCCGCAGGCCGGCTTGTTGCAGGGCCGCCACCACGGGCTGGGTGCCGTTGAAGGCCAGTTCGTTGGTATGGAGCAGCGGCTTGGCAGCCAGGAGCAGGGCCACCATAAACACTGTAGCGCCCCCCAATAGCCGTTTTTCCGGGGCCAGGCGGCTGTATCTGGCCAGGTACACCAGGCCCGCCACGCCCAGCGCCGCCACGCCAATAGTCGGCAGTGGCACCACTAGGTGCGTGAGACCTGCCGCCAAGGACAGCGCCGCGAGTACCAGTAGCACCACGGTCCAAAAGACCAGCAGGCCGGTGCTCCAGCGGGCTAGCCCGGTAGCGGGCAGCTGGTGCAGGTAGTAAGAGGTGAGCAGCGCCATCCCCGGAAAAACCGGCAGCACGTACAGCAGCAGCTTCGACTGCGACAGGGAAAAGAACCCCACCGGCACCAGCACCCACCACAGCCAGACGCTGCGCCACGGCGGCGGCAGGGCTTCCCAGCCCGTGCGCACCGCCCGCGTCAGCAGCAGGCCCGACCACGGCAGGCTGGTGGCCGGCACCAGCACCAGGTAGAACCACCAGGGTCTGGCGCGCCCAAACGCTTCGGCGCTGGCGAACCGCTCCACGGTGTGCCCCACCAGAAAGTAGCGCAGGAAAGCCGGGTTTTCGGCCACCAGATACCCGTACCAGCTCAAGCCCACTCCAATAACCAGCGCCAGCCCCGCGGCATGGTGCCATGTGAAGGGCTGCCGCGCCCGCTGGCCGCGAAAGTAAAAGCCAACCACGACCATCAGCGGCAGCAGAAGCCCCACGGGCCCTTTGGTGAGAAACGCCAGCCCCAGCGCGCCCCAAAAAACGTAGAGCCCGCCCCAGCCGCCCCGGTGGTAATGGCGCAGGACGCCGTAGGCCGCCACCAGCTCCCAGGTAGCCAGGTAGCCGTCGGTCGTGACGTTGAGGGCCGAAATCCAGACCACGGGAAACGTGCCGTACAGGATGGCCGCGCCCAGCGCCCGGCGGGTGTTATTCTCGAAGCACAGCCGGCCCATTCCGTACACCAGCACCACCTGCGCTAGCACGTCCAGTACCGGCAGCAGCCGGACGCCCGCCACCGAGGAGCCCGTGAGGGCCAGGCCCACCGCCGTGAGCCAGTAGGTGAGCGGGGGCTTGTGAAAATGATAGATGCCCAGCAGCCGCGGATGCAGCCAGTCGCCGGACACCAGCATCTCCCGCCCGATTTCGGCGTAGCGGGCCTCGCTGCTTTCCAAGGGCCCCCAACTGCCCAGCCCGATGCCCAGTGCCACCGCCAGCAGCAGCAGAAACAGCAGCAACGCCTTCGGAACCTTGCCGGTGTGCGCAGGCTTTTCTATGCCAATGCTTTCCATATCAGCGCGTGCGCGGCGGCGAAACTCAATGGGCCGGTTTGTCATCGAGCCAGGCCGCGAACTGGCGCAGGCCCTCGGCCAGCGGCGTGCGGGGCGCGTAGCCAAGCAGGCGGTGGGCCTTGGTGTTGTCGGCGTAGGTGGTGGCCACGTCGCCGGGCTGCTCGGGCCCAAATGCCAGCTGCGGCACCACGCCCACAGCCGCGCCCACGGCCGCTATCAGGTCCAGCAGGGCCACCGGGTGGCTGTTGCCCAGGTTCACGGTTTCGTAGGTGCCCGGGTGCTGCAGCAGGTAGTTCAGGCCCCGCACAATGCCCTCCACCGTATCGGCCACAAACGTGTAGTCGCGCGAGGTGCTGCCGTCGCCGTAGACCGGGATGGGCTGCCCGGCCCGCAGCAGCCGCACAAACTTATGAATGGCCAGGTCGGGACGCTGGCGGGGGCCGTACACGGTGAAAAACCGCGCATTGAGCACGCTCATCTGGTAGAGGTGGTGGTAGGTAAAGGTAAGGGCCTCGCCGGCCAGCTTGCTGGCCGCGTAGGGCGAAATGCAGCGTGCCAGCAGCGGCTCATCTTCGCCAAAGGGGATGACCGGCGTGTTGCCGTACACGGAAGAGGAGGAGGCAAATAGCAGCGTCCGGACGGCCCGCTCGCGCATCCACTCCAGCAGATGCGTGGTGCCGAGGACGTTGTTTTCCATGTAAGCCGCCGGCTCCCGCAGCGAGGGCGCCACGCCGGCTTTGGCGGCCAGGTGAATCACGGCATCGTAGGCGAGGGCCGGCAGGACGGCGGTGAGCGCGGCAGGGCCCTGGCGCAGGTCGGCTTCGTGGAAAGAAAACCGGGGGTGCTGGCGCAGCGCCGCCAGGTTCTGCTCTTTCAGCTGGCGGTCGTAGTACGGGTCGAAGTTGTCGAGGCCTACCACGCGGCAGCCATCAGCCAGCAGCCGCTCGCACAAGTGGGAGCCAATAAAGCCGGCGCTGCCGGTAACCAAACAAGTAAGCATCAGGGAAGCAGCAGAAATTAGCCGGTGGGTTTGCCCCTTGGTGGGTTGGGTGCCAGCTTATCGCCAAGTCCGTAGCCCCGCCGGACCATAGGGTGGCCCGGCGGCCATAAACAATTAAAAAACTGAGCGGTGATTCAACAAAGAACGCCAATCTACAGCTGTACTACCACGGTGGCCCCAAGAGCACCTTGCTGGTAGCTGGGCAGCACCAGGGCCCGGTTGCCCATCACCTTGCGCAGCGGCTTCGTTACCCGCGGATACAGCCAGTAGGCTGCTTCGGTCGACAGAATGCCCACGCCCGCCCCGGCCAGCACGTCCGAAAGCCAGTGCACGTCTTTGGCCATGCGGATGCCTGCCGTGGCGCCGCCACCGAGTAGCCCCCTACGCTATACCAGCGGCTCCGCCCGCCGTACTCCTTGTGCAAGACCGTGGCGGAGGCAAAGGCCAAGCTGGTGTGCTGGCTCGGAAAGGAATGAAAATCGGAGCCGTCGGGTCGCTGCACGTGCGTGAGCTTTTTCAGGTTGCCGGTCAGCGCGTCGTTGAGCGTGAAAGCCAGCGCCGCCAGCAGCAGCTGGTCGACCGGCTTGTGGCGCCCCGGCACGCCCGCTAGGCCCAGGCCCAGCGCCACGGCCCCGGGCAGGTAGCGCATCTGGTTATCGAGGTGCGTGAGGGGCTGGCTCAGGTGCTCGCGGATTTCCTCGCGGGTTTCCTCGTCTGTTTCCAGCAGGGCCACCCTGTGGGTGGTCAGGGCCCCGGCCGTGAGTAGCAGCGCCGGGGGCAGCAGCTTCCGCACGGTGGACCGCTGCCAGAGGCGTTGCGGCACGGGGGCGGCCCGTTGCGCAACCAGAGAATCTGGGGAGTGGGCGGGCGCTGCCGGCAGCTGCTGGGCGCGCAACGGCAGCCAGGGCAGCAAACAAGCCAGCGTCGCAAGCAGGTATCGGGGCATGGAGAATTCGGTCGAAGGAGGTGGTAAACCTATTGGTCAATTCTGTAGGAAGTCTGTAGCCGCGGCGGCCGGCCGGCCTCTAAAACATCACCCGCAACGTGTGCAGGGCCTGCTCAGCAGCGTATTCGTACCGCACTTCAAACCCGTAAAACGAGGCAATACCGTGCACGATGGACAGCCCCAGACCGGGGGAGTCGGAGGAAGGATTATGCTTGCGGAACCGCTCGAAAAACTGCGCGGGGTTCTGCGTGGCCGCCAGCACCGGCCCCGTGTTGCTGATGGTCAGCTCTTTGGCCGTGAGCACTACCCGCAGCAGGCCGCCCGGGTGGTTGTGCCGGATGGCGTTGTGCAGCAGGTTGCTCACCAGCGAGTCGGCCAAGGCCGGGTGTAGCTGCAGCGCTTCGGTCATGGGCAGGCTCGTTTCCAGCCGGAGCTGCTTGTCTTCGATGAACTCCTCCAGCTGCAGCAGCTTCTCCGTCAGGAGCTGCTGCAGGTGCACCGGCACGGCAGCGGCAAACTGCTGGTTCTCGATTTTGCTGAGCAGCGTCAGGCCCTGGTGCAGGCGGGCCAGGCGCTGCACGGCGGCGTAGAGGTCGGCCACGAGCGGGCCGGCCGGCGCGGGCAGGTCGGGCAGCTGCAGCAGCTGCTCCAGCTTGGCCTGCATAATGGCCAGCGGCGTGCGCGTTTCGTGGGCCGCGTTTTCGGTAAACTCCTTGAGGGAGGCGTAGTCGGCGGCCACCCGCTCGCTGAGGCGGGTGAGGGTGAGGTTGAGCTGCGCAAACTCCTCGATGCGGGTACCGGGCAGCTGCAGCACCTGGTACTGGCGCACGTCGTAGGCGCTCAGCTGCTGCAGGGTGCGCTCAAAAGGTGCCCAGAGGCAGCGCGCCAGCCAACGGTTGAGCAGCACCATGCTCACCAGCAGCGTGCCCAGCACCCCCAGCAGCAGCCACTCAATCAGGCGCCGTACGTCTTCGGTTTCCAGCAGCGACTTGCTCAGCGATACCCACCGCGTCTGCCCGTTCAGCTGCAGCCGGAACGTGAGTTGGCGATAGGGTTCCAGCTCGTTTTCCAGCGGTTCCAGCAGCAGCACATCGCGCAAAACTTCGGGCAGGGGCCGGGCGCTCAACTGCATCCGACCCTCAAAAGGAGTGCCCGGTAGGTGCCCCGTGCGCCGCACTTCCCGCCGCAGGTAGTCGCGCTGCTGAAACAGCCGCTCTTCCACTTCTCCCTGCAGCGCCCACAACACCCCAAAGTACAGCAGCGCGCTCCCGATAGTGAAGAGCAGGCTGGCCAGCAGCACGTAGTAGCGGTTGGTGGCGGTCAGCAGCTTCATTCTGCACTGAATTTGTAGCCCACCCCGTACACGGAGCGGATGTAATCGGCCGCTCCCTTGTCCTGCAGCTTGCGGCGCAGGTTTTTGAGGTGGGTATAGAGAAAGTCGAAGGAGTCGGCCGCGTCGGCGGCATCGCCCCACACGTGCTCGGCAATGGATTCCTTGGTGAGCACGCGGCCCGGATGCGTGAGCAGGTACAGCAGCAGGTCGTATTCCTTGCGGGTGAGCACCACCGGCGCGCCGTGCACCAGCACCTGGGCCTGGTCGGGAAACACCGTGAGCTCCTGAAACAGCAGCTGGCGCTGCCCCTGGAACTGCCGCCGCCGGATAATGGCCTTCAGGCGGGCGCTCAGCTCGGAAAGGTGGAAGGGCTTGGCCAAGTAGTCATCGGCCCCCAGTTCCAGGCCCAGTACTTTATCATCGAGTGCCCCCCGGGCCGAGATAATCAGCACGCCGGCCGGCGAGTTGTCGGCCTTGAGCGTGCGCAGCACGTCCAGCCCGTTGCCATCGGGCAGGGTCAGGTCCAGCAGTACGCAGTCGTATCGGTAAAGCTTGATTTTCTCGTGGGCCTCCCCGTAGCTCACCGCCACTTCCACCACGTAGCCGTCCTGGCGCAGGTATTCTACCAGCGAGGAGCGCAGGGCCGGCTCGTCTTCTACAATCAGCAGTTTCACAGGGGGGCGCGAAAGGATATAGCTCGCAAAGTAGGCTGCAAATCTGAAGACTTTCTGATGGCCGGCCCATCCCCCCATTGGCGGCTCTGTTCCCGCGTCGTTCCTTTGCAGCCTTTGGATGCGCCCCTGCGGACGCCCTTTTTGAGGCGTCGGGATGTTGCTGTTCTGCTGCTCTGCGCGAGTCCGGAAAGTATCGGTGGTGCCACATAGTAGCACAAACCAGGTGTTTGCCCAGCGCAATGGCCTGCGCCAGGCACGGGGGCAAAGTAGAGGAGGAGGGAACAAATCGCGCAAAGGGGTGTTTGCGAGCCTGAACGACCCTCTTGCCCGGCCCCGAAGCACGCCGGACGGCGCAAGGTCCGGCCCAGTTGGTGCCCAACGTCCGGCCGGAGTGGGTTTGCGTAGGTATGCTTTGGCGGCCCGGTCGCTACTTTTTTCATCTTCCTTTTAGGACTGTATCCATATGACTCGTTTTTTGAAAACCAACCTGGCGGCCCTATTGCTGCTGCTACTGCTGGCTTCCTGCACCGAACAGCCCGCCGGAGCCCAGCAAACCACCACCCAGTCCGTGGTCCGGTCCACGGCCGGGCCCGCGCCCGCCAACATGCAGGGCCTGGCCACGGCCACCTTCGCCGGGGGCTGCTTTTGGTGCACCGAAGAGGTGTTTGAAGAACTCAAAGGCGTGAACGCCGTGGTGTCGGGCTATAGCGGGGGGCGCGAAGCGAACCCCACCTATGAGCAGGTGGGCCGGGGCGAAACCGACCACGCCGAGGCCATCGAGGTGTACTACGACCCGAAAGAAGTGAGCTTTGCCACGCTGGTGGATGTGTTTTTCCGGGCCGCCCACGACCCCACCACCCTCAACCGCCAGGGCCCCGATGCCGGGGCGCAGTACCGTTCCGTGGCGTTCTACCGCACTCCCGCCGAGAAAAAAACCATCGACGACGCCATTGCCCGCGTCAATGCCAGCAAGCAGTACGGCAGCGCCATCGTCACCCAGGTGGTACCGTTCCAGAAGTTCTGGCCCGCCGAGGACTACCACCAGGGCTACTTCCGCCTCCACCCCGAGTCGGGGTATGTGCAAAACGTATCGGCCCCCAAAGTGGAGAAGTTTCGCCACAAATTCCCCGAGCTACTGAAAAAACCGCTGTAAATAGCTTGTCGCCTGTCATGCTGACGAAGAAAGCATCCTCTCACCGAAGAACAAATCGTTCTGGGATGAGAGGATGCTTTTTTCGTTAGTACGACGGGGAGGCGCGGCAGCACTGGGTTTACTGAGCCCACGAAAGCAGCTTCGCGCTACTCCGGCAGCAGGCGGATAATGAAGTTCCGGAGCGGGTTTTTCTTGATGATGGTAACGAGCTGCCCGTTCACGTACTGGTACTCGTCCTCGCGCCCGTCGCGCAGGGCCCGCCAGTTGCCCGTTTTGTTGCGGCTCAGGGCAAAGTAGTCGCCGAAGTATTCGGCATAGGCCCGGGCCTGGCCGGGCGGCGGCTCGGCGAAAAACAGATTGGTCACCGCGTACCGAATAGGCTGCTTCTCGGTGGCTGTATACTCATGCTTGTACTGTTTGGCCACGATGTCGTAGTGGTCACCTTTCCACTCGGCGCGGGAGGAAAAATCGCCCTGGTTGGTATGCGCCTCCACCGTCGAGAGCATCAGCTGCCCGTTGCGGAAGCGGTTTATCACCTGGTAATAAATCTTGAGGCGGTAAACCAGGAAATTTACCTTCACATCGCTCACCAGCGAGTACGTCACCTCGGTTCCTGCTGCGGCCTGCCGCGTGGCCGTCATGGTGCCCACCCGAATGCCTGCCACCTCAATACCGTAGTGCCGCACCTCGGCCGCAGCGGGCCGGGCGGCGGGCGGCGTGGGCGGCGCCAGGGCACTGAGCAGAAACAAGGCGGAAAGTGGCAGGAGCATTAGTGGGCAGGTAATAAAAAAAGGAAGGCCATGCGCACCGACAGGCGGCATGGCCTTCCCACTAAGGGCCTATCTGGAAGGCATCTAGGTAGTCTGGAAAGTTGGTAGTCCCGCGCCCTACTGCTTGTTCAGGTTCCAGTTGTAATCCAGGTAGCCAACCTTGGCACTGGTACTCATTTTGGTCTTGGAGTACCGGTTCACCCATTTCGCCACCGACTGGCCGTTTTTCTCCCAGTCGCCCTTGTACCAGTCGAAATACTTCGAGAGCTGGGCCGTCGACTTACCGATTTTGTTCTTGGTCGGGTCGTTCACAAAATCGCGGGCCTGGTCTTCGAGCTGCTTTTCCAACTCCGACGCGGTGAAGGCCTCGTTGCGCAGACGCGGGCAGGAAATAGAGGCGCACACCAGCGCAAAGTGAATGCGCGGGTCGTCAAATTTCTTGCGCAAAATCCCGTGCTCGATGTTGTCGAGGCTTGTCTTTTCGCCGCCGATGCTGAAAAACTTGATGGCCCAGGGCGTGGTCACGAACGGAACCTTGATTTTCGAGCCAATGTCCTTGATGCTCTGCACCGGGTAATGGTCGAGCACGAGGCGGATGGTGTAGGCGTTGTAGGCGTTAATCCAGTAGGCCATCTGCTCGTTTTTGGACCAGCTGGCGGCGGGTGGGTTCTTGCTGAGCATCGCCAGGTACTGGTCGAAAGCCTGCTCATCGGCCTTAAAGCCCTTGTAATCGACCAGCCCCTGCGCCGAAACGTGCTTTTTGAGCAGCTTGTCGAAGGCGCCGTGGTCGACCACTGCACTGGCGGCGGCTACAGTATAAGTGGGGCCAGCCACGGGGTTGAGGCCGGGCGCTACCATAGCCACGGTGGTCAGCGTGCCGGCGGCCAGGACCAGTGCCGCGATGGTGGAGGATTTCATGAGTTTGTTCATAACATTCATAACAGGAGTATACGGGAAAGCGCCGCTATAAAGATTGCTCCCTGGCAATCTCCGGGCCGGCGTAGTTTCGTAGAATGCAAAAAGGCTGCCACGAGGGCCGCCGCCCTGGCGGCCCCATCCCACGGCCCCGTCCGAGAGCCGCGCCGGTTCCATTTAACCGCTGCAGAGGCTCATCGGTCCGTTAAAGCGCAGCTTTGCAAATTATTGCGGAATTTGTACATCCATAGCCATCCTGCCTCAATGCTCAGCGTCATTATTCCCACCTGCAACGAAGCCGCCAACATTGGCCGGCTGGTGGCCGAGCTGCGCCTCAACGCAGCACCGGATGCCGTAGAAATCCTGGTAGTGGACGCCGGCAGCCCCGATGGCACCGCCGCCGCCGCCCGCGCCGCCGGGGCCACCGTACTGCAATCGCCGGCCGCCGGCCGCGCCACCCAAATGAACTACGGGGCAACGCACGCCCAAGGGGACCATTTCTATTTCGTGCACGCCGACGTGCGCATTCACCCCGACTACGTGGCCACCATTGGGCAGGCCGTGGCCCGGGGCTACGCGGCGGGCTGCTACCGCTTCCGGTTCGATTCGCCGCACCCGCTGCTGCGCATCAACAGCTACGGCACCCGCTTCACGGGCATCATGAGCCGGGGCGGCGACCAGACCCTGTTCATCACCCGGGCGCTGTTTGAGCAGCTGGGCGGCTTCAATGAGCAGTTCGTCATCATGGAAGACTTCGAGATTATCCAGCGCATCCGGCGCGTGGCCAGCTTCTACATCGTGCCGCAGGACGTGGTGGTGTCGGCCCGCAAGTACGAAACCAACGGCTGGCTGCGCGTGCAGCTGGCCAACCTCACTGCCTTTTCCATGTACTTTCTAAAGCTGCCGCCCACCCGCATTGCCCGCACTTACAAGGCCCTGCTGAACTACCGGTGATGCTTCCGCGCGTGCTTGTGACCGGGGCCAACGGCTTTCTGGGCCGCCACCTCGTGGCGGAGCTGCTGCGCCGTGGCCACCCCGTGCGCGCGCTGGTGCGGCCCGGCCGGGAGGCGGCGGCCTCTCCGCTACCGCTGCTGCACACCCTGCCCATCGAAATCTGTGAGATGGACCTGGCCCAGACGCCCGGCCACGCGGCGCTGGCCGACGCGGCCGCCGGTTGCGGGGCCATTATTCACGCGGCGGCCCTGGCCCAGGTAAACCCGGCCCGCAACCCCGCCGTGTGGGCCGCCAACCTGGGCGGCACCGAGCTGGCCCTGCGCCTGGCGCGGGCCACCGGCGCCGCCCGCCTGGTGTACGTGGGCACGGCCAATGTCTTCGGCTTTGGCTCGCGGCAGCAGCCCGGTGATGAAACCCGCCCTTACGCCGGCCGTCGCTACGGCCTCGACTACATGGACAGCAAGCGCGCCGCTACCGACCTGGTGCTGCAGGCCGTGGCCCGCGAGCAGCTGCCCGCCGTGCTGGTGCACCCCACCTTCATGCTGGGGCCCGGCGATGCCAAACCCACCTCCGGGGCGCTGCTGCTGGAACTGCACGCCGGCCGGCTGCCCGGCTATCCCCGGGGCGGCAAAAACTACGTGCACGTGCAGACGTGGCCGTGGCCACCGTCAACGCCCTCACGCAGGGCCGGGTGGGGGATTCCTACATTCTAGGCAATGAGAACCTGAGCTACCGCGAGGCCTTTGGGCTGATGGCCGGGGTGCTGGGCGTGGCCGCGCCGCGCTGGCCCGTGCCGCGCCCGCTGGCCACGCTCTACGGCGGGCTTTGCAGCTGGCAGGCGGCCCTCACCGGCCGCCGCGCCCAGGTAAACCCGGCCATGGTGGCCGTGGCCAACGACGGCCACTACTTCACCCCGCAGAAAGCCCGCGCCGAGCTGGCCCTGCCCCAAACTTCTATTCAACAAGCCATTGCCGAAGCCTTCGACTGGTTTACAACCCATGGCTATGTCCAGTAACCCTGCCGGCCCCCTTGCGGGTCAGGTCGTCCTCATCACCGGCTCCGAGTCCGGCATTGGCCGCGAAACGGCCCGCATCTTTGGCCGGCTGGGGGCCGCGGTGGTGCTCAATGGCCTGCAGGCCGAGCGCCTGGAGCACACCCGCCAGGCCCTGGCGGCCGAGGGCTACCGGGTAGCCGCCTGCGTGGCCGACGTGACTGACTTTGCGGCCTGCGAGCGCCTCGTGGCCACGGCTATCGACGCCTTTGGCCGGCTCGATGTGCTGGTGACCAATGCCAGCATCTCCCAGCGCGCCTATTTCGCCGACATGCGGCCCGAAGTGTTCCGGCAAGTGCTCGATAGCAACGTGTACGGCTCCGTGTACCCGCTCAAAGCAGCCCTGCCGCATTTGCTGCAAGCGCAGGGCAGCGTCACGTTTATCTCCTCCATTTCGGCCCTCAACGGCATGCCCAGCGGCTCGGCCTACTGCGCCGGCAAGGCCGCGCTGGCCAACCTGGCCCACACCCTGCGCCTGGAGCTGGCCGACAGCGGGGTGCATTTTGGGGTGGTGCACATCGGGTTCACGCAGAACGATGCCGACAAGCGGGTGCTGGATGCGGCGGGCCGGCCCGTGCCCATTGCGCACCGCCCGCCGCGCTGGCAGAAGTCGCAGGCGGAAGTGGGGGCCATCATCGTGCGCCACGTGCGGCAGCGGCGGCGGCGCACGGTCATCTCCGCGTTGGGCCGCCTCATTCTGGTGGTGCATTCGCTGCTGCCCCGGGTCGGCGACTGGGTGGTACTACTTACGCAGCGCCGGCTGCGGAAATTTTATGAGTAATCCGCTGGCGGCTTGATTTCTGGCTTTGGTTAGTTCTTCTTTAAAAGCTGCGCATCCGGGCTCACATCGGCGTTGCTATCTGCCAGCGCGCACTCAGCTCGGCGAAACGGGTTCGTACCGCTTGTTTCTCGTACTCGGTGGTCAGGGTCTGCTCGGCGTAGTCGCGCAGCAGTTGGGCCTGCTCCCCAATGGCGGCGCGGCGTCCGGCGGGGCGGGCCGCGTCGGCGGCGCCGGCCAAGGCATCCAGCAGGCGCAGCAGCACTGCATGATTGCCACGGGCGTTGATGCGCACCAAATCGAAGGCCAGGCGCAGGTAGCCGGCAAAGTCGGGGGCCGGCAGCCACGCCCGCGGATGCTGCTCGTCGTCGGCGCAGAGGCTGGTGGGGAGGGGCCGCCCCGCCAGGAGCTGCAGCAGCATCCCCAGCCGGTCGATGGCCATGATGCCGGTGGTGGTGTCGTTGATGCCCGGCGAAAGGGCCTTCAGGGCAATATCTACCAGCTGCTGCAGGCCGAAGCCAACGTCCTGCTCGCTGCTGCGGTGCCGCGCCAGTCCCACGCAGCCGCGCAGCGCCGCCAGCGCCTCGGCATCCAGCGTCTTGGCTCCGGGCTCTTCCTGCTGCACATAAGCCAGCACGTCTTGCTCGCTTACAAATGCGCCCACTGTCTGTGCCAGCTGCACAAAGGCCCGATGTTCGTTGGCCCAGCGCAGCAGGGCTGCCGCGTCTACGTGCTGCACGTAGCCCGGCTCGTCGGGATGCACCACCTGCCCGTTGCCCAGCCACAGCGGGGGCTTCGCTGATTCGGGCGCCGGCTCGCTTACTTCGGCGGGAAACAGCTTTTCGATGCTCTCAGCCGTGTCGTTGCTGATGCGCTCCAGGATGGTGCCGGTTTGCAGGGATTCGGCCGTGTGGTGAATGAAGAAGATGAGTGCCACCACGCCTCCCAGTGCCAGCACCAGGCCCGCGAGTACGGCCGTGGCCGGCACAAACTTCTGCTCGTCGACGGAGCGGATGGTGCCCAGCACCAGCAGGCAATACACAAACACGCCCACGAAGTAGCCCATCACCACCTGGTTGCTCCGGTCGCGCATAAAATTGCGCAGCACCCGCGGTGAGTACTGGCTGCTGACCTGCGAAATGGTGGACAGCGTGAGGGAAAAGACCAGCGCGGCCACCGTGAGCATGGAGCCGGCAATGGCCGTGAGCATTCCCCGCGAGCCCTCGGCTCCGGCCCCAAACAGTAGCGGAAACCTTTTGGCCCCAGCAAAGGACGTGTGCGCGTCGAATGTAACCAGCCCGTAGGCCAGGCCCACGGCGCTCAGTACCAGCAGCCCCGGCACAAACCACAGGGACTCTTGAAGGCGTTGCCAGAGAAAACGAAAACGCACCATGGGCGGGGAGTTAGCGAAATTTTCGACAAGGTGTAGCCATTCACAGTGGCGGCCTGCATCACCAGAAAGCTCATTGTGGACCACTTAGGACGTACCATCGTTGCTGCAAACGGCACTTGATGTGGCTTCCCGGCTGCGCTAGCGGCAGAAGGGAAGCCGCTACAGCGCGGCGGCTATCCGGCGCACCGACACGCGCTGTTTGTAGTCGGGGTTGAAGTAGGTGAACTTGATGCGGCCGTCGCGGCCGATGACGTAGGTGGCCGGCACGGGCAGCACGTCGTCGGAGGCGGCGTTGGCTTTCTTCAAATCCACTCCGAACCCTTTATACTTGAGGGCAGTGGCGGGGTCGACGGTGAAGGCCGTGTTGTAGGCTTTCATGATGACGAAGCCCTGGTCCTGCACGATGGGGAAGGCCGCTTTGGTCTTTTCCACGGTCTTGCCGATGTTCTCCTGGGTTTCGGGCGTTACCACCACCACCTGGGCCCCTTTGGCGGTGAGCAGCTGCAGAGAGTCCTGGAGCTGGCTGAGCTGCTTGTTGCAGTAGGGGCACCACTGGCCACGGTAGAAGTAGAGCACCACCGGCCCCTTTTTCAGCAGCTGCTTCAACTCCACAGGCCGTCCGGCGGCATCCTTTCCTTTGAAGGCCGGGGCCACGGTACCCACGGCCAGCGGCGCGGCGGTGCGAGCGGGCGCAGACTGGGCGCGTCCGACCAGCGGCAGCGCGGAGAATAGGAGAGTTGTGAGTGTCAGTTGATAATTCATCATGGCCGCAAGGTAACTCTTCGGGGACAGCACCGGCTGGCAGCAGCACCAACGTCCCTTTTCAAGTCCTGCGAGGGTGGGGCATGTGGGGGCGGCAAAAACTATCTTATTGGTTTCAGCGTTGGGTGATTCACGATGCGACACCTTACCTCCCTGCTACGACGCCTGACGGCGGTAACCTTTCTGGTTACCTACCTGGGCGTGTTCGCGGGGCAGGCTTTTTGCATCGGCACCGGCGACCCATTTGCCGAAAGTGGCCGGGCCGCTTGCTGCGTGGGCAATACGACGGCCAAGGGCAAAGACGCCAAAAGCCCGGATTGCAACAAGCGCGGCATTGCCCGCCTGTTGGCCGCCCAGGATGCTCCGCAGGCCCATTCCTTTCTGATTGCGGCGCCGGCGCTGCTGCCAGACATGGCTGTTTTTCTGCCTTCCCCCCGATTTGTGCGGTGGAGCAGGACGCAGAAAGTGGCCCTGGTGCCCACCCGGTACCTGCCCCCCAAAATCCCCGACATTCGGATTTTCCTGCATTCCCTGACCGTCTGAACCACGGTTTTGTGCCACAACCCTGCCGGGCATAGCATTGCTATGCCCGGCAGGGTTGTGCGTTTTGGCGCGGGCGAGGTTTGGGTTTATCCCGAGTTCATAGTCGTTCGACGGAGCGCCTCACCCCCTGACCCCCTCTCCGAAAAGGAGAGGGGACACCGGTCTTGCTTCAGCCGATAGTCGTCTGGCTCCCCCTCTCCTTTTCGGAGAGGGGGCCGGGGGATGAGGCGCTCCGTTGAACGAATCCATGCACGAGCCGAAAAACTGCGTTAGTCCCTAAAGGGGCCTGTGCAACCTAACTCTTCTCCAATCATTTCCCCTCACTTTTCATTCCCCAAATCCCATGCGTACTCCATTGCTTTTCTTGACCCTGACCGCTGCCACCACCCTGCTGCTCAGCAGCTGCGACAACAAGGCCACCACCAAAACCACCACCGATACGACCACTATGACCACAGCCCCCGCCGACAGCAGCATGATGGCTTCGCCGGACGGCATGATGGCAGGTGACTACACCTGCGAGATGCACCCCGAAGTGCACAGCGACCACCCCGGTAAATGCCCCAAGTGCGGCATGAACCTCACCAAAACCACTGCGGCCAAGTAACCCAGCCGGCCCCTGAGGCCCGCGCCGTTTTCGCCGGCTGTTCCCTGTTCCTTCTCCTTTACTATGGTTAATAAACTCATTTCGCTGGCGTTGCGCAACCGCGTGCTGGTGCTGCTGGTGGCGGCCGGCCTCTTCGGCTGGGGCTTGTATTCGATGCTGCGCAACCCCATCGACGCCATTCCGGACCTGTCCGAAAACCAGGTTATCGTATTCACGGAGTGGACCGGCCGCAGCCCGCAGGTGATTGAGGACCAGGTAACCTACCCGCTCGTGTCGAACCTGCAGGGGGTGCCGAAGGTGAAGAATATCCGGGGCACCTCGATGTTCGGAATGAGCTTCGTGTACCTGCTATTCGAAGACGACGTGGACCTGTACTGGGCCGCTCGCGGGTGCTGGAGCGCCTCAACTACGCCCAGCGCCTGCTGCCGCCGCAGGTAACGCCCACCCTCGGGCCCGATGGTACGGGGGTGGGCCACGTGCTCTGGTACACGCTCGACGCCAAGGGCATGGACCTGGGCGAGCAGCGCGCCTTGCAGGACTGGTACGTGAAATTTGCCCTTCAAACCGTGCCTGGCGTGAGCGAAGTCGCCTCCTTCGGCGGCTTCGAAAAGCAGTACCAAATCAACCTCGACCCCACCAAGCTCAACTACTACCGCATCCCGCTGGGCGAGGTGCTGCGGGCCGTCAAGGCCAACAACAACGACGTGGGCGGGCGCAAGTTCGAGCTCAGCGACATGGGCTACATCGTGCGCGGGCTGGGCTATATCAAGTCGATTGCGGACGTGGAAAACATGCCCGTGGGCACCTACCAGTCGGTGCCGGTGCGGGTGAAGGACGTGGCCACGGTGCAGATGGGCGGGGATATCCGGCTGGGTATTTTCGACGTGAACGGGGAGGGCGAGGCCGTGGGCGGCATTGTGGTGATGCGCTACGGCGAGAATGCCGACCTCGTCATCAAAGCCGTGAAGGCGAAGATGGCCGAGGTGCAGAAAGGCCTGCCGCCGGGCGTCAGCTTCTCCATCGCCTACGACCGCAGCACGCTGATTGAGAAGGCCGTAGCCTCCATCCAAGGCACCCTGCTGGAGGAGATGCTGGTGGTGTCCGTCATCGTGCTCATTTTCCTCTTCCACTGGCGCAGCGCCCTGATTATTCTCATTCAGATGCCGCTGTCTATTGTCATTGCCTTCATTTTGCTGGAAGCCTTCCACGTCACTTCCAACATCATGTCGCTCACCGGCATTGCCCTGGCCATTGGGGTGATTGTGGACGATGGCATCGTGGTGGTCGAAAACGTGTACCGCCACCTCGCCGACGCCCAGGCCGCCGAGCAGGCGGGTCTGCCCCCGGCCACTGCCGCCACCACCGACGCCAACGCCGCGCCCGCCCCTAAAACCGCTGCCGTATGACCCGCGAAGAACGCAACCGCATTATCGAAAAAGCCTGTCAGCAGGTCGGGCCAGGTGTTTTCTACTCCTCGGTTATCGTCATCGTGTCGTTTTTGCCGGTATTTCTGCTCACCGGGCAGGAGGGCAAGCTGTTTTCGCCGCTGGCCTGGACCAAGACGTTTATCCTGCTTGTCGATGCCTTCATCGCCATCACCGTGGCGCCGGTGCTCATCAGCTTTTTGCTGAAGGGCAAGCTCAAGCCCGAAAGCAGCAACCCGCTGGGCCGGTTTCTGGAGCGACTCTACACGCCCCTGCTGAGCTGGTGCCTGCGCTGGCGCAAAACCACGCTGGCTCTCAACATCCTGGCGCTGCTCATCAGCCTGCCGATGCTTTTTAGTTTGGGCACCGAGTTCATGCCCCCGCTCGATGAGGGTAGCATTCTGTTCATGCCCGTGACCCTGCCCGACGTATCGAACACCGAGGTAAAGCGCATTCTGCAGGTGCAAGACCGCATTATAAAGGCCACGCCGGAAGTGGCGCACGTGCTGGGCAAGGCCGGCCGGGCCAACACGGCCACCGACAACTCGCCGATTTCGATGATTGAAACCATCATCCTGCTCAAGCCCCGCGACCAGTGGCGGGACGGCATGACCAAGGCCAAAATCGTGGACGAGCTCAACGGCAAGCTCCAGATTCCGGGCGTAGTCAATGGCTGGACCCAGCCCATCATCAACCGCATCAACATGCTCAGCACCGGTATTCGCACCGATGTGGGCGTGAAAGTGTACGGCCAGAACCTCGATTCCATCTACCAGCTAGCCACCCGCATCAAGCAGCAGCTCGACGGCGTGCCCGGCGTGAAAGACCTGTACGTGGAGCCCATCACCGGGGGCAAATACCTGGATATTTCCATCCGCAAGGACGAAATCGGCCGCTACGGCCTCAGCATCGACGACGTGAACCTGCTCGTGGAATCGGCCTTGGGCGGCATGCCCCTCACTACCACCATCGAGGGCCGGCAGCGCTTCAGCGTGAATGCCCGCTTCGCGCAGGACTTCCGCAGCTCGCTGCCCGCCATCCGCAACCTGCAGGTGCAGACGCCCGGCGCGGGGCCCATTCCGCTTTCGGCCATGGCCGACATCCGGGTGGCCGAGGGGCCGCCGATGATAAACTCGGAAAATGCGCTGCTGCGCGGCACGGTGCTGTTTAACGTGCGCGGCCGCGACCTGGGCGGCACCGTGGAGGAAGCCAAGCAGCAGCTCGAAACCTTGCCTACGCAGATGCCCAAGGGCTATTTCCTGGACTGGAGCGGCCAATATGAAAACCAGCTGCGGGCCACGCGCACGCTGCAGCTCATCATTCCTATCGTGCTGGTTATCATCTTCGGGGTGCTCTATTTCACGTTTGGCTCGCTGAAGGAGGCATTTTTCAACATCGTCACCATCCCATTTGCGCTTATTGGCGGGGTGTATATCGTCTACTTTTTCGGCATCAATCTGTCGGTGGCCGTGGCCGTGGGCTTCATTGCCCTGTTTGGGCTGGCCGTCGAAACCAGCATTCTGATGGTGATTTACCTCAACGAAGCCGTGCAGAAACTGGTGGCCGAAAAGGGCAACTCTAGTGAGGCCCTCACCAACGCCGACATCCGCGCGGCCGTGATGGACGGCGCCACCAAGCGGCTGCGCCCCAAAATTATGACCGTGTCGGTGTCGCTGTTTGGGCTGGTGCCGGTGCTGTGGGCCACGGGCGTGGGGGCCGATGTGATGCTGCCCATCGTGCTGCCGCTGATTGGGGGCGTGTTCACCTCCTCCATTCACATTCTGCTGGTGACGCCGGTGGTATTTGAAATGACCAAGGAATACGAGCTGCGCAAACACGGCCGGCTGGAAATCCCGGCAATTACTCATTAAGTTATGAAAGTAAGTCTGTTAGCTTATGCCCTGGGGGCGCTGCTGCTGGTGCTGCCGCGCCTGGGCACGGCCCAGCAAGGGTCGCGCCTGCCCCTCGATTCGGTGCTGCGCCGCGTGGCGCGCGACAACCCCAGCCTGCGCCGCTACGAGGCCCGGATTGGGGCGGCCGATGCCTACGCGAAAGGCGCCCGCACCTGGGCTCCGCCCACCGTGGGCGGCGGCCCCTTCATGATACCTTACAACTCGCCCCGCGCCAGCGACAACGGCCCGGTGATGCGGCAGGGCTCCATTATGCTGTCGGTGGACCAGAACTTTCCCAACGGCGCGCGGCAGCGGGCCAACGAGCGCTACCTGCAAAGTCGCGCCGGCGTGGAGCAGGAAAGCCGCGCCTACGAACGCAACCAGCTCCTGGCCGATGCCCGGCAGCACTACTACACCTGGGCGCTGCTGCTCAAAAAACAGCGGGTGCTCGACGGCAGCGAGGAGCTGCTGCGCTTCATCATCCGCTCCATCGAGCTGCGCTATAAGTACGGCGGCGAGAAGCTCAGCGACGCCTTCCGGGCCAAGGCCGAGCTGCAGCGCCAACAAGCCGAGGAGCTGGAGGTGCAGGGCCGAATTGACGAGCGGCGCATCGCCCTGAACACGCTGATGAACCGCCGGCCCGACGAGCCGTTCGACATCGACTCCGCCTACGCCCGCCCCGATTACCGCGCCGCGCCCGACACGGCCACCCTGGCCCGCTCCCGCAGCGACGTGCGCCGCCTCGACCAAACCCTGGCCCGCACCCGCCTGCAGCAGGACCTGGAGCTGGCCAGCCGCAAACCCGAATTCGGGGTGCGCTACCAGCACATGAACGCCTTAGGCAGCAACAATCCCAACCTGTACACCCTGCAAGGGATGGTGTCGATACCGATTGCGCCCTGGGCCGCCCGCGGCTACAAGGCCAACGTGGCGGCGCTGGGCCTGGAAGCCGTGGCCCTGCGCGAGGAGCGCGCCGCGCTGGTGGCGCAGGCCACCGGCAAGGCCTCGGGCCTGCTGGCTCGGCTGCAGGCCAAGGCCGGGCAGATAGCGCTGTACGAACAGCGCATTATACCGGCCGTGCTGAAGAGCTACCGCGCCACCCTGCTGGCCTACGAGCAGAATACCGAGCAACTCACCGCCGTGCTGCAGGCCTGGGAAACGCTACGCGCCACCCGCCTCGAAGCCGTGAATCAGGAAATGGAATACGTGCAGCTACAAACCGACTATGAGCGTGAAATTGAACAATAGCCCCGCCTCCGCCGCCAAGCGTCGTCCGTCGCGCTGGCTGGCCGGACTGGGCCGGCTGGCCGTGCTGCTCGCGGGCCTGGCCGCTACGGCCTGTTCCGGCAAGCCGGACGCTCCGGCGGGTGACCCAGCAGCCGCCACCCCGGCGGCAGAGGCCGCCGTGTACACCTGTTCCATGCACCCGCAGATACTGCGCGACGAGCCTGGCGACTGCCCCATCTGCGGCATGAATCTGGTGAAAAAAGCCAACATGATGACTACGGTCCCGGTCCCGGCGGCCTCGGCTACCGGAACCAATGCGGGCGGCACGGTGCCTGCCCCCGACGAGCAGGTGCTGTCGCGGGTACAACTGGTGCAGCCTTCCCCAACGGCTGACTCGGCGACGACCATTATCGCGCCGGGCGCTATTGCCTACGACCCCCGCCGGTTCGAAAACGTGGCCGCCCGCTTCGGCGGGCGCATCGAGCGCTTGTACGTGCGCTACCAGTTCCAACCGGTGCGCGCCGGCCAGAAGCTCTACGACATCTACAGCCCCGAGCTGGTGACCGAGCAGCAGAACCTGCTGTTCCTGCTGAAAACCAACGACCCTGACGACCGGGCCCTGCTCAAGGCCTCGCGCCAGAAGCTGATGCTGTTGGGCCTCACGGCGGCACAGGTGCGGGCCGTGGAGCAGCGCGGTCGGCCGCAGTTGAGCGTGAGCGTGTTCAGTCCGGTGAGCGGCTACGCGATGGAAACGGGCCCCGCGGTTGCCGCCGGAGCATCGGGCATGAGCCAGCAAAATAGCGCGGTCCCGGAAGGCACGGCGCTGGAGCAGACCGCGCAGCTCGCCATTCGGGAGGGCCAGTACGTGGAACGCGGGCAGCGCGTGCTGCAGGTGGCCAACACCGACCAGGTGTGGGCGCGCCTGCAGCTGTACGCCCGCGACGTGGCCGCCGTGCAGCCGGGCCAGCCTGTAGAAATTACGCTGAACGACCGGCCGCAGTCCCCGGCCCTGCAAGCCCGGGTGGCTCTGCTGGAACCCGTGCTGGCCGGCGACGCCGCCACCGTAACGGCACGGGTGTACCTGCCCAACCCTGGCGGGCAGCTCAAAATCGGGCAGCTCGTGACGGGCCGCATCACGCCTCCGGCAGCGTCGGACGGCCTGTGGGTGCCGGCCACCGCCGTGGTTGACCTCGGCACCCGGCAGGTGGTCTTTCGCCAGCAGCCGGATAGCCCGCGCCTGCTGGCCGTGGCCGTGGTAACCGGGGCCCGCCGTGGCACGCAGGTGCAGGTAGTTCGCGGCCTGCGCCCCGATGACCGGATTGCCGAAAACGGGCAGTATATGGTTGATAGCGAATCTTTTATCAAACCCGTGGCCGATGCGCAATAGTAGAAATATGCGAAACCTGGCCTTGTTGGGCCTCAGCCTTGGGCTGGCCGCCTGCGGGCGTAAGGATGACCCCGCCACCGCCTCAGCCCCGCAAGCCGATGCCACAGCCACCTCGGCCACGGCCGCGCTGGGTCGATACTACACCTGCTCCATGCACCCGCAGGTGCACCAGGACCATCCCGGCGACTGCCCCATCTGCGGCATGGACCTGATTGCGGTGAACAAGCCCACGGCCAGCGCCACTGGCAGCGCCCGCACCCTGCAGCTGAGCGCCGAGCAAGTGCGGCTGGGTAACATTCAGGTGGCCAAAGTGGGTCAGACGGGCCCGGCGGATGGCACCAGCGGCGCGGCCCCGGTAACCGGCCTGCGCCTCACGGGCCGGGTGGTGCTCAACCCCGAAAACCTGGTGCAGGTGAGTGCCCGCGTGCCCGGCCGCATCGACCGGCTCTACGTGCGGGCCACCGGCGAAACCGTGCGGGCCGGCGCGCCGCTGTTTGCTATCTATAGCGAGGAGCTGCTCAAAGCCCAGCAGGAGCTGCTGCTGGCCCGGGCGCAAATGCGCGAACTATCAGGCCAGCAAATCGATTATGCCCCGCTGGCCGACGCGGCCCAAACCAAGCTGCGCCTGTGGGGTATGACGTCCCGCCAGATTACCACGCTGCTGCGCTCGGGTAAGGTGCTGAACCCGATGCCCTACTTCAGCCCCAGCAGCGGCATCGTGCAGACGCTGAACATCCGCGAGGGCGACTACGTGAGCGAGGGCAGCGCCGTGCTGCAGCTGGCCGACCTGAGCTCGGTGTGGGTAGAGGCCCAGCGCTACGCCTCCGACCAGCCCCTGCGCGACGGCCAAACCGTGCAGGTGTCCTTCCCCGCGTTTCCGGGCCGCGTGGTGCCGGGCCGGGTGAGCTTCAGCAGCCCCGAGCTGGCCGGCGAAAGCCGGGTGGCGCTGGTGCGGGTCGAGATTCCCAATCCGCAGCGGGAGTACACGCCCGGTCTGCAGGCCGTGGTCGAAACCGTGGGGCCGGTGCGCCGGGCGCAGCCGGTGGCAGCGGGTAGCCTGCGCGTACCTATCGAGGCCGTTTTGCAGGAATCGGCCGGCAACAGCCTGTGGGTGCGCAACCCCGATGGCCGCTTCGAAAACCGCGTGGTGAAGCTGGGGCCCCAGACCGGCCAGCAAGTCGTAATCCTCTCTAACCTCAAAGCCGGGGAGGAAGTCGTCGTAAATGGCGCTTACCTGCTCAACAGCGAATACATTCTGCAGAAAGGCGCCACGCCCATGGCGGGCATGGAAGGCATGAAGATGTGAGCGGTGGCGCCGGGATTTTTGTAGTCGTACAGAAAGAACAGTCATGCTGCGGCTACTGCGGCTACCTTGGCTGCTTTGTGGTAACAACCGACTTTCCCTTTACCCGATGAGCTGCCGGGCAATGTCGGGCAGGGTGGGGCCGGTGAGGGTGGGCGCGGGGGCTAGCGGGTACACCTGTTGGCCGGGGCGGGCAATAAAGGCGGCCTGCAGGCCCGCCAGCTGCGCCCCGGCCGTGTCCCAGCCGTGGGCGGCCACCAGCATGGCCTGGGCGGGGGCCACTTTCAGCTGCTTGCAGGTGCTGTGGTAGGTATCGGGGTGGGGCTTGTAGCGCTTGAGCGAGTCGATGCTGAGTAGCTGCTCAAAAAAGCCGGTGAGGCCGGCGTAGGCCATCTGCTTCTGCACCGTGGCATCGGGCGAGTTGGTGAGCGTCACCATGCGGAAGCCCGCTTTTTGCAGGGCCGTGAGGCCGGGAATGATGTCGGGGTGCGGGGGCAGCTCGGTGATGAGGGTGAGCAGCTCCTTTTTGCGGGTCGCGGGGCGAGATGGCTGGCCCAGGGCCTGAGCCACCATATCGAGGGCCGCGTCGCCAATCTGCCCGAAGTTGTGGTAGTTGCCGGTCACGGTATCGACCAACGAATACTGGAGCAGCAGCGCAAACCACTGTTTGAAGGCCGTTTCAGACTTGAATTCCTGATTGACAGCCTGCTGCAGCTTGCTCAGGTCGAGCATGGTTTCGTTGACGTCGAAAATCAGCAGCTTCGGGCGGTTAGGGGCAGCAGTCATGGCGGACAGGGAAAAGGGCAGGGCCGCTACCGCAGTGGCCAAGGCGAGGAAGGATAAAACAAAGCGTCGCGTAACCATGCGCCTGCTTACGCAACCCCTGCCGCGTCAGGCTGCCCTAGCCCGCATTTTTCTGAAAGGCCCAATTCAGTCAGACAGCCGTCTAGTAGTAGGTGCACAGTATCCACTAAGAACGTCATGCTGAGCGCAGCCGAAGCATGACGTTCTTA
>NZ_MDZB01000125.1 GCF_001816145.1 Hymenobacter lapidarius | reverse complement strand
ATGGTACTGCCTTCACCGGTGGGAGAGTCGGTCGCCGCCAACCTTACTACTGCAATGCCTGCCGCTTTTACCAGCGGCAGGCATTGCGCTTTTATGGCAGTCCCAAGAACCACCTGCTTGCCCAGTTGGAATTGCTCCGACTACTTAAATCTTAGTTTCTCACTAGTTGAGCAGCCGGCTATGAATAATGCGTGTTATTTCAAGCTGGTATGTAGATGCTTTAATGACAAACTGGGCCTTTACGAACACTATTTGAGTATTTATTCACTTGTCCACTGAGAATGTATTGAGTTGTTGTGCAAGCAGTTCAGGGTGCATTTATTAATGAGGACAAATGAATACTATAGTGTTTGTAAATTTGATTTACCGTTCAGCCTAACTTATTTGTGCAATTATCACCAGCGCGTTATAGCAGAAGTATTGATTGGCTAACGGTGTTGCTTTATGTGATATTGGTTGGGATTGGGTGGGTGTGTATTTACGCCTCGAGTTACTCGCCTGAAGCGCCTGCTAATGCGTTGGGAACAATGAGCTTCGACAAGCTTATGGCTTTCAACTGGTTCAAGCAGTTGTTGTGGATTGGAACTGCTGTAGTGTTGGTGGTGGTGCTACTGGTTGTTGACTATAAGGCCTATGATACTTTGGCCTACGCCATGTATGGGGGGATGATACTGCTTCTGCTTATCACGATGTTTGTGGCCAGGCCCATAGCTGGTTCACGGTCGTGGTTGGAGATTGGACCTGTGCGTCTGCAACCGGCAGAATTTGCCAAGTTCACGACGGCTCTGGCAGCTTCGAGGTTCATGGCCAGTATAAACTTAAGATATCAGGATTGGCGGGACCAGTTGGTGCTAGCGGGAATTACCTTGCTGCCACCTTTGCTAATCGTGGCCTCAAACGAGTCGGGGCAGGCATTGGTGTTTGGGGCGTTGCTGTTGGCTTATTTCCGTGAGGGAATGTCTCCTCTAATATTGCTGCTGTTAGCCGCAGGTGCAGTTATTCTGGTATTGGCTTTGTTGGTGCCAAAAATCTGGTTAGTCGCAGTTTTTACTGTGGTTTTGTTGGTGGTGCTGGGGTTGAATAAGCGGGTTCTACGGCATCATTGGCCATTGGCCATTGGGGTGTGGGTAGCGGTGGTAGGAATGGTGGTAGGCGTTGATTTCTTTTATAATGAGGTGTTGCAGCCCCACCAGCGGCAGCGGATTGAGATTTTGATTAATCCTTCTGCAGACCCTTTGGGTAAGGGATGGAATGTGACGCAGAGTAAAATTGCCATTGGGTCGGGCGGCTTGATTGGGAAGGGGTTTTTGCAAGGCACCCAGACTAAGTTTGATTTTGTGCCTGAGCAAAGCACCGACTTTATCTTTTGCACAGTGGGAGAGGAGTTTGGCTGGGCAGGCAGCTTTTTTGTGATTTGCCTATACCTGACGCTGCTATGGCGTATTATATATGTTGCCGAGCGGCAGAAGTCAGTTTTTGGGCGCACATATGGGTACTGTGTGGCGAGCATATTGTTTTTTCACATGACCGTGAATATTGGGATGACGATTGGGCTAGCGCCGGTTGTGGGTATTCCCCTGCCGTTCTTTAGCTACGGTGGTTCTTCGTTGTGGTCGTTTACCATCCTGTTGTTTAGCTTATTGGCGTTGGACGCGTATCGCAAGCAAGACTTGGTGCGCTGATGGGTAGCCAGCGGGTGCCGGGCTGGGTGTGGACGACGCTGATTGGGGTTCACCTGGCGGCGGTTGCTTGGTCCTGCACGACGGGAGCCTGGGATTTTCCTGACTCGGATAGGTACTTGCAAGCAGCGGAAAATCTGTGGCGTGAAGGCGTGCTCTATGCCCGGCCCTGGCCTCGGGAGTTGCCAAGCGGTCAGGCAGTGCAGGAGTTCACGATACGGCCGGTTGGGTACCCGCTGGCCTTGCTGGTGCTGGGAGGGCTGCTGAAGGTGCCGTTTTTGGCGCTTTTATTTCAAAACTTGCTGAGCTTGCTCAACCTAGGGTTGGTGTTGCGGTGGTGGGCACGTACGGTGCGTCCGCAGCGGCAGTGTTGGAAGTGGGCGGTGGTTTTGGTTCTGTTATTTCCGGCGCAACTTATCTACGCAAATGCGGTGATGAGTGAGATGCTGCTGCAAACGATGGTCGTGGGAATATTTTGGGGTGGGATGTGGGCAGTGGAGTCCCCGAAACCAAAATATATGGCTGGAGTGGCTGCTGCTACAGTGCTGGCCTTACTGCTTAAACCCGTCTTTTACCCGATGGCATTGGTAGTGGCTGGGGCAGGCACGGTGCTGGCCTGGCGCCAGAAAGAAATGCGGTTGGCTGCGATTGCGGGAATTCCCATGCTGGTGGCCGGGCTTTACCTGGGGTGGAACATGCAGCGGACCGGGTATCTTCATTTCTCCAGTATTGCGGAAATTAACTTGCTCCACTATAATGCGGCTGGGGTAGTCAGGCAAGTGAGCGGGCCTGAGGCCGAGGAAGCCTGGGTTGCTGCGGTGCTGAAGGATGCCAACCAACAGGTGGGCTTTGCAGAGCGGCAGCTGCTTATTCGGACCCGGGCTTTAGTAGTAATAAGTGAGCACCCGGTTGTGTATGCGCGCCAACATATGCAGGGCATGGGAGCCGTGTTTTTTGACCCTGGTCGGTTTGACATCAGCCAGTTTTTGGGTGTGGCCCCGCCTCCGGACGGTGGCTTATTGGGGCAGATAAGGAATGGGGGATTTTTTCGTGCTCTTACGCGCCTGCCCATAGCTATGCTGGCCCTTCTGGGGGCGGTGCTGGTGGCCAACCTGGCGCGGATGGCGTTGGCGGTGCGCGGATTCCTGCTGCTGGGCAACAGGGCGTCGTTGTTGCGAAACGGGCGCTGGATAGCGGCGGGCCTTTTGTTTTACGTAGCGCTACTGACCGGGCCACTGGGAGCAGCGCGGTTCCTGGTGCCGGTGTGGCCTTTGCTACTGGGCCTCGCGCTGGTGGGATTGAAGGCCCCCGGCGTGCCTCAGCCCCAGCAGAGGGCGCCAATGGGTGAAGACTAAAGCCAGGGCGGAACAGAAAACGGGAGCCGTCAGGTACCCCATGCGCCCCAGGTCGCCGGAGAGGAGCATGTGAAGCGCCACGATGAGCAACAAGCTGCTCTCGGCCCAACCAAGCGTATTGAAAATCGATACTGAGTGGCGCTGCTTGCGCGTTTCCAGCCAAAAAGCTACGGGAACAACGACGGTAAACAGACCGAAAATACTGAGTAGCTCGCCCAATCCTTTTGCAGAAGCGGCCCGGCGAAGGGAATAGGTGATGTTATCTACATGCTCCCAGGCGTTGGCTACAGACTGCATGGCAGGCGCCTCGAACTGGGTGTCGATAACCCAATGGACGGTGAACAGGAGGGCCAGACCAGCGGCCAGCGCGAGAAGCTGCCGGGGCCAAGCCAGACTGTGGCGGCCAAACCAGAGCAGCCAGGGCACCAGCATAAGGAAAGACTCTTTTGCCAATGGGCCAACGACCAACGCAGCCAGCAGGGCCCACCTGCCGGCGGGTCCGCGCCGGATGGCGTAGTATCCCAGGCCAACTACCAATAGATACAGGCTGTCGGTGAGGGGAAGGCCCGCGGCATACCCTGCCCAACGGCTGGTGAGCACGGCAAGCATGGCCAGGGCCGCGCCCAAAACGGAGGCTCCGGCCATGCGGGCGCCGTGGTACCAGCAGGCGCCGGCGGCCCCGAGCACTAGGCAGTTGACCAGGTAAAAAGCAAAACGCAACGGCCACTGCCCGGCGGGGCGCTGGGGCCATACCTGGGCGTACGCTCGGGTAATAGGCGCGGCTACCAACGCCGCCGCTGCGGGCACCAGAACCCGGTAGCGGTGGGTGACGCGGACACCATCGAAGCGGCCGGCGGCCATGCGGAGGTAGCTGCGCGTGTCCGGCGAGTGCGTGAAATCATAGTGCACGTACATCGGATAGGCCAAATTGGCCAGCGCGGCTACTGCCAGCAACCACGGCAAAAGCCAGCGCCGGAAGCGAGCTCCCACTAAGGGCTGCCGGGAAAGAAGCGCGGAACTAGGCAAATTTTCGTTCGATGAGCTTCAGCAGCTTATTGACGTGTTCCTCTTTGCGGCCCCATTCGTAGCGCTGCGACAGGTGACCGGTAACGTAGCTCCGGGCTTGGTCAGCGGTTGATAAGGTGTCGAGGTGCTGGATGGCAGCGTGGTACTCCATGTTCTCGCCCTCAAACAACTCGTTGATGAAGCTAAAACGCTGGTTAATGGATATGGCTTCGCGCAGGGTCTCTACTTTAGGGCTGGACCGCTCCGCCAACGGCACGGTGGCCGCGGTGGCCCGCAGCGTTTCGGCCAAGAGAGCAGTTGTGGGTTGGGCGGCCTTGAGCTTCTCGTGCAGGGGAATGGCACTCACCTCGGCGGCAGGCTGCTGGAAAACGGATGACGCAGTAAGAATGGCTGGCTCGGGAGCCGCGACTGGCAGCGGTTCCGGAGTGCCTGCAGCCGGAGTAGAAACGAAGGTTGGCACCGCTACTGGGGGGCTTGCCGGAGCGGGCTCAATGGGCTTTTTTGTGGGAACCGTCGTTTGCTCAGCCGCCGGGGCAGCTGGGGGAGCCGCCGCCGGGGTATTGGCGGTCGATACCGGCCCATCTTCCAGCAAATCGGCGGTGGTGAGGGGCAGCAGGGCACTGAGCTCGGAGGCCAGGCGCTGCATGGGCTGGTGCGCTTTGTAGTTGGCGGCGTGGTAAAGCTCGAAGCGGTGCACGATGAAATCGCGGCTGAGCTCCTTGCTGGCGGGCAGGCTCTCGACAAACTCCTGAAAAAAAGCTTTATCGGTATCGATGTAGCGGAGGTTGTCGCGCAGGCTGGCAAGCGTAACCGTCTCGGCCGGGCCCAGCAACAGGCGCTCGAAGCTGCCGCCCGGGTCGGCTACAATGCCGAGGGTGTCGGCAGTGGCCTGGGCCAACAAGGGCTCGAAGGTGGCGCGGCTGAGGCTGATGTGCCGCGATAGCACGTTCATGAACTGCGCGAGGGCCGCTTGCACGGGGGCGGCTTCAAAATCGAAGTAGGGGCTGCGCAGGCGGGCGGTTTCGGCCTGCCACTGGCCAAGGAGTTGGCGAATTACCAGCAGATTGATTTGGCGGATGGGGGTGAATTTGAGCACCGCCGGACCATCGAGCGTGGCGGTGGGCTGGGAGCCAAAGTGCTGGTCGCAGAGCCGGGCGGCCAGGCGGCGACCGTATTGGGCGCACTTGGCGAGGCTATATTTGTCGTTCATAAAAAGGCCGGGTTTCGTGCCCGAAGTTAGGCATAAATGGCCCTGTTGACGATTGAAAACTTGCCCGGCGCGGCCATAACGGTCCCGGCCGGGGCCACGCTGCTGGCCGCGCTGCACGCGGCTGGCCACGATTGGATGCACGCTTGCGGGGCCAAAGGACGCTGCACCACCTGCCGAATACAGGTGCGCCAGGGTCTCGAAAATTTCAGTCCGCCCACCGCTGCCGAGCTCCGCTACCAGGCTGCGGGCCGGCTGCAGGCCACCGAGCGGCTGACGTGCCAGGCCCAGCTGCCGGCGGGCGAGGCCGTGGGCCGGGTGCCCGAGGCCACGCAGCTGCCCCACGTGCAGTATCGCGAAGCCCAACCCTGAGCCCGTAACTTTATCGGGAGGCTGCCTCCTGCCTGGTAGCAACAGATGGCCAGCACGTTTACTCAGGTGGCTCTTAAAGTTCATCCGGGGCAGAGTGGTGCGCTCAGTTGTTCGTTCCTAACTTTAGGTTCCTAAACCTTCCCAAGCCGCCTGTACCTTGTTTATTGAACCACGCGTTGGCAACCGCCACACTGCCCCGCGCCGGGGGTGGATTGAAGTGGTGTGCGGCTCCATGTTTTCGGGCAAAACAGAAGAGCTGATTCGCCGCCTCACCCGCGCCCGCATAGCCCGGCAGCAGGTCGAAATCTTCAAGCCGGCTCTGGACACCCGCTACGACGTAGAAGACGTGGTAAGCCACAACGCCTCCCGCATTCGCTCCACGCCGGTGGCCATTCCCTCCGAAATTCTGCTGCTGGCGGCGGGTTCCGACGTGGTGGGCATCGACGAAGGACAATTCTTTGATGATTCGCTGGTGGACGTGTGCCTGCAGCTGGCCAACAACGGTACCCGCGTGATTGTGGCCGGACTCGACATGGACTACCTTGGCCGTCCGTTTGGCCCGATGCCGGCCCTGCTGGCCACGGCCGAGTATGTGACCAAAGTACACGCCGTGTGCGTATGCTGCGGCGAGATTGCCTCGTATTCTTACCGCATTGCGGCCAGCGAAAGCCAGGTGCTGCTCGGCGAAACCGACTCGTATGAGGCGCGCTGCCGGCCCTGTTTCCTGGAGGGCATGCAAGCCAAGACCCCGGTCCCGGAAAGCCGCTCGGCCGCGGCGCACTAAATAAGCTCCGGAGGCGTTGGCAAAGTTGGCCCCATTGCGGGTACTCAAATCGTGTTTTTGCTGAGCATATGTCGCACATCTTCCGTTGTTTGCTTGGGCTAGCCGGGCTGCTTTTATTTGCTGAAGCGGCTCTTGCGCAAGGGGCTGTGGGCTACGGCGACTGGCAGTTGCACTTGCCCACCAACCGCCCCAGTCGTCTGGCTGACGCGGGCGACCGGGTGTATGTGGCAACGGAAAATGCCTTTTATTTTCTCGACAAATCCCTCAACACCACGCAGGTACTTTCGCGGCGCGATGGCCTGAACGACGTGGGCGTAGTGGCTCTGGCCTACGATTCGGTGACGCAGCAAACCGTGCTGGGCTACCGCAACACCAATCTGGACATTATCCAGCGCAACGGCCGCATCCGCAACCTCAACGACATTCTGCGCAAGCAGATTCAGGGTGCCAAGGCCATTACCAACATCTCGATAGGGCCCGGCAAGGCGTACGTGTCGACCACCTTTGGCCTGGTGGTGGTGGACCTTGTGAAGCTTGAAGTGACGGACACCTACTCCAATATTGGGCCGGGCGGCACCGTGGTGGCCGTGTACGACGCGGCCGTGGCCAAAGGGGCGCTTTACCTCGCAACTTCGGCCGGATTGCTGCGCGGAGCACTCACCAGCAACCTGTTGGATTTTCGTAGCTGGACCGCGTACCAGCCGGCCACCACCGTAGACCCCGCGCGGCGCACGTTCCCCTTTGTGGCGGCTTACAACGGCGAGGTGTATGCCGCCGTGGAAGGCACCGGCATCGGAGTGTTCAAATTCGTTCCCGGCACTCCCGGTACGTGGCGTTCGGTGCCCAACACCCGCACGGCGCAATTCCGCAACCTGCGGGCCAGCGGAACCGGGGTGTTTATCATTGATGACGATTCGGGCGTGCGCAAGATTGGGGCGAACGATGCCGTGACCAACGTGGTGGCGCGCAGCCCGGCCGGCACCTTTCTGCAGGACGCCGTGCGCTCGCGCGATGGCAGCTTTTACCTGGCCAACTTCCAGCTTGGCCTGCAGCGGGTGCCGCCCGGCGCGGCCACGCCCACGGAGCAGTACGTGGCCAATGGCCCGGTCAGTAACCTGGCGTTCAGTATCCTGGCCGATGCCCGTACGAACACGGTGGACGTGTTTTCGGGCGGCTATTCAGAACGGTACGACCCGTCCATTGTCCGGGAAGGTGCCGGATTCTACGAGTTTAAAGACGGCCAGTGGACCAGCTTCACGGCGGCCGTGCCCGGATTCCCGAACGTGGTCCGGCCCACGCGCGGCACCCGCACGCCCGACGGCACGTTGTATTTCGGTGGCTACGGCGACGGGCTGGTGGAGTGGAAGGGTTTGGGCAACATTCGCCGGTTTGGCGAAGGTACGCCGGCCGGTAGCCCGCTGTTGGGCACCTTCGGCAATAAGAATCGGGTCGAAATCACGGACCTGACCACCGACGCCGAAGGCAAAGTGTGGGTTGTGAACCGGCATCTGCGGTCCGGCGTGTCGGGGCTGTTCCTTTTCGACCCGGTTGCGACCACCTGGCGCATCATGCCCTGGCGGCTGGGCTTTGAGGCGCTCGACCGGCTGGCGCTCGACGACAACGGCTACGTGTGGGCCGCGGTGGCGCGCAAAACCGACCCCACCAACGCGCCCCTGGGAATTTTTGCGGTGGACCCCGCCACTGTTTCGCCCCAGCCGCCGCGCTTTTTCACCACGGCGGCGGGCCTGCCCGACAATCAGATTTACGAGTTGGCGAAAGACCGCCGGGGCTACATCTGGGCCGCCACCATCAAGGGCGTGGCCGTGTTCAACGACCCCCGCGGACCGTTTGACCCGGCTGCCGTGTTCTCGACGCCATTTACACCGAATGAAAAGGGTGAGCTGTTTCCGACTCTGTTCAGCGAGGCCGTGCGCACGCTGGCCGTGGACGGCGGCGACCGCAAGTGGTTTGGCACCGACAACGGCCTGTGGCTGTTCTCGCCCGACGCCGACAAAGCCTTGTTGCACTTCACCACGGCCAACAGCCCGCTGCCCTCCAACCGCATTGTGGACGTGAAGGTGAACGACAAAACCGGCGACGTGTGGGTGGCCACCGACGCCGGCGTGGTGGCGTACCGGGGGGCGGCCACCATCACGGAAGGCAAGCCCAGCTGCGCCGCTGTGTTTCCCAATCCCGTGCGCCCCGAATTTGCGGGTACGGTGGGCATCACGGGCCTGGCCAATAATGCCCAGGTAAAAATTACCGACGTGGCCGGCCACCTCGTATACGCCACCACAGCCAACGGCGGCACTGTGACCTGGAACATGACCACCCCCGACGGCAAGCGCGTGCGCTCGGGCACCTACCTCGTGCTTTCTGCCGATGCCGACGGCAAGAACGGCTGCGTGAGCAAAGTGGCGGTGCTTAGCAGGTAGCGCACTGCTTCAGGAAGAACGAGGAATGGAGTACGGGGCGTTTTTCTCCTTGCTCATTCGCTATTCCGCAGGCTTTACCCCTCCTTGACCCATGTTAATCAAGACCCGAGGCATCGTCCTCAGCTACCTGAAATACCGCGAAACCAGCATCATTGCCCGCGTCTACACCGAGCGGCTGGGGGTGCAGAGCTACATCGTGAACGGCGTGCGCAAAGCCAAGCCGCCGGGCCGCATTGCCCTGTTTCAGCCCTTCACGCTGCTGGAGCTGGTGGCCTACGTGGCCCGCGGCAGTGGGGGGCTCACGCGTCTGTCGGAGTTCCGGTGCTCCGAGCCGTTTGTGAGCCTGCCCTACGAGGTGCAGAAGAGCAGCGTGGTGCTGTTTCTGTCCGAAGTGGTGGGGCGGGCCGTGCGCGAGGAAGAGCAGAACGAGCCGCTCTTTCAGTTTCTGCACGACTCCATCCTGGGGTTCGACCAGCAAACCACCGGGTCGGAAAATTTTGCATTGGTCTTCTTGCTCCAGCTGGCCACGTATCTGGGCTTTGGCATCAGCACGGGGGGTGAGCTGACCGACCAGGTGATAATGGCGGGCCACGCGCCCACCACCTCCGGCGCTACCGGGCCGGCCACGCTGCGCCTGCGCGAGTTCGATATTTACTTAGATGAATTGCTGCGCGACCCCGCCACCAGCACCATCCCCAACGGCCGCGTGCGGCACGAGCTCCTGAACGTGCTCATTCGGTACTACCAGCTGCACGTGGAGCAGATGGGCGAAATCCGCTCGCTCGATATCCTGTCGCAGGTGTTGGCCGAGTAAGGCGGGCTGTTGGCTGCGCGGCTGGTGGGCGGGCTATTTGAAATCAACCAGCTCTACTTCGAAGCGCAGCACGGCATTGGGGGGAATGTCGGCGCCGGCGCCGCGGGGGCCGTAGGCCAGGGGCGAAGGAATGAGCAGGATGGCCTTGCTGCCTTTGGTGAGCATGGCAACGCCCTGGTCCCAGCCCTTAATGACGCGGCCCGCCCCCAGGGGAAAGGAAATGGGCTCGTTGCCGTGCTTGGCCGATGAGTCAAATTCCTGGCCCGTAGCCAGCACGGTGCCCCAATACAGCACCCGCACGTTCTGGCCCTGCTTGGGCGGCAAGCCCGTGCCGGGCCGCGTGACGATGTAGTAGGTGCCACCGGCCGTTTTCTTGGCCACCAGCTTGTTCTTTTTTAGGTAAGCGTCAATCTGAGCGGCGTCTTTGGCGGTTTGTGCCACGGCTTTTTGCTGCTCAGCTTTCAGCATATCGGCCTGGGCCTGCTGCTGGCGGGCCGTCATCTCGGCCATGGTCAACAGCTCGCGGGCGCTGGCGGTTACAACCAGCGTATTGCCGCTTGTGCGCAGAAACGGCGGCACGGACTGCCGAAAAGTTTTGGCAAAAATGGTATCGGCCGAAAAGCGGAACACGGCGCTGTCGCCGGGCAGCAGGATGCCCAGCGCTTCTTCCAGCCCGCCGGGCGTGGGTTTCTCGGGCAGGGCCACCGGCTGCGGGGTGGGCTGCATGAGGCGCGATTTCATGACGACCGAGTCGCGGCCCGTGCGAAATTCCATGAAAACGGTGAGGATTTTGCCGGCGCGCGTAGCGTAAGGGTCATCGGCGGGTGCTAGGGTGCGCGGCTGGTAGCGCCCCGCCGCGTCCTTGCGGAAGAGGCGGTACTCGGTGCCTGTGGGCAGGCGGGAAAACGCCGTGATGGGGGCTTGCGCTCGGGCAGGCTGCCAGCAGGCAAACAAGGCGCAGGCCGCGCTCAGAAAGATGTGTCGCATGGATAGGAGGGAAGATTCTGGCAATCCAGAAACAAAAACTTAACGCACGCTCAACACCTCCAGCTCAAAAACCAATTCAGTATTGGGCGGAATCAGGTAGCGGCGCTCGTCGTCGGGGTCGGGCACGCCGGTCGCGCCGTAGGCCAGGGAGGCGGGTATCCAGGCCTTCACCCGGGAGCCGGCGGGCACCAGCAGGAGCAGCTCGTCCCAGCCCGGAATGACGTCGCCACGCCCCACCCGGAAGCGGAGCGGCCCGCCGGTGGCCACCGTGGCATCGAAGATGTGCCCATCGGGCAGGAAACCGGTGTAGCGCACGGCTACGCGGCTGCCAGCGCGGGCCAGCGGCCCAGTGCCCCGCTCCCGAAACACAAAGCGCGCCCCACTCCGCGTGATTTGCGGAACGAGGCGCGCGGTATCGGAGCCGGTGAGCGGGGCCGTGGGCGTAGTCGGCACGGCGGGCTTCGGCGCTTCCTGCCCGCTGGCCGCCGTAACAGCCAGCAAAAACACGAGGCTCAGCCCCCTTGCATACCACCGACCTATGCTAGCAGCTTTGCTCACGGAATGCCTTCTTAATAAACTTCCAGAACCTCTATATCAAACAGCAGGGCTGCATCGGGCGGAATAGCACCGGCGCTGCCAGTGGGCCCGTAGGCCACCTTAGAGGGCAGCAGCACCAGCTTGCGGTCGCCCTGGCGCATGAGCAGCAGCGCTTCGTTGAAACCAGGTACCAGGCTTCCCTGCGTGAATACCGCACAGCCGCACTCGGTGCGGTTGTTAGCGGTATTGTCGAAAATAGCGCCCACTGGGAAGCGGCCGTCGCCGTTCGAAGCCGGGTAGCCCGTCGTCCCGGGGTGTGCGCCGTTGCTCAGGAAGCGGCCGAGGTACTTGAGCCGCACCTGCTTGCCCGCCGTTACCGGCGTGCCCTTGCCCTCGGCCAGTGGCACCAGGTACACGCCGGAATTGGTGCGGGTGGCTTTGGTGAGCAGCTGATTGCGGGTGAGGTAGTTGCGGATGGTGTCCTCGTCGATGCGCTTCATCTGCTCTTCGTGGAGGCGCGCCGACTTCTGGAAAGTATTTTCGGAGTTGCAGCTCCACAGAGCCGGGGCCGACAGGAGCAGGCCCGCCGCCAGCAACAGGTAACGGGAGCGCAGCAGGAGTTTTTTCATCACGAGAAGGGGTAGTAAAAGAATTCCGACCAACGGAGCCCGGGTAGCTATGCCGCGCCGCCCGTTGGTCGGAATCAGGAATTTAACAAGGTCTATTGAACGTCAACAAGTTCCACCTCGAATTTCAGGGGGGCGTTGGCGGGAATGTCGGCGCCGCGCCGCGGGTGCCGTAGGCTAGGGGCGAGGGGATGAGCAGGATGGCCCGCGTGCCCTTGTTGAGGAGCGAAATGCCTTCGTCCCAACCCGGAATCACGGCACCCTGGCCGATGGGGAATTCAATGGGCTTGCCGGTTTTGTCCGACGAGTCAAACTGCTTGCCGCTAAGCAGCGTGCCGTTGTAGTTCACGCTCACCGTTTGGCCGGCCTTGGGCGTAGCGCCCGTGCCGGCCTTCAGCACCTGGTAGTAGAGGCCCGAGGGCGTCTTCTTTACGGTTAGGTTGTTTTTCTTGATGTAGTCCTGCAGCACGGCGTCGTCGCTTTTCAGCTGGGCCACTACTTCGGGCGCGGCCATGGCTTTGGCCTGGGCGTCCTTCTGCTCCTGCATCTGCTTGGCGTACTCGGGCGAGGCCATGCGCTGCTTCATTTGGGCGGCCATGGCGCGCTTCTGCAGTTCGGGCTGCATGGCCTGGGCTTCTTCCTGGGTGATGAGCTTGGGCGTGGTGGCCACGTACATCATCACCACGTTGCCGCCGCGGCGCAAGAACGGCGGCACCGGCTGGCCCGACTTGGGCTTAATGAGGGAGTCGACCTGGAAGCGAAACACGCCGCTGTCGCCGGGCTGGAGCAAGGACAGCGCCTCGTCGGGGGCGCCTTTTTGCTTGAGCTCCTGCAGGGGCAGGGGCACGGGCAGGCCCACATCGCGGCGGGTGTTCTGCAGCACCGAGTCCTTGCCGGTGGTGTAGCGCATGTTGCCCAGCAGGAACTTGCCCACCCGGTCTTTGTAGGTCGGGTCGCCATCGGGGCCGATTTCGCGACGCTCGTAGCCGTTGCCGACTTTTTTGAAAATCTTGTACTCGATGCCAGACTTGGTTTTGGCATAGTCGCCACCGCCTTTGTTGCAAGCGGTGAGGGAAGCGAAGCCAAGCAGGCCGGCCGCCAGGGCCAGTTGCTGCGCGGAGCGGGAGGAAAAACGCATGAAAATATAAGAAGTGAGGAGTCGAAAACGGTTCAAAGTTACGCTACTGGCGGCGCTACTGCCGCAGGCACGCCCGTGAGCTGTTCCTTGTACTCGGGCAGGATGCCCAGGAAGCGCTCCACCGTTGCATCGAGCTTGGTATAGCTGATGCCGCCGGCGGCGTTGTGGTGCCCGCCCCCGTCAAAATGACGGCGTGAAAAGTCGCTCACCGAGAAGGTGCCCACCGAGCGGAAAGAAATTTTTACGGCCACGCCGCGGTCAATGAACACGGCGGCAAAAACGATGCCCTCGATGCTCAGTGCGTAGTTTACCAGGCCTTCGGTGTCGCCGGTTTTGCTTTCGTATTGGCGCAGCTCGTCCTGGGTGATGGCGATGTAAGCCGTGTTGAACTCGCGGTTCACCACCAGCTTGTCCTTAAGCACAAAGCCCAGGAAGCGCAGCCGGATTTCGGAATGTGAGTCGTAGATGCGGCGGTGCACCGACGAGAGGTCGATGTTCACCTTTAGCAGTTCGGCAATGATGAGGTGCACGTTGCGCGAGGTGCTGGGGTGCCGGAACGAGCCCGTGTCGGTCATAATGCCCGCGTACAGTGCCTCGCCGATGCCCTTAGTGATGAGGTCCTGGTCGCCCAGGTCGCGGATGATTTCAAAAATAAGCTCGGCCGTGGCCGCGGCGGTCGGCACCGAAAAGACGATGTCGGCGAAGTCCTCGGGCTCCTGGTGGTGGTCTATCAGCACCTTGGTGCCGCTGGCCTGGCGGATGTACTCGCCCAACTCGTTGATGCGGCCCAGGCAGCTGAAGTCGAGGCAGCAGATGACTTCGGCGCGGGCAATGAGGTCGCGCACCTGGCGGTCGTTCTGCCGGCGGTCGTACACCACCACTTCCTCGTTGCCCTCCATCCAAGTGAGGAAGGCCGGGTAGTCGGAAGGGGTAACCACCGTGACGTGGTGGCCTTTTTGCTTGAGGTACCCGGCCCAGGCGAGCGACGAGCCCAGCGCGTCGGCGTCGGGCTTGTGGTGGGTGGTAATGACAACCTGCTTGGGCTGCGCGAACAGCGCTTGCAGGGCGGAAATGGGATTGGACATCGACAACGGGATTGGTCCTGAAAGAAACTAAGGGCCGGTGGCTTACGAAGAAAATCGGGCGGCAAAAGTCGGAAGAAATCTTTTCTTAACAGCCGTCGCCCCCTGGAAGGTTCGCCCGAAACCGAGGAATGAGACCGGCGGCTTTCCGGGTGAAAAAGCGGCTATCTCGCCAATACCGGCTTTCGGGGGGGAGAAGCAATGGGTAAATCTTTCTTTTGTGGTCAGCGAATAAAAGATGGCGGCGGTGCCAAAGAGGTGCCGGGTTCGGCCCGCCGGGCCTGGGCGAGGAGGGTGACGAAGGCTTTGGGCAAGTAGGACTCATGGCCTTCGGGTTGACGCGTAGTTCCACTCGTGGCCTTGGGGTTGGCGGGTAGTTCCAGCCAGACCGCGCGGCGGGGCATCGCAGCCGCTCCTCCTGGCGCACACACGGCAGCAGCAAGTCGGTTTCTGCCGGTAGAAGCCGCACAAGGCGAAGGTGGGCATTGAGCGGGCGCATTTGGGTCGTGCCATAGTGCCGCCGAGGGACCCCGGGTTGGGTGCTGGCTGGGGATGTGGTAGTTTTGCCCTTTCAACACTTCATCTTTATTCGAATACCCCGCCATGGCCACCAACCGCACATTCACGATGATTAAGCCCGACGCCGTCCAGGAAAACCACATCGGTGGCATCCTGCACATGATGGAAGAAGGCGGCTTCCGCGTCGTGGAACTCCAAAAAATCAACCTTACCGCCGAGCGCGCGGGCCAGTTCTACGCCGTGCACGCCGAGCGTCCTTTCTACAACGACCTGGTGAAGTACATGTCGAGCGGCCCCATCGTGGCTGCCGTGCTGGAGAAAGACAACGCCGTAGCTGATTTCCGCACCCTCATTGGCGCTACCAACCCCGCCCAGGCGGCCGACGGCACCATCCGGAAGAAGTACGCCAAGAGCATCGAAGCCAACGCCGTGCACGGCTCCGACTCCGACGAGAATGCGCAAATCGAGGCTGATTTCTTCTTCGGCTCGAAGTAAGCAAAAGGCGCGCTACACGACTTTGGCACAAAGAAAAAGTCCGCTCTGCATTGCGCAGAGCGGACTTTTTCTTTGTGCCAAAGTCGTACTTTTTTTGTACCAATTTTGTGTTGTAGGCCTCAACTCACCGGCTAAAACCGATGCGGCCGGGCGTTTTGGCCTCGCTGATGAAGTCGGTTTTGTCGCGGTTGTAAATGTCGGCCAGGGAAGTGGCTTCCAATACGGGTTCGGTTTGGCCCAGGCTGGTGGCCAGGGCCTGGGCTTTTTCAATCTCCAGGGCCTCGAAGCGGTAGGAGGCAATGAGTCGGCCTTTGCGCAGCAGGGCCTTGTCGATGCGGGCCAGCTCGGCGTTGAAGGTGCAGATAATTTGGATGTGGAAGCCGTCGGAGAGCAATCCGTCGGACAGGTTCAGGAGGTTACTCACGGCGTTGCCGCCGTGGCCGTCGCGCTTGGCCAGCAGTTCCTCGGCGTCTTCAATGAGCAGGATGGAGTTGGTGTTGTCGTGCAGCAGGTTGATGAATTCCGGGTCGGCAATGCGGGTGGCCAGGTTGGGCGGAATAAAGAGCTTGGGTTTGTCGGTGAGACCGCACAGGTGGCGGATGTAGCTGGTTTTGCCGGTGCCGGGCGGGCCGTGCAGAATGATGATGCCCTTCTCGTCGGGCTGCTGCAGGCGCTTGAGAATGGCTTCATGGGCCGGCAGCAGGTCGTCGTTGTAGTGGGTGGCCAGGTCCAGCGCGGGTATTTTGATGGGCAGCGGCGAGAACTCCAGCTCGCCAAACGCCAGCCGCAGCACCTGAATCCGGTCATGTTCCAGCTTGCCGGTATCCAGCTCGGCCACCAGCAGCGCCTGGGCCAGCGCCAGCTGCTTGGGGTCGGTTTGGGGGGAGAAGAACAGCTGGCCGGCGCGGTCGCCGTAGGTGCCGCGCTCGTAGAACCAGAGCAGCAGGTGCGGCGCCAGGTTGAGGGCGTAGTGGCTGATGTCGGGCGCTTTGCCTTTCTTATCCAGGTACACGGCGTGGGCCACGGTGCACGCCTCCAGGTCGTAGCTTTTGGCTAGTGCGGTCAGCACGGTTTGCCGGGACTCGGCGCTGGCCAGCTGGTAAATTTCGCGGCGCGGCAGCACGCCAAACGCCGCGTAAAACCAGGAAACGGGTTGGAAATAGCCGTCGCGCTCGAAGGTTTGCGAAAGGTTGGGGGGGGCCACTGGTGGCAAGGGTTTCTTCATGCCGTACGCTGTCAGACTCAAAAATACACGTTACCGCCCGGAAAGCAACCCTCCAGCTTACTTGCCGACTGTAAGACCAGTCGCGCTACAACCGGCGGCCTGGGTTGCGCATCCGGCGCCAAGGGGGACGGTAGGCCCACAAAAAAAGCCCCGCGGATGGCGGAGCTTTTTTGTAGTAACAGGTACAAAAGCGGCTGCAGCAGCACCGCGCCGCCGGGCTGCGCTAGGCCTGTTCCACCGAAAGCTGGCCTTCGGGTTGCGCTTCCTCCACGGGCTCGGTGCTGTGGGTGTGCTTGAAAAAGATGATAAACAGCACGGCAATGGCCAGCGCATAGGCGGCAAACGTGAGCCAGATGCCCTGCCAGTCCTTGGCGCCGCTGGCGTCGGTGAAGTATTCCTGAATGATGATGCCGCTCAACGAACTGCCCAGCACGGCCCCGAAGCCGTTGGTCATCATCATAAACAAGCCCTGCGCGCTGGCCCGAATGCTGGGCTGGGTCTGGGTTTCGACGAACAGCGAGCCGGAAATGTTGAAGAAATCAAACGCCATGCCGTACACGATGCAGGAGAGGATAATCATCCAGAGGCCCTCGCCGGGGTTGCCGTAGGCAAACAGCCCGAAACGCAGCACCCAGGCTATCATGCTGAACAGCATCACCTGCTTGATGCCGAAGCGGCGCAGGAAGAACGGAATGGCCAGGATAAACAGCGTCTCAGAAATCTGCGAGATGGACATGATGATGGCCGGGTACTTCACGGTGAGTGTGTCGCGGTAGGCCGGGGTCTTGTCGAAATCGTGCAGGAAGGTGTCGCCGTACGCGTTGGTGAGCTGCAACGCGGCCCCCAGCAATAGCGCAAACAGGAAGAAGGTGAGCATTTTGCGGTCGCGCAAAATCGCAAACGACTTGAGGCCCAGTATTTCCAGCAAACCCTGGCTGGAAGTGTTGGTGGACTGGGGCGGGCACTTGGGCAGCGTAAAGGAGTATAGACCCAGCACAAAGGCCGCGCCGGCTGCCACGTAAAACTGGCTGGCTGATTTCTCGATGCCCAGCAAACTCACCGTCCACATGGCCACGATAAAGCCAATGGTACCCCATACGCGAATGGGCGGGTAGTCCTTCACCACATCAAGGGCCTGGGTCTTGAGCACCGAAAACGACACGGCAATGGACAGCGACAGCGTGGGCATGTAGAATACCATGTTCAGCAGGATAACCCAGAAGAACGTGCCGGGGTCGTCGACCAACGGGATGGTGCAGAGGGTGATGCCGCCCAGGATGTGCAGGATGCCGTAGAGCTTTTCGGCGTTCACGTACTTATCGGCCACGATGCCCATGAGCGAGGGCATGAAGATGGACGCAATGCCCATGGTCGAAAAAATGGCGCCAAACTGCGTACCCGACCACTCCTTCGTCTGAAACCAATACGCCCCAATCGTTATCAACCAGGAGCCCCAGATAAAGAATTGTAAGAAACTCAGTATGATGAGGCGCAACTTAGTATTCATGCGGAGTCAGGATAAAAGAGAGAGAGTATTCAGCCGATAAAGATACACGCCTTCCTGCCAGAAGCGGCAAGCAAGTGCGGCTAATCTTGTGGCTGTTCCGGCCCGGATTGAGGCAGGCCGTTTAGAGCGTTGTGCCTCACAGGCGCCTCTTCGTAGCATGATGGAAGCCCGCACTACCTCGTTGAAGCTGGTTGTAGGGCAGTAAAAAGGCCCCGGACAATGCTGTCCGGGGCCTTTTCAAAGCATTAGCAAATGCGGATGCTACGCCTGGTAGCTGGGCGAAAACGTGCCCGCGGGCTGGCCGTCGGCCGTCGGGTAGTTGGTGTAGCCCTCGGGGCCGGGGGTATACAGGGTATCCGGGTCGAGGGGAGCGAGCGGGGCACCGGTTTTGAGGCGTTCCACTAGGTCGGGATTCGAGATGAAGGGCTTGCCGATGGCCACGAGGTCGGCGTGGCCGCTTTGCAGGGCTTCTTCGATGCGCTCCACGGTGGTGTAGCCGCCGCTCAGGATGAGGGTGTTGGTGAATTTTTTGCGGATGGTGGCCACCGTTTCGGCGGGTACTGCGGGGGCGCCCATGCTGGAGTGGTCCACGAGGTGCACGTACACCAGGCCTATTTTCTGCAGCTCCTCGGCCAGGTAGGCGTAGGTTTCGTCCATTTCGGGGTAGTGCGGCATGTCGGCGTCGGTGCCCCAGGGCGAGAGGCGAATGCCGGTGCGCTCGGGTCCGATGGCCTCGGCCACGCCGCGGGCCACTTCCAGTACAAAGCGGGCGCGGTTCTCCACGCTGCCGCCGTACTGGTCGGTGCGCTGGTTGCTGTGCGGGTTCAGGAACTGCGAAAGCAGGTAGCCGTTGGCGCTGTGCACTTCCACGCCGTCGAAACCGGCTTCCAGGGCCAGCCTGGCACTCTGCACGTACTCGTCGCGCAGACGGGCCAACTCCTCAGCCTGAATTTCGCGGGGCTCGGTATGGTCCAGCAGCTGCTCCTGGTCAGTCCACATCTGGCCCTTGGCCGTGATGGCCGACGGGGCCAGTACCTCCGAGCCCTCGGGCAGGTTGAGGGTGTGGGCAATGCGGCCGGCATGCATGAGCTGAATGAAAATGTGGCCGCCGTGGTGGTGCACCGTCTCGGTCACGCGCTGCCAGTTGGTGACGTGCTCCTGGTTGAACAGACCCGGAATGCGGGCGTAGCCCAGGCCGTCGGCCGAGGGCGACGTGCCCTCCGTGATGATGAGGCCGGCCGTGGCGCGCTGGCGGTAGTACTCGGCCATCAGCTCGTTGGGCACGTTGCCCAGGGCACGGCTGCGGGTGAGCGGTGCCATCACCACGTGGTTGGTTAGGGTAAGCGGACCCAGCTGAGCGGGTTGAAATGTTTTATTTGACATAGACGAATGTGCCGCCGTGCGTAAGTAGCGGCATCGGATGAATGAAACGCGTCTTTAAACCGGGTACGTACACGAATTGTTTCAGTGCGTGGAATAGTAGATGTTGTAGCAGACGTCTCACTCCCACCAAAAACGAAAAAAGACCCGCCCCACAACGTGGAACGGGCCTTTTGCAGCAGATACGCCGGGGTTGCCCAGCGTGCTGATAATTTACATGGGCGTGGCTTCGGCGAAGCGCTTGTTCACCTCATCCCAATTGATGAGGTTGAAGAACGCGGCAATGTAATCGGGCCGGCGGTTCTGGTACTTGAGGTAATAGGCGTGCTCCCACACGTCGAGGCCGAGCACGGGCAGGCCCTTGCAGCCCGCGTCGGGCATCAGCGGGTTGTCCTGATTGGGCGTCGAGCAGATTTGCACCGAGCCGTCGGCTTGCTTGCACAGCCACGCCCAGCCCGAGCCGAAGCGCGTGGCACCGGCTTTGGTGAATTCCTCCTTGAATTTGTCGTAGCTGCCAAACGCCGTGGTGATGGCCTGCCCGACGGCGCCGCTGGGCTGGCCGCCGCCGTTAGGCGAGAGGATGGTCCAGAACAGCGAGTGGTTATAGTGGCCGCCGCCGTTGTTGCGCACGGCCGCCGGGGCTTGGCAATGTTGTGCATGATTTCCTCAATGGACTGGCTTTCCATCTCGGTGCCGACAATGGCGGCATTCAGGTTGGTCACGTAGGCCTGGTGGTGCTTGCTGTGGTGGATTTCCATCGTTTGCGCGTCAAACGTAGGTTCCAGGGCATCGTAGGAATAGGGGAGTTTGGGGAGGTCGAAAGCCATAAGGGACAGGTGTTTTAGGTTGGTCGCAAGAGTGAGAAATGTATCAGAGACTATAACAGCCCCACTAGCTACCTAGTTACGGCCGCCATCCGCTCAAGTTCAAAAGTATATTTATTTCCGCTTTAAACTAAAAAACGCCTGCATCAGCGCGGCGCACTCCGCCGCCTGCACGCCGCCCCGCAGCTGCGTGCGCGGATGCAGCAATTGTCCGTGCCGCCGGAATCCTACTTTGGGCTCGTCAGCGCCAAATACCACGGCCTTCAGCTGCGCCCAGTAGCTGGCACCTGCGCACATCACGCAGGGCTCTATGGTGACGTAAAGCGTGCAGTCGGCTAGGTATTTATTGCCCAGATGATTGGCGGCTGCCGTGAGGGCCAGCATCTCGGCGTGGGCCGTCACGTCGCGCAATTGCTCGGTCTGGTTGTAGCCCCGCCCGATGATTTGCGTCTCAAACACCACCACCGCGCCGATGGGAATTTCGTCGGCTTCCAGGGCTTTTTCAGCCTCGGCCAGGGCTTGAAGCATGAAATAGGCGTCGTTCATGGCAGGAGAGGTAGCACGGGCTTTTAGTCCGCGTCAATCGGCGCGAACGCGGACTAAAATTCCGCGCTATTTCAACACAATGGCATTCATCACGGCCTGGGCCGTGGGCTGCCACTGCGCCTGCTCGTTGGCGGGAGCCACAAACGTGAAAACGTACAATTGCTGGCCCTGAATGGCGTACTGCACGGCTTGGTAGCGCTTTATTGGGGCCAATTGGTTGGCGCGCTGGCTATCGGCAACGGTCGACACAAACTCGAAATACATGAAATCGCGCCCGTTCACGGTGCGGATGTCCTCTTTAATAAAGTCAACCTTAGTGTAGAGTCGCTGAATGCTGGACTTGTAAATCTTGAGCAACACGCCGTAGTCCATGCTCTCGAAGGTGGTGGGGCGCACGGCCACGCTGTAGTCCACGCGCCCGCTGCGGTCGGAGTATACCGCCAGCGGCTTGCGCGGCGACGGGTACTTTACGGCAATGCCATCATCGGGCAGCGGCGCAAACGTGGCGGGCACGCCCACCGTCAGGCCCGAGCCCAGCTTCACATTCGTGAGCTTAGGCTTGGGTACGAAGGCCAGCAACCCAAACAGTAACAGTAAAAACGGGAGAATTCTCATAGCAGGGTCGGATAGAAAACAACAAAGAACAGCATGCCGAGCTTGCCAAAGCATCTCTATTGCGCAAGTATTTAGTTACTAACGCAGTAGAGACGCTTCGGCAAGCTCAGCATGACGTTCTACTATATAACAGGGCAAACTAACGCCGGGCGGCCGGGTATTTAATCCGGACCTTCTTCCAATACACGTAATTGCCGGTTTTGGCTTCTACCAGGTAGGTGCCGGCTGGAATCTTGCCCAGGTCCACCGGGGCGCCGGTGTTGGTGGCGGGGTCCAGCTCGGTTTGATAAATGACTTTGTTCTTGTAGTCCGTCATCACCAGCGTGCCGGGCTTGCTGAATTGCTGGGTGAAGCTGAGCAGAATGCTCTTGGAGTTGGGGCGGGGGTACACGTCGATGCCCGACAGCGTTTCGATGCGCTTGATGGGGCCGTCGAGCGTGACGGCGCCGGCCGTGCCCTTGGATTTAATCTCCGTACCCGACACGTCGGACTTGCTTTTGGTTTTGACTTTGGTTTGTGCCTGGGCAGCGCCGGCAAACAGGAGCGCCGCTGCGAGGGCGAAGGAGGGGAGGAGTTTCATGAACAAGGAAGGGGATTGAGAGACAAAGGAACACACTTGCCATCGGCCTTTGCATATCCCGTACCAAAGTTTGCGTTTTCGCCCCGGCGGCCCAGTGGCTACCTTCGCGGCAGATTCAATTAACAGGTTGCGGTGAACAGGTAACAGGGCCAAGCGTCGGACAGACGATGGGCGAACCCTGGAAAGCGCCAGCTGCTATTTGTTACTTGTTCACTCTGCAAACTGTTAACTGCCACATGCTACGTACCCACACCTGCGGCGAGCTTCGCCCCGAACACATTGGTCAAACCGTGACGCTTTGCGGCTGGGTGCAGCGCACCCGCGACAAAGGCGCCATTCTCTGGATTGACCTGCGCGACCGGTACGGCCTCACCCAAATCACCCTCGAAGAAGGCGTAGAAGCCGAAGCCGTGCGCGAAACCGCCCGCCACCTCGGCCGCGAATTCGTGCTGAGCGTGACTGGCAAAGTGGCCGAACGCTACTCCAAAAACGACAAAATGCCCACCGGCGGCATCGAAATCCGCCCCGATAAGGTCGAGATTCTGAATCCCGCCAAGCTGCCGCCCTTCCTTATCGAAGACGACACCGACGGCGGCGACGACCTGCGGATGAAGTACCGCTACCTCGACCTGCGCCGCACCCCCGTGCGCAACAACCTCATGCTGCGCCACAAAATGGCCCAGGCTGTGCGCCGCTACCTCGACGGCCAGGAGTTTATCGAAGTCGAAACGCCGGTGCTCATCAAGAGCACGCCCGAAGGCGCGCGCGATTTTGTGGTGCCCTCGCGCATGAACCCCGGCGAGTTCTACGCCCTGCCGCAGTCGCCCCAGACGTTTAAGCAGCTGCTCATGGTATCGGGCTTCGACCGCTACTTCCAGATTGTGAAGTGCTTCCGCGACGAAGACCTGCGCGCCGACCGCCAGCCCGAGTTCACGCAGATTGACTGCGAAATGGCCTTTGTAACCCAGGAAGATATTCTGAACACCTTCGAAGGCCTCACGCGGTACCTCTTCAAGGAAATCAAAGGCCTCGATTTCCCCGAAGTGCCCCGCTTGACCTACGCCGACGCCATGCGCCGCTTCGGCAACGACAAGCCCGACACCCGCTTCGCCATGGAATTTGTGGAGTTGACCGCCATCGTAAAAGGCCAGGGCTTCCCCGTGTTCGACAACGCCGGTCTGGTGGTGGGCATCAACGCCGCCACCTGCGCCCACTTCACTCGCAAGCAACTCGATGAGCTGACGGACTTCGTGAAGCGCCCGCAAATTGGCGCCACCGGCCTTATCTACGCCCGCGTCGAAGCCGATGGCGCGGTAAAATCTTCGGTCGATAAATTTTACTCGCAGGAAGAGTTGCAGCGCTGGAAAGCCGCCTTCCACGCCAACGCTGGCGATTTGCTGCTCATCATTGCCGGTGAGCCCAACAAGGCCCGCAAAGCCATGAGCGAGTTGCGCCTTGAAATGGGCCAGCGTCTTGGCCTGCGCAACAAGGAAGACTTTTCGCCCCTGTGGGTGGTCGATTTCCCCCTGCTGGAATACAGCGAGGAGGAAAAGCGCTACTTCGCCATGCACCACCCCTTCACCTCGCCCAAGCCTGAAGACCTGGCCCTGCTCAACTCGCCCGATACCATCGGCCAGGTGCGCGCCAACGCCTACGACCTTGTGATAAACGGCGTGGAAGTGGGCGGCGGCTCCATCCGTATCCACGACCGCGCCGTGCAGGCCCGCATGTTCTCGCTGCTCGGATTCACCGACGAAGAAGCCAAAGCCCAGTTCGGCTTCCTGCTCGACGCCTTCGAGTACGGCGCCCCGCCCCACGGCGGCATCGCCTTTGGCTTCGACCGCCTCTGCAGCCTCTTCGGCGGCGCCGATTCCATCCGCGACTTCATCGCCTTCCCTAAAAACAACTCCGGCCGCGACGTGATGATAGACTCGCCCTCACCGATTTCGGGCGCGCAGCTGAAGGAGCTGAGTATTAAGACGGCCGTGTTAGTGAAGTAGGTTTTTTGAAGCTGAGAGAAGCGGAAGCGGCGACTGATTCCTCAGTCGCCGCTTTTTATTGGTAGTTCATCGACCTTTTCAAATAACTTCCATCCTACCTCCATTCCTTGCTTTAATTCTTGGTCGATAAGCTCTTTTACATTGAAGCTGTTTAGGAAGTGGGCATTGGGGCAATTTTACGCAATAAGAGCACGGTAAAGGCCAGCCAGTGGAAGGCCAGCCAATTTTGCACGCTGGTTTCG
>NZ_MDZB01000124.1 GCF_001816145.1 Hymenobacter lapidarius | reverse complement strand
CCGAATTCCGCTTCAATCATCGCTACGAGGACTTCTATAAATTGCTCCTTAAATTACTTCGTCAACAGCCCCTCTAACCGGCTTTGCTTCCTAAGCCCCCAAGTTATTAATCGCCATTTCTAACAACCGTGCAATGCAATTGGTATATCCGTGGTTTTTGGCTAGTTTGGGAGCAGTGGCCATTCCGGTAGTTATTCATTTGTTGAATTTGAGACGGCCTCAACGGGTTTTATTTACTAATACATCTTTTATAAAGGAGGTTGAGGTAACGATGGTTAAGCACCGCAGGGTGCAGAATCTGGTGCTGTTACTGATAAGGGTACTGGGAATAGGTGCTTTAGTACTGGCTTTTTCTCAGCCTTTTATATCCCAGTCCGGAATAGCTACTACTGGTAGTAGTGGTGGGATTGATGTACTTGTAGATAACTCTTTGAGTACACAAAGGAGGGGCGACCTAGAGGGAAACATATTTGAAGGTGTTCTTGCGCAGGCTAGAGGGCTGGCAACGGGTGACAAGGGAATAAACGATTTTAAATTATTGAATACTGGAAATAGTTTAATTTCCAGTTCATTGTACCTTGATAAACTTGATGGTCTCAGTATAGGTGCGCGGCAGCCATTATCGATAATTGGCAGTAGGGATAATGATGCTAGAGATTTGTACATAATCTCAGACTTCCAGCGTAGTGCCATTAATGATGAGGTAATTGATAGGATTGACGGGCAGGGTAAAGTGATTTTGGTTCCGATAGCTGGCAAGCCTGCTGCCAATGTTTATGTTGATAGTGTGTGGTTGAATGATGCTTTTGTGAGACCTCGGACGAATGTGGGTTTGCATGTGCAATTGCGTAATGGAGGTTTACTGGCAGCGCGGGACTGTCCTGTGAAAGTATTCCTGGGAAACCGGCAGGTTGGTGCTTTTCGAGTAGATATAGCGGCTGGTCAGGTTACGACCCAAGTGCTTCAGGTGCAGGTGCAAGACGATGCGATGGTGTTGGGAAGGGTAGTCACGGAGGATGCTGCCGTTGCTTTCGACAATGTTTTTAATTTTACTTTGCAACCGTCGGGCGTAATTAGGGTTTTAGAGATTGGTGAAGAGCCAGTTACGCGGAGTTTATATGAAAATGAGCCATTGTTTGCTTACTCCTTTTCAAGGGCGGTCAACGTGGATTACGCCCGGTTGCGGGAGGCTGACTTGGTTGTGGTACGCGAGGTGAGGGAGGTCGAGGCAGGGTTGAGAGACGGGCTGCGGGCTGTGCTGAAACGCGGCGGCAGTGTGGTGGTGGTGCCGGGTAATGAGCCGGTGGGGCACCGCAGCTACCAGTTGCTTTTTACTGACTTAGGGCTGGGTACAGTAGAGTGGGCGCAAAAGACAGCTGCCCCGGAACTCCGTGAAGTAGCCATGCCAAATGCCCGAGAGCCTTTCTTCAGGGAGGTTTTTGGGGCGCAGCAACGTGCGGCGACCATGCCGCGGATTGCTCCTGTGCTGCGCTGGGCCCGTACGGGGACAGACCTTCTGCGGCTGCGGGACGGGGATAGTTATCTGGCCAAGTTTACCAGCGGGGCAGGCCAGGTCTATGTGTTTTCTGCTCCGTTTGCCAGGGAATACTCGGACTTTGTGGCGCATGCGCTATTTGTACCGGTGATGTACCGGATGGCGATGTTGAGCTACCGAAACGAGCAACTGCCGGCTTATCGGCTGTCGAGCAACAGTATTTCTTTGCAATTGGGCCGAAAGTCGGGGACCACGTTGGATGATAAACGGCAAGGGGATGAAACGGGCTTTCGATTTGTGAAAGATAGTTTGATGCTTATTCCGCCGCAACGCGTGGTGGGACAGGAGGTGCAATTGGAGCTACCGGAAGGGATGGACCAGGCTGGTTTTTATCAGGTCAAGAAAGGCACAAGCCTCATTACTACGCTGGCGTTCAATCAGAGTAAGCAGGAATCGGAACTGGCGTGTTACTCTACGGATGAACTGCGGGCGCTGATAGGGCCAAATAGGCCGAATGTGCAGGTACTGGAGGGCGGCGTGGACGGAGTTGGCCTAGCCAAATACCGGGCTGAGCAGGCGGGAACGCCGCTCTGGCGATATTTTGTAGCGCTGGCTCTGGTCTGCCTGCTGGCTGAAGCGGTAGTGGTGCGTTTCGGGGCACGGCGCAAGCCGGGGGCGAAGCTGAGCGCGGCTTGAACCGGAGCAGGCTTGCGGATTTTGTGCCGCTAAGCAGTTCCAGGCCGTATCTTGCTGCCTCAATTGATGCACGTAATTATGGCTGAGTCTTCTGTTCAACCCTCGGTATCCAATGTGAAGGCAACAGACGGCGAGGTGACTAGGGTGGGGTTGCGCTTTGGTGTTGGGGTGGGCTTGGTGTGCGCTGGATGGATGCTGTTTTTGTACCTGAGCGGCAACAACGCATTTGGGCCCAAGCAAATTCTGGCGCAGCTGCTTGTGCCCCTGGCGGCGGTTGCAAGCCAATGGGTGCTGCGCCGAAAGCTGAAACCTGAAAAACCAGGATTGGGGCGTGCCCTGAGAGTTGGGGCCTTGACGGTGCTGGTGGCCGCTGTGATTTCTTCCCTGAGCCTTATTGGACTGGCGGCGATTGCGGGCGAGCAAGCACTGGATTTGAACCGGGCAGAAATGCTGGAAATTGTGCGGGCACAGCAGCGGGAGAATCCCAAAGTGAAGCGCAGTGAGCAGAAAATGCAACAGCAGATTCGCAACGTAGGCAATATCACTTCCCGGGAATTGGCTGGTGGGAATTTTACTCAGATTATGTTACTGGGGCTAGTCCTGGCTATTCCGGCCGGTATTTTTCTGCGGGAATAATTTGGTTTACCTTTCGGCTCATTTACCCTTCAAACACCACATGGAAACAAATTCTACTTCGGTTTCAACTACTTCGGTCGGCCTGCGCTACGGGCTGCTTACGGGCCTGGTCAGCATCATCATCTCCTTTGGCATTTTTGCAGCCCAGATGGAGGACAGCCCCATCAAATACATTAGTTATTTGGTTTTGATTGGAGGTTTGGTAATGGCTATGCGCTACTACAAGGCTAATAATCTCGGCTTTATGAGCTATGGCGAAGGGCTAGGTATTGGGGTGATGGTGTCGGCAGTGGTGGGGGTGCTCAGCGCCATCTTCACGTATGTGTACATGAACATCATTGACACGGACGCCGTGGCGCGCATGACGGAAAAGGTGCGGGCCGGCATGGAAGAAGGCGGCAAGCTGACGGACGAGCAAATCGACCAGAGCATGGCCATGGCCGGGAAGTTTATGAATGGCCCCTTTATGGTGGTTGCCGTTGTGATTTCGAGCGTTTTGGTCGGGTTGGTGTTTTCGTTGGTAATATCCGCATTTATTAAGCATACGAAGCCAGAATTTGAATAAGCCATCTGTCATGTTTCCGGTGGAAGCATCCATCGTCATTCCGCTGCTGAACGAGGCAGAATCGTTGCCTGAGCTCACGCGCTGGATAGGGCAGGTGCTTAACGCGCACCACCTGACCTATGAGGTGATTCTGATTGATGACGGCTCAACGGATGATTCCTGGGCGGTGATTGAAGAGCTAGCGGCGGTGGATAGCTCCTTGCGGGGCATCCGGTTCAACCGGAACTACGGCAAGTCGGCGGCCCTGAATGTGGGGTTTGAAGCCGCGCGCGGGCGGGTGGTTTTTACCATGGACGCCGACCTGCAGGACTCGCCGGATGAGCTGCCGGAATTGTACCGGATGATTACCGAGGAGGGCTTCGACCTGGTGAGCGGCTGGAAGCAGAAACGCTACGACCCACTGTCGAAAACCATTCCGACCAAGCTGTTTAACGGAGCGACCCGGGCAGTGTCGGGCATTCAACTGCATGACTTTAATTGCGGGCTGAAAGCGTACGATTCGCGGGTGGTAAAGAGCATTGAAGTGTACGGCGAGATGCACCGCTACATTCCCGTGATTGCAAAATGGAATGGGTTTCGCAAGATTGGGGAGAAGGTAGTGCAACACCAGGAGCGCAAATACGGCGTGACCAAATTTGGGCTGGAACGCTTCATTTTCGGGTTTCTGGACTTGCTGAGTATCACGTTTGTGGGACGATTCCGGCGGGCGCCGATGCACTTTTTTGGGACGCTGGGTACTTTGTCGTTTCTGCTTGGACTGCTGATTACGCTCTGGCTGACGGGCGAGAAAGTATGGCTGTCGATGCACAACCTAAAGGCGCGACAGGTGACGGAACAGCCGTTATTTTTTCTGGCCCTGACGGCGGTAGTTGTGGGAGTGCTGCTGTTTGTGGCCGGATTCCTGGGTGAAATGATTCAGCTGAACGGGCCGAAACGTGACGATTATCTGGTGCGGGAAACCCTTAACTAAAGCCAATTGCTGCGTAGTAAAAGGCGTTTGATATGGCCCTTGACTAGCTGCTGGATGGCAACCGAAAAAATGAAAGTGGTAATAATTGGCCCGGCGTATCCGCTGCGGGGCGGGCTGGCTACGTATAACGAGCGGCTGGCGCGGGCTTTTGCCGAGGCGGACGATGCGGTGCGCATCGTCACGTTTTCGCTGCAGTACCCGGACTTTTTATTTCCCGGGCAGACGCAGTTTAGTACGGAAGCCGGGCCAGCGGATGTGGCGATTGAAGTCAGTCTGAATTCGGTGAGTCCGTGGTCGTGGTGGCAAGTAGGGCGCAAGTTGCGCGCCGAGCGGCCGGACCTGGTGATATTCCGGTTTTGGCTTCCCTTTATGGGGCCGGCGCTGGGCACGGTGGCGCGGTTGGTGCGCGGCAACGGGCATACCCGGGTGGTGGCCATCACCGACAACGTGATTCCCCACGAAAAGCGACCCGGCGACGGACCTCTTACCCGCTACTTTCTGAGCGCCTGCGACGGGTTTGTGACCATGAGCCGCAGCGTGCTGGCTGATTTACAGCGCTTGGGCTTCGCAAGCAAGCCGGCCCTGTACCGCCCCCATCCTTTGTACGACAACTTCGGGCCAATAAAGCCGAAAGACACGGCTCTGCAGGCGTTGGGGTTACCAGATTCGACGGGCTATCTGCTGTTTTTTGGGTTTATCCGAGCTTATAAGGGGCTTGATATTATGTTAGAAGCGTTTGCAGACAAACGCGTGGCTGCGTTGCCAGTCAAGCTGATTGTGGCCGGTGAGTTTTACGAAGACGCCGCGCCCTATGATGCTCTGATTCATCGGTATAACCTGGAAGAGCGGATAGTGCGGGCCACCGATTTTATTCCCAACGAGAAAGTGGTGGACTACTTCTGCGCCGCCGATTTGGTGGTGCAGCCGTACAAAAACGCTACCCAAAGCGGCGTTTCCCAAATTGCCTATCATTTTGAGCGGCCCATGCTGGTTACGGACGTGGGCGGGCTGGCGGAGTTGATTCCCGATGGCGTGGTGGGGTACGTGGTGCCGCCTACCCCGACGGCCATTGCCGATGCCATTGTTGATTTTTATGCCCACGGGCGGGAGGATGATTTTGCCGCTGGCGTTCGGGAGCAGAAAAAGCAGTTTTCCTGGCCTATGATGGTGGCGGCACTAAAGGAAGTTGCGGGCCTGTCATGCTGAGCGCAGCGAGGCATCCTGTCACAGCTGAACGACTCGTTCCAGCCTGATGAGATGCTTCGCTGCGCTCAGCATGACAGGCTTATTTGGATAGATTCTAAGTGCTTGGTGGCCCTGCCGCTAGCGGAATAAGCACGTAGGAGACCCGCGGAGCATTTCGGTGCTGAGTGCTACAATACATGCAGCGGCAGAGTGCTTTGCACGGCGGCTAGTACTTTTTCGGCCGGCAAATCTTCCATACAACTGGTGCCCAATTTGCAGCTGCCCCGGTAAAAGCACACGCAGTCCTTGTTTGGCTGCACGATTTGGCCCCGGCCGTAGAGGTCAAATTCGTGGGAGTTGAAGATATTATTCATCAGGATGGTGGGCTTACGCAGGGCAATGCTGATGTGCATGCCCATGGTCACCTGCGTCACGATGCCATCCATTTGGTTCATCAGGTTGATGAACTGGGGCAGGGGGAAGGTGCCCAGGTAAGCGGCGCCAGTGGCGGCGTGTAGCACACGGTTGCGGGTATCTTCGGCCTCGCCGCCCAGCAGGACGGGCGTGTAGCCAGCCGCTTGCAAGCCCTGAATGAGGGTAATCCACTTTTCGTCGCTCCACAGGCGGGTAGTCCACCGGTCGCCGCAGCCGGTGTTCAGGCCGATGCGGGGGTGTGTGGTGGGCAAGGCACTCCAGTCGTAGCCTTTGTCGTCGTGGGTATCGAAGACGTACTCTTCGCCTCGGAAATCAAAGCCGCAGAGCTCGAATATTTCCTGCACGTAAGGCTTGGTGTTGGCCTGGCTCACCTGGTCGAAGACGCCGGTGAGGAATTTATGCTCGGCCAGTGCATTCACGGGCCAGGGTACGCCGTCGTGGGGGCGCAGGGCATACCCGTATTTTTCCTTGGCCTCGATGGTGTTCAGCAGCGCGCAGGCTTCCTTCTCTTTATCGAGGTTGATGACGACATCGAACTGCCGGGCCTGCAGCTGCAGGGCGCTGGCAAAATCAAACTTCAGAACCTCCTCAATCTCAGCCTGGGGCAGGATGGCAGGCGTGAGCGTGAGCCAGGTAATGGCGCAGCCCGGCCGCTCCTGGCGCAGGCGCCGCAGCAGCGGCGTGGTCCGAATCACATCGCCGATGGCGCCCAGCTTGATGATGAGCACCCGTTGCGTGACGGGCGCATAGACCGGGCAGCCCTCGCAGACGTAGCCGTGGGTTTTGTTGGGGCGGCAGGGGAGGTCGCCGCGAAAATGGCGGCAATCGGGGTGAAGCGTCAAGGGAAGCGGCAAAAGGATGGAACCCAAAGGTAGGCGGCGTTACGCTCCTACATAATTGGAGGGGGTGATGTGCAGCAGCTCGGCGCGCACGGCTTCGCTCACCTCCAGGGTGTTGATAAAGGTGCGAATGCTGCTTGCCGAAATGGCCTCTCCGGTGCGGGTAAGGGCCTTGAGGGCGTTGTAGGGGTCGGGGTAGGCTTCGCGGCGCAGAATGGTTTGGATGCCTTCGGCAACCACGGCCCAGTTGGCTTCGAGGTCGCGCTGCAACGCCGATTCGTCGAGGGCCAGCTTGCCCAGGCCGCGCTGCAGGGCGCCGAGGGCGATAAGAATGTGGCCCAGCGGCACGCCCAGGTTGCGGAGCACCGTGGAGTCGGTGAGGTCGCGCTGGAGGCGGGAGATGGGCAGTTTGGCGGCGAAGTGCTCCAGCAGGGCGCTGGCCACGCCCAGGTTGCCCTCGGCGTTTTCAAAATCGATGGGGTTCACCTTGTGCGGCATGGCTGAAGAACCTACTTCGCCGGCTTTAATGGTCTGCTTGAAGTAGCCCAGCGAGATGTACTGCCATACGTCGCGGGCAAGGTCGAGCAGGATGGTATTCAGCCGCTTGAGGCCGTCGCAATGCGCGGCCAGGTGGTCGTAGTGCTCAATCTGGGTGGTGGGGAAGGAGCGGGTGAGGCCCAGCCGGTCATTTACGAAGGTGGCGGCAAAGGCGTGCCAGTCCACTTGCGGGTAGGCCACGTGGTGGGCGTTGAAGTTGCCGGTAGCGCCGCCAAACTTGGCGCCGAAGGGCACCTGCGCCAGCAGCGCCACCTGAGCGTCGAGCCGTGCCACGAACACTTCGATTTCTTTGCCCAAGCGCGTGGGCGAGGCCGGCTGGCCGTGGGTGCGGGCCAGCATAGGCACGGCGGCCCACTCCTGTGCCCGCGCCGCCAGGACATTGCGCACCTGCGCAAAAGCCGGCAGCAGCACCCCCATCAGCGCATCGCGGAAACTCAACGGGATGGCCGTGTTGTTGATGTCCTGCGAAGTGAGGCCGAAGTGAATAAACTCCAGGTAGCTGTCCAAACCCAGGGCCGTAAAATGGTCGCGGAGCCAGTATTCTACTGCTTTCACGTCGTGGTTCGTCACGGCTTCGTGCGCTTTCACGGCTTCGGCATCGGCCTCGGCAAAGCCCTCGTACAGCTGGCGCAACGCCGGAAAGACATCAGCCGGAACTGCCTGCAGCTGGGGCAGCGGCAACTCGGCCAGGGCGATGAAATATTCTACTTCGACGAGCACGCGGTAGCGTATCAGGGCCATTTCGGAGAAGCGCTGGGCCAAAGGGGCGGTGGCGCGGGCGTAGCGCCCGTCGAGGGGCGAAAGAGCGGTGAGGGGGCTGGGCATGGGCGCAAAAGTACGGGGCAGAACAGGGGCAGCCTATTGCTGGCCTGCACCGTGGCCGTCCCGTCCTGCGTATAGATTGGGCAGCCCGGCGGGGCCAATTACGCATTAAGGCTTCTGTTATTCTTACCTTTGGCGCTGGCGAACCCGCCCACATTATTGAGTTCCGTGTATATATCCCCTTCCCGCAAACGACTTATTTTTGGCATTCTGAGCAGCCTGGCTGTGCTGCTGCTGCTGGCTTTCGCTGTATTTCAGTGGAAGCGCCAGCAGCTGCTTGCTTATGCGCTGGATGCCGTAAAAGCCAAGGTTGAGCGCAAGTACCCTGTGATTCTGACCTTGGGGCCCGCCAGTTTCGTGGGCTTCAAAACTGTGGAAATTGCGGGCATGAGCCTGGTGCCCCGCGCCACCCCCACCGATACCCTCCTGACGGCCAAGCGCCTGCAGGCCAGCCTGAGCGTGCGCTCCCTGTTTGCGGGCCGCCCGGTGTTTAGTGAGCTCGAAATTCTGACGGCCCGCCTCACGGCCCGCAAAACCGCAACCAGCAACAACTACAGCTTTCTGGTGAAAAAACAGAAAGCCAGCACGGTACCGGTAGACACCACCAAGGGCACCAACTACGGCCTGCTGCTCAACCAGGTACTGGAAACCGCCTTTGATAACGTGCCGGGCGAGGCCCGCTTCCGGGATTTCTACGTGAGCTACCTCAGCGCGCGCCATACGGCGTTTTTGCGCCTGCCGGAGCTCAAAATTGAAGGCGGCGACATCTCGGGGCGCCTCACGGCCAACATCGACTCGGTATCGAATGAGCTGGGCATCAGTGGCCAAATCGAGCCGGGCGACTACGCCCTCACGGCGCGGGTATTCGGCGTGGGCGGGTCGGTGCAGCTGCCCTACGTGCCCCGCCGGTTTGGGGCAATGGTGAGTTTCGATACGGTGCTGGTGCGCCTCGACGGCAAGGATTTTGAAAACAACAGCACCGGGGGCGAACTCACCGTGCGCGGCTCCGTGGCAGCCCGCAATTTCAGTCTCTACCACCCCAAACTGGCCGCCGATGAGATTGAGGTGAAGCGCGGCTCCCTCGATTTTGTGGCTACTCTGGGCCGGGGTACGGTCGCGCTGGAGAAAGGCAGCCAGGTCATGGTGAACAAGATTGTGCTGTTTCCCGAAATCAGCGTGCGCATGAAGCCCAGCCGGGCCATTGCCATCAAAGTAAGCTCGGGTGAAACCCAGGCCAACGACTTCTTCTCGTCGCTGCCCACCGGTATCTTCGACGAAGTGCGGGGCGTGCAGGGCACGGGTACCCTCACGTATAGCATGAGCGGCAGCCTCGACCTGGCGCAGGTCGATAGCCTCAAGTTTGACTCACGGCTGCAGGGCAAAAACTTCAAGCTCACCAGCTTTGGCGAAGGCGAGCAGGACCTAAGCAAGCTGAACACCGCTTTCCAGCACACCGTGTACAACGACAAGGGCGACTCGGTGCGCACTTTCGCCGTGGGCCCGCCCAATCCGGATTTTGTGCCCTACAACGACGTGTCGCCCTACCTCATCCACGCCATTACCACGGCCGAGGACCCGCGCTTTTTCGCGCACAAAGGCTTCATGGAAAAGGCTTTCGTGAAATCGGCCATTCAAAACATCAAGGAAAAGCGCTTTGCCCGCGGTGGCAGCACGCTCTCGATGCAGCTAGTGAAAAACGTGTTTCTGACCCGCCAGAAAACCGTGGCCCGCAAGGTGGAGGAAGCCCTGATTGTGTGGCTGCTCGAAAACACCCGCATTGCCAGCAAGCAGCGCATGTTTGAGGTGTACCTCAACATCATTGAGTGGGGACCCAGCAAGTACCGCTGGCCCAGCGGCAAGCGCGGCGTGTACGGCGTGAAGGACGCCGCCCTGTTCTATTACGGCAAAAATCCCAGCGAGCTGAACCTGTCCGAAAGCCTCTACCTGGCCAGCATCATTCCCAAGCCCAAATACTCGCGCTATTCGTTCGACGCCTACGGCGGGCTGCGCAGCAGCACCCGTTACTTCTTCCGCCTCATCGCGAACATCATGGCCGCGCGCGGCCTCATCCGGGACGCCGACCGTGAGAACATGCCGTACTCGCTGAACCTGAACGGGCCGGCGCGTCAATTCATGAATTTCGCCGCGCGCCCCGATACCACGCGCACCACAACCGCTGCTGATTCCAGCCAGTTTGAGCCGCTCAACCTGATTGACTTGCTCAATACCGGCGCCACGACTCCCGATGCGGGCGTGAACTCCGGTGCCCCCGCTGTTACCCCTCCCAAGGAGCCGAAGTAGGTTGTTGATTAGGAATAGCCAGTTGTTAGCAGGTGCGCAATTTCCTGGCTACCAGCTGGCTTTCTCTAAAACGTCATGCTGAGCTTGTCAAGCATCTCTACCGCAGCAGTAAACTTAATTAGTTGCGCGGTAGAGATGCTTCGACAAGCTCAGCATGACGGCTTTTTAGATATAATTAATCTTGCTTAACTACTTAATAATAAGCCAAAAACAGGCGCCCCCACCAGGCTAATTCACTTCTGTTTCTGTCTCCGCTTTGGGCCATATCAACGAGGCCAGCACGCTGAACAGGAGCAGGCCGCCCACTACGCCCAGCGCGATGGGCATGGGAATGCGGTAGAAGCTTTCGAGCAGGATTTTGGCGCCGATGAACACGAGTATCAGCGACAGGCCGTAGTGCAGGTAGTGAAACAGGCGCATCATGCCGGCCAGGGCGAAGTACATGGCGCGCAGGCCCAGTAAGGCAAACACGTTGGAGGTGAATACGATGAACGTATCGCGGGTGATGGCCAGGATGGCCGGAATGGAATCGGCCGCGAACACAACGTCGGTGGTTTCCACCATCACCAGTACCACAAACAGGGGCGTGGCAAACCGCACGCCGTCGCGGCGCACGAAGAACTTGCCGCCTTCCATCTGGCGGGTGATGGGCAGGTGGCGGCTCAGGAACCGCACCACCGGGTTGTTTTCCGGGTCGATGTCGGGCTGGTCGCCGCTCAGGCCCATCTTCACGCCGGTGTACATGAGGAACGCGCCGAGGATGTAAATCAGGAAGTGGAACTTGGCCAACAGGGCGCCTCCCACCAGAATGAACACGGCCCGCAGAATAAGCGCCCCGAGCACGCCCCAAAACAAAATGCGGTGCTGAAACTGGTCTGGAACCTTGAAATAGTTGAAAATGAGCAGAAAGACAAACAAGTTATCGACGCTCAGCGCTTTTTCAACCAAATAGCCCGTGAGCCACTGCAGGCCGGCTTCGGAGCCCATGGTGCGGTACACCAGGAAGTTGAAGGCCAGCGAAAGGGCCACCCAAAAGGCGCTCCAGCCCAGGGCTTCGCGCATCTTCACGGCGTGGGCCTTGCGGTTGAATACCAGCAAATCGAGCAGGAGCAGCCCGATAACAAACACGTTAAAAAGTAACCAGAAAAGGGGAGTATTATGCATGCGTGGGGCAAGATACGCTTGGGGCAACAAGCGGGTCGCGAAAGAAAGGCCGCCGGGCAAGGGCAGCAGGCGGGCGGCAACTCCCGGGTTTCAACGAAAACCGCGATTCTGGCAAACCGGTTTACTCGCTATGATGCTACCGCGTTGCCCACCGGCTTGAGCGGGTGCAGCCAACTGCTGATTTTCATTTGCAGTACGCCAAAAAAAGCCTCCTGCACAATCCCCTTCGACATCTTGGAGGTACCCCGCGTGCGGTCCGTGAAAATAATGGGCACCTCCTTGATGCGGAAGCCCAACTGGTAGGCCAGCCATTTCATCTCAATTTGAAAGGCGTAGCCCACAAAGTGAATGTTGGGCAGGTCGATGGCGCGCAGCACCCGCGCCGAATAGCACTTGAAGCCGGCCGTGGCATCGTGAATGGGCATGCCCGTAACGAAGCGCACGTACTGCGAGGCAAAATAGGACATCAGTACCCGCGACATGGGCCAGTTCACCACGTTCACGCCCTGGATATAGCGCGAGCCAATGGCCAGGTCGTAGCCCTCGCTCAGGCAGGCATCGTGGAGGCGCAGCAGGTCGTCGGGGTTGTGCGAGAAGTCGGCGTCCATCTCAAACACGTACTCGTAGCCGCGCGACAGCGCCCAGGTAAATCCGGAAATGTAGGCAGTGCCCAGGCCCTGCTTGCCGCTGCGCTCCTCTAGGAACAGTCGCCCGGGAAACTCTGCCTGCAGGCTGCGCACAATGGCGGCCGTGCCATCGGGCGAGCCATCGTCGATGATGAGCACATCAAAGGCTCTCGGCAACGACATCACCTTCCGGATTATCAGCTCCGCGTTTTCGCGCTCGTTGTAAGTAGGAATTAGGACGACGCCAGCACTCATGGGCTCAAAGATAGGGTTTCGGTCTACGAAGCTGCACAGGCGGCGGCCCGTAATGAATAATGAACAGTGATGAAGCGGGAAAGGAAAACTGGACTAAGGAAATTCCCAGGGTTGGTGCGGGGGGTAGAGACGCTATATTTTGCGTCTCGTCGTTCAATGAAATCGTCGGACGGTGCTCCCGCGAGCCGTTCAAATACTAAACGCAAGATGTTGCGTCTCTACCCCGTTCAAACGGCCTCGTGCTAACTCTGGAGCTGCGTTAGGCTCTCGGCTGTGCGCCTGGCGTGGCGCACGCAGTCGGGGACGCTCACGCCTGCCCGCCAATTGGCGACGGAGACAATGTTTTCGGCTTCGAGCTGGGCAGCCGCAGCGTGGGCGGCCACAATGCGCGCGTCGAACTGCGGGATGCTGCGCGGCCACAGGTAGCGGCCCTGCCAGAGCGGTGGGCTTGAAATGTCGTAGAAACGACTCAGCTCGGCGTGCACGGCCGCTTGCTGGGCATCTTCGGGTTGGGAGGCGGCGGCTTCGTATTGCGACCCGCCCACGAACGTGGTGAAAAGCACCTGCCCGGCCGGTACGCGTTCGGGAAACAGGGCGCTGGTCCAGATAGAGCCGGCGGCGTAGGCGCCTTCTACCTTGGGGTGCAGCGCCCCAAAGCCGTGGAGCGGGTGCGCGACGGCCGGGCGCGCGTAGGCCGAGAAAACCACGCTCATGGGCGGGTAGTGCACCGCCGCCAGCGCCGCCGCCGCCTGCGGAAACAGAGGCTGCAGCAGGGGCGCCACCGCATACGCCGGCAGCGCCAGCGCCAGGTGCGTGTAGCTGCGGGGAGCGGCGCCGGTAGCCACCTGGACCTGGTACCCGCTGCCCGCCGGCCGGGCAATGGCCGTGACGGCCGTGGCCGGGTGGTAGTGCGTGAGCTGGCTGGCCAGCGCGGTGGTGAGGGTATCGATGCCTTTTTTCAGCGTGACAATGCGGCGGCGTGGGGCGCCCTTGCCCGTTTTGGCCAGGCCGCGCAGCACCGAGCCGTACTCCTGTTCCAGGGCCGCCAGCTGCGGAAACGTTTTGTGCAGGAGCAGCTTTTCCGGGTCGCCGGCGTAGATGCCGGCCATAAACGGGTTGACGGCGTAATCCAGGATTTCGGGACCGAACCGGCGGCGGAAAAACTGCGCCACGGTTTCGGCGGTGTCCAGGGGGGCGGCGGGCTTGCGCAGCTCCTGCAGCAGCTGCCACTTGGCTTTCAGGCTAAAGAAGCCGCTGGTGAGCAGGGCGGGGGGGGAGCCCGGCAGCTGCCGGTAGCGGCCGCCGCGCAGCACGTAGCGCTGCTTACTCACGGCGGCACTGTCCTGAATCTGGTCGGTGAGGCCCAGCTCGGCGAGCAAGTCGGCTAGCTCCGGGCTCAGCTGCAGGGAATTGGGGCCGGTCTCGAGCAGGTAGCCCTCGGTCGTGTGGAGGCTGTGCAGGTTGCCGCCAGGGCGGGCGTCGGCTTCGTATAGGTCGTAGGCCACGCCGGCCCGCTGCAGGTACCACGCCAGAGTAAGGCCGCTGATGCCGCCGCCGATGATGGCAATGTTCATAAAGTCGTTCCGGAAAAAGTACTGCAAAGGTACCTTCGCCATCCTGCGGATGGCCCGTAGCTTTGCCCCAATGACAACAAAGAACAAAGCGGTTTTCCTGGACCGCGACGGCGTACTGAACGACGAAATAGGCGACTACGTGTGGAAGCTCGATGAATTCATCGTGAGCCCCGGCGTGCCCGAGAGCCTAGCCCGCCTCAAAGCGGCCGGCTATTACCTGGTGGTGGTCACGAACCAAGCCGGCATCGCCAAAAAGCTCTACACCGCGGCCGACGTCCACACCTGCCACGCCAAGCTGCAGGCCGCCTGCAACGGGGCCTTGGACGCCCTCTACTTCGGCGATGCGCACCCCAGCGTGAGCGAATCCATCCTGCGCAAGCCCGATTCGGGCATGTTCGAAAAAGCCGTGGCCCGCTTCAACCTCGACCCGGCGCAGTGCTGGATAGTGGGCGACCGGTACCGCGACATGGAAGCCGGCGCCAAAATCGGCGTGCGCGGCATCATGGTGGGCGCAACCGAAGCCGTGGACTTCACACCGCGCGTAGCCGACCTGCAAGCCGCCACGGATATAATACTGATGTAGTAATGCGCCTCGGCGCGTTCAATCGGTGAGCCGTGACCGGGTGCAAAGAAATACCGGTATGAGGCACCTAGCCACCGAACGCGCCAAGGCGCGTTCCTACAGCACACAAAAGGCCGGCTCCCCACATAGGGAGCCGGCCTTTTTGTATTCAAAACCCGAAATTACTGGCGCTCGGCAGGGGTAGCGGTGCTGGCCATCACGGGCGTGGCAACAGGCTCCGCTACGGTGCTGCTGCTGTAGGCAGGGCAAATCTGGCGGTTGCAGGCACCGAGCGAGAGCGTCGCGAAACCGGCAGCGAGTAAAATGAGCTTCTTCATAATGATAAAAAAAAAGAGTGGGATATGGCGGATTTGGACTTCAAAGATAAGCAGCTACGCCTGCATTTCTCAAAAAATATGCCAACGCTAAAATTGTATTTTTAGTATCCGAGGATGCGCATCATGCTGGCCGCTTCCTGGGCGGGCGCGAAAACCCGGTCGGAAAGGGTGCCGTCCTCGGCGCGGTCGAGGATGATGTGCTGCGGGGCGGGGATGAGGCAATGCTTGATGCCGCCATAGCCGCTCAGGCTTTCCTGGTAGGCGCCGGTGTGGAAGAAGCCCACGTAGAGCGGCTGCGCATCGGCCGGCTTGCGCTCGGGCAGGAAGGTCTGGTAAATGTGCTTCTCGGAGTTGTAGTAGTCCTGCGAGTCGCAGGTGAGGCCACCGAGCTGAATCTTCTTGTACTGCTTCTCCCAGCCGTTGAGCGCCAGCATGATGAAGCGCTGATTGAGCGCCCAGGTGTCGGGCAGGTTGGTGATAAACGAGCCGTCAATCATGTACCAGAGCTCCTTGTCGTTTTGCAGTTTTTCGTCAAGGATGCTGTAAATCGTGGCGCCGCTTTCGCCCACCGTGAAGATGCCGAACTCGGTGAAAATGTGGGGCTCGGGCACGCCTTCCTGGGCGCAGATGCGCTGGATGGTGCGCAGAATTTCGGCCACCATGTAGGGGTAGTCGTAGTCGGGCTGGATGCTGGTTTGAATGGGCAGGCCGCCGCCGATGTCGATGGTGGTGAGCGTGGGGCACACTTTGCGCAGCTCGCAATACTTGTGCACGAAGCGGCTCAGCTCGGACCAGTAATAGGACGTGTCCTTGATGCCCGTGCTGATGAAGTAGTGCAGCATGGTGAGCGTGAAGCGCGGGTCGTCCTTGATGCGCTGCTCGTAGATGGGGATGGCGTCGGAGTAGCGCACGCCCAAGCGCGAGGTGTAGAACTGGAAGCGCGGCTCCTCGTCAGAGGCCAGGCGCATGCCAATGTTCACCTTCTCCGTCACGTGGTCGTGGTAGTATTCGATTTCGTTGGGCGAATCGATGATGGGCATGCAGTTCACGAACCCGTCGTTAATCAGGTCGGCGATTTCCTTTTTGTAGGCCTCGGGCTTGAAGCCGTTGCAGATGATGTGCTTCTGCTTGTCGACCTTGCCCTGGGCGTGCAGGTTGCGGATGATGTTGATGTCGAACCACGACGAGGTTTCGAGGTGAATGTCGTTTTTCAGGGCCTCCTCCAGCACGAAGCGGAAATGCGACGACTTGGTGCAGTAGGCGTAGGAATAGGAGCCGGTGTAGCCGGTTTCGGCGATGCCGTCGGCGAACCATTGCTTGGCCCGCTGAATCTGGGAGCTGATTTTGGGCAGGTAAGTGAGGCGCAGTGGGGTGCCGTACTTCTCCACGAGGGCCATGAGGTCGATGTCGTGGAAGCGCAGGGCGTGGTCCTGCACGGTGAAGTCGGCCGTGGGAAAATCGAAGGTTTGGGAGATTAGGTCGTGATAGGTATCCATTTTTAGTTGTCAGTTGCTGGTTGTCAGTTGTCAGGAATCCGTAGCCAGTTGTCAGAACTTTTTCACTGACAACGACGACGAGTAACGGACAACTAACGGAAATTTCCGACCTTTACGGCGGGCAGTACAAAAGTACCGCCGGGGTTAGGATAATAACCGGGGAGCGGCTGATTGTTCTTCCGGAAATCCGCCCTGCATCGTGACGATGGAACAGTAGCGACTTGGCTACGGCAGATGCTTCTGCCGCAAGGCAGCGTGATTCTAGCGGTTAGCGGTCAGTGTTAAGGGGTTAATTGTCGGGTTGCCGAAAAGAATTAACCACTCACCACTAATCACTCACCACTAAAAAACGGTGCCGCCATCCTGCTATCCCAATTCCCACCCGATGAAACGCATAAAATTACTGGAAGTCCGTTCCGAGCTGGGGGCCGGCACGCGCGGCGCCAGCATGGGCATCGACGCGCTGCGCGTGGCCTGCCTCAACCAGGGCTCCGACTACTTCCGCCGGTTCAACTCCGTGGTGGTGCCCGACCTCAACCACGTGCTGTTCGACAAGAACCACTTCCCCTTCGCCAAGCACATCGACAGCATCCTCACCGTGCAGAAGGGCATCGCCAATGCCGTGGAGCAGACGCTGCGCTTCGGCGAATTCCCATTGGTGCTGGCCGGCGACCACAGCAGCGCCAACGCCACCATTGCCGGCATCAAGGCCACCTACCCGCACAAAACCCTGGGCGTGGTCTGGATTGATGCCCACGCCGACATTCACTCGCCCTACACCACGCCCAGCGGCAACGTGCACGGCATGCCCCTGGCCGCCGCCCTGGGCCAGGACAACCTCACGCACCAGCGCAACGTGCCCGAGCCCGAAACGGAGTTTTTCTGGCGCCGCCTGAAGGACCTGGGCGAGCCCGGTCCCAAGCTCACGCCCGACCACCTGGTGTACGTGGTGGTGCGCGACACTGAGGAGCAGGAAAACGCCATCATCGACCAGCTGGGCATCAAAAACTTTAAGCTCCCGGAGTTCCGCACCAAAGGCCCGCGCCAGGTGGCCCGTGAGATTTACGAGCAGCTGCGCTTTTGCGACATGGTGTACATCTCCTTCGATGTGGACTCGCTGGATTCGCGCTTCAGCAAGGGCACCGGCACCCCGGTCGAGCTGGGCCTCGACGTGCCCGAAGCCATTGCCCTGTGCCGTGCCCTGCTTGAAAACGACCGGGTGGTGTGCTTCGAAATGGTAGAAATCAACCCCACGCTGGATAGCGAGAATACGATGGCCAACAACGCCTTCAACATTCTGGAGGCGGCCACCGAGGCCATTGAGCGCCGCCTGCGGCTGGATGAGGTGGTAAGCAGGTAAGGGCAATGCACAAAAAGAGCGGTCATGCTGAGCACAGCCGAAGCATCTCTACCGCAATAGTAATTATTTACTCTCTCGGTAAAGATGCTTCGGCTGCGCTCAGCATGACCGTTGCTTTTTAAGGCTATTCTGTGTCGTTAAGCTCTAAAACTGGCTGATAAACGCGTACGCGCCCAGCGTGTAGGTGGTAGCCGAGGTGAAGTGATTGCCGCCCTGAATGGGCCGCAGCTGCACCTGGGTGGCGCCGCGCTTTTGCATGGCATCGTAGGCGTCCTGCGAATTGAAGAAGGGCACGTAGTCGTCGGCGGTGCCGTGGAACAGGGCCAGCGGCGCGCGCGGCTTCCAGTCGTGAATGTCGTTGTCGGCGAGGGCGGCGGCCAGGGGCGCGTCGCTGTTGTTTAGCACGGCATTGCGGAAAGCGGGGGCGAATAATTGTGCCTGCTGGCTGGGCACGGGGCCAAACGGGTCGGCCTGGAGCTGCGTGGCGTAGGGCTGCTGGTAGTAGAAGGAAAAGGGCCGGTTGAGGGCATAGATGCGGTCATACGTGCGCAGCACCCACACGTAGGAGCTGAGGAAGCTGAGCGGCTGCGTGGCGCTCAGGATGTAGCGGGCAAAGGCGCTTTTGTGGTAGGCGCCCGCGCCGGGCGCGCTGGCCGTGACCGGCAGCGCCGCGGCGTATTTCTCTTCCAGCAGCTTGTGCAGGGCCATAGTGGCGTACCCGCCCTCGGAGTAGCCGAGCAGAAAATTCTTCTGATTGACGGTTATCTTCTCCCGCTCACAAAACTCCCGGGTGGCCCGTAGCATATCGGCCGAGGCCGAGGCCAGCGAAGCCGCGTGCTCGTAGGGGTGGGGCAGGGCCTTGGAGGCGCCGTAGCCCAGGTAGTCTGGCGCCGACACCACGTAGCCCGTGGAAGCCAGCACCGACACCACCGACCACACGTCGGAGCCCGTGGCGTAGTAGGAGGGGGCCTGGGTTTCGCTGCGGGGCTCCAGGGTGCCGTGCTGGTAGCTGAGTACCGGCAGCGCCGCCGTGGCCACGGGCACCAGCACCGCGCCCGAAGCCGTGGTTTCGGTGCCCTCCGGGGTGCGGGTGCGGTAGGTGAGGCGGTAGGCTTTGATGGGGTAGCGCACCAGACTGCCCGCCAGCGGCACGCCCTGCACCCGGCCGGCCAGGTCGGCGGCGCTCACTTCGGCAATCAGGGTGCTGCCGGTCAGGACGGTTTCGGCGGCTACGGGCGCTTCGGGGGCGGGCTCCGGTGTGTTGCTCTTGCAGGCCGGCACTCCCAGCAGGCCCACAAACAGCCAGATAATATGGAATTTCGGAACAGCCAGAAAGTGGGTTGATAGCACGCGGAGCAGGTTTTGGTTGAAAGTTGAAACCCCAACGTTTTTGGACGGTGTGGGCGTTCCGGAAGATTTTCTGGCCTGTAATCCTGCCGCCTAAGCTGCCGTCACAAAAAAGGCCCTACCAGCCACCGCCGGAACTCCCCGTTGCGCCAGTTTCAATAGTCCATCCGTCCGGTGGGCGCGGTAGCACCGGAGCTGGTGCAGAGGCAGGCCGCAATGCCTGCCACCAGCAAAAACGAAGCCGGAGCACCTTCTTTTTTGGAGAGTTACCGGGCCCGGCAGGGGGCAAAAGGGGAGATTGTACCTTTGCCCCGTGCAACAGCTAGAAAACTCCCTCAAAACCGCCCTGCAAACTGCCGCTCAGGCAGTTTTTGGCCTTGAAATCCCCGCCGCCAGCCTCACGCTCCAGCCCACGCGCAAGGAGTTTGCCGGCAGCTTCACCCTCGTCACGTTTCCGCTCACCAAGGCTTTCGGCAAGGGGCCGGAGCAAATTGGGCAGGCGCTGGGCGAGTGGCTGAAAAGCAACGAGCCCCGCGTGAGCGGCTACAACGTAGTGAAAGGCTTCCTCAACCTGGAAATAGCCGATGCCGAGTGGCTGCAGGTGTTTGAGCAGCTGCGCGCCCGGCCTGCCACCGCGCCCGTGGCCACCGATGGCCCCCAGAACGTGGTGGTGGAATACTCCTCGCCCAACACCAACAAGCCCCTGCACCTGGGCCACCTGCGCAACAACTTCCTGGGCTACTCGGTGGCCGAGATTCTGAAAGCCACCGGCGCCACCGTCACCAAGGCCAACCTGGTGAACGACCGCGGCATCCACATCTGCAAGTCGATGATTGCCTACCAGCGCTTCGGCCAGGGCGAAACCCCGACGAGCGCCGGCATGAAGGGCGACCACCTTGCCGGCAAGTACTACGTGCTGTTTGAGAAGCATTACCGCGAGGAGATAAAGCAGCTCGAAGCCGAAGGCGTGGCCACAGACGTGGCTAAGAAAAGCGCCCCGCTCATGGCCGAGGCTCAGCAGATGCTACAAGCCTGGGAAGCCAACGACGAGGCCGTGGTCAGCCTCTGGCGCCAGATGAACGGCTGGGTGTACGAGGGGTTCGACGAAACCTACAAGAACATCGGCGTCGATTTCGACCAGTTTTACTACGAGTCAGGCACCTACCTGCTGGGCAAGGAGCGGGTAGAAGAAGGCCTGCAGAAAGGCGTATTCTTCAAGAAGGAAAACGGCTCGGTGTGGGTGGACTTGCAGGCCGAAGGCCTCGACGAAAAGCTCCTGCTCCGCGCCGACGGCACCAGCGTGTACATCACCCAGGACCTGGGCACGGCCGAGCTCAAGTACCAGGATTTCGGTTACGACAGCAGCATTTATGTCATCGCTGACGAGCAGAACTACCACATGCAGGTGCTGCAGGCCACGCTCAAAAAGCTGGGCAAGCCCTACGCCGAGGCCATTCACCACCTCAGCTACGGCATGGTGGACCTGCCCTCCGGCAAGATGAAATCCCGCGAAGGCACCGTGGTGGACGCCGACGAGCTGGTGCGCGACGTAGTGGCCGCCGCCAAAGCCGCCACCCTCGAAAAAGGTAAAACCGAGGGCCTCACCGAGGCCGAGCTGGAGGAGCTGTACCATATGCTGGGCCTGGGCGCCCTGAAATACTACCTGCTGAAAGTGGACCCCAAGAAGCGCATGCTCTTCAACCCCGAAGAGTCGGTGAACCTGGAGGGCGACACGGGGCCGTTTATCCAGTATTCGCACTCGCGCACGGCCGCCGTCCGCCGCAAAGCCGTAGAGCTGGGTGCCCCCGACACCGCCGATTGGGCCACTGTGACCGAGCTTCACCCCGCCGATAGCGAGCTGATACAGGAGCTGGCGCGCTACCCCGCCGTGGTGGCCGAAGCGGCCAAAAATCTGTCGCCCGCCGTAGTGGCCCAGTACGCCTACGACCTGGCCCGCAACTACAACCGCTTCTACGCCAAAGTGCCCATTTTCGCCGAAACCGACCTGGCCCGGCGCAACCTGCGCCTGGCTCTCTCGGCCCGCACCGGCGAGCAGCTGAAAGCCGCCTTCGGACTCCTAGGCATTCAGGTGCCCGAGCGCATGTAATAAGTGGGCTGACGTTAGTTCGCTCTTTCAGTGCACTCCGAGAGCCCCTTGGTGTCGCAGCTAACGGAATGAGTTAAACAATAGGGGCGGAGGGAGACCCGACCTCGGGCGGCTTTCGGAGTGCAACTCCGAAAGAGCAACAAGCAACAATTCCAATAATATGAAAAGCATTGCCGTTTACTGCGGTTCCAGCACCGGAACCAACCCGAAATACGTTGCCCAGGCGGAAGCTCTCGGCGCCGCCATGGTGGCGCAGGGCCTCACGCTGGTGTACGGCGGCGGCCGCGTAGGCCTCATGGGCACCATCGCCGATGCCGTACTGGCCCACGGCGGGCAGGTGGTGGGCGTTATCCCCGATTTTCTGGCTGATAAGGAGTTGGCGCACCTCGGCTGCACGGAGCTGCACGTGGTGAGCAGCATGCACGAGCGCAAGCTGCTGATGGCCGACCGCGCCGATGCCTTCGTGGCCATGCCCGGCGGCTACGGCACGCTGGAGGAGTTGTTCGAGGTCCTGACCTGGGGCCAGCTCGGCCTGCACCGCAAGCCCGTGGCCGTGCTCAACGTGGATGGCTACTACAACCACCTGCTGCTGGCCCTCGACCGCATGTGCGACGACCAGTTGCTGCGCCCCGAAAACCGCGGCCAGCTCCTGCAATCAGCCGACCCGCAGGACCTGCTGACCCAGTTGGCGGCCTACCAGCCCATACTGCTGGAAAAGTGGCTCACGCCGCCCACCACCTAAACCGTACCAGCCCAAAACCCGGCCTGCCGGTGCGCGGTTACGCAGGCGTCGATTCGGCCTTACGTTTCCATCCCATGAAGAAAATCATTCTCTTTACACTGGCCTTGGCCGCTACCGCGGCGGCCTACCTCGTGGCCAAACCAGCCCAACCCCTCCCCATGACTACTTCCGCCGAAACCACCGCGCCCGCTTCCGTCTACGATTTTACGGTCAAATCCATCGATGGCAAGGACGTGAAGCTGAGCCAGTACAAAGGCAAAAAGCTGTTGATTGTGAACACCGCCTCCGAGTGCGGGTACACGCCGCAATACAAGGATTTGGAGGAGCTGTATAAAAAGCACGGCGACAAAGTAACCGTGCTGGGCTTCCCCGCCAACAACTTCGGCGGCCAGGAGCCCGGTACGGAAGCCCAGATTGCCACGTTCTGCGAGAAAAACTACGGCGTCACCTTCCCCTTGTTCAGCAAGGTATCAGTAACCGGCGCCGACACCGCGCCGCTGTTCAAATTCCTGGCCGACAAGCAGCAGAACGGCGCCGTCAACAGCGCCCCGTCGTGGAACTTCTGCAAGTACCTGGTCGATGAAAACGGCCGCGTGCTGAAGTTCTACAAAGCCGACGTGAAGCCCCTGAGCGCCGAGCTGCTGGGGGACATCGCAAAGTAGGTTTTACGTTGCCATGACTTGAAAGAACGTCATGCAGAGCGCAGCCGAAGCATCTCTACCGCGTAATTAATCTGCTTTAGCATTGCGGTAGAGATGCTTCGGCTGCGCTCTGCATGACGTTCTTGTTTTAAGAAGCAAATTTTCTTCACCATGTCCCCCTGGATTTCTGCATTCCGCCCCCGTACGCTGCCGCTGGCCCTGGCCAGCATTCTCACGGGCGCGTTTCTGGCCGCCGCCAACGGGCAGTTCAACGGGCCGGTAGTGGCCCTGGCAGCGCTCACTACCATCCTGCTCCAAATCCTCAGCAACCTCGCCAACGACTACGGCGACTCCCAGAACGGCGCCGATAGCGTGCACCGGCAAGGGCCGCAGCGCGCCGTGCAAAGCGGCGCCATTTCCCCCGCCCAAATGAAGCGCGGCATGGTTATTTGCGGGCTGCTGGCGCTGGCTAGTGGCGTGGCGCTGCTGTGGGTGGCGCTGGGCGCGGCCGGGCTCGGGCTGTTTCTGGCGTTTCTGGCGCTGGGGCTGGCCGCTATCTGGGCGGCGGTGAACTACACGGCGGGCAAAAACCCGTATGGCTACGCGGGCTTGGGCGATATTTCGGTGTTCCTGTTCTTCGGCCTCGTGGGCGTGTGCGGCACTTACTTTTTGCAAGCGCGGGCGCTGCCGCTGCAAATCCTGCTGCCCGCCGCCGCGCTGGGCTGCTTCGCCACGGCGGTGCTGAACGTCAACAACATCCGCGATATCAAGTCCGATGTGCTGGCGGGTAAAATCACCATTCCCGTGCGGTTGGGGCCGATGCACGCGCGGCGCTATCACTGGCTGCTGCTGCTGCTGGGCCTGGGGAGCGCCACGGTGTTTGTGGCCCTCACGTACCATTCGCCCTGGCAGTGGCTGTTTGCGCTGGCCGTGCCGCTGTTTGCCTTCAACGCCATTCAGGTGTGGCGGCGGCAGGATTCCATGCAGATTGACCCGCTGCTAAAGCAAATGGCCTTAAGCACGCTGGTGTTCACGGTGCTGTTTGGGGTGGGACAGGTGGTGGGGTAGGGCCAAATCAGTGCAAAAGCAGCTGGCTTCTCCCTGCTAACCAATAGCTGCAAGCCGGATTTAGCGACAATAAAAAAGCGGCTCCAAGAGGCCGCTTTTTTATTGTCGCTAAATCCGAATTTATTCGGCTGATGCAGTTGGGGCAACCGAAGCAGGGGGCGTTTCGCCAGTAGCCGGGGCGTCGGCAGCACCTTCCGGCTTGGTGCCGCGCTTGCGGTTGCGGCCACCGCGGCTGCGACGCTCGCCATCGGCGCGAGGTTCGCGGGTTTGGCCTTCGGGCCGGGGCTCGCGGGGCGGGCG
>NZ_MDZB01000123.1 GCF_001816145.1 Hymenobacter lapidarius | reverse complement strand
GAAAATCCTGCTCCTTTAGCAAATCCTTGCCCATGCATAACGCCCGCATTAAAATTGTCATTGACAATTACAATCTCACCTTAAATTAGACCACCGCCAAATTTTTGACATGAAAATGGGGGAAGAGTGAGGGAAGAAAGAGAAGGATTACAGCAAATGTGCCCGCAATAAAACCAGCAGCACAATGCCGAAAACGACGCGGCTACCTGTTCATGGAATGAAAATCAAACGCAGGCATTAACCGAAACAGCCTTCCAGAAGCGTGTACCTGCCTGGCTGCCAGCATTTCCTGATGAGCGCTACGCAAGATAGCCCAATTCGTCTTCCTTACCAAACCACGGCTGGTTATGCTTTTACAGCAAGCCGCCAAGCATACGGAGGAGGATTACTGCAGGGCTTTGAGCTCGGCCAGGGCTTCTTTGGTTTGGCGCTGCTTGCCGTCTTCCTGCTCTTCCTTCGACTTGGGCGTTTTAGGGGAGTTGCCGTAGAATGCCAGGATATTCTGGCGGGCTACGGGGTCCAGGTTTTCAAACTTCTTGGCTGCCAGCTTGCGCACCCACTCGCCATAGGTCTCATCGGCCAGGGGGTATTCGCCGGCGTGCGTGGGGTGGCCGGTGTCGAAGTCGGTATTGGCCAGGGCGGGTGTGGTGGCGGCGCTATCGGCCGGCATCCGGGCCACGTGAGCCCGGTAGTTCACCAATACCTTCTGGAAGCTGGCCCGAAACAATTTCTGAGCCTCGGGCGTGGGCAGCTTGAAAGCGAAGGGCTTCAGCGGTCCGATTTTGGGCAGCACCCGAATAAAATAAGAAATAATGCGGGCGCCGTGCCGGGCCGTTTGTACTCATCGCCGTATTCCTTTTTGAACTGGCGCTGGCTCGTGCGCTTGAGGTAGTCGCGGCGCCGGGCGCCGGGGCTCAGCTCCAGAATGTCCTTGCGCTTGTAGTGCCAGGCGGCCCGGGCGGCGGTGGGAATCAGTTCGCTCACCGAGAAGCGGAAGCTGGCAATGGTCAGGTCCACGTTGGCAATTACCTGCCCCAGTTCCAGCCCGTAGGTTTGCAAAAAGGCCCGTTCCAGCGCCGACTTACTTACTTTAAACCCGAAGTTCTTGTGGTATTCCTGGGTGTGGTACTTGCCGCTGGCGAGCTGCACCACGTCGAAGGCAAACTCGAGCTGGGTGTGCTGCTTGGGCGCCTGGTTGTAGGTAATGGTAGAGCCGAATTCTTCGGCCAGCTCGGGGTATACACTGGCCATGGCGCGGTTGGTGCCTTCGGCGTGCCCGCTCACGTCGGCGGCGTAGTGCCCCAGCGCCCCCAGGGCAAAGGCGTAGTCGTTGCGGTTGTGGGACTGGTCAATCAGGTTGCGCACAAAATCGCCGGAGCGCACGTAATGCGTCAGGTTGGTAAACAGCACGTTGCCAAAGGGATAATATCCCATGTCCTGAATAATGGCGCCGCCGTAGGCGTAGGCTTTGGCAGCGGCTATTTCCTCGTCGGTACCGCCGGGGTAGCGGCGCTGCAGGGCGGGCACCAGGCTCCGCTCCCACGTCGAGTCGATGTTGGCTTGGTGGGTGAGCACAGAATACGCCGCTGCCGGGCGGGCGGCAAAGGCCAGAAGCGCGGCGAGCAGTACGGGAACGAAACGGAACATGAGAAAATAAGCACTACGTATAGGCTCTGCAACGGCAAACCGGGCTCCACTGTTGTCGCCCGTCTTTTGCAGTGTCTCAATCAGTAATCTTCGCTGCCTACCCAGCCGGCTACCGCCGCCCACTCCTACGCGGGCATGGGCTGGGGCGTGTAGGTGGGGCCCACGCAGCGCGGCCCCTGCGCCGTCCAGGCCAGCTTGTCGATGCAGAGCCGCCGCTCGGTCATGGCCGGGTTCCAGGCGTGGTACACCAGGTATTCAGTCTTGCCATTGGGGCTCAGCACGTGCGAATGATGGCCGGGGCCGCGCACGGGCCCGGCCACTGCGGCCAGCACCCGCGGGCCTTTCTGAGCACCGGCGTCCGAGTAGGGCCCCATGATGGCATCGGCCACACAATGGCCCACGCCGTAACGGGGCGTGAGGAAATTGGCGCCGCTGTAGAGACAGTGGTACCTGCCGGCGTGCTTCCGGATAAACGGGCCCTCCAGGGTGTGCCACTCGGCAAAGGTTTGGTTGCCATAAAGCGCCATGGTGCGGTTTTTATCGAACAACATCCAGTCGTGGTGGGCGCGCATCACGGTGCGGCTTTCGCCGGCCAGGCGGGTCATGCCGAGCAGGCGTTCAATCACCAGGCCGGTGCCAAGGCGGTAGCCATTGTCGGTGTCAATAAAGTCGCGGGCGTGGAGCAGGTACCACTGGCCGTCGGTGTCCCAAGTACGGGTGGGCATCGATGGTAAACTTGCTGGCGGGCACATCGAGCAGTGCTACCTCGGTGTAGGGGCCTTCGGGCTTTTTGCTGGTGGCCACGTGCAACTGGTGGCCCACGGTGGCCGCAATGGCCCCGCCACCAATGGCCACCCTGTCCTCTCCCACAAATGCACTTCGCAACTTAGGGGAGCCAACCGCAGCCCTTTCAGATAAGCTCCTATAGTATTCCGGCAATGCCCTTTATGTTCAGCCGGGCAAATTTCTGCACCCGGCCAAAGCGGGCCGTGGTCTCGTCCAGTTCCTCATCTTTGGGCAGCGAGGCCGGCACCTGGGTGTGCAGGCGCGCAAACACCGACGCGGCAATGTCCATGTAGCCGAGCAGCAGCAGGTACAGCTGCTTTTTTTCGGCTTCTGCGTACCCCTTCACCCGAATGGCCTTGGTTAGGGTTTCGAGCTGCGCCGTTTCATCGGTAAACAAGTCGCGCAATTCCCGCCGCCGCTCCTCGTAGCCATAAAGCTGGTCGGCACTAGCAGAAGAAGCCGCAAAAGGGAAAGCCTCCGCAAAGGCCACGGCTTGCGCGAAGGCTGCCTCCACGGCATACACCGTGGTCAGGTGTTTTTGCAGGCTGGCCCATAGCCCCGCTCGGGCTTTGTCGAAGGTGCTGGGGACGGGCGCATCGGTCTCGCTCATGGGGAAGCTACAAAATAGAGTGGGCCAAAGGTACTGGCGCGGCCGGCACCGGGGCCAAAGCAGTAGCAGCGGTTGTACTGTTCTGAAAGCAAAAACCTATCGGTATAAATCAGGTGATGGCAGGAAGACCCGCCGGGCAGTGGCGCGAAGCGGTGCTTGTCCGGGTCAGGCTTTTGGCGGGCCTGAACTTGTGCGGGGCGGCTATGTTATGGTCCCGGTTTTCGGTAGCGACTTTTCGTAATTAGGACCCAGCCACGGCAACCATCCGATTGTACTTCTTGCCCAACAGGCACAAAACCGATGAAATCCTTCCTCCTCACGGCCGCGCTGGCCGCTTTTGCAGTTACGGCCCAGGCCCAAACCCCACCCGCCGCCGCGCCGCGCGCCGCCGCCGACCAGATTGCCACCAAAAAAGGCCCCCTCACGGTGCAGCCCATCACGCACGGCAGCGTGGTATTTACCTGGAACGGCAAGACCATTTACGTGGACCCCTACGGCGGGGCCGCGGCCTATGCCGGGCTGGCCGCGCCTGACGTTATCCTCATCACCGACATCCACGGCGACCACCTGGACCCCAAAACGCTGGCGGCCCTCGCCGTGGGCAAGGCCCTGATGGTGGTGCCCCAGGCCGTGGCCGATAAGCTTCCCGCCGAGTACCGAGCGCAGGTCCGCATCCTGCGCAACGGCCAGCGGCTCGACACCCTGGGCATGAGCGTGTCGGCCATACCCATGTACAACCTGCCCGAAGCAGCCGACGCGCCGCACACCAAAGGCCGGGGCAATGGCTACGTGCTGAACCTGGGCGGCAAAAACGTGTACCTGTCCGGCGACACCGAAGACATTGCCGAAATGCGCGCCCTGAAGGGCATTGACGTGGCTTTCGTGTGCATGAACCTGCCCTACACCATGGACGCGAACCAGGCCGCGCAGGGCGTATTGGCCTTCAAGCCGCGCATTGTGTACCCCTACCACTACCGCGGCCAGAACGGCCTGAGCGACGTAGGCAGCTTCAAGAAAACAGTGAACATGGCCAACAAGAAAATTGACGTTCGGCTGCGCAACTGGTATCCAGTGGCCCAGTAAAGCATTGAAGTAGTTTGCAGAAGCAGGATTGGCAGCCGCCACTCGGGCGCTGACGTACCTGCCGGTCCCGTAGTCGCAGCCTTCCCAGCAACTGCTCCTGCAGCTTACCACAGGCAAAATAAATTGTCTTACTGAAAAAATAAAAGCCCCATTTCCATCATGGAAACGGGGCTTTTGTGTAGAGAGCGAGGGATTGCGAACTACCCCCGTAACTACGTACTACTTAGCAGCTTGCCGCCGTTGCCGTGGCGTGTGTAACCGGATTCGTCACCGGAACACGCGCCGCAGCGGGCGGGCGTTCAACTAGCGCAGCGCCTTACGATACCATCCGCAGCGGCTCCGCGTGTTCGGCTTCCCACATCTGGCGCACCACGCACGGTTCGGCGCGGGCGGCAATCTGGAAACCGATTTGCGAAACAGGGGGCAGGGGCATCGTGTAGACGGCTGCATCGGCGCTAGCTGGCGACTTTCCCAGCAGCACCTCGTTCTGGTGCTGCAGCCATTCGACCATGCCGGCGAGCCGGGCGTTCTCCGCTTCTAATTGCGTGAGGTAGCGGCCCACGAAATCGGCCTGCTGCGGCGTGGCCGTGCCGGGCACCGGGGGGAAGCCTTCGCGGATGGGGTCAGGCAGGGCGGGCGGGAGCTGGGCGGCAGAATCGCCCAAGTACATAGCGCCTTTGCCCGTCAGTAGCCAAGTGGTGTTCAGGCCGGGCCACTTGGTGACCAAGGCCGTGAGCGTGTCGCCGCTGGGCACGGCCTTGCCCTGCAGCAGGTGCGAAATGACTTGCGGCGTCAGGCCCGCCGATAAGGCGAACTGCCGGGGGTTGTCCGCTTTTTCGGCAATGAATGCCTCCAGGCGGGCCGCAATGCCCGGATGCTTCGGGGTTGGGGTCGGGTTCATGGGGTGATTGGTTGGTGAAAGAAGCGGGAATAAAGTTGCAAATAGGTTTGATATATCAAACGAATCCGCTAAATTTGTCGTATTGGTACTAAACCATAGCGCGTTGCGTTGGTGGTTTGGTTGGCAAATATACATACACGTTTGATACTTCACACCAAAATGACGGAAATCAAGAAAAAACATGGCCGGCGATGTCGGCAAAGTCCGCCCTTTTCAAAAAGGAAGTAGCGGAGTTGCGCCCGCTGCTCATGTCGCGCTACGCCGAAGTAGCCGTGCGTATTGACGCCACGCTCGATGCCGAGCTGCTGCGCAACGCCGTGGCCGGGCGCTACACCTACTGGGATGCCCTGCCCACGCTGCGCATCCTGGCCGGCAAAGCCCCGATGCCCGACGGGCTGGTGCTGACGGTGCCGCAGTTGCAAACCGCGTAGGGGCATGAGCCAAGCACGCACCGACTTTAGCGCTGCCGCCTACCTACGCGATGCGCAAATAGCTGAAGCCAAAGCGGCTGAATGGCAAGCTGCTGCCGATGCTGCCGTAGCCGGCCACCCCGAACTAGTGACCTACTGCCAAGCCGAAGCCAAAGAATGGAAACGCTTGTCTGCTGGCTGGCGTGAATGCGCCGCAAACGCCTAATCCCAACATCATGAAACGATTCATCAAACGCTACTTCGATTTCTCCCTGCCGCGCTGGAATAAACTGGGCTTGCGCTTCTATTTCCGGCCGTGGAAGAGCTTCTATTGCTACGTGTGGCCCCAACGCTGTACCCATAATTCAGTCTTGAAGCCCGGGGTTTGGGTGGTGACACACACCGACTACTACTGGCTGAACATGATTTTGATTCACGACCACCGAAACCAAATAAACGATTACGCTGCCAGCTAGCCATGAAACTCCTAACGCTTCCTCCCTTTACTGCTTCCGCCCTTGTGGTGGGTGGCTCCTTCCGCGTTTCTTCTGGGCAGGGCAAGAACTATAAGGCGCTACGCATTACGCCCTACTTGAGCAAAGGCCCCGGCCCGCGCCTGCCCATGCTGGAAGTCGAAACCGATGCCAGCGCAGCTACCCTTGTTATGGCCCCGAACACGGTGCTTTATCACGCCAAATAGCATGAGCACCGACCAATATAACGGCCCCGGTTTTCACCTGAGCATCGCCAAATATGACAGTTTCAAGCCCCGTAGGCTCACCAAGCGTCAGCAAGCCGACGCCGACAAGCAGTCGGCTGACCTCGCCAAGTGGTGTGCAAAGAACTCGGTGCCGTGCGTGAAGTGCCGCCGGCCGCACTTCATCATAGAAGGCTCTCACTGCATCGTTTGCGCCGTCCACACGCCCGAATCGGAACAGCGCAGCCACGTCACCATAGGGCCGAAAAAGTCATGAGCACAACCAAAGCCAACGCTTATAAATGGCTCTTCCGCCTACCCGGCTACTGCATCATGGAGTGGTGTAAATACAAGGGCATCACCTATGTAGCCCAACCCAATCCCGAGGCCACCATGAAGGCCGGCAAGCCCATGCTTGACCTTTCGTACTGCATGACGCAGGCCATTAATCAGAATGTATTGCGAACGGTACAATACGACCGCCTCAAATTTGCCCACTGCCCAGACGGGCAAAAGAACTAAGCCCCCATGAAAACCAACCTCGTCATGCTGAGCCCCGACCGGGCCTTGTTCGGCATCAAGATTCGCCAGCAGTCGAAAACCGGCCACCTGAACCTGACCGACCTGCAGGGGGCCTACGCCGTGGCCCGACTGCAATACGGCTGGAGTGAGCGCAACCTGACAGAAGTCCTCAACGCCAAGGCCAACGCCGAACGCATCTATTACCTGCTTTCGGAGCGGGATTTCATAAAAGTAGACTTTTCTAGTTTTATGGAAATGGTGGAAAAAGACGGGGTTATCAAGGTGTTGAAGGCACTGGCCGTCTACAAGACCAACGGCCGGGCTGAAAACAAAACCACTTGGTGCGACCCGTATATCTGGGTACTGATTGCGATGGAGATGAACCCGATGCTCTACGCCAAAACCGTCACATGGCTCACCGACTCGCTGCTGTTGAACCGGATTGAGGCCGGCAACATGTACCGGGGCCTGAGCGGGGCAATGGCCGCTTTCCCCCGCGTGGATTACGCCGCCGTGGCCAAGGCCTTGAATCTGCTCGTATTTGGCCGCCACGAAACCGGCATCCGACAAACCGGCACCAGCGCCCAGCTAAAGGAGCTGGCCGCGCTGGAAGAAAATACGGCCTTTTCTATCAGCATGGGCTTTATCCGCAATCAAGACCAACTACTCGAAACGCTGCGGCAGGTATGGCGGAACAAGTTTAATAACACGGTATTAGCGGCTTAGCTATTTTTTTGTCCCTTGTGTCGTATTTGTGTGAAATATCATTTGATTATGTCAAACCTATATGATACATTTGTCGTATCAATAACACATTCATACGAAACGTCATGACCCGCAACGCTACCCCCGACACCATCAGAATCAATCCCGGCGAACTCCGTTGGCTCCGCACCGCCAAGGCCAGTTGCGTCGCCCCCTGCTGGGAAACGAGCCTGACGGCCATCACGGTGTACGCCAAGCTGGCCAACGGCATGGACCTGACCGACGAGGCCGCCTACCTGCGGGCCGAACGCGCCACGGCCAAAGCCAGTGCCCGCCTCGTGGGCGACGGGGCCCCGCTGTCCTACTCCCAGCCCGCTTAATCCCTGCCTCACCTCTTTCCCCTTCCTGCTTATGAAAGCCAAAGCCCCCTATTTCCGCGCCAAAACCACCGGCCGCACCTCCCTGCTGGCTGCCCTCTCGCTGCTGGCCGCTTCCTGCGCCCGCCCCGAAACGGCCGCCGTGGTGCCGCCCGCCGCGCCCGCCGCCAACTGGGACACCCCGCCCGTGCTGGCCTCGCAGGCCGATAGCGATTCCGTGAACGCTGCTTTCCGCTTCTAACCCACCAAAAAAGCCCGGCCCTGCGCGAACAGGAACCGGGCCACTTCAACCACTTCCCCCACAAGATAGGCATGAAAAAGAACGCTTCCCCACTCATTACCCCCGCCGCGCCCGTCCTGGTGCTGCGCATCTGCCAGCCCGACGGCACCAGCCGCAATAACTTCCGCTGGCCCACTGCCGGCCCCGTCACCTGCCCGGATTGGAAGGCAACCGCCGAATGCGGCAACGGCCTGCACGGCTGGCTGCGCGGCGAAGGTGACCACTCGGTGGCAGACGGCACCCTGTTTACCACCCCCGATGCCTTGTGGCTGGCCGTGCTGGTGCCTGCCTACGTGGAGCTGAACGGCAAAGTGAAGTTCCCCGCTGGGGAAGTGGTGTGCAGCGGTGACCGCCTGACGGTGACCGAGTACTTGAAAGCCAACGGATGCGCCGGAGCAATCATTGGCGGCACGGCTACGGCTGGTGACGCTGGCACGGCTACGGCTGGTTACGCTGGCACGGCTACGGCTGGTTACGATGGCACGGCTACGGCTGGTTCGCGTGGCACGGCTACGGCTGGTGACGCTGGCACGGCTACGGCTGGTTCGCGTGGCACGGCTACGGCTGGTTACGCTGGCACGGCTACGGCTGGTGACGCTGGAGCGATTCTAATCAAGCGATGGAATGGCAAGCGTTACCTCTTTGCACTCGGCAACATCGGCGAAGACACCGACGCCACCGGCAACGTGCTGCTGCCCAACATCCCTTACAAACTCAACGATGCCGGCCACTTCATTCCCGCCTAGCCCCATGAGCCACGCCCCCGCTTCTTACGCCGTCACCGCCCTGGTGATGCCGCCCGCGCCCAGCCTGAGCGACCTGCGCGCCCGGCTACTGCCCATAGCCCAGCACGCGGGCTTTGCCGACGTGAGCGTGCAGCAGGACGTGAACCGCTACGGCTCCACCTACACGGCCACGGCCCACGAGCGGCCCGGTGGCGGGGCCAAGACCCTGGCCTTCCTCGTGGAAAGCCCCGCCGCCCTGCTGGCCACGGCCGAAGCCTTCCTGCTCGATTTCGTGGCCCGCACCGGCTCCCTCTAGCATGGTTCAGCACCGCGCCCCTTGCCCGCCCGCCGTGGCCCGCATCCCATTGGCAGGCCGCCTGAGCGCCGCGCAAATCGCCGCCCACAACGCCTTTATCACCGCCGAAGCTGAGCCGCTGCGCCCGCTGCAGCAGCAGGTGAGCCAGCCCAGCCGCTTCGCCGGCACGAACGGCACCCCTTACAGCACCACCATTTAAGCCCTACTACAATGCCAAATATCTCATTCCACAACACTTGGGCCGACTTATTGGCTGGCCTGCAAACCCTCACCCCTGAGCAATTAGCCCGCCCAATTGAGGCGAGCACGGAAAATAATATTTTCCACGATGTAAGCCTTGAAATCACCACTTGCGCTCAATTCTTCAGTGACGGAGAATGGCAGGGAGAAGATGCAGACTTACAAGAAGAGGAAAAGGAGGGCATGATTAGGATAGAAGCTGGTGAAGTGTATTTGGCTCTCGACTAGCCATGAAGCCGCCCCTCTCCTTTTACTACGTCGTGCCGGGCAACAAGCGCCGCGCCGAGCTGGCCATTCTGGAGCAGCCGCCCGCTTGCTCGGTCGGCATGTTGACTGAAGTAGAGATTATCCCCGACCCGGAGCCTCTAACGCTGAAGATACGCGTGAAAGCTGAAGCCTACGAATACCGGATTTACGACCTGGAAATAGACTACATGATGCAGCTGGCCGATACGCCGGAAAGTGTCGCCGCCAAAGCCAAGATGGAGCGGGTAACGGCCTGCTACCACCGCGACTACCCAGGCCGCCCACTGCATCCGAAGCGTGACCCGGCATTGCCCGCGCGGGAGGGCTCGCCGCATTGGCCCTATACCGCCGAAAAGAAAGCCCGCAAGCCCTACACGAAACGCGTGAAGGCCGCTTGAGCCCCTACGCGCCCGGTGCCGCAGCAGGGCCGGGCGTGGCGGCTACGTCGGCAGCCAGCAGCAGCTTGAGCAACCCCGCCAGGGACTGGCCTTTACGGGCCGCGTGGGCTTGTGCGGCCTGCTTCTCGGCTAAGGTGGCGAATGTGACGGATGCAGTGCGCTTGCTCTGCGCTTCGGACGAGGTAACGGGACGGGCCATGCCGCAAAATTACGCCGCCCGCCGTAAATACTTATGATACCGTTTTGATATGCGTTGAAACTGTATTATCTTTACAATAAGCAATCAGATAACGCCCTTGCCGGGGCTGTTTCTTGATACCGGATGCGTGACCATCCGTGCAACAACTTAAATGGCCGGCAAAGCCATTGAAAGCCCTTAGCCTTCCGGTCACGCGGAGGGCGGGGCTTTCATCATTTTAACCCAGCCATGAAGCCCTTTTGGTTTGCCTTTAATACTGCTGCCTGGCTTAGTTCCAAGTCCGTGCGAATGATGAGCCTTGCTGAGCGTGGGGCTTACATCGGCCTGCTGGCCATCGCTTGGGGAGAAGCCCAGCCGGGCACCTTGCCCGCCGAAGAGGACATGATGCGCCGCCTTTCGGAGATGAGCCCCGAAGAGTGGAAAATCTCTTCCGGCGTGATACTGGCCATGTTCCCGCTTGCGGAGTGTGGCTCCTACCGCTACAACCCGCGGCTGCTGGAAGAGGCAGGTAAGCGTCAGGAATTGAGTGAAAAAAAGGCCGAAGCAGGCCGCCTCTCTGCTGAGCGCCGCGCCGCACTGGCAACGCAACGCCAACAGAACGCTAACACAATTCCAACACCTGTTGAAAATAATCCAACAGGTGTTGAAGAAAAGGGCAACCAATTACAACCACAACTACAACCACATTCTTCTAAAGAAGAAAAAGCTAGCAGCGCGGGCAAAGCATCTTCGTCTTCGATTAAAAGCCAACCAACCGAACGACCCACGGGGGCCGCGCCGGAATACACCCACGACGAGGCCCCGTGTTTTCAAGCCGCTGGCTTTTTCGCCCTGCTCGACAAGCTGGGCATGGGGCCGCTCAATAAGGCGCTTTACCTGCTCAAGATTCAACGCGGGGCCGACGAAGCGGTGCAAGCCAAGAAACGGGCGGCCTTTGCCACGGATGCCAAATGGGCACGCTTCATCGAAGCCTGGATTGAGAACGACGCCAAAAACAACGCCCTGCTTCGCCCCGCTGGCCCCAGTAGCCCGGCCGCCTCCTACGCTGGCCCCAACCCGGCCCTGCAGGTAGCGCCGGGCAATAGCTACAGCCGGGAAGCCATCGCCGCCCGCAACGTGACCAAATACTAGCTATGAACGCCCCTACCAACCAAAAGCCACTGGCTGATTTGCAGCTGGAAATTGCCGCCCTTGGGGCCATGATGACGGAGGCCAACGCCGTGCCCGTGGGCATTGCCTACCTGCGGGGCAACGCCGATATCTTCTACCTGCCGCGCCACCGGCTCATTTTCCGCGCCATCATTGCCTTGCAAGGAACCGGCGATGCGGTGGATATTCTCACCGTCAGCAACCACCTGCGGCAGGCCGGGCACCTGGAGCAGGCGGGCGGGGCCAAGTACGTGGCCGCCTTTACCCAGCACGTTCACAACGCCGCCGCCCTGAGCACGCACTGCGCCACGCTCATTGACTTGTACGCCAAGCGCCGCACGGCCGAAATTGCCACGCAGCTGCTCAAAACGGCCTATGACTTCACGGCCGATGCCGGCGATGTGCTGGCTTTGGCGCAAGCCAGCCTCAACGAAGTGCAGGACAGCCGGCAGGTACGCCGCGCCCAAACCCTGGGTCAGCTCTTCCACCCCGCCATTGACGAGGTAGTGGCAGCCACCCAAACGCCGGGCGGCATCACGGGCGTGCCCACGGGCCTGCTGGCGCTCGACAAGCTAACCGGCGGCTGGCAGCCCGGTCAGCTCATCATCATTGCCGCCCGCCCCGGCATGGGCAAGACCAGCGCCACGCTCGCCGTGGCCAACATGGCCGAAGCCCGCGATTTCCCCGGCCTGTTCTGTTCACTGGAAATGTCGGCAATGGAACTGGCCAAGAAAGCCATTGGCACGGCCACGGACCGCAGCACCAACCAACTGCAGCGCGGCGGGGGCATGAGCCCGGCCGAAGCCGAAGACTTGCGGCGGCAGGCTGCCCACTTGGGCCACTCGCGCCTGCTCATTGATGACACGCCCGGCTTGAGCATTGGCGAGCTGCGGGCCAAAGCCACCAAGGCCAAGAATGAGCACGGCATCAAGGTTATTTACGTGGACTACCTGCAGCTAATGACCGGGGAAAAGGGCGGCAACCGGGAGCAGGAAATAGGCTCCATTAGCCGGGCCCTCAAAGGCATTGCCAAGGAGCTCCACTTGCCGGTCATTGCCTTGGCCCAACTCTCGCGGGCCGTGGAAACGCGGGGCGGCGACAAGAAGCCCCAACTCTCCGACCTGCGCGAATCCGGCAGCATTGAGCAGGACGCCGACATTGTGATATTCCCCTTTCGGGCCGAATACTACGGCATCACGCAGGACGAGGAAGGCAATTCCACGGCCGGCCAAACCGAGCTAATTATTGCCAAGCACCGCAGCGGCGCCCTGGGAAACCCCGTCGTCAAGTCCAACATGGCCACCGGCAAGTACGAAGACATGGACGCCGATAAACCTTTTGAGGTGCCCGTTGGACTGAGCCGGATGCCTCATGCCAGTGATTTTGAAAAAGCTCCTTTCTAGCCTTTGCCATGTTAGACCAAACACCGTTTTACTGCCCCGCTTGTGCCCTTGAAACCCCAGGGCAGGGCTACAATTGGCAAGTTCATTGCCCGGCCTGCCTGCGTGTTATTGCCACGATAAGCCGGCAGCCCCTGCCCTTTGGCAAATTCAAGGCTCGTGAAGTACACACCATGAGCAGCCCCGAAGAACTGCGCTATCTGGCGTGGTTCCTGGCCAATGTGGACATCTATTCCAACGATTTGGGCAATGCTATCCTCTACCAGCTGGGCCGGGTTCCCTTGTATGAGCGATTGCCGCTGCCGCAGTGGGCGGCCGTGATGGAATTGCAGCACCCGATTCGCCCGGAAGATGTGAAAACAGCCTACCGAAGGCTTGCTAAGAAATACCATCCTGACGCAGGCGGCACGGATGAGCAAATGAAGCAGTTGAATGCAGCCCGAACTCAGGCCCTGGCCCATTTCCCGATTTGAAACGCCATTCTCATGACAGCAGCCGAGTACCAGGCCTACATCGGAAAGAAGCCCGCCACGGCCCCCAAAGCCGCCCAGGCAACCACCGGACCACCCGCGACCCCAAAGCCCGCCACAGCCCCGCCAATCGGGCGAAACACGGCCCCCATTGCCCCGGCCCCCGTGCCGCTGCGCTGGGAAGTGGCGCGGGGCCTCTTTGCCGAGCAGCACCCCGGCGCATTCCGGCTCGTCGTCGTCGGCTCCGAAGCCGAGCTGCCGCAGGTGCTGGAAAAGCTGCGGGAATTATTGAAATAAGCCCGGCATTAAAATAGGATATTACCTTAACGCTTAGTATATTCGCACCTATGGAAAGCAGCACCCCGCACCCTATGACCCCGCCGCACGATGTGCACAAGGCCGGCGAGAAATTGGCCGAAGTCTTCGAGCTAATCAGCCACGCCCTCGATTCCCGCATTGATGGGCGCTGGTGTGCCCGGCGCGGCAACGAAGCCGTGGGCGTGCTCTTTGCCGCCCTCGACGCCGCCACGGACCAGCTGCGGCAGGCCCGGCAGGAGCGCGAAGAGCGGGACCAGCGTTCCTGGCAGAACGGCTTCGACTACGCCACGGCAGAAGCCGACGGGCGGGCGCTGGTGCTGGCCGATTGGGTGCTCTGGCTCACCGGCCGGGGCGAAGGCCGCACCAGCCCAGCCAGCATCGAAGCCGTGATAGGCCATGCGATGGCCCTGCGTGGAATTGAGCCGGACACGGACGCGCTTACGCCGCACCCCGCCCATGAGTAGCCACGACCCCCGCGCCTTCCTCAACGCGCCCGGCACCCGGTCGGTTTCAGCATCCACGGTAAATTCACCGTGCATGGCCTCCGTCAATTCATCCTGCATCGGCCCCCGTCGGCGCTGTTTCATATCGGAAGGTAAAGAATTCACATGCGTTCACCTAAACGGTGGGTCGATGAACGCGCTCCATTCACGGAAAGGAGGGTCGTATTCTGGTCCCTGAAGCCGCTAGGCGGTGCCTCCCGCTAGGAAGCGGCTGATGGCCCGCACGTACCCCTCAGCGAAGAACCTCTCGGTAAGTTTGTCCTGCGCGCCCAAGTGGCCGCAGTCAACGGTCAAAAGTTGGCGATGCTGTTTGCGGCGGGCTGTTTGGACCGCGGCGGCGGAGTCGGCCAACGGCGTATTCTTGTCCTGGGTGCCGGCGATGAGCAGCCACGGGCAGCGCACGCGGGCAGCGACGCGGGGGTAGGCCGCGGCCCCGGCGGGCAGCGTCACGGTTTTGTTGTTGGCGGCTTTCTGGTACGCCACGATGCCCGTTAAATTGCCTGCATATCCTTCTGTGACGAGGAAATCCGGCCGGGCACGGGCTGCCACCTGGGACCCCACAATCGCCCCCATAGACAAGCCTAAGATGCCGACCCGGTCGTGGGGGGCGGCGCGCCGGGCTTCGGCCAACGCCGCACGCAGGTCGGTCGCAAATTCGTCGTAGTACAGCCGCTGTGGGTCGAGGGCCACCGCTTGGCTGTGGCCGAAGCCCCGGTAGTCGAAGAGCAGGGAACGATAGCCCGCGTCGGCCAGGGCCCACGCCGTGTAAATGTTGCTGGACATGTTGTAGGCGTCCCCGCCGGCGACGACGACCGTTGTGTGCCGGTCAATGGCTTTGGGGGAGGGCTCAATGAGCCAAGCCACCAGCTTGACCTGGTCGGCCGTGGTTATCTCCACTTGCCGGTATTTCAGGCCCAAGGTGTCGGGTTTGGCCCACCAGGCGGCGACGGGTCGAAGCGCGAACGCGGGGCCGGCGGCCAGCAGTGTCAGGCAGAGAAGTAGAAGACGAATCATGTGGTAAGGAGGAAAAGCGTAACACCCGGGTTCAGCCCAGAGCGACTAGGGACTGTTTCTGCCCGTTGAGGTTGCACCCCCGTGCATGGTTGAAAAGTAGTTTAGCGAAAGGGTGGCAAGGTAAACGAGCGTTTCCAAATGCCATTTTTTCGGTGTTTGTTTGAGTTCTTAAACAGTGGACTCAAAAAAATGGCAATGTGTAAAGTGACGGGCTTCGCGGTTCTTGTTTGCTTCTGGGTGGTGAACGGCTGCGCCAGCAGTGCGTTCGTTCAGCATAATCAAGCATATGACGCAGCGGCCAAAGCGGTGACAGGGCCAGCTTCTTTTGAAACAACCAAAGAAGCGCTGCAGGCGGTGTGGGGCAAAAACCAAGTCTATTACTATGTGGGCAGCGACAGCAGCCACCACCATTTGAAAGTGTATTATGACACCTTCTTCAAGAAACAGTACCACTACCAAATACCGAGTTCGACTCCTATCGACGGCGAGTCTTTTAAGTATGTCATGCCCCTTGTGGTTGGCCAACGACGCCCCATGAAATTCGAGTAGGCGGGTTCCCCAATGCCAGCCGCTTGCGAGATGCGCTGTTCAGGCAAACGGTGATTTGAATAAGCCGAGAAGGCCCTTTTATATACTGTAACTGGTCGTCGGCTGCAACACGTAAAATCACGGCTTCAAAGGTCGTTCCCTGAGCCTTAACGTGCTATATTTTCCGTTTTCTGAGAGGACTCCAAAATGGGCGGTCGGGGAAAAGTGGGGCCGGTGCCGGCGCTACCTTTAACCCAGCAGCTACGCGGTGGGCGTCCTTGAAAGAGGCCAGCGCCGACTTACGGGTAGAAGTTAGAGGGAGGGCAGCGTGAAAGAACTGCCCTCCCTTGTCTATTCCAGCCCCGCCCTACCCACACCGGCAGGGCTTTTTTATGCCCGTGTAACAGTAATTAGTACATAATATAATTGTATAAAGTGCAACCAAAGAAGGGCCAAAGTCGTTTGCTAATAAGAAGCAACTAACACTTTAATAGCTTTTTAGTAATGGAAAACGCCACGCAAATCCCCTCCTCGACACTGACGGCTGCCGCGCCGTTGTTGTTCAGCTTACACAGCAGCCATATTCAAGTCGGCCCCCAGCCCGCTTGGAAGGCATTGCCTCCTCGTCTGTTTGTGCAGGTGCAGCCCGAGCAGCCGCCGCGCATTGTGGCCTTGTGCGGGACCACCGGCAAGCGGTTTGTTACTCATGCCTATGAGCACGGCCCTTTCAAGTTGGAGAACGGGCAGCAGGTGGCCAGCGTGGGCGCACTCGCTGACTACTTCGCCGGCCAGCACCGGGCGATGTTCCCGGCCGAGGGCGGGGCGATGCTGCTAGGCGTTGATGGGAGCACCCAGGAAATCCGGCCCCGCAAGGGCAAGCGCTTTAAGCTCGACCAGATGTACGAGGCGCTGAATTGTGATTTTATCGACGTTCACCGACCCCAGCACGGCCCGTACCAGGAATGGATTTTGGTTTTTGATGATGAAGGCAAGTTCAAGGAAAGGCCCATCAACCCGCTGGCTACGGCCCTTTGGTACGAGAGCTACCCGCTCGACCAGTTTTCCCCCGTGGACGTGGTAGCCGGCCCCGTGCTGCTGATGAAGTCTAAGATGATGAAGTAATGCCCGCAACATCCCGGTTGGCCCAGCGCCAGCCGGGATGTTTGGCATACGTACAACCCGCGCAGTATTATTGTAGTAAGCGCAAACACGTTTTGCATATTTTGCAAAGTAAGGATATGGCCCTTTCCTTCCCAACCGCCCCCCTTGTTGCCGGCTGGCCGACGCTGAGCGCCGCCAGGGCGCGGCTTGCCGACGTGCTGAATCATCCCGCCTTTGCCGCCGAGCGCCGGCACAAGGCCGGGGAGCTGATGGGCACTGCCACCGACCCGCAGCAGGTGAGCCGGTGGGCGGCACTGGCCCTGCGCGAAAGCGAACAGTGGGAAGATGCCACGCTGGCCCGCGAGGAGGCCCAGCCCGGCCCGCCCGCGCATCCTGCTTACCCGCACTAACGCCCGAGCCCTTTCTTTCCTGCTCCTAACCTCATTTTCTATGGAAACCCCGCTTGACATTCCCGGCACCCAGCAGGTCCGGCCGTTTCACTTTTTCGATGCCCAGCACCAGCCCACCCGGTGCGACCTGGTCGTACACCCGGCCCACGGGTGGGCTATTGCCACCGAGCTACCGCAGTCCGGCCACGCCGGCATCAACCAGTGCCCCCACACCCTAGCGGCCAAGATTTGCGGCGAGTACGACGTTGACCCGGCCGCGCTGGTGCTGCTGGTGCGCTACGCATACCCCGCCGCCGACAGTTATTTTGTGGTGCGCTTCATCCAGGGCGACCGGGATTTGTTTGATGGTTTCACCTTCCTTGGCCCCAGCCGCGAACCGCTCGACCCCGACCAGGTAGCCGAGCTGCTGGCCCAGCTCACGGCCGGCGAGGAACCCCGCGCCACGTTCCGGGCCGTGCAGATGCTCGTTCTCTCCCAACGCAGCAAAAAATAACCCCTCCCCATGACCGAACACGCCATTTCCATTCAGCCCCAGCCCTCAACCGTCACGGCCAGCACCCTAGCGGAGCTGCTGAAACAGACGGGCACCAATACGTTGCAGTTTACTGAGGCGTTGGGTATTAACTACCGCACGGCCCAGCGCCGCATCAAAGAGCCGGAAACCATGACCCTAGTGGAGCTTTGGGGGTTATCAGCGTTGCTGAGGGTGAGCGAGGACCAGTTAGTAAAACTCATTCGGGACGAGGTGATGAACCGCCCTGCGCCATCCGAACCAGTCCCGGCCGCACCCGCAGAAAAAAAAGCTCCAGCTCCAAAACAACCGGGCCAGCCGTCAGATAAAAAATCCGGGAAGGCATGAAGCTACTTGTAGCCCGACGTGGGCGTGTCCCTTCGGGCCGGGCTATCCAGGGCTACGGCCGCGCCTACGGTCCTACGGACTGAACCCTTCCTATCCTTCACGCAAAAAATCGCCCGCCCGTAGCCCCGGCTGATTACTTCCCGAGGCGGCGTAGCGCATTACTGCTGAATTCGCGCTTGCTGGTTGCTTCTACTACAGCAATACTACCCGCCCCCGACGACTCAGACAGAAAGGGGCAGTAGGGAAAAAAAGCCGGCAGCCATCATCACGCCCACCAACCGAAAGGCCCATCCCATCCAGGACGGGCCTTTTTTGGCTGTTTATATATACATAAAATACATAAAATAATTGTATAAAATGCAACAAAAAAGGGTCAAAATACGTTTAATAAGTATAAGAAACAATCAGAATAACAGCGTTTTATGTGCGATTTTGTCAACTTCCGCAATAAGGCCCGCGAGGCATTTTCTACTCTTATCGTTTCGGTTTTGATGTTCGAGAAGGGCAGCGGCCGAGGCGGGGAAGTAACTTACTACCGCGTGAAGGTTGCCGGCCCGGCCATTGGTCCCGACCCGATGAGCGCCACAGCCGCGAGTGCCCAGGCTGCCATCGACGCGCTGATACGCCAGGTAGGCCAGGCCCGCCGCCAGGTGAGTGAGGCCCGCCAGCAGCAGCAGCTAAGCCGCCGCGCCCTAACCTACGCTTAACCCTCCCCGCCACGCCCGCCCCCCGCCCGCTTACCATCGACCTAGAAGGTCAACAAGTGAAGGTGTACCGCAACCTGAAAAACGGCCTGTTTTCGGTGCAGTACGGCGGGCTAGTAGTGGCCCACCTTGCCACGGTGCAGCTTCGCGGCGTCAGCTTCAAAGTGGCCGAGAGCGGCCGGCAGCGGGTCCTTGCCCAGCGGCAGAAGAACGTCCACGCCTACGCCATCGGCACCTTTACCACAGCCACGCAGCCCACGGCCACCGAGCCGATTAGCTACGACCCGTACCACGCCGGCCACTTCTTCCGGATGCAGGACCAGGAACCCATACACCACGCCGCAGCGGTGGTGCTGAGCCAGGGCAAGGCCTACGCATCGGTTCAATCCGGCCTCTTATTCTGAAAAGGGGACAGTAGGGAAAAAAAGGCAAATCAGCAGCAAAGCGGGCAGATTATTTATGTATAAATAACTAATAATAATTGTATAAAATGCAACTAAGTAGGGCCGTTTTACGTTTAAGAAGTATAAGCAACGAACAAAAAACCAGCCCCTTAGCCATGTTTTACGACGCTTTTGAACTTGCCCCCGGAGAAGTTGCCGCCGACCGTTACGACCCCGCCGACGAGCAGCCGCCGCAGTCCCCCAGCCCCGCCGCCGCCGAGCTGACCGAGTGGGATTTGAATCCCTGGTTTTAGGCAAGTCTTACTCCCTTCTCATTTCCTCCCAACCGCCCCGATTATGAAAGCTATCCGCACCACCCGCCCCGCCCGCCGCATCCCCGCCGCCCGTCTGGTAATCGTTCGCGCCGCCCACGCCGCCAAGAAAGCCGCCCAGGAGCAGGCTCGCGAGGATAAAGCGCAGCAGTTACTTACCCCCACCCCGGCCTTTACCGCAGCGCCCCGGCTTACGGCGTTGCCCGGTGGCCTCTATTGGTCGGGCAAGCAGCCGGTGCCCGCGATTGGGGCCACGGTGCAGCGGCGCGACGAGCACCCCGGCGCAGTAAAGGTGCTGGCCTATTGCCACGCGGACGGTTTTCTAGGGCTGGTAACCGAGCCGGAGCAGCCCGCCAAGCGCACCGGCCGCAAGGTTCACCCCCGCGCTCATTGTGTCTTCTCCCACCAGTTAGCCCAGGCCGCTTAGCGCCGGCACCAGCAGCCGCTTTCCCCCTTCTCTTTCTCCCCCCGCCATGATGATTATCCCCGCTCCCGCCCCCAAGCAGCCCGAAATTTGCCCCTCGCAGTGGCTCAATTCCGTGACCCCTTGCCCGCAGTGGATAGGCTACCCCACCCGGCTTAGCTTGCCCATCGACCTGATTTGGTCGGCTGATTTTGCGGTGCCCGAAATCGGCTCCCGCGTTCATATTTATATGAATGACTTTGGCCCGGCCGAGGTGAAAGCGTATTTCCACGCGGACGGGTATTTGGGCGTTATCTGTCAGCCCGACGAAATGCCGGACTGGTACAAAAAACAGGCCCCAGGCATTACGTTAGGCCATTTTTTCGGCCGCGAGTTGGAGCCGCGCAAGCCCACGCCGGCACCGGCAGCCGCCGCCGCCGCAGCGGTGCCGGAGGAGAACGAGTTGGGCCGCTTGTCGGACCAGTTCGACGCCGCGCACGAGGCCAACGGCAACAACCCGGCTATCAACCGGCCGGACGACTGGATACCCGAATACACCGACGACAACCAGGACCACGAGGAGTACCCGGAGCACCCCGGCGACGAGCAGCGCGACTACCCGGAGGACGACTGCCAGAACGCCGAGGCGGAGGCGCTAGGCGACCTCCATAATAGCCAGTTCGAGGACTAAGCCCACCGGCCGGGCCTGACCAGCCCGGCCGCTTTTGCCCCACCCCTTAATCAGTACCTCATGTTACCCAACCTCCCCGCCATTGAAACCCGCGCCGGCCGTATTGCCATCGGTGCCGAAGTAAAAAGCACCCGCTACCCCGTGCAGGGCATTGTTACCGCCATCGTTTGGGCCGGCTATTTCTATGCCATCCAGGTAGACAACCGCCACAGCGACGACGCGGCCCATTACGAGCTGCTTTCCGCGCCGACCTACCAGGGCTTCAATTATGTAAATCCGTTCAGCCAGGAGGCCACCAGCGGCCCTTTCGAGGTGATATTGCCTGGCGAGGGCGACCGCATCTATTTTGCCGACGACGCCCACCAAGCCATTTCGTTGATAGCGGCCACCATCGGCTTGAAGAACCCGCCGCAGTGGGTAGAGTACCTGATGCAGCGGGCCGAGACCGGCCCGGTGGACGAGCTGCGTTGGCGCGGGGAGGCCGTGGGTAGCATCGTGGGCCAACTCGCTTACGTGAGCACCCGCCAGGAGCGGCCGGCCCCGCGCTTTGCCACCGGCCAGCCGGTGACGTTTTACAACGGCCACACGCCAAACACCGTGAGCGGGCTTGCCTTGTACAAGGACCGGCGCAACTACGGCAAAACGCAGTGGCACTATTTCAACGCCGAGGCCCACCACGGGCACCACCCCATGAGCGAGGCCCACACCACGGCCGCGCAGGAGCCGGAGCAGCCCGCTGCCCCGGAGCCAGCGGCCGTGCCCACGTCGGCCGAGGCCGCAGTACCCACCGCGACGCCGGCACCAGCAGCGCCGGCAGTGCCGGCAGCGCCGGTGCAGTTCAGCGAGGGGATGCAGCTCATCATCGGCAGCCAAGCGGCCACCGTGCAGGACGTGGCCCAGCAGATGAAGGCCAGCCCCCGGAAAGCGGGCAAGCTGCTAAAGGAAATGCAGCAGCTTTACGGCCCGACTCCAACGCTGATAAACCTTGCGCTATTCAGCGGAGCAGCGGATTTAATGGAAATGGTAACCGCGCTCAGGAAGCCCGTGACGGCGGCAGCATAACGACCGAAACAGCCCGGCTTTCCATCCTGGAAAGCCGGGCTGTTTCGTAGCTTCACCCAAAAGCAATCTAGGGGTCCTCTCAGAAAACGGAAAATATAGCACACTAAGGCTCAGAAAGCGGCCTTTAAGGGGTTCTTGTTGCAGAAGGATACTGTTGGCGAATTGGGTTTGGAGTAAAAAAGCTATTTTCAGAGGCAACTTAACCGCTTCTGCTCATGAGCTTACACCCCCAACCCAGCACGCCTGTTCCTTCCCAAACGCACCAGGTCGCCCAGGCGGCATTCCCGCGCGGCAATTGCTACCTGCAGTTGCGCGATACCCTGGGCACGCTGTATGACGACGCCCTCTTTGCCGACCTGTTTCCACCACGGGGACAAGCGGCCCAGGCGCCCTGGCAGTTGGCGCTGGTGACGTTGCTGCAATTCGCGGAAAATCTCTCCGACCGCCAAGCGGCCGATGCCGTGCGCAGTCGCATTGACTGGAAGTACCTGCTGGGCCTGGAGCTCACCGACCCCGGGTTTGACTTTAGCATCTTGTCTGAGTTTCGCCAGCGATTGGTGGCCGGCAAGGCCGAAGAACGGCTACTCAACCACCTGCTGGTCTGTTGCCAGGACCAGAAGTGGCTGAAAGCCGGGGGCAAACAGCGAACGGACGCGACCCATGTGTTGGCGCGTGTGCGGGATATGAACCGCTTGGAGTGCGTGGCGGAAACCATGCGCTTTGCGCTCAACCGCTTGGCCATCCTCTTGCCCGACTGGTTGGCCCGCCAGCTGCAACCGGAGTGGGCCGCCCGGTACGGTCCCCGCGCCGAGGAATATCGCCTGCCGCACACCAAACCAGAGCGATTGGCCTATGCGCAACAAGTCGGGCAGGACGGCTGGTGGCTGCTGGAGCGAATCGAACAGGATGAACGGGCCGCCTTGCTGTGGCAGTTGCCAGCCATTGACGTCTTGCGCCAGGTCTGGCTTCAACAATTTCGCCTGGTGGACGGTCAGCTCATCTGGCGCGTGGAGAATCAGGGAGAATTACCGCCTTCCGCGCAGCTCATCAGCTCTCCTTATGACGTAGAAGCGCGCTTTAGTCGGAAACGCACCACCACGTGGGTGGGGTATAAAGTCCATTTGAGTGAAACTTGCGAACCCGACCAACCGCATCTGATTACACAGGTGGCCACGACCGTCAGCACGGAGGCGGATTCGATTACCTTGCCGCAGATTCAGCAGGGATTGGCGGACCAGTCGTTGCTCCCGTCCCAGCAGTTGGTCGACACCGCGTATGTAAGCGCCGAGCTGCTGGTCCAGAGTCAGCAACTTCACCAGGTGGAGTTAGTGGGGCCCGCTCGCAAAGACCAGAAGTGGCAGGCGCTGGCAGGGCAAGGGTATGCGGCGGCGGATTTCCACGTGGATTGGGACGCGCAGCAAGCCACGTGTCCCCAAGGGCATACGACTCGCTCCTGGTTCCATACGATGGAAAAGGGCCAGCCCCGCGTGTTTATCAAGTTCTCCGCCAAGCAGTGCGGGCCCTGCCCCGTTCGGGCGCAGTGTACGCGCATGAAACGTCGGGGCATTAAGTTGCGAGCCGACGCGCAGTACCAAGCCTTGCAAGCCTCCCGCGTGCGGGACCGTCAAGCCGACTGGCCCCTGCTCTATAATCGGCGAGCAGGCATTGAAGGCACGCTCTCGCAAGGGGTTCGCGGCTTTGGCATGCGCCGTTCGCGCTACGTGGGCCTGGCCAAAACGCATTTGCAGCACGTCTTTATCGCCGCGGCGATGAACCTATCGCGTATCGTTAACTGGATAAACGAGGTGCCGTTAGCCCAGACCCGTCGGGCCGCTTTCGAGCGGTTGATTCCGCCAGCAATGGCTTAAACCCAATTCGCCAACAGTATCCAGAAGGGCGAATTTACACGTTAAGCTATTAACTAGCTGATTTACTGTTAATTATTTATAGGGTATGCGAAGCTTATCAAAAAGAAAATCCTTTTTGATAGCTCGCATACCCTATAAATTGCTTGGAATCGCCCTTTTCTAGCCTGTTTTCGGGCTACCCTTTCTGATAAGGAGCTTAGCGTGTAAAACCGCCCTTTTGGAACAAGAACCCCGCAATGGGTTAGCTTGGGTACTGGTTAGGACCGGCTGCTTTTAGGGAAGTACCGGGTTGCTACGTACCAATACCCCTGTGCGACACCCCAGGCCAGCAGCCCGCCCAGCACGGCCCCGGCCAGTACATCCGAGGGGAAATGAGCCCCCAGGTACACCCGGCTGTAGGAGACGAGCAGGGCCCAGAGGCCGATGCCGACCTTCGCCAGCCAGAACCGGCGCGGCAGCACCAGGCCCAGGAACACGGCCACGGCCGTGGTGTTGGCTGCGTGCGAGGACATGAACCCAAACTGCCCGCCGCAGCCGTTGACCAGGTTGAGCGCGGCCGACAAGTCCGGGTCGTGGCAGGGCCGCAGGCGGGAAAAATAGGGCTTGAACAGGCTGCTGGACACGAAGTCGGCCAGCCCCACGCTCACCAGCAGCAGGGGAATGAGCAGCACCGCCCGGCGCCGGTAATGGTAGCCGAGCGCGGCCAACAGCACCACGTAGGCCGGAATCCAGACGAAGCGGTCGGTAAAAAAGACCATCACCGCGTCCCAGCCAGGGGTGTGGGTCCCATTCGCCCACACCAGCAACCCGCGGTCCAGGCCGCTAACAACGTCGAGCAGAGAAGTAAGAAAAGTCAACAGGCTACTATAAAATTAAGGAGTGGGCTCTGCCACCCTGGCCACCACTTTCGTGCCGGGCTTCAGCTCCTCGGTGGCGCGGACCAGCAGCGTGTCGCCGGCCTGCACGGCCCCGAAGATTTCCACCTGCTCGGGGTAACTGGTGCCCTTGGCGGCATCCACCCACTCCACGAGGCCGTTTTTTACCCGAATCACGAAGCTCTTTTCCAGCGTGGTCGTAATGGCCGCGAACGGCACGTAAAACGAGTCGCGGGCGCGGGCCAGCGGGAGCCGGGCCGTGGCGAACATGCCCGGCTTGAGCTTGCCATCGGGGTTGGGCACGTCGAACTCCCAGGTTTCGGTACGGGTGGCCGCGCTCAGGCTGGCCGCCTGCCGGGCCAGGGTGGCCGGGAAGGGCTGGCCGGGAAAGGCTTTGACGGTGAATACAATGCCCTTTTGTTCCACGTCCTTGCCGGTGGCGGCTTCGGGCACGGCCACGCGCAGGCGCAGGCGGCGGATTTGCTCCACTACCAGCAGCGGCGGGCCGGCCGCACTGCCCACTAGGGCCCCCACGTCGGCGTTGCGCTGGCTGATGATGCCGTCGAAAGGCGCACGCAGGGTCAGGTAGTTTTCCAGGTCGCGCAGGCTGGCCACCAGGGCGCGGGCGGCGGCGTAGCCGGCCGCGTCGGCCTGGGCCACGCTGCGGGCGCG
>NZ_MDZB01000122.1 GCF_001816145.1 Hymenobacter lapidarius | reverse complement strand
GAACAAGGGCTCACGTTCTGCTTTTTACCCCCCTATTCGCCCGAACTCAACAAAATTGAACGCCTGTGGCGCCACTGCAAGCAGTACTGGCTGACCCCCACCGATTACGTCTGTGACCGAACCTTAGCCGAAAGGGTCGCCTATGTCCTCAAACACGTCGGAACTGAATACACCATTATTTTTGGCTGATTACTTAAAGCATTGTTGCGGAATTTTAAAGCCCCGTCGGGGCGGCACTCGTGCATCGAATGTCGCCCCGACGGGGCTTTAAAAATTCTTTTTCCTGACCTCATTACCAACATGCCGCCCCGCTGCGGTTGAGATTCAATACTCCGCAACTTAGGCCACCTTATCATTACAACCGGATGCAACTGGCGCGGCCTACCTTCGGCCACCATTCCCCAGGAAAACACCCACGCCATGCTAGACCAGACCGAAGTGCTGCACCACCTGTTGCAGGGCAGCCCGCTGCTGTTCTTTGCATACAGCGTGAGCGCCAGCCAGGTGCTTTATGTGAATGAGGCCTACGAGCAGCTATTCCCGGGGGCAAGCCGCGATACGGCCACTCAGGACCTGCCGCGCCTGCTGAGCTACCTGCCCGCCGAGGACCAGGCCTACGCCCTGACCTGCTTCACCGACTTGGCCAATGGCGAAATGCACGACGACCTGCTGCTGCGCCTGCAGCCGCAGCCCGAAGCCCCGCTGCGGTGGCTGAACGTGCGGGCCCACCGGGCCGTAGCCACCGACGGCCAGGTGCTGCTCTGCGGCACCGTGCAGGATGTGACCGTGGACCACGAGTACACGCGCAACGCCGACAAGTTCATGGCAAAGAAAAACACGACGCTGGAAATCCTGTCGCACGACTTGGCCGGGCCTCTCAACATGCTGCAGCATCTGGCCGGTTTTTTCCAGGAGCGGACCCAGTCGCTGCATGACCCGCAGCTGGAAAAAATGGTGCTTGTGATGCAGGAAACCTGTCGCGACAGCGTAAACCTCATTCGCGAGTTTGTGGACAGCGAGTTTGCTGAGTCGGCCAGCGTGCAGCTCAAGCGCGCGCGCGTGGACCTCACCGCCAACCTCCGCCAGGTAATGGACACCTACCAACGCTCCGAACACCTGGTGGCCAAGCATTTCAGCTTTAGCAGCACGCCCGAAGCAGTGTACATAGAACTGGACAACAACAAGTTTTTGCAGGTGATAAACAACCTGTTGTCCAACGCCATTAAGTTCACCCGCGAGGGCGGCCATATCTCCCTGGCGGTAGCGCAGCACCCCCAGCACGTGCTGGTAACGGTGGCCGATGACGGCGTGGGCATCCCCGAGCAATTTCAGCCCGTGCTCTTCGACCGGTTCACCCGGGCACGGCGGCCGGGTCTGCGCGGCGAGAAAACCACGGGACTGGGCATGTCCATCATCCAAACCCTGGTGCAGCTACACGGTGGCACCATTTGGTTTGAGAGCCGGGAAGGCGTGGGCACCACCTTCTACATCAAGCTACCCACCTGAGGCCGGCCGGAGTTTTTTCTTTTCTCATGCCACCGTCCCCTTCCCTGCCAGCTGGCGAAACCAGCTTCTTCACACTCCGCCTGCACGGCAGCATTGCGGCGGTCACTTTGCGCGAGTTGAAAGCCGAAGCCCAGCAGCGGCTGGCAGATGGCGGCGAGCCCCACCGGGTAATGAAGCAGTATTTCGCGGGCCTGGAAGCCGTGCTGGACCGGCCCCGCATCGGCCCCGCGTACTTCGACAACGAGAAGATGGCCGAGGCCCTGGCCGGCGAAATCATGATGCTGGAAGAAACCGGCTTTGGGGTGCACGGCTTCGCCATTTTGCCCAACCACGCGCATGTGGTGCTCCACCTGCCCGCGGCCAGTTCCCTCTCGTTTTCCAAAGCCCTCGACCTGCTGCACCTGCGCACCGGCACCGTTTGCCGGCGTCTGGTGCGCCCCAAGCTGCCGCCCGAGGCCCAGTTCTGGCAGGTGGGCGGTTTCGAATACACGGTGCAGGACGAGGGCGAGCTGACCCGGCTGCTGGCCTACGTGCGGGGCAATGCGCGCCAGGCCGGGCTGCCGGCGCGCTTTCAGGAGTGGCCGTACCTGGGGCCGGAAATGTAAGCTGCGCCGAACCCAGTCGGGGGCCTGCAGCCGTATGTGCGCATTCCTCGTCCCCGGTTGTTGCCGGCCTCTGCCATGCGTTCGCTCCTGCTGTTCCTTTTCGCCCTGCTGCTCGCCGCCCCCAGCCGCGCCCAAACCCAGCCGGATACCTTGCACCCCACCAGCCCCGACCGGCTGCTGCGCTATACCTACGCCAACGACTTCCTCGGCCGCACCGACTACTACTTCACCCAAGGCATGACCCTGACGCTGGTGCTGCCCAGCCTGGCGCGGCTGCCCACCCAGCGCCTGCTGCTTCGTGGACCGGCCGGCAGCACCCAGTACCACGGCCTCACGCTGCGCTACGACGGTTTCACGCCGCTGCGCATCCAGGACCCGTTTATTCGGGTGGGCGACCGGCCGTATGCGTCCTACTTCTACGCCTCGTTTTTCCGGGTGAGCAACCAGCCCACGCGCCGGCAGCGCCTCACCACGGCGCTGGAAGTGGGGTTCATCGGCCCCGGCACCTTCGCCAAAGAATTCCAGCAGGCCATTCACCGGGCCACCAACAACCCCGAGCCCCGCGGCTGGGACTACCAAATAGGAACCGATGCCGTGCTGGGCTACCGCGTGGCCTACGAGCGGCAGCTGCTGGCCGTCAGCCGCTTCGTGGAAGTGCTGGGCACGGCGGAGGCGTCAGTCGGCACCTTGTATACGTATGCTGGCGCCGGCGCTCAGCTACGGCTGGGCCTGCTGCAGCCCTACTTTTCCAGCCTGGGCGTGGCTGGCGCGGCAACCGTGCCGGGCAGCCGCAATGGCAGCTCTATGGCTATTCGTCGCTCCAGGGCCGTCTGGTGGGTTACGATGCCACGCTGCAGGGCGGCGTTTTCAATCAATCGAACCCTTATGAGCTTCCGGCCAGCGCGGTGGCGCGTACGGTACTGCGCAACACCACCGGACTGGTGCTGGCGCACAAAGGCTTCAGCCTGGAGGCTAATTCAACTTGGGTATCGCCTGAGTTCGACGGAGCCCGCACGCACCGCTGGGGGCAGCTGGTGGTAACGGCGGCGTTTTAGAAGTTGGGTTTGTGCGGTTAGTTGTGATTACCTGGGTAAAAAGCACGTCATGCTGAGCGCAGTCGAAGCACCTCGCGTGCCACCACTAATCTCAACGATTAAGTCACTATTGCAAGCGAGATGCTTCGACTGCGCTCAGCATGACGTTCTGATAGCGCGGCAATCAGCCAATACCACTCCCTATTTAGCCCGGTGAATAATCAATACCCCAGCTAGGATGATGGCCATGCCCAGCAGGTGCCACAGGTTGAAGGCCTCGCCGTCCAGGGCACCCCAGGCCAGGGCCACGATGGGAATAAGGTAGGTGCTGGAGGACGCAAACAGCGCCGTGGATTGCTGAATGAGCCGGTTGAACAGCACCATGGCCACAGCCGTGCTCATGGTAGCCAGCAGCGCGATGTAGCCAAAGGCCGTCCAGGCGCCGGGCACGGTGGATAACTTGTGCAAAAAGTCGGTGCCCGCCAACAAATAAGCCAGCGCGGGCCCGCCGATGAGCAGCAGTAGCACCGCCGTCACCGCCATTGGGGTCATGCCGCCCAGCTTGTACTTGATGACGTTGACGCTGATGCCGTAGCCGATGGTGGCAATCAGGATGTAGATGCCGTACCAGGCGTTGCCCTCGCCGGTGGGCGTGTCGGTGCCGCCGCTGCCGCCCAGCAGCAGCATCACCACCGTGCCCGCCAGGCCCAGCGCAATGCCCAGCACCCGCAGCCCCGTGAGCCACTGCCCAAAGAGCAGCGCGCCCACCACCAACGTAAACATTACCGTGAGGGCATTGAGCACGCCCGCCAGCCCGGAGGCCAGCTTGGTTTCGGCATAGGCAAAGAGAAACGCCGGAATGAGCGTACCCACCACACCACTCACTGCCAGCCACTTGAAGCGGCTGCGCTCTACCCGGCCCACGTGGCGCAAGGCAAAGGGCAGCAGCAGCAGCGCCGCCACGCTCACGCGGGTGGCGCCCAGCTCCATGGCCGAAAACACAACCAGGCCTTTTTTCATCAAAATAAAAGACGTGCCCCAGATGCACGCCAGCACAAGAAGCAGTAGCCAGGCCATGGGGGTGGTCACGCTCGGCGCGGTTAGGGCCGGAGCGGCGGCACCGCCGAGGCCTACTGCCCCCGAAGCTGCCGTTTGGGTTCCTTTGGCGGGATGGCCGGAGCCAGCCGCGGCGGGTGTGGGCACGGGTAATGTATCGGCAACAGATGGGGTTGGAGCAAGCATGGCGCAAAGGTACGGGCGGCCGCAACGGGGGTTCCTACCTTATTTCCAACCACCCGAACCGGAGTGTTGCTCTGGCTGTTTCATTCTTGCCGATTCCTGCCGTAATTTTGTAGTCCGGTTTCGTGCCGATTCAGTCTATGTCGCATCCGTTCAAGGCCGTTAGCCTGTCTTTTAAGAAAGCCCCGCTGGCCATTCGCGAGCTACTTTCTTTAGACGAGGCCGCTTGCCGCCGTTTCCTGCACACGTTGCACCACGATTTGGGTCTTTCCGACCTGCTCGTGCTGAGCACCTGCAACCGCACCGAAGTCTATTACGCGGCCGAAGAGGACCGCAGCCGCGAAATCATCCTCGCCCTGGGCCACCTCAAGGACCGCGCCGATGTCGGCCAGTTCCTCCCCTACTTCGACCTGCTGCCCGATGCCGACGCGGCCGTGCAGCACCTCTTCGAAGTAGCCATGGGCCTCGACGCCCAGGTAGTGGGCGACCTGCAAATCAGCAACCAGGTGAAAACGGCTTACCAGTGGGCCGCCGATGCCGACGCCGCCGGCCCCTTCCTGCACCGCCTGCTCCACACTGTGTTCTTCACCAACAAGCGTGTGCAGACCGAAACCAGCTTCCGCGATGGGGCCGCTTCGGTGAGCTACGCCGCCCTGGAACTGGTAGAAGAGCTGACCGCCGACGTGGCCAACCCGCGTGTGCTGGTGGTGGGCTTGGGCGAGATTGGCGCCGACGTGTGCCGCCACCTGGCCGCCAGCAAAGGCTTCGGCGACATCACTATCTGCAACCGCACCCGCGCCAAGGCCGAAGAGCTGGCCGAAGAGTGCGGCATGCGCCTGGTGGATTTCGAAGACCTGGTGCCCGCATTGAAGGAAGCCGACGTCATTATCTCCTCCATCAATCGCACGGAGCCGTTTTTCACCCGCGAGCTAGTGGAGAACCTCGACGTGCTCAGCTTTAAGTTCTTCGTGGACCTGAGCGTGCCCCGTAGCATTGGCTCCGATGTGGAGCAGGTGCCCGGCGTGCTGGTCTATAATATCGACGCCATTCAGAGCAAGGCCTCGGCTGCGCTGCAAACCCGCTTGGCGGCCGTGCCCCAGGTGCGCGCCATCATTGCCGAGAGCATTGCCGGCCTACAGGACTGGGCCAAAGAAATGATGGTCTCGCCGCTCATCCAAAAGATGAAGGCCAGCCTGGAAGCCATGCGCCAGGAGGAAATGGACCGCTACCAGAAGCGCGCCACCCCCGCCGAAAGCAAGCTCCTCGACGAAGCCACCCGCTCGCTGATGCAAAAGATTCTGAAGCAGCACGTGCTGCACCTAAAAGCCGCCTGCCGCCGCGACGACGGCGAGCACATGGTGGAGCTGCTGGGCGAGTTGTTTGACTTGGAAAAGCAGAACGAGGTAGCGTAGTTACTCCTTTTAAATTAAAAAAAGCCCCAACTCTAGCTAGAGTTGGGGCTTTTTTTTTTCAGTATGTCATGCTGAGCTTGCGAAGCATCCTATCAGGTCAGAACGAATTGTTCAGCGGTGATAAGATGCTTCACGAGCTCAGCATGACAGTCGGGGTTAGCGGTGTTCTGACTACTCGGCCATCATTGCTTCGCGGGCTTTGATGCGTACTTCGTTGTTCACGGCCGTGGGCACCACCGTCACCACCACGTACTTGGAAGTGGGCGTGTTGCTGATTTTGGCCACGCTGCCAATGGGAATCAACGGGTTGGCCTCGGGGAAATAAGCGCAAACGTTGCCCGTGGGAATGTCGTAGGGCACAGCCACAAACTTTTCCACCCGCCGTTCTTCGCCCTTGAAGTGGCTCGTGATGTCAATAAGGTCTTTGGCTTTGAGGCCGCGGTCGGCCATGTCCTTCTCGTTCATGAACAGCACGCGGCGCTCGCCCTTGATACCGCGGTATCGGTCGTTGTACTCGTAGATGGTGGTGTTAAATTGGTCGTGGCTGCGCACGGTCATCATCACCAATTGGCCTTCTTCCAGCGTATGCTTGTCCAGCGTGGTGGTGCTGAAGTTGGCTTTGCCGTTTTCGGTGGTGAATTTCCGCTCGCGGGGGCCGTTGGGCAGGTAGAATCCGCCGGGCTCGCGCAGCTTCCGGTTGAACTCCTCGAAGCCAGGAATGACGCGCGAGATATGGTCACGGATAACGTCGTAGTTCTCCGTCATGGCCACCCAGTCGGCGATGTTGGTTTTGTCGCCTAGCGTGGCAATGGCCATGCCGCTGATGATGGCCACTTCGCTCATCATCTCGCCGGCCAGCGGCACCAGAATGCCCTTGTTCTGGCTCACTACGCCCATCGAATTCTCGCAACTGGTCATCTGGTGGCCGGACTTCTGCATGTCGATGTCGACGTGCGTGAAGCAGGGCAGCAGCAGGCTGGTTTCGCCGGTCACGAGGTGGCCACGGTTGAGCTTGGTGCCCACGTACACCGTGAGTTTCTGCCGGCGCATGGCCTCGGCTATTACCTCGGTGTCGGGGCCGGCCGCAAGCAGATTGCCGCCCAGGCCAAAATACACCTTGGTTTTGCCCAAGCGCATGGCCTTGATGGCCTCCACTACGTCGTAGCCGTCTTCGGTAGGCGGCGAGAAGTTGAACTCCTTGCCCAAGGCATCGCGGAATTTCGGCGAAACCCGCTCCCAGATGCCCATCGTGCGGTCGCCCTGCACGTTGGAGTGCCCGCGCACCGGGCAGGTGCCCGCGCCGGGTTTGCCAATGGCACCTTTCATGAGCTGCAGGTTCACAATCTCCTGAATGGTTTCCACGCCCTTGCGCTGCTGCGTGACGCCCATGGCCCAGCAGGTCACAATTTTCTGCTTGTGAGCCAGCAAGTTGGCCGCTTCCAGCAGCTCAGCGCGCGACACGCCGCTTTCGGTCTCAATATCTTCCCAGCTGGTGTTGCGGATGTTTTGCTCAAACGACTCGAAGCCGGTGGTGAACTCGGCCACGAAAGCGTGGTCTACCACTTGGCCGGGGTTCAGGTCCTCGGCTTCGAAGAGGTGCTTCATGATGCCGCGCAGCAGGGCCATGTCGCCGTCCACGCGCACCTGCAGGTACACATCGGTGAGCTGGGTGCCATCGCCGAGCAGCGCGCCCAGGGCCCGCAGCGGGTTCATGAAATCCTGGGGATTTTTGAACGCCACGAGGCCGGCTTCCACCAGCGGGTTCACACTGATGATTTTGGCGCCGTTGCGCTTGGCCTTTTGCAGGGCCGAGAGCATGCGGGGGTGGTTGGTGCCCGGGTTCTGGCCAATGATGAGGATTACCTCGGCTTCTTCCAAGTCGTTGAGCGTGACGGAGCCTTTGCCCAGGCCCAGGGTCGGGCTCAGGGCCGAACCGCTGCTCTCGTGGCACATGTTGGAGCAGTCGGGCAGGTTGTTGGTGCCGAACTGACGCACAAACAGTTGGAACAGGAAGGCCGGCTCGTTGGGCACCTTGCCCGAGGTGTAGAACACCGCTTCGTCGGGGTTTTCGCAGTCATTCAGCTCCTTGGCAATGATGTTGAACGCATCGGGCCAGGAAATGGGCGAATAGTGGTTGTCGTTGGGGCGCTTCACCATGGGGTGCGTGAGGCGGCCGGCGTTGTTCTGGTCGCGGTCGGTCATGCGCGAAAGCTCAGCCAGGCTGTGCTTGGCGAAGAACTCGGGACCGGCGGCCTTGTCGTCGGCGTCAGAGGCGGTGGCTTTGGCCCCGTTCTCGCAGAATTCGGCTACCGAGCGGTGCTCGTCCGGGTCGGGCCAGGCGCAGCTCGAGCAGTCGAAACCGTTTTTCTGATTGAGGCCCAGCAGGGCCCTGGAGCCCCGGCCCACGCCGCCTTCGGCCCAGCTGAACTGCATGGATTTAATCACGGCCGTGACGCCGGCCGCCACCCGCTGCTGGGCTTCCAGCTTGAGGCCGGTAAGCGCTTCCGGCGGCTGGGCCAACACGGGGTTCAGGTATTTGGCACCAGCTACTTCGGGGGCAGGAATGTGAGCGTGCACGTGCGTACGATTAGGTTCGGAGCTGTAGTTGTCGGGGGCCGGCGCTTTGCCCTGGTCGGGCCGCTCACCGCTTTTGGGGGCGTTGTCCTCAGCCAGTTGCTGGTGAATCTTGCCAGCCTTGCTGGGGTCGGTTTTGGGTGAGTCTTCCATTATACGAGTGCTAATTTTTGAATATTAAATGTTGAATTCAGGGAGCGTCAGGTTACTCGGGTCGAATGCACACCGCAATTCGCGCACTCAGGATTCAAATCTCAACCCTCAACACTGGCTCTAGTGGCGGCAGTCCAGGTCTTTCTCAACCAAAATACGGAGGCGCTGGTTTTCAGGCAGTAGCAAGTCGTGCGTAAAACCGTTCTGGTCGGTCTCAACCCACGTTTTAGCCAAGGTAAAGGGCACCAGCACCGTGATGGCGCCCGGCTCGTAATGCACTTGCACGGGCTCGGCAAGGCCCGCTGATTGCGGGGCTTCGGAGCCACGCTGCAGGGCGTAGGTAAGTTGCTGTTCTGCCGTGGTCCCGAAATGCACCGTGGACGCCACGCGGCCGGTGGTCGCGAATTCCTGTATTTCGGAGCCGGAAAGGCGCAGCCGCAGTGTGTCGTCTTCGATGCGAAGTTTCATGGATTGAAGAGCTATAAGGGGCTTAACTCCAAATGTAACGTAAAGCCTGTGCGGTCGTTGCAGGCAGCTATACTAATTAAGCAAAATTCCTGGCCGCGTCAGTTTCCGCCCTCGGTCAGGCGCCAGCCGTGGCTGTATACGTTGTAGCGCCCCTGTCGCACAAAGCCCAGCACGGTCATGCCAAAACTTTCGGCGGCCTGCACCGCCAGGCTACTGGGGGCGCCCACGGCGGCGATAATGCCAATGCCCGCCGCAGCGGCTTTCTGCACCAATTCGAAGCTTACGCGGCCGCTCACCAGCAGCACGTGCTGGTGCAGGGGCAGCCAATCGGCCAGCAGCGCAGCGCCAATTACCTTGTCAAGGGCATTGTGGCGGCCCACGTCTTCGCGCAGCAGCAGCAGCTCGCCGGCCGGCGTAAACAGCGCGGCGGCGTGCTGGCCGCCGGTTTGCTCGAAGCTGGCCTGGGCGGCGCGCAGGCGCTCGGGCAGCTGGTGGACCGTTTCGTATGCGAGGTATGGGCCGGCGGTGGGCAGCACGGGGCACGAGGCGGTGCGCACGGCGTCGATGCTGGTTTTGCCGCACACGCCGCAGCTGGAGCTGGTGTAAAAATGCCGCTCCATGGCTGCAAAATCCACCTTGACGTGGGCGGCGAGTTCGGCACGGGTCACGTTGCCGGCTTCCTCGGCCTTCTGCACATCGGGGCACGGAATGATGCCCAACACGTCGGCTTTGTGCTGAATGATGCCTTCGGTGAGCAGGAAGCCGGCGGCAAGCTCCTCGTCGTGGCCGGGCGTGCGCATGGTCACGGACAGGGTGCGGTGCTGGCGCTGGCCGGCTACCTCGTAGCCCACGCGGATTTCCAGCGGCTCTTCGGCCGCCAGCTGGTCTGAAGCGGATATAGGCGGGCCGGCGCCGCTCACTTTCTGAATGGTGGCAAACTCGTAGCTAGCGGCGGGCAATAGAATGGCTGGCTCCATGAGAGAACAAAGAATTAGTCAGGAGTAAGAAAATAAAATACCGGCTCATTAACAGAATATTAGAGGAAAAGAGCGCCAGATACCCAAGCATCTTGTACAGCAAACGATTCCGGTGGTAAGCAGCAGGTTTTATGAGGTTAAAACAGTATATTGCGATGGGCTGTTCCGTGCAAGCGGTGGTGCAAGGTCACCAATCAAGTATTGAGTACGGCTTTCCCGACGCTTCCAGCTGACACGGTCCTGCGCCTTTTACTTATCGGGTTAAGAATTTCTATTGTTGGTCATGCGCGTGCTGCCCAGTACTCCTGCATCTGCCGTGTGCGTTGCCGCTCAGTGCGACGCAGACTTGGTACGCGCGCTGGCTCAGGACAACGAGAAAGCCTTTGCTGAAATTTACGAGCGGTACTGGCGGCCCCTGCACCAGCAAGCCGTGCGCAAGCTGGGCCGAGCCGAAGACGCCGAGGAAGTGGTCCAAGACTTATTTGTGACGCTGTGGAACAAGCGCCGCACCGCCAGCATCCAGCAGTTGGACGCGTACTTGTTTTCGGGTCTCAAATACAAGATTATCGACTGCATCCGGGCCCAGCTGGTGCGCAAAGCATACGCGGCTACGGCTCCCCAACCCCACAAAACACCCAGCTGCTGCACCGAAGAAACCCTGGCCGCCGCCGACCTCTCGCTGGCCCTCGACGCCAGCGTGCGCAGCCTGTCGGGCCACACCCAAGAGGTTTTTCGGCTTAGCCGGGTCGAACACCAGTCGGTGCCCGAGATAGCCGCCCGCCTCCAGGTTTCGCCCAAAACAGTGGAGTACCACCTCTCTCGCTCCCTGCGCCTGCTTCGCCGCTACCTCAAAGATTTTTTGGTGGTGGTGGCGGTGGCGCTGCAACTGGCCAGCTAGGCCAAACCAAAGGCTGCAGTGGCTTCGTTCGCTCACGCGCAGGCGGCACACAGCTTGCAGAATAGTGCTGAAGTGTGAGCCAGAATAAAAAAAAATTGGGACCTGACTAGGGTAAACCGAACGTGGCCCGACTAGAAGATACCGGGCCTTCTATCGGTCTGCTCTTCATGAAGCCATCCTACTTTTCTGAGTTGCTGAAACGCTACTTGCACGACGACTGCACCGAGGGCGAAGCCTGGACGGTGGACCAATGGTATGAAGCCCGCGACATGCCCCGGCCCGCCGGCCTGCCCACCCCGGCGGAAGAAGCCGTTGCCAAGGAAAAAATGTGGCAGCAGGTGCAGTACCGCATAGAGCCGCGGCCCACGCGGTGGCACACGCCCGCTCTGCGATGGGCAGCAGCAGCCGTGGTCACGCTGGGGCTGGGTGTGGCAGGGCTGGCAACGCGGCAGCCCACCGCCAGCCCACGCCCGGCAAGCGGCCGCGAGGCGGCGGTGCAAGTTCGCACCGCCCGGGGCTGGGTTACCTGCACCAACGCAACGCGCCGCCCGGCCCAGGTGCTGCTGGCCGATGGCAGCACCGTCGCCCTGCAGCCCGGCAGTCGCCTGCGCTACCCGCGGCGGTTTGCGGGGCCAGACCGGTGGGTGGAACTGAGCGGCGAAGCCTTTTTTGAGGTAGCGCACGACGCGGCCCACCCTTTCCGGGTACGCACCGCCCAACTCGAAACCACGGTGCTTGGCACCAGCTTCACGGTGCGGGCCTTTCCGGGCCAGGCCGAGGCGGCCGTGATGGTGCGCACCGGCCGCGTGCGCGTGGTGGCCAACGCAGTGGCTGATGCGCAAAAGACCGGCCGGGCACACGCCGGTATTCTGCTGCTGCCCAACCAGCAGGTGGTGTACTCGCCCGCGGTGCGCGAGCTGCGGCGCGAGCTGGTAGCCCAGCCCGCCGTGCTTCAGCCTCAGGCCCTCACCTTCACAGAGCGGCCCGTGACGGAGGTGCTGGCCTCGCTGCAAACGGCCTACGGGGTGCCCATCCTCTACGATGGCGCGGCGCTGGCCAGCTGCACCGTGAGCCTGGCCTTTGGGCAGGAGTCGCTGGATGACAAGCTGAGCCTGCTCTGCAAAACCCTAGGCGCCACGTACGAGCGGGCCCATGAAAAAATCATTTTCCGCAGCCGCGGCTGCCGAGGCGAATAGCCGCGTGCCCTTGCTCTTATCCATCCTCAAAACCCACCAAATCATTTTTCCCATGAGTCGTCTCTTACAAACCTCTCTTCGTTTTGGTCGGCGCTCCCGCTCGCTGCTGGCCCTGCTGGTGCTGCTGCTGGCGGCCGGGGCGGTGGCCGCGGCCCGCCCCGCCGCCGACAACGTGCTGGCGCGCCACGTGACCCTGCAACTGGAAGCACAGCCCGTGAAAACGGTGCTCACCACCATCGAAGGCCAGCTCGGCATCCGCTTTCTCTACAGCCAGCAGCTCATCGGCGCCGAGCGCAGGGTGAGCGTGCAGGCCGTGGACCAACCCTTGAGCGGCGTGCTGCAAACGCTGCTGGAACCGCTACGCATCAACTACGAAGTGGTGACCAGCGGCATTTTGCTGGCGCCACGGCCCGCCGCGGCCCCGCTGTTGGCGGCTGATGTGCCCGTGACGGGCCGGGTGCTGGACGCCGGAGGGCAGCCCATGGCGGGCGCCACGGTGCTGGAACAAGGCACCAACAACGGCACCGGCACCGACAGCGAAGGACGGTTTGCGCTACGCGTGCAGGAGGGCGCCACGCTGGTGGTGTCGGCCATTGGCTTCAAAACGCAGCAGATTCCGGTGAATGGCCGCGCCACCATTGAGGTACGGCTGTCCGTGAGCGCCACCGACCTGACCGATGTGGTGGTGGTGGGCTCGCGCGGCCTGCCCCGTACCGACGTGGAGCGGCCCTCTCCCGTGGACGTGCTTAATGCCAAGGAGCTGCAAGCCACTGGCCAGACCGATTTGGGCCAGCAGGTGCAGTTCAACTCGCCTTCGTTCAACTCGGCCAAAACCGGGGTGAACGGCGTGGCCAACTACGCCGACCCCGCTTCACTGCGCGGCCTCTCGCCCGACCAGGTGCTGGTGCTGGTGGACGGCAAGCGCCGCCACCAGTTTTCGGCCCTGAACCTGAACGTAACGGTGGGCTCGGGCACGGTGGTGACGGACCTGAACGCCGTGCCCTCGCTGGCCATTGAGCGCATTGAGGTGCTGCGCGACGGCGCGGCGGCCCAGTACGGCTCCGACGCCATTGCGGGCGTGATTAACCTGGGGCTGAACAAGAGCACGGGCGTGGCCACGGTGCGCACCCAGTACGGCATCACGCAGGAGGGCGACGGCGCCCAGTACCTGGCCGGGGCCAATTACGGCCTCAAGCTGGGCAAAACCAACCCCGGCTACGTCAACTTCACCCTGCAATACCAGCGCCAGGAGCAAACCAACCGCAGCGACAACTACGTGGGCGGCATCTACTCGCCATTTCCGGCGCTGCCGGCCCAGCCCACGGCGGCACAGATTGCCACCGAAAACCGACTGCGGACGGAGCGCGGCAACATTTACCCGCAGGTGGGGCAGCCGTTTAAGGTGGGCGTGTATGGCAGCAACCAGGCCAATATCTATCAGGGTTTTTATAACCTGAGCGTGCCGCTGGGCAGCGCCGGGTGGTCGATTTACAGCTTTGGCGGGGTGTCGCGCAAGGACATTCTGGCCTACGGCTTTTTCCGCAACGCGCAACCCAACAACGTAAACTACAGCCCGGTGCAGCCCAACGGTTACCTGCCCGAACTGCCCGGCCGCAGCGACGACTACTCCGCCGTGGTGGGCCTGAGCCGCAAGCTGGCCGGCGGCTGGAACCTGGATTTCAGCACCGGCTACGGCTATAATTACCTCGACCTAGAAGCCAACAATACCTCCAACCCATCGATGGGTGCCAATTCGCCCACCGATTTCTTCGTGGGCCGTAGCGCCTTCGGGCAGAGCACGAGCGAGGTGAACGTATCGCGCAACTACGCGGGCCTGTTCGGCACCAAGTCGTTCAACGTGGCCCTGGGCAGCCAGTTCCGGGTCGACCGGTTCCAGCTGGAGCGGGGCAGCCCGGAGTCCTACTTCGTGGGCCCGTTTGCGCTGGCGGCGGCGGCCACGCCCACCTCGCCGGCCCGCACGGCTAAAGCGCCCGGCTCGAGCGGCCGGCCGGGCATTGCGCCCGACGACGAAACCAACACCACCCGCTCCAACGTGGGCGTGTACGTGGACGTGGAGAGCGACGTGACCGAGCGCCTGCTCCTGACCACGGCCCTGCGCTACGAAAACTACTCGGACTTCGGCAGCAACATTTCGGGCAAATTCGCTTCCCGCTTCAAAGTGACCGAGGGCGTCTCGCTGCGCGGCTCCATCAACCGCGGCTTCCGGGCGCCGTCGCTGCAGCAAATCTTCAACAGCGTGACCACCTCCACGGTACAGTCGGGGGTGATTGTGCAAACCAAGCAGCTGCGCAACGACGACCCCCGCCTGGTGCCGCTGGGCGTGGCCGACCCCAAAGCCGAAACTTCCTGGAACTACAGCGTGGGCGTGGCCGCCCGGCTTACCGAAAGCTTGCTTTTCACCCTCGACGCGTATCAGATTGATATTTCCGACCGCATTATCAACAGCGAGCGGCTGATTAAGGGCAGCGCGGCCGCCAACACGGGCATAAAGGCCCTGCAAACGCCTGCTTTCGACGGCATCAGTGAAATCCGCTTCTTCACCAACGCCATTGATACCCGCACCCGCGGCATCGACCTAGTAACGACCTACAAAACCGACTTTAGCGAGCGCAGCCGCCTGAGCACCAGCCTGGCCCTGACCTTCAACGCCACCAACATCGTGGACACGCGCGACACGCCAGCGGCCCTTCAAGCCGGCACTCCCAACCGTATTCTATTGATTGACACGGTGAGCATTGGGCTGATTGAGCGGGCGCAGCCGCGCCAGAAGGTGCTGCTTTCGGCCACGTACCAGCTGGGCAAGTTCAGTATCACGCCCCGCGCCTCGTACTTCGGCTCGGTTACGGCCTTTGAGAAACCCACGGCTTCGGCCGCGCGCCCCAACCCGCCCCACATCAGCCAGAAATTTGCCGGCAAAACCTTGTTCGATTTGGCCCTGGTGTACAACCCCGCGCGGGTGGTGTCGGTGACGCTGGGCGCCAACAACATCACCAATGTGTACCCCGACAAGGTGGATTCGGCCCGCTTTGCGAGCTACTCCAACGGCGAAATCCCCTACTCGCGCAACGTGGCCCAGTTCGGCTTCAACGGCGCCTACTACTACACCAACGTCACGCTGACGTTCTAACCACGGCCACAACTCAAATATTGGGAACGACCGTCATGCTGAGCGTAGCCGAAGCATCTCTACCACGAAGAGTAATTGATTACTAATGCGGTAGAGATGCTTCGGCTACGCTCAGCATGACGTTATTTTTTCTTTCTATTAATCCTGATAAACCCCATGACCAACCTGGTCCTGCTGCTGGTGTGCCTGGGACTGGGCGCGGCGCTACGGCGCTGGCAGCTGGTGCCGCCGGGGGCGCACGGCGTGCTCAACCAGCTGCTCATTGCGGTGCTGCTGCCGGCGCTCACGTTTCTGCACCTGGCCGAGGCGCGGCTCGACCAGCGGTTTTTGCTGCCCATGCTCATGCCGTGGCTGATTTTTGGGGCGGCGTGGCTGTTTTTTGCGGCGGTGGGGCGGCGGCTGGCGCTGCCCCGCGGCACGGTGGGCGCCCTCATCCTCACGGGCGGTATCAGCAGCGTTTCGTTTGTGGGTTTCCCCATTTTTGAGCTGCTCTACGGCCGGGCCGGGCTCGAAATGGGCATTGTGATGAGCGTGGCCGGCTCCATTCTGATTTGCGTGACGTTGGGCGTGGTAGTGGGCTCGCTATATGGCGCGGCCACGCCTTCCTGGAAAGCCATGGTGGGCAACATGCTGCGGTTTCCGCCGTTTCTGGCGTTCGTGCTGGCGCTGGGGGCCAATGCGCTGGGCTACCGCCACCCGGCATTGGTGCGCGGGGTGCTGGAGCGGCTCAGCTCGCCGTATTCGGTAATTGCGCTGCTCTCGGTGGGCCTGCAGATGCGGCTGCTGGTGCCGCGGGCGCAGCTAAAAATGCTTAGCCTGGGCCTGGGCTACAAGCTGGTGCTGGCCCCCCTGCTGGTGTGGGCCGTGTACCGGGGCCTTGCCCAGCACCACGGCAGCACGGTGGATTTGTGCGTGCTGGGCGCGGCCATCGGCCCCATGAACACCGCTGCCGTCGTGGCCGACCGCTACGGCCTCGACCCGCCACTTGCTGCCCAAATGGTAGGCCTGGGCATTCCGCTCTCGCTGCCGCTGCTGGCCGCGCTGGGCTGGTGGCTCACGGCGCACTGAAACCTTTGTCATCTTTGGGGCACGGCCCCTTTCCGCTACCTCACGCTTTGCCGTCATGACCGTTAAAAAACTCAGCCGCAACCTCACCTTCTGGGTGCTACTGGCCATCGTGACCGGGGCCCTGCTGGGGCATTTCCAGCCGGCTACGGCCGTCAAAATGGAATTCCTGGGCAAGCGCTTCATCGACGTGGTGAAGCTGTTTATTAATCCCATTATTTTTCTCACCATCACGCTCGGCATCAGCACCATGGGCGACCTGAAGAAAGTGGGGCGCATCGGGGGCAAGGCCTTGCTGTACTTCGAAATTGTGACTACGCTGGCGCTGGTCATTGGGGTGGCGGTGGCGGCGGTGGTGCGGCCCGGCGACGGCGTATCGGTGGGCAAGCTGAGCACCGACAAAGTGGGCGAATTCACGAAGCGGGCCGGCGATTTTTCGTGGGGCCACTTTCTGGCCGACAACCTGACGCTGCAGGTGCTGCTGCTGTCCATTGTGCTGGGCGTGGTGCTCAGCAAGTATGCCGGCCGCAAATCCATCATTCTCTTTTTGAAACAAGCCTCCAAGTACGTGTTCCGGGGGCTGCACTACGTGATGCTGCTGGCCCCCATCGGGGCGTTTGGCGGCATGGCCTACACCATTGGCAAGTATGGCATTGCTACGCTGCTGCCGCTGGGCAAACTCATGGTGACGGTGTACGTGACAATGGCTTTGTTCATTTTTATCATTCTGGGGGGCATTCTACGCTATTGCCGCATCGGCATGCTTTCGTTTTTGAAGTACATCAAGGCCGAGCTGCTGATTGTGCTGGGCACGTCGTCGTCAGAAGCTGGCCTGCCGGGTCTGATGGAAAAGCTGGAGCGCATGGGCTGCGCCCAGCCGGTGGTGGGCCTGGTGGTGCCCACGGGCTACTCCTTCAACCTCGACGGCACCACCATCTACCTTTCGCTGGCCACGCTTTTCCTGGCCCAGGTGTTCCACATCGATTTATCGGGCGCGCAGATTCTGACCATGATGGGCATTCTCATGGTAACCAGCAAGGGCGCGGCCGGCGTGGCGGGCAGCGGCTTTGTGGTGCTGGCCAGCACGCTCACGGCGCTCAAAGTCATTCCGGTAGAGGGCCTGGCCCTGCTGCTGGGCGTTGACCGGTTCATGTCCGAAGCCCGCTCCATCACCAATTTCATTGGCAACGGTGTGGCCACCATCTTCCTGGCCCACAACGAAGGTGCCCTCGACCACGACATGGCCGAGGAAGCGCTGGGGAAGCGTTTGAAGCCGTTCCGCTGGCGCAAGGATTACACGAGCGGCGAGTACCTGGGCGAGGTGGCCGAGCAAGCCAGCGAGGCCGCGCGCCTGCTGAAAAACAAACAGGAGGGGCCATTGTAGATTTTATGCGTTCGGGCGCTCGGGCCGGGCGCGGGCTCGCAGAGTTGGCGCTCCTGGCCGACCTTTGCTCCCGTGGAACCCTCAACCCTGACCCAATCCGAACCCCGCCCCGCCCCTGCCCGCCCGCCCATCCGCTTCGACCGCAACGAGCTGGCCGGGGCTTTTGGCGACCTGGGCACCGACCTGCCGCTGCTCATCGGCGTCATCGCGGCGTCGGGGGTCGATAGCGCCGGCGTGCTCGTTCTGTTTGGGCTGATGCAGGTGTTTTCGGGGCTGTGGTACCGCATGCCCATGCCCGTGCAGCCCCTCAAGGCCTTCGCCGCGCTGGTCATTGCCCAGAAAATTCCCGGGCGGGTCATTTTTGGCGGCGGGCTGGCCATCGGCATCAGTATGTTTCTGCTGTCGGTAACGGGGCTGATTGATGCCCTGGCGCGGCTGGTGCCCAAGCCCGTGGTGCGCGGCATTCAGTTTGGGCTGGCCCTGCAGCTGGCCACGCTGGCCCTGAAGCAGTACGTGCCCGCCGATGGCCTGCCGGGCTACGCGCTGGCGGCGGCGGCCTTTATCATCACGGTGGTGCTGCTGGGCAACCGGCGCTGGCCAGCAGCGCTGGCCGTCATTGCGCTGGGCGTGGCGTATGCGCTGGTTTTCAAGCTGGACCTGGGCACGGCGCAACGGGCCATTGGCCTGCGCCTGCCCACCTGGCACGTCCCGCAAATGGCCGATATTCTGACCGGAGCCGTGCTGCTGGCGCTGCCCCAGATTCCGCTGTCGCTGGGCAACTCGGTGCTGGCCACCCGCCAGATTGCCGCCGACTACTTCCCCGAACGCAACCTGACGGTGCGCAAAATCAGCTTCACCTACTCGCTCATGAACCTAGTGAGCCCGTTTTTGGGCGGCTTTCCGGTGTGCCACGGCTCGGGCGGCATGGTGGGGCACTACGCATTTGGGGCGCGCACGGGCGGTTCGGTGGTGCTCTACGGGGTCTTATTTCTGACGCTGGGCCTGTTTTTCAGCCAGGGATTCCAGCAGGTGGTTCAGATTTTTCCGCTCCCAATCTTGGGCGTGCTCCTGCTGTTTGAAGCCCTGACGCTGGCCGCGCTGCTGCGCGACATCAGCAGCAGCCGCACCGATTTGGTGGTGGCGCTGCTGGTGGGCCTGCTGTGCGCCGGGCTGCCGTATGGCTATCTAGTGGGCCTGGTGGTGGGTACAGGCGTGTACTACGCCATCCAGCGCGGCTGGGTGGCGCTGGGGAAGCACTAAACTGTCACCGTGACTACCCGCGTGTCAACTCCCGAAGCCCCCCCATTCCCCATCCTACTTCCAGCGCTAATCCGTGGCCGGTGGCGGCGCCTCGCCATTCGTCTTGCGCAGCGGTAGCTCCGGCACGAATAGCGTCATTACCAGCCCGCTAACCACCAGCAGGATGTTGATGAAATAAACCCGAGAAATGCCTTTGGAGAAGGCCGCGCGCATCCGCGGGGAGGTGGCAGCAGGCAGCGCGGGGCCTTCCGCAACTACCGTTTGCGCGGCGGGCCGCAGAGACGGCACGGTGGAAGTGGGTATGCTTTGCGTCAGGGTGAGGGTGAGCACCGTGCCGAGCACAGAGGCGGTGATGGCGCCGCCAATCTGCCGGAAAAACTGGCTGGCCGAGGTGGCCTGGCCCAACAGGCGCGGCTCAATAGCGTTTTGAATGGCCAGCGTGTAGAGCGGCATGGTGGGCCCCAGGCCGATGCCGCACAAGAAGAGGTAGCTCAGTATCCGGTAGTAGCTCACGTCAGCCGGCATGGTGGCCAGCAGCGACAGCCCCCCCAGCAACACCACCAGGCCCGACAGCATCCAGCGCTTGTAGTGGCCGTAGCGCGACACCATTTGCCCCGCCAGCAACGACCCCAGCACCACGCCCATGGACAGCGGAATGAGGCTGACCCCGGCTTTAGTGGCCGACACGCCCAGCACGTTCACCATGAACAGGGGCTGGAAGATGATGATGCCCAAAAAAGCGCCGCCCAGCAGAAACAGCGCCGCATTGGCGGTGCGAAACACCGGGTTTCGGAACAAGCCAAAATCCAGAATCGGGTTTTCGTGGCGCAGGCTGCGCAGCACGAACGCCACGATGGACGTGACCGACACGGCCAGCAGGCCGAGCGTGAACGGGTCGGTCCAGCCATACACGGCCTTGTTGAGCTGCAACGCCATCACCAGCGGCACCAGGCCCAGCATCAGCAGCCCGGCCGAGAGGTAATCGAACGGTTTGGGCTGGCCGCGCGGGCGCAGGGCGGGCATCTGGGTCAGGATGAACCAGAGCGCCAGCAGGCCCAGCGGCAGGTTCACGTAGAACACCAGGCGCCAGCCCGCCACGCCGGGAATCAGGCCGCCGCCATTATCGGTGAGAAAGCCCCCTAAAAACGGCCCCAGCACCGACGAAGTGCCAAAAACCGCACCTGTGAAGCCCTGGTAGCGCCCCCGCTCGGCGGGCGGAAACAAGTCGGCAATGATGATGAAGGCCATCGCAAACAGCCCCGCCCCGCCCAGGCCCTGCACGGCCCGGAAAATCACCAGCTGGTTCATGCCATCGCCCAGCAGCGGCAGCGGGCCAAACTCGCCGGCCAGCCCGCACAGCATCGACCCAATGAGGAAAATAATGACGGCCGTTACCTCAATGGTGCGCCGCGAGTACATATCAGCCAGCTTGCCATAAATGGGCACCAGCGCCGTGCTGGCCACCAGATACGCCGTGGCTACCCACGTAAACCGCTCCAGCCCGTTCAAATCGGCCACAATACGCGGCAGCGCCGTGGACACAATGGTCTGGTCGAGCGCGCCCAAGAACATGGCCAGCAGCACGCCGCCAAACGTGAGCATTTTCTGCCGGTGGGCGAGGGTATTGGCGGGCGTGGCGGGGGTAGGCATGGGGAAAACCAGAACGTCATGCTGAGCTTGTCGAAGCATCTCTACCGCTTCGTTGAGCCGATTGAATTACTGTTGCGGTAGGGATGCTTCGACAAGCTCAGCATGACGTTTTTAAAAATATAGTCCGCCGCCTACAGCAGCGAGCGAATCCAGCCCCCGTCTACGGCAATGGAGGTGCCGGTGATGTAGCTGGCGCGCTCCGAACACAAAAAAGCCGCGAGCGCCGCAAATTCTCGGGGCTCGCCCAGGCGGCGCATGGGGATTTCGGCTTCCCACCGGGCCGTGGCGGCGGCGGCCGAAATGCCGTCGCGCGCGGCCAGGGCATCGGCCAGGCTCACCACCCGTTCGGTACGGGTGTAGCCGGGCAGAATGTTGTTGACCGTGACGCCGAACGGCGCGACTTCGTTGGCCAGCGTGCGGGCCATGCCGGTTACGGCCGCCCGCAGGCTGTTCGAGAGCAGCAGGTTTTCCACCGGCTGCTTGGCCGCGATGGACGTTACGTTCAGAATCCGGCCCCAGCCCCGCTCCTTCATGCCGGGCAGCACGGCGCGGGTCAGCTCCACCACGCTCGTGAGCAGCAGGTGCGTGGCCGATTCCCACATTTCGCGGCTCAGCGTGTCGAAGGTGCCGGCGGGTGGGCCGCCAGCATTGGTCACCAGCACATCCACGCGGCCAAACCGGTCCAGGGCGGCCTGCACCACGCGGGCCACATCGGCCGGGTCGGCCACGTTGGCCGGCACGCCGAGCACGGGCACGCCGGTGGCCGCCGCAATGGCCGCGCACGTTTCCTGCAGCGCCTCATTGCCGCGGGCGCAGAGCACCAGCGAGGCGCCTTCCGTGGCCAGCTCTTCGGCCACGGCGCGGCCCAGGCCCTTGCTGGCTGCCGCCACCAAGGCTACTTTTCCTTTAAGTCCGAGGTCCATACGGCTATTTCTGGCGCAGGTAATCGTCGGACTTATCCAGCCAGTCCTGCCGGGGCGGGCTGAAAATATCCACGTCCAGGGTGTCTTCCAGGGCCTCGGCCGTGTGCGGCACGTTGGACGGAATGTGCAGCACCTCGCCGGCCCGCACAATGATTTCCTCGCCGTCCTCTGCCCCGATGTGGAAGCGCAAGGCCCCTTCCAGAATGTAGGTAATCTGCTCGTTGATGTGGTGGTGCAGGGGCACCACGCAGCCTTTTTTGAGGTACACATGGGCCAGCATCATGTCGTTGCCGGTGATGAGGCGCCGCGACAGCTGGTCCGACAGCTGCTCCTTGGGCATGTCCTCCCAGGTGTATTTTGTAGCGGATTGGGTTTCTTCCATGAGGTCTTTGGATGGGTTTTGGTGGGTTGTTAGAAGGTCATGCCGAGCGCAGCCGAGGCATCTCGCCTGCAATACTACACCCGCACCCGGCTGGCCACCGCCGACACGCACAGGCCCATCACCGCAATCAGCGCAAACGACACCCGCAGGTTGGTAGCCCCAGCCACCAACCCAATAATGGGCGGTCCCAGCAGAAACCCCAGAAAGCCAATCGTCGAAACCGACGTCAGGGCCATGCCGGCCGACATGTGCTTCGAGCGGCCCGCTGCGCTGTACACCAGCGGCACCACCGCCGATGTGCCGAACCCGACCAACAGAAAGCCGAACAGCGCCGTGCTCAGTACCGGCAGGAGCACCGCAATGAGCAGGCCGGTGGCCGTGAGCAGGCCGCTGAGCTGAATCACGCGCCGGGCGCCCAGCCGTTCGGCCAGCTTGTCGGCCCCGAAACGGCCCAGGGCCATGGTGCTCATAAAGGCGACATAGCCCGCGCCCACCCAGTTTTTATCAGCCTGGATTACCTTCTTGAAATACACCCCGCTCCAGTCAAACATCGCCCCCTCGCAGATGAGGGCACAAAAAGCAATGGCGCCCAGGCCCAGCAACTGCTTGTCGGGCTTCACGAAAATGGGCTGATTGGGGTCTACGCCCGCGTCTTCGCGCACGGTGTAGCCGGCGCTCACCGCCAGCCCCGCCCCCATCAGCAAGGCAATGAGCAGGAAGTGCACGCCCGGCGGCACGGCGTGGCCAATCATAAATGAGCCCACGGCCGCCGCCACAAACCCGGCCAGGCTCCAGAGCCCATGGAACGAGGCCATGATGGGCTTGTGCTTGTACAGCCGCTCCACGCCCACGGCCTGGGTATTCACCGAAATATTGGTCAGGTTGCCGCCCACGCCAAACAGGACCAGGCAGGGTATCAATTGGTAAAGATTGCTGGCCCAGCCTGCGGCTACCAGGGCGGCGGCGTACAGTACCACGCCCCACAGCACCACCTTGCGACTGCCCTCTTTGGCCACCAGCCAGCCCGTGGCGGGCAACGACAGCAGCTGGCCCAACGGCAGCGCCAACAGCACCAGGCCCAGTTGCGCCTCCGAAATGCCCATGCGCTGCTGCACGCTCGGAATGCGCGAAGCCCAACTGGCAAAGCACAGCCCCAACAGAAAAAACAAAGCGCCCACCGCCAGGCGGTGGGCTTTGCGGGAAATGGGCGGGGCCGGAGCAGTCAATGAAATCATCACGTAAATCTTTTCGTCCCGGGCACCGGGCGGGGGGCCGTTTCTCGCTATATGTCTAGCAAATCACAAGCTTCCCCAACGCCGGCCAGCGCCCACTAGTTGCTTTTTTTGCTAAAGCCGCGGCTCAACTCCAACAAACGTTCCCGCTCTAAAATCAGAGCCAATCAGGACCGCAACAAGCAGAAGGATACTGCTTTCCACGGGCTGCTCTCTAACAAATGCCAGCCCGCAAAAGCGCCCGCTAGCTAGCCGCCAATGGTGGCCATGCTCTCGAAGCTGAGCTGGTGCAGGGGGCGCTGCCGTTCGGCCTCAAAGCCGTTGGCAGCCCGGAAACGGAACGCGGCGGCCAGCGCAGCCGCTATTTCGTCGTCGTCCTTGCCGCCGCGGAGCAAGGCCCGCACGTCGAGCACGCCCTGGTCGTAGAGGCAGGTTTTGATGCCGCCTTCGGCCGTCATGCGCAGACGGTTGCAGGTGCCGCAGAACGTGCGCGAATACGCCGCAATAATGCCCACGTGGCCCTGGTGGCCCGCAATGGCATAGTCCGAGGCCGTGGCGCCGGCCGCCATGGCCAGCGGGGTGAGCTCGCCAAAGTGCTGCTCCAAGTGCTGGCGAATGCGGACGTGGTTCCAGGGCAGGGAGTCCGGCCCGGCTTCGTGGCTGCCGCCGTTGAAAGGCATTTCCTCGATAAAGCGCACGTCTACGGGCAGCGTGCGGCTGAGCTCGGCCAGGGGAACCAGGGCGTCGATGTTCTGCCCATCCATCACCACGGCGTTGATTTTCACCTTGACACCAGCTTCGAGCAGCGCGTAGAACGTTTCCATCACGCGCGGCAGCTCGTCGCGCCGCGTAATGCTGGCAAACCGGGCGCGGTCCAGCGTGTCGAGGCTGAGATTCACGGCTTTCACGCCCAGGCGGGCCAGGGCCGGCACGTGGGGCGCGGTGAGCACCCCGTTGGTAGTCAGGCTAATGTCCTCTATGCCGGGCAACTGGGCCAGGCGCTCCATGAAGGGCACCAGGTCGCGCCGCACGAAGGGCTCGCCGCCGGTAAGGCGCACTTTGCGCACGCCCATGGTGGCCAGCAGGCCGGTGAGGCGCAGCATTTCCTCGTAGCTCAGCAGCTCGTGCTTGGGCATATACTTGATGCCTTCTTCGGGCATGCAGTAGAAGCAGCGCAGGTTGCAGCGGTCGGTCACGGCCAGGCGCAGGTATTCCAGCGGCCGGCCGTGCTGGTCGTATAGAGTAGACGCCACATTGGTGGCCGCAGGGGAAACAGTTGGTAGCACTTTTATCACCAAATTTGTCGGGCTGTACGTAAGACACCCCGCTTGCGCTAAACCCCCAATTACCAAAAGGTGTTCAGGTGGGGTACATGGCAGGGACCACAGCCCTGCCCAGCACCGGTACACGCCACTATTTTACGTCGAAAGATATGTCTTTAAAAGTCTCTTTGTTCGGCATTACCCGCGACATCGTGGGCACCTCGGTTATTGAGCTGCCCGCCCCCGCCCCCGCCACGGTGGGCGAGCTACTGGCCGAAATGCGCAAGCAATACCCCGCCCTGGGCGAGCTGCGCAGCTGCGCCGTGGCCGTAAACAACGAGTACGCCGCCCACGACCACCCCCTGCGCACGGTAGACGAAATTGCCCTCATTCCGCCCGTAGCCGGCGGGTAGAAAATCAGTTGGCAGTGAGCAGTTATCGGTGAACAGTTTCGTTCAGACAAGAGGCAACTGCTCACTGTTAACTGCTCATTGTTAGCTGACAAATGACTCCTCACCTCTCCATTACCGACCAGCCCATAGCCGTAGCCGCTGCCCTTGCCGCCGTGCAAACCGATGCCGCGGGCGCGGTCAATGCTTTCATAGGCACGGTACGCAACCAGTCGGGGGGCCGCCCGGTGCGCCGGCTGCACTATGAATCCTACGACAGCATGGCCCTCACGCAGCTCGGCCACGTGGTGGCGCAGGCGTATGAAAAGTGGCCCATGCTGCAGGAAGTGGCCGTGGTGCACCGCAAAGGCACCCTGGAACTGGGCGATGTGGCCGTGGTGGTGGCCGTGGCCACGCCGCACCGCGCCGAAAGTTTCGCTGCCTGCCAGTTCATCATCGACACGCTCAAGCAGGTGGTGACTATCTGGAAGCGCGAGGAGTATGAAGACGGGACTGAGTGGGTGGCGGCGCATCCATAAGGCAGGCCCACAATAATTTACCTTGCTGAACGCAGTGAAGACCTTAATCACGCCTGGTGTTCGGCCTCATCTGGAGTCTGAGCCGCCTGCTCCATTTCTCGCGGGCCGACCAGGTGGTGGCGGTGTTCTGCGGCTCCAAAAAGTCGCTGGTGC
>NZ_MDZB01000121.1 GCF_001816145.1 Hymenobacter lapidarius | reverse complement strand
AACCCACTTTCAGTGGTTTCTTTCAGTCGGCTTTAGCCGAAACCCGCGAATTCCATTCGCAACCCAAACCTATGGACTTCCAGTCCATAGTCGTTTAGTCACGTTTCGTTAATCACAACCCCGCCCCCTCCCAATATGCGCTTGCTGCTAGGTATCTGGCTGACCCTCACGACCTGCACGGCTTGCGCCCAGGTCATCCTTCGCGGCCAGGTAGTAGACGCCGAAACCAACCAGCCCATTCCCAACGCGCAGGTGGGCGTGGCCGGCAACCGCATTGGCACCAGCACCAACGCCGATGGCCGCTTTGCGCTCAGCATTCCGACTCAATACCAGCGAGAACAGCTGGAAGTGGCCCTGTTGGGCTACCGCAAATACGCCCAGCTGCTGCCGTCGCTGCCCGGCCCGGAGCTGCGCATTGCCTTGCAAATCAGCCCGGCGGCGCTGGGGGAGGTGCAGGTCACGGCCTCGGTGCTGGGCATTGTGCGGGAAGCCGTGGCGCGCATTCCACGCAACTACCCCGTGCGCAACACCCGCCTCACGGGCTTCTACCGCGAGTCGGACAACGACCCCACCGGCCGGCCCCGCTACCTGGTGGAGGGCCTGCTCACGGTGTTTAAGGACCCATACCCACAGCGCACCGACGAGGGCGCCGTGCAGATTCGGCAGTCGCGCAAGGTGGACCTGCGGCCCCAGACGCTGGTGCGCGTCGACTGGGCGGGCGGGCCGTTTATTGCGCACAAGGCCGATTTTGTGCACGCCCGGGCCCAGTTCATCAGCCCCGCGCACTTCCGGCACTACGACTACCGCCTGGCCGCCGGCAGCACCTACGCCGACCGCCGCGTGTACGTAATCGAGTTCAACCCGAAGCGCGGCAACCGCCGGGCCGATTTTGCCGGCCGCCTGTACATCGACCAGGACAGCTACGCCTTCCTCGGGGCCGAGTGGCACTACACGCTCGCCGGCCTGCGCAGCGGCCTGCACCGGGCCGACTCGCGGGCCCTGCGCGTGGCCTACCAGCCCTACGCCGGCCGCTGGCACCTCAAAACCGTGTGGTGGCAAACCAGCTACCGCCCGCCCGTGGGCGAGCCGCTGCAATACTTCGGCGAGTTCCTGACCACGGCCATTGATACTGCCGGCATCAGCCAGCCTACCTACCAGGAGCGGGCGCAGTACTACGACGCCTTCCTGCACAACGCCGTGCCCTACGATTCGGCTTTCTGGCAGACCCAAACCACGCTGTTGCGCCCCGCCGCCCTGGAGCAGGCTCTGGACCAGCAGCGGCAGCAGCGCGCCGACTCGCTGTTTCGGCCGCGCGCCCAGCAGGTTCCCGCCGCGGCTGAGGCGGGAGTGCCGCCGGCCGCGCCCACCAGTGCAGCGTTTCGCTTGCTGAGTCGAATCCGTTATGGCGCGGCGCTGGGCGCGTGGCCGCTAGCGGTGCCGGGCGCCACGCTGGCCTTGGACTATGCTCCGGCTGGGTCGGGTTTTCGGGCGCAAAGCACCCGCAACGTTGCCGCGCAAAGCCTAACCGGCTGGTGGAATGCCGAATACCAGTTCGACCTGACCCCGGAGCTGGCCGTGCGCCTGGCCACGCGCCGGCTGTTCCGGCAGTTTTCGGGCGATGGCTGGGAAGCGGGCCTGAGCTACGAGCACAACCTCAACCCGCGCCGCCGGCCGCTGTTTGGCCGCGCCGGACTGGCGTACACCCGGCAGGCCGTGGCCCGCAGCCTGGGCACGTTTGAGAATGCCAGCGGCGGCGTGCGGGTGTCCGGCACCACCCTCAACGCCGCCGAGCTGGGCCTGCAACTGCAATCCACCTTCGATGCCGTGCAGCCCAAGCTGGGCCTGGGGCTGGAGCTAAGCCATAAGATTGAGCTGGTGGCCGACCTAGGCTACTTGCTGCCGCTACGCAGCCGCACCCAGTTGGTGCTGAGTGAAAAGAGCGGCTTTTTCTTAACTCGCAGCTCAGCCGCCATCGATTTGCCGAGCCCCGCCGTAAGCCTGCGAGTCAACGAGCAGGCCACCGCCACCGTGCCCTGGCAGCAGCGCCGCTGGCTGCTCAGCTTCGGGCTGCTGTACCGGCTGCGCTAGGGCGGCTCGTTAGCGTCGTTTCTTATTGATACAGAAGGTTGTTAGAATGTCAGATAAACCTCAGAAACTATCCGCCTCGTTTTTCCAGCGGCCCGATGTGCTGCAGATTGCCCGTGAGCTGCTGGGCAAGCACCTTTACACCAACGTAGACGGCATCCTGACCGCTGGCCGGGTGGTGGAAACCGAAGCCTACCGGCACGAGGGCGACCATTCTATGACCATGCACCTGCAGCGCAAGCGCCAGCAGGCCCAGGGCCTGTACGTGCCCGGTGGCCGCGCCTACATCTACACCGTCTACAATAAGTACGCGCTGTTCAACATCGCCACCCACGACGCCGACCATCCCGACACCGTGCTCATCCGCGCGGTAGAGCCGACCATTGGGGTGGAGGCCATGCTGCACCGTCGCGGCCTAGAGGCCCCCAAACGCGCCCTCACCGCCGGCCCCGGCGTCATGAGCCAGGCCCTGGGCATCACCCCCGCCCTCACCGGCCTGCCCGTCACCGGCGACGTGCTCTGGTTTGAAGACCACGGCGAAGCGGTGGCAGACGCTGCGGTCGTAGCCAGCTCCCGCGTCGGCTTGGAGTACGCGGGTCCGGAGGCATCCGGGCTGCCCTGGCGGTTCCGGTTGCGCAACAACCCGTGGACCAGCCCGGCGAAGTAGGTAAGCCTTCGTTTCGCTTACTCGGAAAATGCGAATAGTCATACTATCCAGACCCTTCTACGACCTTAGCGTTGAATTAGAAACGACCTATAGCGGAGTTCACGAAACTCATCCCCACGAGGTGTTTTATAAACTTTGATTACTGAACCAGTTTATTAAACTCAACTTAGGATACTGAGCGAGTTTGTATGGTTAGCAAGCTCATGTATGCAGTGGTCCAGGGAAAGAAGCGATAACGTGCTGCGAGAAACCTCTTTGTTCTCGGGCAACCACGCGTTCCTTTTCTGCATCTGGTACCTGCTCCCCTATCCTGAAGTTACCTCTCTCAGCTGAGCGCTATGTCTTACCGAATGAAGCCCCAAATAAGTCTACTGTGCTTACCACTCCTTTTTGCGGCGAGCAGCTTGTTTGCCCAGACCAGCACGTCCGACCCGAAGCCCTCGCAGGCGGTGGTGGAGTACCTGAATAGATTCCAACTAATCATAAAGAAAGAAGCGCTGTATGCTGATTCCATCAATTGGGGTCAGTTAAGCCGCGAGGTCACGGAAAAATCACGGGGCCTGGTAACTTTAAAGGAATGTCGGCCCGTCATCGACCACATCCTGCGCACGCTCCGAAACGCCGGCGACAAGCATTCTTTTTTCATGCCGAAGGAAAAAGTCGCCAGCGAAGCCTCTTCCAGCAATAATGGTAAGCAAGCCGAAAGTCGTTACTTGGGCGATGGCGTCGGATACCTCAAAATTCCGGCGTTCACTTCGTTTGACTCGTCGGCAAGACGGGCCTTTACCCAAAGCATACGGAGCCAGATTGAGGCGCTGCAAACCCAAAATAAACTAACGGGGTGAGTGGTCGACTTGCGGCACAATGTAGGCGGTGCCGCACCCCCCATGATAAACGGGCTCCAGCCGCTCTTGGGCGAAGGGATTTATGGCTACTACATCTTCCCTAGGCGCGCGATTATGAAGGCGATGCCGCAGTACGTCTGGAGCGGCAAGGAAAAGGAGCCGCGAGCCGGTAAAGCGGCCAAAACGCAGCAGCAGCAGGTAGCGGTTCTGATTGACTCGCTGACCGCGAGCAGCGGCGAGATGGTCGCCATCTCCTTCAAGGGGCGGAGCAACGCCAAGTTCTTCGGTCAGCCTTCGGCGGGGTATACCACCGGCAACGGAACATACAAGCTTTCGGATGGGGCGTACCTGTTTTTGGCGACCGGCTACATGGCGGATAAAAACCGGAACACGTATTTGCCCAACATCGCCCCGGATGTGGTGGTGGAGTACTCGCCAGCTGGGGCCCAAGACAAGACGATAGAAGCAGCCAAAAAGTGGTTGCTGGAGGCAAAGTAGCATTACTGATTTCCCTCTTCCTTAAGCGGCTACCATAGGCAGCAGCAAGACAACGCGGTAGTTGTAGCCCATAAGCGAGGATTAGTGATAGGCTAAACGAGAAAGCCCGGCACGTTCACGAAAACGGCCCCAAGGTAAACGCCCTTCGGCTGTTTCGGGGCAATGCCGTCACTGAAAGCAAGTTTGTAACTCGCCCGCAGAGAGGCTACCGCCAAGGCGAGTTGCAAACTCGCTTTACAATTGACGCGCAGTCGCCGCTGCGCTTATACTGCGGCCATCTGCATGTGCAAAAGCTCCGGTGCCTTTCCTTGAATAGACTCACTGCCTGCCTTGTTCAACTTTGGAACTGTCCTGTTTGCCCGGGATTACCTTCTTCACCAGAAGCACAAGTTTCTCTACCACAAAACCAATTCCCAATCCGGCCACTGCACAGGCCAGTGCCTTCGCCAGCCAGGCCACGGCCGGAAGGTGGGCCAAGGACTGGGCTAAATCGTCCAGCAAATGACTGGTGACTGGAATGCCGTGGGCGATGATTTCGGCCCCGACCCAGAGCATGGCCGCCGTGCCCACATAGCTCAAGATGCTCAGGAAGCGCGGCATGAATTTCACGATACCGCGCCCTAGTTTTTGCGTCGCGGGGTGGTATTTATCCTGGGCCAGGTGTACGCCGATGTCGTCGGCCTTCACAATGAGCCCCACGAAGCCGTACACGGCCACGGTAATAAAAACCGCCACGGCCAGCATGACGATAATTTGGTTGACAATTGCCTGCCCCGCTACTTGGCTATAAGCAATGGCCATGATTTCGGCCGACAGGATGATGTCGGTGCGAACGGCCCCCGCCACCCGCTGCTGTTCCAGCTCCTCCGGCGTAATCTTTTCGAGCTGCTCGCTTTCTGCATCCACCGCGGGGTGTTTGCTGAACATGGAATGCACCTTCTCATAGCCTTCGAAGCACAAATAAGCCCCGCCCAGCATTAGAATGGGCGTGATGGCCCACGGTGCAAAATACCCCAGCACCAAGGCCGCTGGCGTCAGGATGAATAGTTTGTTGATGAGGGACTTTTTCGCAATCTGGAAAATAATCGAGAGCTCGCGGGAGGGGTCGAGGCCCACGACGTACTTGGGCGTCACGGCCGTGTCGTCGATGACAATGCCGGACACTTTGCCGGTGGTTTTGGCCACCTGCGCTGGCACGTCGTCCAGGCTCGCCGCGCTGGCTTTTACCAACGCGGAAACATCATCTAGTAAAGCAAAAAGACCGGAAGCCATGGGCGGTTATTGGGGGCGAGATAGAAATTTCGTTAGTAGGGGAGGGCGCGGCGTTGCTTACGCAGCCGGCAAAATAAGGTAGGCACAGATGGGTGTCGGGCTTTCAGGACCAACGGCTCCCTCTGTTTATATGGATGCACACCAGCTGGCTCAAAGCCATTTTCAAGAGCATAGGGTACGCTGCTGCGCTTATACGGCGGCCAAGGGCAAATGCCCATTCGAAGCTGACTCCCACCCAATCCCAATTCACCCGTACGGGTTCGGATGCTTAATTTCCAGCCAGCGGTCGGGGCGGTCCAGGGGCTCGTAGCCGAAGCGTTGGTAGAGGGTGTGGGCGTCGAAGGTGGCGAGCAGGTGGCGGCGCAAGTTTTGCAGGTCGGGGTGGGCCAGCATCTGCTTCACCAGCCACTTGGCGAGGCCGTGGCCGCGGTGCTCGGGCAGCACAAACACGTCGCAGAGCCAGGCGAAAGTGGCGCGGTCCGTCACCACGCGGCAGAAGCCGGCCTGGCGGCCGTCGGGGGCGTAGAGGCCGAAGTTGAGGGAGTGGGCAATGGCGCGCTCCACGGTGGCCCGGGAAATGTTGCGCGCCCAGTACGACTCGTTGCTGAGCCAGCCGTGCACGGCGGCCACGTCGAGCCGGCTGGGGTCGGTGCTGAGAACGTAGCCCGTGGAATGGATTTCAGTGATGAATTCGGACATTAGCAGAAGCAGGGGGTGAATGCGCCGCAAGCTACCACCGGCTGCGGCGCGGCGCGGGGGCGGCATCCGGACTTCCTGAGGCTTCGTTTGTTATGAAAATCCAGTCGACTTTCCTTTCTCGTTTTTGCCTCTCCTCATGAAATTTCTACGCAACACCGCGCTGGCCTTGTTGGCCGCGGGGCTCCCGCTGGCCGCCTACGCTCAGGCCCCGGCCCTCACCACGTTTCCGGTGGGCACCGCCACGGTCACGGCCTCGGCCCTCACCACCGGCCTCGACCACGTGTGGGAGCTTGTCTGGGGCCCCGACAATTTCCTGTGGATGACGGAGCGCGGCGGCCGCATCAGCCGCGTGAACCCGGCCACCGGCCAGGTACTGCCCCTGCTCACGCTGCCCGACGTGACGCCCACCGGCGAAAGCGGCCTGCTGGGCATGGCCCTGCACCCGGACTTTGCCACCACGCCCCACGTGTTTGTGGTGTACAACTACACCGACGCCGGCAGCCTGAAGGAGAAAGTGGTGCGCTACACCTACTCGGCCGCGGCCAATAGCCTCACGGCGCCGGTGGTGGTGCTCGGCAACATTCCGGCCACCACCACGCACAGCGGCTCGCGCCTGCTCATTCTGCCCGACCGTACTCTGCTCGTGACCACCGGCGACGCCCAGATGCTTCCCGAAGCCCAGAACCGCGCCTCCCTCAACGGCAAGATTCTGCGCCTGAACCTCGACGGCACCGTGCCGGCCGACAACCCCACGGCGGGCAGTATGGTCTACACCCTGGGCCACCGCAACCCCCAGGGCCTGGTGCGCCTGCCCGACGGCCGCCTCTACAGCTCGGAGCACGGCCCTAGCAACGACGACGAAATCAACAAAATAGAGCCCAACCGCAACTACGGCTGGCCCAACGTGGAGGGCGCCTGCGACCTGCCCGGCGAAGCTGCATTCTGCGCCGCCAACAACGTACGCGAGCCCCTCACCACTTGGACGCCCACCATCGCGCCCGCCGGCCTCACCTACTACGACCACCCGGCCATTCCCGGCTGGCGCGGCAGCCTGCTGCTGGCCACCCTTAAAAACCAGCAATTGGTGCAACTGCCCCTTAACGCGGCCGGCGACGCCATCACCGCGCGCCCCGTGTTTCTGACCTCGGCTTTTGGGCGGCTGCGGGCCATCTGCGTGTCGCCGGAGGGCCGGGTGTACCTCGGCAGCAGCAACGGGGGCAGCGACCGGATTCTCACCCTGGAAAACCGCGCCTTTGTGGCCTCGGCCACCCGGGCGGCCAATGCATTTGCCTTTGACCTGTTTCCGAACCCGGCCCGGCGCCAGGCCACGCTGCGCCTGCCCATGGCCAACGCCCGCGTCACGGTGCGCGACCTGCTGGGCCGGGCGGTGCTTACGCTGCCACGGGCCGGCACCACCGCCGTGCTGGACCTGACGGGCCTGCGGGCCGGCAGCTACTCCGTGCAGGTGGAAGGCGCCGCGGGCAGCGCCACGCGCCAGCTGCTGGTGGACTAGGCGCAGCTGGCCGGCCGGCCGCGCCTAGTCCAGGCGGTGGCGCTGGTTCCGGACGGCGTTCTGCAGCGTCCAGGGCATGGCGTGCTGGAAGGGGTGCTGGCGCACGGGGCACTCGGTCATCAGGCACAAGGAGCACGCGGCAAACGTGCAGGGGTCGGCGTGCACAAACATCTCCACGTCCACCGCAAACCGCTCCTTGATAAGCTCTTCGATGTCGTATAGCTGGGAGTGCACCTCTTCGAGGGTGAAATAATACGGCATCTGCATGTGGCAGTCGATGTGCAGGTTGGCGCCGTAGCGCTGCACGCGCAGGTTGTGCACGTCTATCCAGGGGGCGCGGCGTCGGGCCTGCAGCTCCTCAATTACCTCGGTCACAATGGCCGTGTCGGTCTCGTCCATTAGGCCCGACACCGAGCGGCGCACCATGCGCCAGCCGTTCACCAGAATGAAGCCGCCCAGCAGCAGGGCCGCGCCGGAGTCGAACTGCACCATGCCGGTGGCGGCCACTAGCAGTAGCGCCGCCGCCGACACAATAGACGTGAGGGCGTCGAGGTACAGGTGCTGGCCGTCGCCCACCAGCGCCACCGATTTCAGCTCCTTGCCGTTGCGCACCAGCAGCAGGCCCACGCCCAGGTTCACCACGGCGGTGCCGGCCATCAGCAGCACGCCCCAGTCGGCGCGGCCCACCGGGTGCGGGTGCAGGAAGCTAAGCGTGGCGCTGTAGAGGATGTAGGCCCCCGCAATGACGATGAGGGCGCCCTCGAATCCCACCGACAGGTATTCCACTTTGCCGTGGCCATAGGGGTGATTTTCGTCCTTGGGCAGCTCGGCCAGGTACAAGCTGTAGAAGGCGAACCCGCTGGTGAAGACGTTGATGATGCTCTCCAGCGCATCGGTGAGCACGGCCTGGGAGCGGGTGAGGTGGTAGGCGTAAAACTTAATGGCCAGTAGCCCGGCGCTCACCACGAGGGAGAGCAGGCCGAGGCGGCGCTTGGTTTGGGAGGGCGTCATGCAAAGCGGAGTTCGGGGCAAAGGTCGGGCCAGCGGCGCCAAACATCGGGCGGGCCCATCCGGAATCTGCCCCCAGACCGCAACAGCTGGCTTCAAATAGGCCGCATTTCGGTGAAAATAAAAATCGCCGGCGGGGTGAAACCTTTTATTAAATTTCCGGTATTTAAGGCAGTCGAAAATAATTTTTAGACTGCCCTAAAAATTCCGTACATTTGCTTTGAACCAAGATATTAACGTGCCTCCTTCCACCCTCACCGATTCCCAATTGCCGGCACCCGAGGCGGGCTGGCGCAAGCCGCGCAACGCCCCGTCGCTGCGGGAAGTGTACGGTTCCATCAAAGTGCCGCCGGCCAGTGCCTCGTTCTGGCGCAAGCTGTTTGCCTTCTGGGGGCCGGGCCTGATGGTGGCCGTGGGCTACATGGACCCCGGCAACTGGGCCACCGACCTAGCCGGCGGCTCGCGCTACGGCTACACGCTGCTGTCGGTGATTTTGATTTCCAACCTGTTCGCCATGCTGCTGCAGCACCTGTCGGTCAAGTTGGGCATCGTGACGGGCCGCGACCTGGCGCAGGCCTGCCGCGACCACTACTCCAAGCCAGTGGCCATGGTGCTCTGGTTTCTGTGCGAGGTGGCCATCGCCGCCTGCGATTTGGCCGAAGTCATCGGCTCGGCCATTGCCCTGAATCTGCTCTTCGGCCTGCCGCTCACCTGGGGCGTGGTGCTCACGGTGCTCGACGTGCTGGTGGTGCTCTATTTCCAAAACAAGGGCTTCCGCGTGATTGAGAGCATCGTGGCCGGCCTCACCGTCATCATCTTCGGGTGCTTTGTCTACGAAATCATTGTCTCGAACCCCGATTACTACGCCATGCTCGGCGGCCTGGTGCCCCGGCCCGAAATCGTGACCAACCCGCAGATGCTCTACATCGCCATCGGCATCTTGGGCGCCACCGTCATGCCGCACAACCTGTACCTGCACTCCAGCATCGTGCAAACCCGGCAGATTGAGCAGACCGTACCCGGCAAGCGCATGGCCATCAAGTTTGCTACCATCGACTCCACGGTGGCGCTGTTCCTGGCCTTCTTCGTGAACGCCGCCATTCTCGTGACCGCTGCCGCCACCTTCCACAAAACGGGCCGCTACGACGTGGCCGACATCAACGACGCCCACCAGCTGCTCACGCCGGTGCTGGGCGCGGGCGCGGCCAGCATGCTCTTCGCCGTGGCCCTGCTGGCGTCCGGCCAAAACTCCACGCTCACCGGCACGCTGGCCGGGCAGATTGTGATGGAAGGCTTCCTCAACATCCGGCTTAAGCCCTGGCTGCGCCGGCTGCTCACACGCAGCATTGCCGTGGTGCCGGCCCTCATCGTCACGCTCATCTACGGCGAGAAGGGCACCGGCCAGCTGCTGGTGCTCAGTCAGGTTATCCTCTCGCTGCAGCTCAGCTTTGCGGTGGTGCCGCTGGTGCTCTTCACCAGCAGCAAGGCCAAGATGGGCGTGTTCGTGAACGGGCCCGCGGTGCAGGTTCTAGCCTGGACAGTGTCAGGCATCATCATCGTCCTGAACGTGTACCTGCTCTGGCAAACTTTCACGGGGGCCTGATAACGGTTGTTCTGCTAATAAGTTAAGCTATTCGATTGATGAAATACCTGCTACTATTCCTGTTACTGCCGCAGCTGCTATTGGCCCAGACGGGCACCGTGCGCGGCACGGTGCGTGACCGCGACGGCCGGGGTGTGCCCTTTGCCAGCGTGGCCGTGACCGGCCTGCCGCTGGGCGCCACCGCCGGCGAAACCGGTACGTTCACGCTGCCGGGTCTGCCCGTGGGGCCGCTCACCCTGGTGGCCTCGGCGGTGGGCTATGAGCCGGTGCAGCGCGCCCTCACGGTCGTGGCCGGCCAGACCCAGACTGTCACGCTCACCCTCAGCGGGGGGCAGGCGCTGGGCGAAGTCGTGGTGTCGGGCACGCTGAACCCGGTGGCCCGGCTGGAATCGGCGGTGCCGGTGGAGGTGTACAACCCCACCTACTTCAAGAAAAACCCCACGCCGTCGGTGTTCGAGGCGCTGCAAACCGTGAATGGTGTGCGGCCCCAGCTCAACTGCAACGTGTGCAACACCGGCGACATCCACATTAATGGCCTGGAAGGGCCCTACACCATGATTCTGCTCGACGGGATGCCCATCGTGAGCGGCCTGAGCACGGTGTACGGCCTGACGGGCATCCCCAACAGCCTGGTCGAGCGCATCGAAATCGTGAAAGGCCCGGCCTCCACGCTCTACGGCTCGGAGGCCGTGGGCGGCCTCATCAACATCATCACCAAAAACCCCGAGAAAGCCGCCGACGTGGCCGCCGACGCTTTCGTGACCGGCTGGGGCGAGCTGAATATGGACCTGGCGCTGAAAGCCAAAATGGGCAAGGTAACGTCGCTGCTGGGCGTGAACGGCTTTGTCTATGACCGGCCCATTGACCGCAACGGCGACGGCTTCACGGACGTGACTTTGGCTAAGCGCATCTCGGTGTTCGATAAGCTGACGCTGGCCCGGCCCGAGGGCCGCGTGGCCTCGCTGGCCGCCCGCTACCTCTACGAAAACCGTTGGGGCGGGCAGGTGCAGTGGACGCCCGAGTTCCGGGGCGGCGACAGCATCTATGCCGAGTCCATCTACACCAACCGGGCCGAAATCATCGGCGCTTACCAGCTGCCGATTCGGAGCCAGAACGTGCAGCTGAGCACCTCGCTCAATACCCACCACCAGAACTCGGTGTACGGCACCACGGTGTACCAGGCCCAGCAGAACATTGCCTTCGGACAGCTCACCAGCACCCGGCAGCTGGGCCGCAACCAGCTGCTGCTGGGCGCCGCGCTGCGCTACACCTACGACGACGACAACACCCCCGCCACCGCCACCGCCGATGTGCAAACCCCGCGCAACCTGGCCTCGCAGACCTGGCTGCCGGGCGTGTTCGCGCAGAACGAGCTGCGTTTCGACGAGCGCCATACGCTGCTCACGGGCCTGCGCTACGACTACAACTCGCTGCACGGCAGCATCTTCACGCCCCGCGTCAACTACAAGTTCTCGCCCGACGCCCAGCAGACGTTCCGGCTGAGCGCCGGCAACGGCTACCGGGTGGTGAACGTGTTTACCGAAGACCACGCCTCGCTCACCGGGGCGCGGCAGGTGGTGTTTGGCGAGGCGCTGAAGCCCGAGCGCAGCTACAACGCCAACCTGAACTACCAGCGCCTGGTGCCGGTGGGTCAGGGCCTCATCGCCTTCGACGCCAGCGCGTTCTACACCTACTTCACGAACAAAATCACCCCCGACTACGAAACCAACCCCACCCAGCTGATTTACGACAACCTGCGCGGCCACGCTGTGTCGCGCGGCCTCACGCTGAACGCCGACTTCACGTTCGGCTTCCCGCTCAAGGCCATTCTGGGCGCCACGGTGCTCGATGTGTTTCAGGTGGAGCCCACCGCCGAGGGCGCGTCCGAACGCCGCCGCCAGCTGCTGACCGAGCGGTTCTCGGGTACGTATGCGCTGAGCTACACCTTCGCCCGAGCCGGCCTCAGCCTCGACTACACCGGCAACGTGTACGGCCCCATGCGGCTGCCGCTGCTGGGCCCCTCGGACCCCCGGCCCGAGTATTCGCCCACGTTCAGCATCCAGAACATTCAGGCCACCAAGCGCCTGGGGGCCAGCCTTGAAGTGTACGGTGGCGTGAAAAACCTGCTCAACTTCCGGCCCGACCGCCGCTCCATTGCCCGCGCCTTCGACCCCTTCGACAAGCAGGTGAGCTTTGATGGCGACGGGCGCGTGGTGCCCACCGCCAACAACCCCGACGGCCTGACCTTCGACCCCAGCTACGTGTACGCCTCCAACCAGGGCATCCGCGGCTTTCTGGGCCTGCGCTACACGCTGGTAAAGGGCAAGTAAGCCAGACAGAGTTAAAAGTTGAGAGTTAAAAGTTAAAATTCAGATTAGCAAATTTTTAACTTTTAACTCTCAATTTTTAACTTCCTGCATAAACGTACAATAACCCCGGGACCCGCTGTAACCAACACACCATGTTCCTCCTCCGCTACGCCCTGTCGCTCTTGCTGCTCCTGGCCCTGGGCAGTAGCCGCCCGCCCAAGCCCGCGCCTATTCGCTGGGTAGCGCCGCAGGCACTGGCCGACAGCCTGCGGGTGCGGCCGCGCCCAGTGCTGGTGTTTGTGCACACCACTTGGTGCCGCTACTGCAAGCTGCAGGAGCTGAGCACCTTCCGGAACCCGGACGTGGTGCGGCGCCTGAACGCGGGATACTATGCTGTCGCCCTCGATGCCGAAAGCCGCGCGCCCATTGCCTTTGGTGGAAAAACGTATCAGTTTCAAGCCACCGGGCCTGATACCGGGATTCATGCCCTGGCCCTGCTGCTGGCGCGCGACGAGCACGGTCAGACCGCCTACCCGACTACCGTGCTCCTCGACCAGCAGCTGCGGGTGCGGGGCCGCTGGACCGGGCTGCTAAAGCCGACGGGCCTCCTTGCCGCGCTGACTCAGCAGGCCCGCGAAACTGCCCCAGTGCCGGGACGTTAGCCATCGGAAGCGGACTTGTTGCGTAGAAGCGGCCATGAAACAACTTTTCGCCCTGATGGGCCTGTTGACGCTGCCCGGCTTTGCTTGGGCGCAGGACGCGCCAAAAGCCTCACCCTACGACTCGGCTCATTTCAGCTGGCGCAAGCCCGTGCCGCGCAACCGGCTGCGCGAAATGCAGCCCGACCGCCCTGGCGTCACGGAAAGCCCCTTTACGGTAGATGCCGGGCATATGCACGTAGAAATTGACGCCCTGCGTCTGAGCAACAGCGGCACGGGCAAGGCCGAGCAGCAGCGCGACTGGTCGGTGGCCTACACCTTGCTGAAGCTGGGCCTGGGCCGCCGCACCGACGTGCAGCTGGAGCTGCCTGTGTACGCCGTGGCCAAGCGGCGCCCCACCGGCACCCGCGAGTGGCAGGACCGCCACACCGGCTTCGGCGACGTGGGCGTGCGCCTCAAGCACAACTTTCTGGGCGAGGCGCAGGACGGCTCGTTTGCCTTGGCGGCCATCGGCTTCGTGCGCCTGCCCACCGGCGGCACCACCGGCACCGGGGGCACCGAATACGGCCTGATAGTGCCCGTCGACTTTGAACTGAGCAGCAAAGCCAACCTGGAAATCCAGATGATGGCCGCCGGGCTTTACAACCGCGAGGCCGGCCGCTACCTGAGCCTGACGCCTTCCATCGCGCTGGAATACGATTTTTTCGAGAAGCTGGGCCTGATAACCGAAGCCGTGGCGCAGTGGGACACCGCCGGGCGCCGCTGGGAACCCTCCGTCAACATCGCCCCCCTCCTCAAGCTCGCCCCCAACGTTCAGCTCGACGCCGGCACCCACCTGGCCCTGAGCCGCCTGGCCGACCGGCAATACTTCGCCGGCATTACGCTAAGACGGTGAGGACAGTTGGCAGCGAGTAGCTGAGCTCCGCACCTTGCCTCTTTTCCGCAAACCACTTCCCGAAGAGTGCAGCAGTAAACAAGAGAACGTGTCATTGCGAGCGTAGCGCGGCAATCCGTCCTGTCAATACGACTCTCCTTATTTTGTGAAAAGCCCCGCACCAGCACTGGCCTTGGGGCTTTTGAGTAGCCTTCATTACACTTTAGGTCTGGTTCCAAAGGCAAGATGGATTGTTTCACTGCGTTCGCAATGACAAGCTGCTGACGGTTGCCTGCAAACCCGTACCTTTGCCCCGTCAAGGTGCCAGACCCCAATTGCGGGGCGCGGCTGAAAAGGGAATCCGGTTTAATGCCGGAGCTGTCCCCGCAACTGTACGCTCCATATCGGGGTAGGCCTCAATGCCACTGTTCGCGCTTGGTTTTCAACCCGAAAACCAGCGCAATGAATGGGAAGGCGGCCCACCCGGCGGAGCAAGCCAGGAGACCTGCCCGGACATTCACAGGTTCAGCATTCGCGGAGGACGAATGGAGAAAGAAAGCAGCAGCAGCCTTCGGGAAGCTGATTTATCAACTGTTTTTCGGCCTCGGCCCGGCGGTAGTTTTCTTCTGTTTGAAGCAAGCTGCGGTGGGTTTTGAATCGAATTTTCTTTATCGAAAATTTGATTCGGATGCGTTTTGTCTTTTTTAATCCGGCCGCGTGGCGGTCCGGACTGCTGCTGGCGCTCCTGGCCAGTGCCGGCGCGGCGGCTGCCCAGGCCCCGCCCGATTCGGCCCGTCTCAGCCAGCGCCTCCTCCGTCTGCCCGAGGTGCGAGTGCGTGCCATAGGCCCCGAGCGATTTGCCGTGGGCAGCCGCCGGCTGGAGCTGGACTCGGCCGTGCTGGCCCAGTACCGCGGCGGCAACCTGGCCGACGTGCTGCAGGCCCGCACCCCCATCGCCCTCAAGAATTATGGCCCCGGCCAGCTGGCCACCATTGCCCTGCGCGGCACCTCGGCCCAGCACACCGCCGTGCTCTGGAACGGCCTCAACATCATGTTGCCCACCCTGGGCCAAAATGACTTTGCCCTCTTGCCGGTGGGCGCCACCACGCGGGTGAGCATCCAGCCCGGGCCCGCCGCCGCGCTCTACGGCAGCGGCGCTGTGGGCGGCGCCGTGCTACTAAATAGCGACCCCGACTGGCGGCCCGGCTTCCACGGCAGCGTGCAGGCCGATGCCGGCAGCTTCGGCCTGCGGGGCGGCAGCCTGGAGGCACGGACGGCCACGCCCACGGTAGCGGTGCGCATAGCCAGCAGCTACCGCGAAGCCCAGAATAACTACTCCTACGTACTGCGCGAAGCCCGCGGCCCCGTACGCTACACCCTGCGCAACGCGGCGTTGCGCCACCAGTGGAGCATCAGCCCCGACGTGGCGTGGCGCGTGGGCACGGCTGGCGAAGTAACCGCCGCCGCCTGGCTCACCGATACCGACCGCGAAATCCAGTCGGGCGTGAACGTGACCGGCAGCCAGGCCGAAGAGCGCGACCAGAGCCGCCGCCTGGTGCTGGGCTACCGGCACGTGGCCGCCCGGCGGCAGTGGGCCGTGCGCGGCGCCTGGTTCGAAGATATCCTCAACTATCGCGATGGCGGCGCCCCCAGCAATTCCCGCGTGCGCACCACCCAGGCCCAGGCCGAGCACACCGCCGCGCTGGGTGCCCGCGGCAGCTTGCGCCTCGGCGCCGAGGCCCAGCACTTCAGTGCGTTGGTAAGCGGCTACGGCACCACCGAAGTAGCGGAAAGCCGCGCCGCCGCCTTTGCCCTGCTGCGCTACGACCCCCGCCCCGGCCTGCGCCTCTCGGCCAACCTGCGCCAGGCGGCTTTGCCCGCGGGCCTGGCCCCACTCACGCCCACTGCCGGCCTGGAGTGGGACCTGTTGCAAATTGGCAACGATACCCTCAGCCGTTCCCTCACGCAGTCCCTCGCCGCCAAGGCCAGCGCCGCCCGCAGCTACCGCGCCCCCACCCTGAACGAGCGGTACTGGCTGCCCGGCGGCAACCCCGACCTGCGCTCTGAGTCGGGCGTAGGCTACGAGGCCGGCCTGCGCCACCGCTTGGCGTGGCCCGGTGGCCTCACGGCCGAAACCGAGCTCACCGCCTTCCGGCAGGACGTGGACGATTGGGTACAGTGGCTGCCCAGCACCAGCACCGGCATCTGGAGCCCGCGCAACCTGCGCCAGGTGCGCAGCCAGGGCGTGGAAGCCAGCACGGCCCTGCGCCTGCGCCAAGGCCGCTACGCGGGCGGCGTGCAACTAGCCTATCACTTTACCGACACCCGCAAAACCCAGGGCACTGCCGCCGACTCCGACCCCGTGGGCGTGCAGCTGGCGTTTGTGCCGCAGCACCAGGCCAGCTTCAGCACCGACCACCGCTGGCGCGAGTGGCTGGTGAGCAGCACGGTTGCCTTCACCAGCTTCCGCTACGTCAACGCGTCGGGCACCGATTATTTGCCGGGCACCGGGCTGTTGGGGGCCACGCTGGGGCGCACGCTGCGCGGCCCTGCCGACATGGGCCTGCTTGTGCTGGTGCAGGCCACCAACCTGCTTAACCAGCGCTATGATACCTACCCTGGCCGCCCGGCTCCGCCCCGCGCCCTGAGCGCCAGCCTGCGCCTGAGCTGGCAGTAGGGAGAAAGGATTCCTGCTGAACGCGGCAGCTAGAAGGCAGTAAGTACTGTCCTTTCACCTGCCGCGCTCACACCTGGCAAACCGCCGTCCGCACTTTTCACGCATCTTTTTACCCATTCCATTTTTTGCCGGTCACGGCCGGCGCAATCCCCATGAAAAAACAAGTTATGCCCTTCCTCACGGCGTTGGCTTTGCTGACCGCGTGCGACCCCGACAAGGAAAAAGAAACGCCGGCCCCGGAAACCAATGGGGTGTTTGTGCTCAGCGAAGGCCAGTTCGGGGCCGGCGATGGTGCGGTGAGCATCTTCGACAAAGACACCAAGGCCCTGACAGTGGACGCGTTCGGGAGCGCCAATGGCGGGGCCAAGCTCGGCGACGTGGTGCAGAGCATGGGCGTGCAGGGCACCCGTGGCTACATCGTGGTCAATGCTTCGAACAAAATTGAAGTTGTGGACCTGCCCGGCTTCAAGACGGCGGGCACCATCAGCGGCATCGAGCAGCCGCGCTACTTCACGTCCACCTCCGCTACGCGGGGCTATGTCACGGGTTGGAAAGGTCCGTTCACCAATTACCTGCCCGGCACGCTTAGCATTCTCAACCTCACCACCAATACCGTGAGCAGCACCGTGACGGTGGGCCGCAACCCCGAGCAGCTGCTGGCCCTGGGCGGTAAAATCTACGTGCCCAACAGCCTCGACAACACCGTAACGGTAGTGGACGAAGCCAGCGGCGCGGTCTCATCAACCATCACCGTATCCGACGGCCCCAGGAGCATGGTAGCGGATAAAGACGGCAATATCTGGGTGCTCTGCTCGGGCTTCGTGACGTTCCTGAACGTGCCGCCCTTCACGGCCACCCGCGTGTCCAACGGTGCCCTCATTCGCTTCAACCCCGGCAGCCCGGCCACGCAAACCAAGCTGGCTTTCCCTAGCACCGGCAGCCCCAGCCAGCTGCGCATCAACCCCGCCAAAGACCAGTTGTTCTACAGTTTCGGCGGGGCCGAGTACCGCCTGCCCACCACGGCCACGGCCCTGCCCACGGCACCCTTCATCCGGCGCAGCTTTACGGGCTTTGCCATCGACCCGCGCGACAACACCGTGTACGGCGGCATTTCGCCCAGCTTCAGCAGCAATGGCCGCTTCATCCGCTACCAGCCCTCGGGCGTGGCCATCGATTCCTTCACTGTGAAGGTGGGCCCCAACGGTTTCGTGTTTTACTAATATCTGCTGCACAGCGTCAGCTATAAATTCGTCCTCCCTTTCCCAATTCTTTTCTGCAAAAAAGGCAAAAGGCCCATACCGCGCGGTATGGGCCTTTTTGTGTGCGAAAACCCTTGGTACCCGTGCGACGCCGTCAGGGTGTTAGCGGGTTATCAGTCAGTAGTTTTCATACTGATGAAAGAAGCACGCCGTCATGGCGGAACCAGGCGTTCAGCGGCGAGGGGATGCTTCCCTCGGGACGCCAGATAAGCGTGACGGAGTTCGTTCTAACGGTTGGTTAGTCGGCGATACCGTCGTGGTTACGGTCTGTGGCTTCGCCAGCGGCTTTATAGAGGTCGCGGCCGGTCACGGTGCGGGCCGTGTCGCGCACGAGGCCGGCAGTAGCCGAGTCGCCGCCGACAACACCGACGCCGTCGGCAACGTGGCTGTCTTTGTTGCGGCCGCGCTCCACGTTGGTGTCGCCTTCCTTGGTGCCGGAGCTGCAGGCGCTAAGGGTGGCAGTGAGAATACAGGCCACGGCGAAGGGGCGGAGGAGTTGTTGGAACTTCATGAAATAGCGTAAGGGAAAGAGTTGGAATTGAGCGACACCGCAAGGTAGAAAATTAACGCGCTGCGGCGCAACCGAACCCCGGGGGCCGGATGCGGTTGTAGCGGCAGGGGCGCCCTTCGGGTTGCGTTTGCTCCCGTATACTTTTACTTTTGTCTTGATGACCACTACAATTCATTTGCCGGCAGAAGTGCCGAGTCCCGCTTTCACCTATGCCGAGTTTCGGGCGTTAGTGGGCACATTGGCCGCTGAGCGCCGCACCAGCGGCCCCGACCAAAGCCCGGGCCTGATACGCTACACCGACCAGAACCAGGCGCACCTCGACCGGGCCTACGTCGTGCCGCTCGTGCCCGAGCTGGTTGACAAAATCCGTGAGCTGCCCCAGCCGGAGCAGTGGCTGGTGCTGGGCGAGGCCTGGTGCGGCGACACGGCCCATCTGCTCCCCACGCTGGCGCACCTGGCGGAGGAAAGTGCCGGCAAAATTCAGCTGCACCTGCTGCTGCGCTCCGACCACCCCGACTTGATGGCCGCGCACCAGACCAACGGCGGCAACAGCATTCCCAAGCTCGTCCGGCGCGATGCCGCCTCCGGAGCCGACCTGGGCGACTGGGGCCCGCGCCCGGCCGCCGCGCAACAGCTGGCAAAAGAGCTGCACGCCGATAAAGATTTGCATGTCAATGCAATAATCAAAACCATGAACGCTTGGTACGAGGCCGACAACGGCCAGGCCATGCAGCAGGAATTGCTGGCCCAGTTGGGGTAGGGGAGTAGCGAACCCAAATTATTCCCTATTTTCACCTTCCCAAATTTTTACTGAATGCCGCTGCCACTCCGCCGTCGTCTCGAAAAAAAGCTGGCTGCCTACCCGTGGCGGCAGGTAGGGGTGTTGGCGGGCGTCAGCTTAGTGTTGGCACTAATGCTGGTTGGTTATCTGTTTGGAAGTAGTGACCATTTTTTTAGTCGACTTTTTTCTGCTTTTCTCGTACTGTTCTGGCTGCTGGCTGTTACGTTCCTGGCCGTAGTGCCGTTCGTGACGTGGGCCACCGGGCATTGGTTTGGCCGGGGCTGGGCGGAGGTTTCTACCCCCGTGCCGCGTCCGCGCCGGGCGGCGCCCGCTTCTGCAGCAGCTCGTTCCTATTCTCCACCGGCCCCCTCACGGCGGCCCGAAACACGTTAAAGCCCTTGAAAACCAACCTACTGCATATCAAAAACATGGTGTGCCCCCGGTGCGTCGAAGCCGTGCACAACCTGTTGGAGCGCGCCGGCTACCGGACCACCGCCGTGACCCTGGGCGTAGCCGAGCTCGACGAGGCCACGCCCGCCGACCTCGAAACCGTGGCCCCGCTACTCGAAGCCGCGGGCTTTGAGCTGCTGATGGGCCGCGCCGAGCAGCTCACCGAACAGATTAAAACCGTGCTGGCCGATTACCTTGAGCACCTGCGCACGGCCCGCTCACCCCTCACCACGTCGGCTTTTCTCACCGACCGGTTTGCGGCTACTTATTCGCACCTGAGCAAGGTGTTTTCGCGCACCGCGCACCTCACCATCGAGAAATACCTCATTCGCCTCAAAATTGAGCGCGTGAAGGAAATGCTCAGCTACGGCGAGCTGACCCTCAACCAGATAGCCGACCAGATGCGCTACAGTTCGGGCCAGCACCTGAGCAACCAGTTCCGCCAGGTCACGGGCTATTCCGTGAGCGAGTTCCGCCGCCTGATGCTGCCCGAACGCGTGTCGCTCGATGCACTCACCTAGGCTTATTCCATTAAATTGAACGCAAAAAAGGCGACCCTGCAAAGGGCCGCCTTTTTCTTTGTCTATTAAGATGTTAGGCGGCGTAGGCGCGGCAGGCTTCCAGACAGGCTTTGCAGGCAGCGGCGCACTGCTGGCAGTGGTCGTGCTTGTGCTGGACGCACTCGTCGTGGCATTTCTGGCAAATTTCCATGCACTCTTTAAGCACGTGCTGGGCGTGGTCGGAGCCGCGGGCAATGAAGGCGGCCGTGAGGCGGCAGATGTCGGCGCAGTCGCGGTCAAGGCGAATGCAGGGCACCATCATCTTAATATCCTCTTCATCGAGGCATACATCGGCGCACATTTCGCAGGCCGCAATGCAGCGGCTGAGTGCGTCAATCACGGCGCGGTTGTCTTTGCGGGTGCGGGGGGAAGCAGTGGGGCTGTTCATCAGGAAAGGGTTTTGGTGAAAAAGCACTTCTTATCCAATGTTTTACGGGGATGCCGGAAGTAAAGCCATGCAGAATTCGCGTTGCGACCCAACAGAATTTAGGCGTCTGCTTGTTTCCGTCCCTTGTGCGTGGCCAGTCCGCCGTTGTGGGCTGATGGCGGCAGCTCATGCCGGGTACCATACCAAGAAACCCAAAGGAAAGCCGCACCACCGTCAACTATGGCCGACCTTTGCCCGAAATGAACCCTGGCCCCCTTTGCTGGGTTAGTTGCTGCCGTGTCCACTGTCTCTCCTCGCATCCTGCTCCTCACGCCGCCGCTCACGCAGCTCAATACCCCGTACCCGGCCACGGCCTACATCAAGGGTTTTTTGGGGGGGCGAGGCTACCAAGTAACACAGGCCGATATGGGCTTGCAGCTGGTGTTGCGGCTGTTTTCGGTAGAGGGACTAAAGCAGGTTTTTGCCGAAATTGAAGCCGGAGATTTCGACCTGAGCGACAACGCCAAGCGCATGCTGCGCCTGCAAAACCGCTACCTGTCCACCATCACGCCCGTCGTCCGGTTCCTGCAAAACAAGGACCTCACGCTGGCCCCGCGCATCTGCCACGGCCGCTTTTTGCCCGAAGCCAGCCGCTTCGACAACGTGGCCGACCTGGAAACCGCCTTCGGCACCATGGGCCTCACCGACCAGGCCCGCCACCTGGCCACGCTCTACCTCGAAGACCTCGCCGACCTCATCAAGGAAACCGTGGGGCCGCACTTCGGCTTCTCGCGCTATGCCGAAAAGCTGGCCCTTTCCGCCACCAGCTTCGAGCCCCTGCACCAAGCCCTGGCAGCTGCGCCCAACCTGCTGGACCGCCTGCTACTGGAAGAGCTGGACGCCCTCATGGCCCGCGTGCAGCCCGATGTAGTGGGCTTCACCGTGCCCTTTCCCGGCAACCTCTACGGGGCCTTGCGGCTAGCCAAGCGCATCAAGGAAACCAGCCCCGCCACGCGCACCATCATGGGCGGTGGCTACCCCAACACGGAGCTGCGCACCATTCAGGAGCCGCGCTTTTTCGATTACATCGATTATTTGACCCTGGACGACGGCGAAGGCCCGTGGCTGCGCTTGTTGTCAGCTATTAGCTGTCAGCTGTCAGCTGTTAGCTCTCACGCAGAAATAACCAATCAAATAGAAGAAGCTAATGGCTATCAGCTACCAGCTACCAGCTTGAAACAATTGCAGCGCACGTTTCATAGAAACAACTGGGGCGAAGTCGAGTACATCAACCACCCGCACCCCGACGTGCCGCACCACGAAGTGGGCACGCCCGACTACTCCGACCTGCCCCTGACTGAGTACCTCTCGGTGCTGGAAGTACTGAATCCCATGCACCGCCTTTGGAGCGACGGCCGCTGGAACAAGCTCACCGTGGCCCACGGCTGCTATTGGAAGCGCTGCTCATTCTGCGACGTCACCCTTGACTACATTTCCCGGTACGAAACCGCGCCCAGCACGCTGCTGGTCGACCGCATCGAGCAGATTATCCAGCAGACCGGCCAGACTGGCTTCCACTTCGTGGACGAAGCTGCCCCGCCCCTGGCCCTGCGCGACCTGGCCGTGGAATTGCTGAAGCGCCGCGTGGCTATCACTTGGTGGGGCAACATTCGCTTCGAAAAGACCTTTTCACCCGACCTCTGCCGCCTCTTGGCCGCTTCGGGTTGCATCGCCATCTCGGGCGGCCTGGAAGTCGCCTCCGACCGCCTCCTCGCGCTCATGGAAAAAGGCGTCACCATTGCCCAAGTGGCCCGCGTCACCGACGGCTTCACCCAAGCCGGCATCATGGTGCACGCCTACCTGATGTACGGCTTCCCCACCCAAACCGCGCAGGAAACCGTGGACAGCCTCGAAGTGGTGCGCCAATTGTTTGCCGCCGGCGTGGTGCAAAGCGGCTACTGGCACCGCTTCTCGATGACGGCCCACTCGCCCGTAGGGAAGAATCCGGCCAAGTACCAGGTAGCCGCCATTGGCCCCGAGCCCGAAGGATTTGCCTGGAACGACCTCTGGCACGACGACCCGCTGGGCACCGACCACGAAGCATTTGGCTCCGGCCTGGCCAAGTCGCTCTACAACTACCTGCACGGCGTGAATCTGGATGAGCCCCTGAGCTTTTGGTTCGACTTCAAAACGCCCCGGCCCACCACGCCGCGCCACCTCGTGCAACACGCCCTGCAGGCCCCCGAAAAACCCGACTTCGCTAAACAAAACCAGCGCCTGTTCTGGCTCGGCAACGTGCCGGAACTCCGCATCGAGCAGGGCAAAAAGGCCCCCCGCGCCATCCTCACCTGCTACGAGCAGGCCGAGGACTTTGAGGTAAAAACCCCCGAGGGCACCGGCCGCTGGCTGCACCAGCTGCTCACCCAACTCAGCCACGACTACGACACCAAAGTGCTACTCAAAGAAGCTGCCGCAAGTTTCCCGGCAGGAGAGGGGTCGTTCGATGCTTTCCTGCAAAGCCCGGCGTGGCAGCTCCTACGGGAAAAGGGCTTGCTGCTCATTTAGCGCAGGGTTTCGCAGGGCAAACAGAGGCCTCCAAAGCTTTACCTTACTGTAACCCAGCGAAACCTTTTTTCTCCTGGCGAAACCTTGCACTTCGCTACTGCCCACGCAGCCATTCCACCACCTCTTTTGGCAGTCCGGGGCCGAAACGCGGGCTCAGCGCCTCGGGCATGAGCAAGTCGGGGCCCGTGCCGCGATAGGTGCGCACCGGGGCTCCACGCCGCCCGCCCAGCGCGTTGCGCATCAGCATGGCCCGTTGCGTTGCATTGCTGCCCCCATAGAGGGCCAGAATGGGCACCTGCTGCTTCCTCAACTCCCTTAGGGCCGTGCGCGTACCGGAACTCACGTTTACGTTCTGGGCAATAACAAACGCAGCCCGCGGAGCACCGGGGCCGGCCAGCATTTCGGCCAGGGCAGCGGCCCGCATCCCTGCCGCCCACACGCCAATGTTGGCAGTGTCGGCCCCAGGCGTGGCGCGAAGCACGTTCAAAGCCACTTGAAGGCGCGGGGTCTCCAACGGGGCGGAAGCGGAATCAACCGCCGGCAGCATGAGCACGATAATGCCTTCGCGGGCCAGTGCATCGGCCCAAAGCGCTGCTGCCGGGGTAGTTTCCGTATCGGGCAGCAAAGCCAGGGCGGCACCGGGCGTGCCCGTATCAGAGGGAGAGAAAAGCCACGCCGAACCCCCATCCTGCGCCAGCTCCTCTACCCGATACGTACTGGGCGTGGGCATGCCACGCTTTAGCAGAATAATTTCGACTTTGGCAGAGTCCAGGACCAAGGAACCACGCCAGAAATCACCGTCCAGCATTAGGGTCAGCACCTGAGCAGGCCGCGCCGGGCGCTGGAGGCGTAGCTGGTTATCATTGAAAAAAATAGTGTCCGCTACAAAGCTCAGCGTGCTGGTGGTAGGCACGGTGAACTCGGCTTCGTAGTGGCCGGGGCTGGGATGGCGGATGTCGAGCGCGGCGCGCATTTTGGGTTGTCCGGCAACAGTGATGCTTCCCTCGTAGTGGCCCACGGGTGGTGGGGTTGCAGTCCCGGCCTGGTCCTGCTGAGACTGGCAGCCCGTTAGGGAAAGCGCCAGCCACATCAGGCCCAGTACCCATGTGGCGGGGTTGCAGCGTGTCGGTAGGTGGCGCATCAGTGCAGGCATAGGCATTCCCAAAAGTAGGCAGTTTACCGCCCCGCCATGCCTTTACGCAAAATAAGGTCGGTTTGCACGTCCTGTCCCAGCCGGAACTCGTGCTGCCCAATTTCGCGGAACCCGAACCGCTGATAGAAAGCGCGGGCACGCTCGTTCTTCTCCCACACGCCCAGCACCACAGCGGAACAGTGCAACTGCTCGGCCAGGGCCAGAATCCCCCGCATCAAGGCTGCCCCCAAGCCAGTGCCCTGCCAGTCGTCGCGAACGTAGAGCCGCTCGATTTCCAGTCGGCCCGCCGCTTCTTGCCCATCCGTAAGGCCCAGCGGCGAGTTGTCGCGTAGCTTGGCGTAGCCCACCAGCTCAGCCTGCATGTGCGCCAGCAGAAAGGTGTTTTCGCGGTCTTGTAGTTCAGCCAGCTGAATGTCGGGACCAAAGTTGGCCGCCAGATAAGCATTCATGTCCGCTTGGGTATTGGTAGCGGCGAAAGTGTCCAGAAACGTCCGGCGGCCCAAGTCAGCTAGTTGGGCAGCGGTAACGGGGTTGGCCTTGGCCAGCGAAATGCGTAAAGGAGATGACATAAATACAAAGGTCGAACACTACCCGCCGATTTACAGCATTTCGTCGGCATCAGCGTCTCGGGACGTGCGGCCGCCGCGGCGCATCCGCAGCCCCATCCGCATCAGCAGCCCACAAGCCAACAAGCCCACTAAGTTTGCCGTCAGCTTCAGCGCGATAGGGCTCTGATAGCCCACCGTGTTCCAGCTATACACTCCTATGAACACTTTCATCAACAGCCCAACGCCCAGCATTACACCACTGAGCAGTAGCAACATGCCTACCAGGCGGCGCGTAGGAGGGGGAAGGGGAGCAGCCATTTCTATAGTTTCATACGCATCAGCAAACCTGGAGTTGGCAAGCCCGCGCCTAGCAGGTTGGGAATCCGGTTCTTTAGCGTAATTTTGACATGCCAAATAACCCCGCGAGAGTAGCTCAGTTGGTAGAGCATCAGCTTCCCAAGCTGAGGGTCGCGAGTTCGAACCTCGTTTCTCGCTCATTGATTAACAGCCACTTATCAGCAATGATAGGTGGCTGTTCCGCTTTTGGGTTAAACGTTAGTTTAGTCAACTTCAGATTAAGTATTGAGTGAGCCCATAAAAAAGCTTATGCCGCTGGCACTATACAATTGAAAGAATGCTTTGCTTGCAACAGATTATCTTTTGTCCAAAAGATGGATTCGGTCATTTTACGGGTACCAAATTGCACAGTATAAGTGCCCATAATAGTCGGAAAAATGCCGCTTAGCTCAACTGTAGCCACAGGCATATATTTAAACAAATAAGGTCGTTTAGCATTGAGGCAAGTACAACACTAAAACATTCGGGCCCATTTTGGTAGTAGGAATTGCCATAAAAGCGCAATGCCTGCCGCTGGTAAAAGCGGCAGGCATTGCAGTAGTAAGGTTGGCGGCGACCGACTCTCCCACCGGTGAAGGCAGTACCATAGGCGCACCGGGGCTTAACGGCTCTGTTCGGAATGGGAAGAGGTGAACACCCG
>NZ_MDZB01000120.1 GCF_001816145.1 Hymenobacter lapidarius | reverse complement strand
CCAGTGCGGGCCTGCTGCATCTGGCAAAGCTACCGAAAGGGAGTAGCAACTAAAGTCTTGCCCTAAAGGGCATAGCTTTAACTAGCGTGCTTGAAAAGTTAAAATCAGAAAACAACAAGCGTTCAAACCCGCGCCGCTGTGGCTCCCCTCTCTTTTGGAGAGGGGCCGGGGGTGAGGTTGCGGCGGGGAGGGCGACGCCTTTACTGCTTACTTCTCCTTCCCGTAGGAAATCATATTGGTAATCAGCCGGTAGGCGCCGGGCACGCCGGCTGGCAGCTCCCGAAACAGCGACAGGCCCGTGTAGATGTAGTGCCCTTTGCCGTAGTCGGCCACCAAAATAGCGCTTTCCTTGGTCTTTTCGCCGGGGTCGGCGCTGCTGATGACGGTTTGGTACTTGGGGTCCCAGGAGCTGGGGTAGTAGAGGCCCTGCTCCTGCACCCAGCCGGTGAAATCCTGGGCGGTGATTTTGTTGGGGGCGCTCAGGAGCGGGTGTTTCGAGAGCGTGACGGGGGCGTCTTCCACGGTTACCCGGTCGCTGCTCAGCTTCAGGGGGTACGGGCCGATTTCGGGTAGGACCGTGCTGCGCGATACCACGTACTGCACCACCACGTTGCCGCCCTGCTCGATGTATTTGAGGATTTCGGGCTGTTGGGTTTTGAGACGGTCGATGGTGTTGTAGGCCCGCACGCCCACCACCAGGGCATCGTATTGCTTGAGGTTGGGCGCGGTGAGGTCCTGGGGTTCGAGCAGGGTCACGGTATAGCCGATTTGGCGCAGGGCGTCGGGCACTTCATCGCCGGCGCCCATGAGGTAGGCCACGTTCTGGCCGCGTCGCTTCAGCTCCAGCTTCACGAGCGGGGCCACGGCTTCGGGAAACAGGGTTTGGGTGGGGATGTGGGGGTAGGTGATTTGCTGAATGCCGCGGCTATAGGCCTGACCGTCGACGTGGCTACGGCGCGCAGCTCGGCTTTGCCGGGGGCGGCGCCAGGGCCGGGCTGCACGCGGAACTCCACGGTTTGCTCGGCGTCTTTGGTGGCCAGGGCGAAGGACTGGCGGGTGGGGGTGCTGGTCCAGCCGGGGGGCAGGGTGAGGGCCAGCGTGCCGGCCACGCCCGCGCGGCCGGCTTTGAGGGTCACGGGCACGGTCTTGGGCTGGGCATCGGCGAAGACGTAGGCGCGGGCGGCGGGCAGGTTCACGGCCACGGGCGGCACTACGGCCAAGGGTTGGTAGAGTTCGCCGAGCACGGGGTCGGTGTGCTTGTATTGGACGGGGACAGTGAAAATCTGGGTTGGCCCACCATTAATACTGTAGAAGAAGGAGGCAGAAGCAACAGGGAAATTTTCAGGAAAGTTGACTACTCTCTCCAAACCTGTTTTGTACATGCCAATAGTCCCCTGTTCACGTAGCCAGTAGGGTTGCGAAATCAAAAAGTTGTTACGGCCGTTAACGGTTAGTTTCCCACTTGCTCGTTTATTCTGCCCTAATTCAGCAGCCTGTGAAGCATCTTCTTCCGGGCCATCATTGGAAATTGTCATTGGGTCTCCCCGATAAGCAACTTTATTGACTTTAACCATTTTCAATTTTATCGGTAGTGCCGAACGATTTACCATCTCGTAAGTAACCGATGCTTCGCCGCCACTTACAAACGTGGATTCATTCGCCACGGCTTCTGCATATACGCCTGCACAAGCTTGTATCAGCGCTGAAGTGGCCCCAAGCTTCTCCCCAATCCAGAATCGTTCCTTATTATTTATGCCCACCTTCCCCATGGCTTCGTGGACTTTCTCAAGCCCCGCCACGCTGGCGCTCGGGTTGCTCGCGTCATACTTGCGAATCACCTCCTCGATGAGCTTGCCCACGGCCGCTCCGCCGGGCACCCGGTTCCAGGTTTGGTCCACGCCTTCGAACAGGTCTTTGGTGGCCTGGGTCCCTTTCAGCGGCTGGAAATACTCCAGCGCCTCGCCCCGCTGGGCGGCCGAGCCAAAGCCCTGGCTGCGGTGGTTGCTACGGCTGCGGGCCGCGATTTCGCCGTACGACTGCCCAAGCAGGGGGTTGTAGCCGCCGGCATCGAGCTTGAGGTAACCGTCCATGTTTTCGCCGGGCTTCACGAAGAAGCTGCCGGTGTTCCAGAACAGGCGCTTGGGCTGCCAGGCTTGCACGTATTGCAGCTGCTCGGGGAAGCGCTTGGGGTCGCCGGCGCGTCGAAGGCTTCGGCGGCGAGGATGGCGCTGGCGGTGTGGTGGCCGTGGCCGCCGCGGCCGTCGGTGGGGAAGCGGGTGATGAGCACGTCGGGCCGGCGCTGGCGGATGACCCACACCATATCGGCCAGCACCTGCTCCTTGTCCCAGATGCGGAAGGTTTCGTCCGGGGTTTTGGAGAAGCCAAAGTCGTTGGCGCGGGTGAAGAATTGCCGGCCGCCGTCGGTGTGCCGGGCCGCCAGCAGCTCCTGCGTGCGAATCACGCCGAGGCCCTCGCGCAGCTCGGGGCCGACGAGGTTCTGGCCGCCGTCGCCGCGGGTGCAGCTCAGGTAGCCGGTTTCGAGCAGGCGCTCGTTGGCCAGGTAGGCAATGAGGCGGGTATTTTCATCGTCGGGGTGAGCGGCAATGTAGAGCACCGAGCCGAGGACGTTGAGCTTTTTGAGGCCCAGCAGGATTTCGGAGGACGAGTAGGTTTTAGGCGTTTGGGCTTGCGCTTCGCTAATTAGTAATTGAGAATTAATAATTAATACTGCCAGGGCGGCCAGGGAGCGGAGGGAACGAATCATGAACGAAGTAAGCGTGGGCGGCGCGTTAGGCCGGGTTTTCCGAAAAGATATCGGCCCAATTCAGGTTCAGCCCCGGCAGGGTGCGGCACGGAATGGGACCGGGGCCGGCGTACTCGCCCACCAGGCGGTAGCGGGCGGTAGTTTCGTCGAGCACGAACACCGAAATGTCGTTGTCCTGGGGCAGCACTATCCAGTATTCAAGCACGCCGGCTTCTTCGTAGAGGTCGAACTTGTCTTTCCAGTCGCGGGCGGCGGTACGAGGCGAGACTATTTCAATAATCAGGTCGGGCGCCCCCAAGCAGCCGCGCGGCTCAATCTTGCCAGGGTCGCAGATAACGCACAAATCGGGCAGTACCACGGTGTAGATGGCCGCGTCGGCGGTACGGCCGGGTTTGGGCAGGCGCACGTCGTAAGGCGCTATGCGTACCTGGCAGGCCTGCCGCCGCAGGTGCGTGTGAAAATGAGCATGCAAATCCCCCAACAACGCTTGGTGGCGGTCGGTGGGGGCACCCATGCGGCGCATAATTTTACCGCGCAGCAGCTCCACTACCTCCGTAAACTGCCAAGTTAGGTAGTCGGCGTAGGAATACGTGTTGTTGAGGTTGAGGTCGGTGAGGGAAGTGACGGGCGTAGGCATAAAGCAAAAATACGCTAGGCCCTGCGATTGGGGGCGCAAGAAGCCACGATGGCGCGGTACTTCGCCCCTTGCCGGCTATTTGTGTAACTCTGGCCCGCTGCTGTAGGGCGAGTACAGCGGACCGGCGCCTGCCCCGCGCCGCCGAAGATGCCCTGCTGGCCGTGGTGCTGGGGCCGCCCGGCCGTGGCCCCGGCGCAACATCGCGCCGGCCGAGCACGTCTTTACAAGACCTGAACTTCATTTGTAGTGAATTCAGTTTGTCTCCTACCTAAGCTGCGCCCAAGCGGCCTTTTCCTGATTTATGACGCTACACTTTTCCCGCGTATCGCTGCCGGTGCTTCTGGCCGCTACGCTTCTTTCCTCGTGTGCCCGCCGCCCCCAGGCCAGCACGGCCGCGGGCTCTACTGCTATCAGCACCCCGGTTCCAGCGCCGGCCGGGGCCACCACGCCGGGAGTGATATCGACGCCGCCCAAACCGGCTCCGGTGGGCGACCTCAGCTCCTCGCAGTGGTATCTGAAAGACCCGCGGCTGGATAAGGTGCCCGGCGTGGGCGCCAACCGGACCTACAGCGAGCTGCTGAAAAACCTGACGCCCCAGCCCGTGATTGTGGCCGTTATCGACTCGGGCATCGACACGGCGCACATCGACCTCAAGCCCATGCTGTGGCGCAACACCCAGGAAATAGCGGGCAATGGCGTGGACGACGACAAAAACGGCTACATCGACGACGTGCACGGCTGGAACTTCCTGGGCGGGGCCGACGGCCGCAACGTGAACGCCGAAACCCTGGAGATGACCCGCATTGTGGCCGCCGGCCGCAAGCGCTTCAAAGGCAAAACCGCCGCTACCGTCAAGCCCACCGAAAAGGCAGATTTTGCGCTCTATCAGAAAGCCGAAAAGGCCTACACCGTCCGCGTCAAGGACGAAACCGAGCGCAGCCAGCAGCTGGAAAGCATGACCGAGCCCATCACCCAAATGGTGGCAGGCATGAAGCAGGCCCTGGGCACGACCATCCTGGACACCACCGCCCTGCGCAACGCCAAAACCGACGACCCCAACCTGAAGCGCGCCATTGCGGGCATGCTGGACATGATGGCCCAGACCGGCGCCCCCGACGCCGACGCCCTGCTCAAGGAGTTGAAAGCCGGCGCCAAACAGGAGCGCAGCCTGCTGGAAAACTCGCTGAACCTGGACTTTAACCCCCGGGCCGACATTGTGAAAGACAACCCCAACGACCTGACCGAGCGCTACTATGGCAACAACGACATTCAGGGCCCCGACCCCATGCACGGCACTCACGTGTCGGGCATCATCGGAGCGGTGCGGGCCAATAACCTGGGCGTGATGGGACTCGCGCCCGACCTGGTGCGCATCATGACGGTGCGGGCCGTGCCCGACGGCGACGAGCGCGACAAGGACATCGCCAACGCCATTCGCTACGCCGTGGACAACGGCGCGCAGATTATCAACATGAGCTTTGGCAAGGAATTCTCGCCCCAGCGTGAGGTGGTGGAAGCCGCCTTCAAGTATGCGGCCGGCAAGAACGTGCTGCTGGTGCACGCCGCCGGCAACGAAGGCGCCAACCTCGACGTGACCAGCAACTACCCGGCCTCGTTCTACATCAACAAAACCGCCGTGCCGAACCTGCTCACCATTGGCGCTTCCGGCCCGCGCGACAACGCCCAGCTCACCGCCAACTTCTCGAACTACAGCAAGAAAGCCGTGGACGTATTCGCGCCCGGCGTGGCTATTTTCAGCACCCTTCCCGGCAGCACGTTTGGCAACGAAAGCGGCACCAGCATGGCCTCGCCCGTCACGGCCGGCGTGGCCGCAGTACTCAAAGCCTACTTTCCCAAGCTCACTGCGGCTGACTTGAAGCGCATCATCATGCAGTCGGCCCAGGTGCACCGCACCAAAGTGCAACTGCCTGGCTCCGATAAGGTGGTTGACTTTTCCACCCTCTCCGTGACCGGCGGCGTGGTGGACATGTACGAGGCCGTGAAGCTGGCGCAGAAGATGGCGCTGTAGGTTTTCGCACGGAGTTAAAAGGAGAAATGGGGAGGTTTACGGAGCCAATGCTTCTCCGTAAACCTCCCCATTTCTCCTTTTAACTCCGTGCAAGAATTTTACAGCACGCCCTTCTCCTCTTTCCGGAAGTGGTTCAGCACCAGCTTATCCATCAAGCCGGGCAGCAGCTTGTTCATGAATACCGTGAACTTGCCCTGGCCCGTGAGCACGAGCGTGCGCCGGCGCTGCTGCACGGCCCGCAGGATTTCATCGGCCACGGTTTCGCTGCTCATCATGGTGCCTTCGTCGCGCGGCGACTCACCTTGCGCGGAGCCGTTGGCGGCCAGCGCCACCTGGCGGATGTTGGAAGCTGTGAAGCCGGGCGCGGCCGTGAGCACGTGCACGCCCTGGTCGAGCAATTCGGTGCGCAGCGCTTCGAGGAAGCCGTTCATGGCAAACTTGGAGGCCGAGTAGCCGGTGCGGCCCGGCAGGCCCCGGTATCCTGCTATACTACTGATGCCCACGATGCTGCCCTTGCTGGCCAACAGGTGCGGCAGCGCAAACTTGGTGGTGAAAACCGTACCGAAGAAGTTGGTTTGCATGAGCCGCTTGATGACGTCCAGGTCGGCGTCCTGGAAGCGGGCGCGCATGCTGATGCCGGCGTTGTTGATGAGCACGTCGAGGCGGCCAAACCGCGCTACGGTTTCGGCAATGGCGCGCTCGGCGGCGGCTTCGTCGCCCACATCGGCCCGCACGGCCAGGTGGGCAATGCCGGCGGCGGCCAGCGCCTGCGCGGTGTCGGCCAGCTTGGCTTCGTCGCGGCCGGTGAGGGCTACCTGGTAGCCGGCGCGGCCAAAGGCCAGGGCGCACGCCCGGCCAATGCCCGACGTGCCGCCCGTGATAAGAACTGTGGAAGTTGACATGGCTGCTAATGCCCGTGGCTTCGCGCCGCAACTGTGAGCAGCACGAGAGGGATTCGGCCAAAATTACGGCTGCCATTGGCTTTATAGGCGCGCCGGGCTCCGCTGCCGGGCCAGGTGCCGCGTGGGGCCGGCCGGCCCGGAACCAGCACCGGGCCCGGCCCGGCAGGAGCAAAACCGCTCGGCGCTTTGGAAAACAAACCTGGCAAACGGCTCAGCCGGGCACCAGCCAGCCCCTGCCGTGCTTATATTTAGCCACTGAATTCCATTCTTTACAATTCGAATACCGTATGGCCCCATTTTTACGTTTCTGGTCCCGCTTTGCACCGGGTGTTGTGGCGGTGTTGCTGGCGGCGGGCGGGGCACCCGCGCAGGCCCAAACCGGGAGCTGCCCCGTGGCCGCGGCCTGCACGCCGGGCCGGGCCAGCGACGCGCAAGCCGCGGCCTTCAACATGGGCATTCTCAACGTCACGGTGGGCAACAGCCTCATCAACCGCACCTCAGTGGGCCAGGCCGAAGGGTACCAGGACCTGAGCTGCAGCACCAACGCGGCGCTGGTAGTGGGCCAGAGCTACGCCATCAGCATTCGCACGGGCGCCAACAGCCCGGAAAACGTGCGGGTATGGATAGACTACAACAACGATGGCCAATTCACAGGCACCACCGAGCTGGCTTTCAGCTCCGATAATGCCACCCTGCACACCGGCAGCATTGTGCCGCCCGGCGCGGCCACTCTGGGCGTGCGGCTGCGCATGCGCGTGGCGGCCGACTTCAGCAACGGCATCATCCCCACGCCCTGCTCCACGCCGCAGTACTCCCAAACCGAGGACTACAGCGTGACGCTGGCCGCCAATAGCAGCGCCCCCACGGCGGCCTTCACCACCAACGGCACCACCACCTGCACCGGCTGCGTGCAGTTCACCGATACCAGCCAGAACCTGCCCACCGCCTGGCTCTGGACGTTTGGCGATGGCACCACCAGCACCGCTCAAAACCCCAGCCACTGCTACGCCGCCGCTGGCACCTACGCCGTGACGCTGCGCGCCACCAACGCGGCGGGCACTACTACCAGCGCCGTCACCAGCATCGTGTACAACGACGCCGTGCCCAAGGCGGCCAGCTGCTCGCCCCAAACCGTGAACTACTTTGCCAACTACGGCATCACCCGCGTTCGGCTGAATACCATCGACAACACATCGGCAGATGGCAGCGCGGGCTACGAGGACTTCACCTGCCTGCAGCGCACCGAGCTAATCGTGGGCGCGGACTACTCGGCCACCATCACCACGGGCGGGGTCAATCCGCACGACATCCGGCTATTCCTGGACAGCAACAACGACGGCGTGCTGACGGCCGCCGAGCAGGTGTTTCAGCGCCTGAACACCCCCCCTCCCGGCGCCACCTTCAGCCTGAGTCTGCCCGCGGGCACAGTGCTCAACCAGCCCCTGCGCCTGCGGGTGGTAGCCGATGCCGTGGGCAACAACCCCGGCCCGTGCACCAGCCCCGCCAACGGCCAGGTGGAAGACTACACCGTGGTGGCCCTGGCCAATACGCGGCCGCCCATAGCCGAATTCAGCAGCAACTACACGCCCGGCGGCTGCGTGAACCCCGTGCAGTTCACCGACGCGAGCCAGAACCTGCCCACTGCCTGGCTCTGGAATTTTGGCGATGGTACCACCAGCACCGCCCAGAACCCCACGCACACCTACGCCGGCGCGGGCTCGTACACCGTGAGCCTGACGGCCACCAATGCCTTTGGCACCACCACCACGAGCCGCCCCGATGCGGTGGTCATCACCGTGCCCTGCCTCACTTACTGCGCTTCTAACGGCTGGGGCGGCATTGGGCCGGGCGGCACAGCGCTGGCCAGCCCATTCTTCACCACTTCGGTGCAGGTGGCCAATGCGCTGCCGGCCTTTTTGAATAGTACTGGGAATGCCCCCGGGGGCTACGCCGACTTTACCGCGACGCCCATCATCGTGAACTCGGGCAGCGCGCTCAGCCTGGTCGTGGTCACCAACCTGTCCATCAGCCACCGCGTGGCGGTCTGGATTGACTTCGACCTAAATGGGGTCTTCGATTCCTCTGAACTCGTGGCTAGCGGCGTGACGCCCAACAACACCAACGCCTACACGGCCAGCATTGCGCTGCCCGCCACCACCAGCCCGCTCAATACCCGCATGCGCGTGCTGAGCGTGGCCAATGCCAATACGCCGGCCCCCTGCTCAGTGAACCTGCTGAACGCGGAAGTAGAGGACTACCAGCTGCGGGTGCAGCCCCTGGCCACCCGCGCCGCCCAGGCCCTGCCCGCCCTCGGCGTTTTCCCCAATCCCACGCCCAATGGCCGGGTGCGCCTGCGCCTGCCCGATACCCGCGCGGCCGGCCGCTACGCCGCCGAGGTGCAGAACGTGCTGGGCGCCACCGTGCTCCGCAGCTCCCTGCGCCTGGGCCCGGCCGCCGATGCCGAGCTTGACCTGAGCGCCCTGCCCCCCGGCGTGTACGTGCTGCACCTGCGCGACGCGCAGGGCCAGACGGCCGTGCGGCGCATAGTACGCGAGTAAAGCCCGCCCGGCTCCCATTCGTTTCTGATGACGTTTCTCCTCCCGGCCCAACGGCTTTTCCCGGCCGTTGGGCAATTACTTCTTCCTTGTATCACCTCCCCTTCTTGTATGTCAACACCTTTACTACGGCAGTTTTTTGGGTCATTGCTGCTGCTCGCGCTGCTGGTGGTAGGTGCGCGTCCGGCGCGGGCCTCGCACTTGCTGGGCGGCGAAATGAGCTACCGCTACCTCGACGCCACCGGCCCCAGCGCCACGCCGTTCCGGTACGAAGTCACGGTGACGCTATACAGCAATGGCTTGTCGGCTATCGACCCCACTGTGGCCAACCCGCCAGCCAACGTAGTGGTACAGATTTACAACCGCACTTCGGGCGCGCTGGTTACCAGCTTCAGTGCTCCCCGCCAAGGCGTCCTCGGCCAGCCCATTCGGCCGGCTATCCCGGCGGGTTGCGCCGTAGTTGGTCCCAACCAGCCCTTTTATCTGCTGAAATACGTGCGTACGGTGAACCTACCGGTGTCCTTTGATGGCTACTACGCGGTGTTTTCGCAACAGGCCCGCAACTACACCCTCGCCAACCTCAACGCGCCGCTCAACGCCGCCCAGCCCCTCACGCTGTTCGTGAGCATGGCCCCGCCGCTCATTCCGAACCGGTCGCCGGTGTTTTCGGATACGGCCGTGGCCATCGTGTGCCAGAACGACACCACCATCACCCTGAACAACGCGTTCGACGCCGACGGGGACCGGCTGGTGTACTCGTTTGGCAGCCCCTACGGCATTCGTACCACCACTGCCACTTTTCCGCCGCTGCCGCCGCCCGTTCCCTACCTGCCGGGCTTTAGCGTGACCAATCCCTTCGGCACGGGGGCGGGCAATTTTGCCCTCATCAACGCCAGTACGGGGGTTGCAAAGTTCGGGGCCCGCAACAACGGCCTGTACGTGGTGGCCGTGGACGTCTCAGAATACCGCACCATCAACGGCCGGGAAGTGCTAATTGGCACCACGCGGCGCGATTTGCAGCTCGTCGTGTCCAGCTGTCCGCCCACGCCGCCGCCGGTTCTGCCCCCGGTGGTTAGTACCCCTCGCAATTACACCATCGAAGAAGGCCAGTCGCTCAGCATACCCATTACGGCCTCGCAATCCAGCGGCAATCCGCTGGTAATGACCGTGAACAGTGCCCTGCTCGACGGCAGCGGGCCCTTCAACACCACCTTCAACGGCAATACCGGCACCGTGCAGCCCGGCAACCTGACGGGCACGGCCACGGCCTCGGGCGTCGGCTCGGTCAGCGGCACGTTTGTGTTCAACTCTGCCTGCGGTAATGCCCGCGACCAGGCCTACGATTTGGCCGTGACGGTGAAAGATAATGGCTGCGGCGGCCGCCTGGTATCAGACATTTTCCGCATTACCGTAACACGGGCCGCCGGCCCCACGGCCATCAACGGCCCCACCACCATCTGCGAGACGACCGTGGCGCAGACCTACACCGCCAGCGGCCCCGTCCCCGCTTCCTACAGCTGGCGGGCGGTGGGCGGCGCCATCAGTGGCGGCCAGGGCACCAGTGCCGTGCAGGTCACGTGGGCCAACGGCGCGACCACCGGCCAGCTCGTGCTCAAGGGCATTTCCTCGCGTGGCTGCCCCACCGATTCGGTGGTAAAGACCGTTGACATTCGCGCGCTTGCGCCCCTGGCCGTCACGCCCAGCGCCGCGCTTATCTGCATCGGCAGTTCTTCCACGCTCACTGTGGCGGGCCAGGCCGGCCTCACCTATACCTGGAGCGGCGGCGGCCAAACGGCTACCGGCCCCACCCTCACCGTGACGCCCACCGCCACCACCACCTACACCGTGGTGGGCACCGACGGTACCTGTACCATCGCGGCCAGCACCACGGTTACGGTCACCCAATTGCCCGCCGCCAATGCCGGCCCCGACCGTAGCGTGTGCCCCGGCGTGGCCTCGGCTCCGCTGGGAGCGCCGGCGGTGGCGGGCATCACCTACCGCTGGAGCCCGGCCCTGGGCCTGAGCAGCACCACCGTAGCCCAGCCCATCGTGACGCTTCCCAACGCCGGCACCACGGCGATTACCCAGGTGTACACTCTCACCGCCACCACGGCCAACGGCTGCGTGAACACCGGCACTGTGACGGTGACCGTCAACCCGCTACCCATTGCCGAGGCAGGTCCTGATGCGGCCGTGTGCGACCGCCAGCGCGTGACGCTGGGCGCCCCGGCCCGCGCCGGCTACACCTACAGCTGGAGCCCGGCGGCGGGGCTCAACAATTCTACCGCGGCCCAGCCCGTATTCACGGGCGTCAACCTCACCGCCACGCCAGTCACCGTTACCCTGACGGTGACCGTGACCTCGGCGGCGGGCTGCGTGAGTACCGATGCCGTGACCATTACCGTGAACCCGCGGCCGGCGGCCGAAGCCATTACCGGCCCGGCTTCGGTGTGCCCCACGGTGGTAGGCCTGGCCTACTCCGTGCCCACACCGGCCGCCACGGCCTACACCTGGTTGATAAGCGGCGGCACCATTGCCAGCGGGCAGGGCACGCCGGCCATTACCGTGAACTGGGGCGCGGCCAGCACCGGCGCCTTCCTCAAGGTTTTCCGCCTGAATACGCAGGGCTGCTCTTCAGACACCACCACCCTGCCGGTCATCATCAACCAGCGCCTGCAAACCGTGCGGCCCACCGGCCCCGGCGACATTGCGGCGTTGGCCCCGCTGCCGCGCTCCATTTGCCAGGCCGATGGCCCATATACCTACCGTAGTGGGGCATTTGCCAACGGCTCCAGCTATTCCTGGGAGATAATCGGCGGCACGCAGGTGAGCACCGCCCAGAACACGGTGACCGTGAGTTGGGCCCCCGTGGCCGTGCCCACCATCGGCAAGATTGTGGTGACGGAAACCAGCAACCCCGCTGGCGGCATCTGCCGGGGCGTTTCCGATACGCTGAAGGTGCTGATTAACCCCACGCCGCGCGCGCTGGCCCTCGTTGGCCCAGTGCGGGTGTGCCAGACCAACGGCCCGGTGACGTTCTCCCTGCCCGGCGGCTTTGTAGGTTCTACTTATGTATTTGAGCTCAACGGCACGGCCCTGGTCGGCAGCGGCAACAGCCGCGTGCTGAGCACGTTGCCTGCGCCCGGCACCTACGCCCTCACGGTGCGGGAAACCTCTGCCAGCGGCTGCGTCGGGCCACTGATTACCACACCTTTCATGGTGAACCCCACTCCGGTGGCACCGGTTATCTCGGGCTCTGGCTTCGTGTGCAACACCGCCGCGCCGCAGAACTACGCCATTGCCAATGCCGCTCCCTCCTCCAGCTTCCAGTGGACGGTGGTGGGCGGCACCGTCACGGCCGGTGGCACGAGCAGTCAGGTAACGGTGCTCTTCAATGCCACCGGGCCGTACTCGGTGAGCGCCGTTGAAATCACGGCCGCGCCGGCTTCCTGTGCCGGGCCAGCCGCCACGCGCACCATTTTGCTGGATAATCCCAGCATCATGTTGCGCGCCGCTTCGGTTGATGCCGCTTCTAACAACCGCATTATTCTGACGCTGAGTGCGCCCAACAGCGCCAACACCCCCAACCCGGTGCGCGTGCTGCGGCGGGTGGCCGGCACCGGCAGTTTTGCCGCGGTGGGCACGGTAGCCGCCTCGGCCACCACTTTCACCGACAACAACGCGGTGGACGCGGCCGCCACTTCCTACGAGTACCAGCTGGACCTGGCCAACGGCTGCACCACCTCCGTGCTCAGCACCCTGGCCCAGACCGTGCGCCTCACGGCCACCAACGCCGCCACGCCCGGCACCGGCGGCCGCAACCAGGGCAGCACCGCCCTCGCCTGGAACGCCTACGTGGGTTTCCCAGTGGCCGAATACCGCATTTTCCGGCGCATCGACGGCGGCTCGCCGGTGCTGCTCAGCACCGTGCCCGCCAGCGCCCGGCAGGCCACCGTAGCCAACGGCGAACCCGGTGCCATCACCGGCGCGGGCTTCCGGCAGGACTTCCGGGTGGTGGCCGTGAGCACGGGCACCGCGCCGCTCCTGGCCAACTCGAACGAGGCCAGCGTGGACTTTGCCAATGCACTCAGCACTTACAACGTCATCACGCCCAACCGTGACGGTCAGAACGACGTGCTGGTCATCGACAACGTGCAGCTGTATCCCGGCAACACGTTCACGGTGTTCAACCGCTGGGGCCGTGAGGTGTACAGCACCACCAACTACCAGAACAACTGGGGCGGCGACGACAAAACCCCGTCCGGCACCTACTACTATCTCCTGAAACTGCCCAACGGCAGCAGCGTGAAGAACTGGTTCGAGGTAATCAAATAGGACCACGGATTAGCGCGGATTGTAGCGGATTTCACGGATTTTGTGGACAGATTGAATGATTTGGAAAAAGCCGCTCACGAGAGCGGCTTTTTTTATGCTGTGCGGGCAACAATGTCCGGATTGGTGCGGCGTCTACAAAATCCGTGAAATCCGAATAATCCGAGCGAATCCGTGGTCCGGGCAGTAGTTTTGTAGTTCTATGAGCAGAGCCAAAAACATTCCCGCCGAGTTACTTCGCAACGTTAAAATTCAGGACATGGTGGCCGAAGGCAAGTGCCTGGTCCGCGTCGAGAACCTTGTCATCTTCGTGTCGCAAGTGGCCCCCGGCGATGTAGTCGATTTGCGCGTCACCAAAGCCAAGAAGAGCTTTCTGGAAGCCGTTCCGGTCAAGTTTCATGAGTATTCCAAGCTGCGCACCACACCGTTTTGCCAGCACTTCGGCGTCTGCGGCGGTTGTAAGTGGCAGCACCTGGAGTACGATTCGCAGCTGCACTTCAAGCAGCAGCAGGTGATTGACCAGCTCACCCGCATCGGCAAGGTAGAGCTGCCCGAGATTCCCTTTATTCTCTCCTCGCCGCAGCGTACGTACTACCGCAACAAGATGGAGTACACCTTCAGCGACAACGGCTGGCTGACCACCGAGCAGATAAACGACGACTCGCGCACCTACAACCGCGAGGTGCTGGGCTTCCACACCCCAACCCGTTTCGACAAGATTATCGACGTGGAGCACTGCTGGCTGCAGCCCGAGCCGAGCAACGAAATCCGCCTGTTCGTGCGCGACTACGCCCACGAGCACAAACTGCCCTTCAACAACCTCGTGCGCCAGACCGGCCTGCTCCGCAACCTCATCATCCGCATTGCCCAAACCACCGGCGAGCTGATGGTCATCCTGCAGTGCTACCACGCCGACGAGGCCATTGAGCCCCTGCTCGACGCGCTGCATGCCAAGTTCCCCGGCATCACCTCGCTCAACTACGTGCTCAACAGCAAGGGCAACGAAACCTTCCACGACCTCGACGTTATCACCTACAAAGGCAAGCCCTACATCGAGGAAGAGATGGAAGGCCTGCGCTTCCGCATCGGCCCCAAGTCCTTCTACCAAACCAATTCCGAAGGCGCCCACCAACTCTACAAAGTAGCCCGCGAATTCGCCGACCTCAAAGGCGACGAGCTGGTGTACGACCTCTACACGGGCGCCGGCACCATCGCCAGCTTCGTGGCCCACCAAGCCCGCAAAGTCATCGGCGTAGAGTACGTGGAGCAGGCCGTTGCCGACGCCCACGTGAACGCCGAAATCAACCACATCACCAACATGGAGTTCTACGCCGGCGACATGAAGGACATCCTCACCGCCGAGTTCACCGCCCACCACGGCCGCCCCGACGTCCTCATCACCGACCCGCCCCGCGCCGGCATGCACCCCGACGTGGTGGCCCGCCTCCTGGAGCTGCGCGCCCCCCGCATCGTCTACATCAGCTGCAACCCCGCCACCCAGGCCCGCGACTTAGAGCTGCTCGATGCTGCGTATAAAGTCACCCGCGTGCAGCCGGTGGATATGTTCCCGCACACCCACCACGTGGAGAATGTGGTGGCGCTGGAGTTGAAGTAGTTTCTCGTTATGAAATACATAGCCAGCGCAATTTTCATTTTGTTCTTTGGTTTCCTGCTGCTAACCCGTAGTGGCAAAAGCAAAGCAGAATTCAACCGTATTAGTGGGCCGGTTACGTATTTCCAGAAGCATCTCCCAGGCAACATCGACCGCCACGATGCTGACAGCGCGATGCGATACTTGCGTATTTCGGGTTTTCCAAAGACGTTTAGCTTCTTCGTTGGTAAAGAATGGGGCGATTTTAAACCGGACTTTGAGCAGCTTGACAAAATAAAACTGGGTGATACCCTGACAGTTTACTTTGCTGACGAACTTGACTTCCAGGCTCACAAGGCGGATGAGATTAACACGGATGCCCAATTCGTTGACCACGGCAGCACACCTTACTTCATCCGCGGAAGCAAGGACCGGCTGGGAGCTTATTTCTTCCTCGGCGTGGGCTCTATATTGCTCATCACTTTAATCATTTTGCTTAAGCGCGGCATTATTCATTAAAATGGACTACTTCAACGACCCCGAACTCAGCGGCAAATACCTCGGTACCATCACCAAGGATTTCGTCGTCGTGTGCGATACCCTGCTCGAAGCCTCTTCCCAGATTCGCAAGGGCGACTTCAGCAAATACCCCATTTTCGTGTTTGCCAAGCAGGAAGTGCCCCTCGGCGGCCTGCTCGTGAATGCCGATGATTTGAACCTGGAGTGGCACGTTTTCGCCAGCTACCTGGAGCTGTTCGTGCAGCAAGGCATTATCAGCGAAGAAGGCGTCGAAGGTTTCCAAGCCACTTACAAAGACGCCGACGAATTCTGCTGCCTCTTCGTGCTGGATAAGGAGTTCACGAAGTTCGTTTTCGTGCCGTACCCAGAAGATTAGCATAGGGAGCAACGTAATAAAAAGAACGTCATGCTGAGCTTGCCGAGGCATCTCCACCGCGATAGTAAATCAACTTGATTCAACGAAGCGGTAGAGATGCTTCGGCAAGCTCAGCATGACGTTCTTTGTTGTAACACCTTTACTTACACCCTACCATGCGCGCCCTTCCATCACTGCTACTTTGGGTCCCAACCCTGCTGCTGATAGGTGCGCAGTGCTCCTCCGCACCCGCCGAAACGCAGGCTGTGCAAGCCGCCCCACTCCCGCCCGAATTCGGCCAGTACTGGTTCCAGGGCAAAGCCGAGCTGACCAGCTACGACCTCACCCAGGCCCGCTACGGCGAGCTGCACCAGGGTGAAGCCGTGCTGATTTTTGTGACCGAGGACCTGTCCCGCAACAAGCAGGTAAAGCTGGACAACCCCGCCGCCGCAGGCGCCGACCGGCTGCCCGTGCTCAAGCTGAATTTCAACAAGAAGTTCAACACCGGCGTCTACCCCTACTCCATCCTCACTTCCACGTTTACGCCTCTGGACCTAGCCGCCGACCCGCACAGCCCCAAGGTGAGCATGTCGATGCAGGAATGGTGCGGCCACGTGTTCACGCAGCTCAATCTGGGTGCCAAGGAGTACCGCGTTTCCCAAAAGTCGTACTTCGAGAGCGAGGGCGACACTGAGACCAAGATGGAAGTGACTCTGCTTGAGGACGAGCTGTGGAACCGCATCCGCCTCAATCCCGCGGGCCTGCCCACCGGCCGCATAAGGCTCGTGCCCGGCGCGGCTTATTGCCGCATGCAGCACCTACCGCTACGCCCCGAGGCCGCCGCCGCCACGCTCAACACGGCCATGCCCGGTTCGAATGCATCCGGCGAAGCACCCTTCCAGGCCTACACCGTGGCTTACGCCGACGCCAGGCAACACACCCTCAGCATTCGCTTCGAAAAATCCTTCCCGTACCGCATCCTCGGCTGGGAAGAAAGCCACCTCGATGGTTTTGGCCCGGCGCCGCGCTTGCTCACCACGCGCGCTACCCGCCGACGCAGCATCAAGCTCGACTACTGGCGCACCCACAACAACGCCGATGCCGCGTGGCGCGATTCGCTGGGACTGCCCCGCTAGCAAGAATGCCACGCTATATCTACACCAAAAAAGGCCTTCATGCTGAGCATGAAGGCCTTTTTCAATCAGGTGTGCGGAAGTAATCTTATTGCATTCAGCACGTCATGCTGAGTTCAATGATTTTGCCCGGTTACTTAGTTTCGGCGCCGCACGGGTAGGCCTTCCAGTTGGGCGTAGCTGAGTTTCCAGGCTTTATCGGCGCCTTTTTTCCACAGGAAAATGTAGTTGCCTTCGCCAATGCCGCCGGGCTGGCCGGGGGCGGGCGGCAGCACGTCTACCGAAAACGTACCGGCTTCGTAGGCCGTGTTGGTATCAGTAGAAGAGCTTACCACGCTGGTTTTCAAGCTGCCGATGGTAGGCATTGTCTCATTCACCCATTTCTGGGACACTTCGCCTTTGCCTTTCCAGTGCACATCGCCCTGCACAAAGCTCACGTCATCGGCGAGGTACCCGTTGATTTTACCGGAATCCTTGCTGTTCCAGGCGCCAATGAATTCCTGGTTCAGGTTCTGAATATTCACCGCTTCGTCGGCTTTGGTGCAGGAAGTGAGCGTAGCGGCCAGGAGCAAACTATACAGGAGGGCTTTCATGATTCGAACTAAAAGGTGAAGAAAAAGTAAATGTAGCCGGTGCTAGCGCATATTGCTATACGGGCTATAATGAATAAACCCCGAGCACGGGGCCCGGGGTTTAGTAGTCAGACAACTCGGCCAATTACCAGCTCTTGCGGCGGTACTCGGAAGTAGAATAGGGGTGCGACGGGTCGCCGTAGGAGTCGTTGGGCAGGTAAGCCGCATTCGAGGCAGCGGGCATGGCCTGAACATTGTACTCGGCGCTCGAAGCTACGAGGCTGTTAGCCGGCATGGCCGTGGTCTGGATGCGGGTAGTCGTGGTGGTCTGGCGAGCGTTGCTGCGGGCAATAGAGCGGCGGTATTCCGCCTCACGGTTAGCGGCCGCACGGTTGGCGGCCGCAATGCGGGCCCGCTCTTTCTGCTTGTTATCAATGTGCTTGCCTACGCCGTAGCCAATGGCCCCGCCGGCCACACCGCCTACCACACCACCCACGGGCCGGTTGCGCTTGTTGATGATGGCACCGGCAGCGGCCCCGCCCAAGCCACCGATTACGGCGCCTTTGGCTTGGGGGCTCCAGCCCTTGCGGTCCTGGGCTTGCACGGAGGAAACGCTGAATATGGCGCTGAGCAGCATAATCAGGCTGAGAACGAATGGGAGCTTTTTCATGATGGAGAGATTAATTTTTTTGAGAGGAAACATCCCCGTTGCCAGGCAAAAGACAATTAGTGTGCCACTCCGGTTTTGTTCCTGCCCATTTTAACGGGTACGCGGGTACCAAGTTGAAGCCTACGCGACCAACTGGGTTAAAAACTCGTCCAACCCTGCGCCTGCAACGGCACAGCCTGTCCGGCCTTGGTCACCAGGTTGGCGCCGTCTTCCTTACCGGTCAGGTGGCCGATGATGGTGATGTCCGGGTGGTTCTTCAGTTTTTCGTGGTCCGTGACCGGCACCGTGAACAGCAGCTCGTAATCCTCGCCCCCGTTCAGGGCACAGGTCAGCGGGTCGAGATTGAATTCGGCCGCGGCCTCCAGCGTGGGGTTGGCCAGGGGCAGGAACTCGGTGAACACCCGGGCGCCGGTGCCGCTGGCGGCGCACAAGTGCAGCACCTCCGACGCCAGCCCGTCCGAAATATCTATCATGCTGGTGGGGCGGATGCCGCGCTCCCGCAGCTCGTGCACGATGTCGAGCCGGGCTTCGGGGCGGAGCTGGCGCTGCACTATGTATTCGTAGTTGGCCAGTTCGGGCTGCGTTTCGGGGTCGGCCAGGAAAGCCTGCTTTTCGCGCTCCAGCACCTGCAGGCCCAGGAAGGCCCCACCCAGGTCGCCGGTCACGCAGAGCAGGTCGGTGGGCTGGCCGCCGCTGCGGCGCACGGCCTCGCCGGCGGGAGCCTCGCCCAGCACCGTGATGGCCAGCGTGAGGCCCCCGCGGCTGGCGGTGGTGTCGCCGCCCACCAGGTCTACATTGTAGGCCTCGCAGGCCAGACGCATGCCCGCGTACAGTTCCTCAATGGCCTCCACCGTGAAGCGCGGGCCCGCCGAAATGCCCACCACCAGCTGCGTGGGCAGGGCGTTCATGGCCGCCACGTCCGACACGTTCACGGCAATGGCCTTGTAGCCAAGGTGGCGCAGCGGGCAAAAAGCCAGGTCAAAATGAATGCCTTCGACCAACAAATCGGTGGTCATCACCAGCTCGGCGCCGGCCGTGGGCGCAATAATGGCCGCATCGTCGCCGATGCCGAGCACCGTGCCGGGCTGGCGCATGCTCATGCCTTCTTGCAGGCGGCGAATAAGGGCAAATTCGCCAATGGCAGTCAGGGGCGTCAGTTCAGACATGTTGTAGTAGTTAGGAACGAGTATAGAAGCAGCAGCGGCACCTCCGCCGCGCGCGGGCTGGGGTTCCGCTGTTCGCGGAGCCGGCCCTCAATGCAAGGCCCACAAAAGTACGCCCACAAAAAAAGGAGGGAATTGCTTCCCTCCTTTTTATAACTTGAGTAGCTGGTTGGCACACCGGCCCCCACCGAATTGGGGTTATTGAACCACCAGCTCCTTGTAGATTTTGGTCTGGCCGTCGGTGCTCATAATCTGCACGAAGTAAAGGCCGGCTTTCAGGCCGGAGATGTCCAAGGTGAGCTTCTCCTGGCCCTGGCCCTTAGCCGCCGCCGAGATACGCTGGCCGAGGTTGTTGAGCACCACTACGCTGCCCACTTTGGCGTCCTTAATCTCCACCGTAGCCGTGCCGCGGGTTGGGTTAGGATACACGCTGATGTTGGCGTTGAACTTCTCCAGCGTGCTGGTGATGGTCGACTGGTACACGCCGTTCGGGCCGGTGTAGTCTAGGTGCTCGCCGAGGCGGTTGTAGAGTTGGCCGCCCGCGTTGATGGTTCCGCCCGCGCCGGTGAAAGCCGAGCCATACGCTACCCACTGGTCGGCAATGTTGTAGCCGCCGGGGTTGCGGGTGGGTGGGTTCGAGCCGGGCACGTTTTGGGGTTTGGGGTTGGCACGCAGGCCGCCCGATACCGCGCCGCGCCGCATAATCGACTGGTTGGCCGACAGCACGAAAACGGCGGGGGTACCGTCGGCACTGTTGGTACCGCTCCAGTTACCACCGACATTGCCGTTGGCTAACAAAGGTTGCTCTCCAATCGAACCGATGATGTCGATGATGATGCCGGCGCTCACGTTGGGCAGGCCCGCCGTGCCGCTGGGGTAGCGCACCAGGGCCATGGCGTCGTCGCCGTTGAACCACACCGTGCCGCCCACCTGAACGATGTTGGGCGAGGTAGTGGTGCTTACTGGCATGTTCTGGCGCGGGGCGCTGAACTGGTTGGCTACGCGCGTAATGTCCAGCAGGGTGGCCTCGGGGTTGGCTACCACGTGCGTGCTTTGCGGGTTCAGCACGTTGGCACCGGTGCGGCGCATTAGCCGCTCCTCTTCCATGAGGGAGCTGCCCAAGGGAATGCCGTTGGAGTAGCGCCGGATGGAATACGGTGCCAAGTTGACCGCCGAAATAGTGGGGTTGAAAATCTCAACGACCTTCTCGTTGCCGGTCGAGTTCGACGCGCCGCCGTTGTAGCTCAGGCCAGGCTGGTGGGCGCCTTCGTTGTATTCAGAAAAGAACAGCTCGGTGCCCTGCGCATGCGCAGCGCCGGTCAGCAGCAAAGCGGCCGACAGCAAATAGTAATGTTTTTTCATAAAATTGATTAGGCTGAGAAAAGTCAGTACCCTAGCAAAGATACTATTTTAGGTGGCTTTGAACCATCATTGCTTCGGATTTAATACCGCCTCGCTTTTCGCTCAAAGGAATAGTAACCAGTCATTCACTCATTATCAACTGAGAGAAAAAAACCTGCAACATTTTTTTGCTAACGAGCGTTAGGAAGTATACCTTTGTAATGCATCATGCCCACTGTAGCTCCCCAACGTTCGCGCAAGGCCCAGATAGACCGCACGGCCACGGCCATGTTTCGGGCGCGGGGCTTTGCCGCTACCAGCATGCGCGAGCTTGCCACCGAGCTGGGCCTGGAAGCCGGCAGTCTGTATTCGCACATCAAGTCGAAAGAGGAAATTCTGCACCGCGTGTGCTTTGGCTTGGCCGAGGATTTTTTTGCGGGCTTTGCCGCGGCCACGGCCCAGGGTTCGGCGCCGATTGCCACGCAGCTGCGGCAGGCCATTGAGGCCCACGTTCGCGTGCTTACCCGTGACAGCGCGGCTTCGGCGGTGTTTCTGCACGAATGGCGCCACCTGAGTGAGCCCGCGCGCACCGAGTTCCTGGCCCTGCGCGACCGGTATGAGGTTGCCTTTCGCGCGCTCATTCAGCGGGGCATGGCCCAGGGCGAGCTGCACGCGCCCGATGCCGTTTTTGCCGCTCTCACGCTGCTGGCAAGCCTTAACTGGCTGCCCGCCTGGTACCGCCCCGACGGCAAGCTCACCCCCGACGAAATAGCCCACCGCCTGGCCGAGCAGCTGCTCAGCGGGCTTCGGCGCACCGAAGAACCGGTCTAGCTACCGGGTTTTTTTCCTCTCTTTCGCATTCATTCAGTCCCACCCTCACTCAAAAGCACTCGATATATGTACGGTTCCGCCAGCACCCACGATTTGCCGACCACCGCCCTGACCGGCCTGGAAAACGAGGACCCCATTCTGTTGGCCGAGTTTGAGGCCCGCATTAACCGAGGCGAGAAGATTGAGCCCGGCGACTGGATGCCGGCCCTCTACCGCAAGCAGCTCACCCGCATGATTGAGCAGCACGCCCACTCCGAAATCATCGGCTCGCTGCCCGAGGGCACTTGGATTACCCGCGCCCCCGGCTTCCGCCGCAAAATGGCCCAAATGGCCAAGGTGCAGGACGAAGTGGGCCACGCGCAGCTGCTGTATTCGGCGGCCGAAACGCTGGGCAAGACCCGGGAAGAAATGCTCACCGACCTCATCAACGGCAAGAGCAAGTACTCCAACGTATTCAACTACCCCACCCCTACCTGGGCCGACTCGAACGTGATTTCCTGGCTGATTGACGCCGGGGCCATTGTAAACCAACTGGCCAACGCCAAGGGCAGCTACGGCCCCTACTGCCGCGCCCTCGACCGGATTTGCGCCGAGGAAGCTTTCCACCTGAAGTACGGGCACGACGCCGTGGTGCACCTGGCCACGGGCACGCCCATTCAGCGCAAGATGATGCAGGAAGCCCTCAACCGCTGGTGGCCCGCCATCATGACCTTCTTCGGCCCGTCAGATAAGATGAGCGTGCACACCGAAATCCTGATGCGCTGGAAGGTAAAAATGGCCAGCAACGACGAATGCCGCAACCAGTTCCTGGACATGTACGTGCCCAAAATCTGGGAAATCGGCCTGACACTGCCCGACGCCAACCTGCGCAAAAACGAGGAAACCGGCCAGTGGGAATTCACCGAGCCCGACTGGGAAGACTTCAAGCGCGTGATTAATGGCGATGGCCCCTGCAATGCCGAGCGCATTGCCGTGCGCCGCGCCGCCGAGGAGAACGGCGCCTGGGTGCGCCGCGCCCTGCTCACGCCTAAAACGCAGTACGTGCGCCCGCTGGCATAAGGAAGTTTTGAGTGTTGAGGGCTGAATGTTGAATTAAGAATCCGACATTTTTAATTCAACACTTACCCCTCAACATTCAACCCTTCTTATGATACATTCCCACGACCCGCGCATGAACCGCCTGGGGCTGCCCGATGCTCCGGCCACCGCCGCGGCCAAAGGCGCCCTGGACCAGTTTGGTACCTACGAGGCCTTTCACCAGAAGAAAGAAGGCGCGCCCTTTGTGTACGTGGGTCCGGTGCATGCCCCGGAGGCCGACGTGGCCTTCCTGTTTGCAAAAGAGCAGTATAGCCGGCGCTTCGCCTGCACGGGGCTGTGGGTGGTGCCCACGGCCGCCATCACCGTGACGGACTACGTGGGCGACCAGGAATGGGCTTACGATTCCCTGCCCTTGCTAACTAATCAGCAAGCCGCCGCTACGGCCACCGCCGACCCGCGCTTCGGAGATGACACGGCGGCGGAGGAAGCCGCCTACGCGGCCGGTGAGGAAGACTACGACATTTTCCATCTCAAAAAGCGCGGCAAGGCGCACCAGCACGTGGGCAAGGTGCGGGCCAACTCGCCGGCCCAGGCGCTTCAGGTAGCCAAAGCCGTGTTTGGCGACCAGCGCCCGGTGGTGAACGTGTGGGCCGCCCGCTCAGCCGACTTCCTGCGCTCCGATGACGAGGACCGCGACATCTGGACTACCACGCCCGACAAGAAGTACCGCGACGCCATTTCCTATAAAGTGCAGGACCGGATTGAACGGTTCAAGGCGGAAACCGGCACCTCGCAAGCCGACTAACTAAGTACCTGTTTCAAACTAAACAGGCAATGCGTTTATTGCAACTATTTGTTAGTGAGCGAAAAGAGCTGACAACTAGAAGTTAATGGCTCCGAAATTACTCCACTATTTGCTGGCGGCCCCAACGCCGCACCCCGCATGAACCCAACGCTCGACCTATTATACCGTCTCGCCGACGACCAGCTTATTCTCGGCCACCGCAATTCGGAATGGAACGGCCTGGGGCCCATTCTGGAAGAAGATATTGCGTTTTCGAGCATGGCCCAGGACAAGCTGGGGCACAGCCTGCAACTGTATTCGCTGCTGCGTGCTTTGGGCGAAGCCGAGCCCGATACGGTGGCCTTTACGCGCAACGCGCCGCAGTTTCATTGCTGCCAGCTAGTGGAGCTGCCCATCGGCGAATACGATTTCAGCTTAACCCGTCACTTCTTGTTTGACCACGCCGAGCTGCTGCGGTTTGAAGCGCTGGCCACCAGCAGCTACGAGCCCCTGGCCCAAGTAGCCCGCAAGCTGCGCGGCGAGCTGAAGTACCACGCGCTGCACGCCAACACGTGGATGAAGCGCCTCGGCACGGCCACGGATGAGGCCATTGAGCGCATGCAGCGGTCCCTGGACTTCACCTTGCCCTATGCCCTGGGCATCTTTGAGAAAACGGACGCCGAAGCGGAAATTATCAGCTCGGGTTTGTTTGTTGGCGAAGACGAGTTGCGGGGCCGTTGGCTGGAAAGCATCAGCAAAGTGCTGGCGCAAACGGCCTTGGAAGTGCCCGACGTGCTGGCCCTGACCCCGGTAATGGGCGGCCGCTACGGCCAGCACACCGAGCACCTGCAGCCGCTGCTGGACGAGATGGCCGAGGTGTTTCGGCTGGACCCCACGGCCGACTGGTAAGTGCTTTTAGCTGCTGGCTAATGGCGGCTAGCTGTTATCTTTTCCCTACCAATATCTTATGCTGACAGAAGCTAACAGTCACCAGCCAATAGGTAAAAGCCAAATATTAGAGTGGCTGCAGGCCGTGAAAGACCCGGAAATCCCCACGATTTCGCTCATTGACCTGGGCGTGGTGCGGGGCGTGGAGGTGGATGCCGTGACGGGCAAAGTATCGGTGCACCTTACCCCCACGTTTGCGGGCTGCCCGGCCATGGACTACATGAAGCGCGATGTGGAGCGCGCGCTGCTGGCGCACGGCGTGCCGGCCGTGGAAGTAGAAATCAGCATGCGCGAAGCCTGGACCTCGGACATGCTCACGGAAGCGGGCCGGCAGGCGCTGCGCCAGCACAAACTGTCGCCGCCCCCGGTCATCGGCAATCAGGTTTTCGACCTCGACTTTCTGGAGTATGCGGAGTGTCCGAACTGCCACGGCAACAATACGGAGCTGCGCACGCCGTTTGGGGCTACGCTGTGCCGGGCGGTGCACTATTGTAATGACTGCCGCCAGCTGTTCGAGCAATTCAAGCCGGTGTAGCTTCGGCGTTGATTTTTACCTGATTTACCTGTTACCACATGCCCAAGACCATGATTTCCTCCGTTAAAACGGCGGTTGTTGTCCTGATGATTACTGGAGGCTGCGCGGCCTCCTGCAAGCGCGACGCCACCAAAACGGCCGTGCTCGACCCGGCTTCGGCTGCTGCCGTGAAAACCCAGTTTGATGTGCTACGCGACTCCGTGGACGTAAAGTGGCGCAACATGACCGAGAGCGACGACCAGAAAATAGCAGTAACCCGCCTGCTGCTACGCGAAATCAAAAACCAGCCGGGCATCAACGCGGCGCAGCTCCAGGGGCTGGAACGTGCCAACACCCGCCTGAAAACCCGCCGCTACACGCAGCAAACCATGGCCAACTCGGACCTGATTGACCAGTACGACACGGCCCAGGATTCGCTGCTGCGCGCCGTGTACCCCGTTGCCGCGCCCAACGACAACGCCCCCACCGAAAACGCCCGCAACTTCGTGGAAGGCCTGCGGCAGCTTGACGAGGGCGTGGTGGGCTTCCGCCTACAGTACGACCGCGCCGCCAGCCAGTACAACACCTACCTCCAGCTCCACCAAACCGAGCTGCAGTCCCTGGGCGGTAAGTATGCAGACCTCAAAAAGCTGCCCTTGTTCACAATCGGCGCCAACTAATCTGGTCCGGATTATTCTATGAAAAAGAGCCTGGCACGCATGTCAGGCTCTTTTTTATGTTGTCGTAAAAAAGCGCTGCTCAGGAACTGCCAAAAAAGATAATCGGGGAAATGAGTCCCGCGCAACCTTGTGAAGCCCGGAGCGGTCAACCGCTTACAGAACCTTTTAAAACCCTTCATCTGTATGCGTCACACATTCATTACCTCGTCGTGGGCCGTTTTGGGGCTATTTGTAGCCTTGGCCTTTACGGGCTGCTCATCAGAGGAAGACGTGGAGCCGACAGCACCGTGCGGCACCAAAGCTACGGTGCGCTTCTGCCCCGGCAAGACGTTGATATGTCCTACTGTTCACACTGGCGCAGATGACTGCCAACGACGACCCCACGTTTCAACACGTGACGCTTTCCTGCCTGGAAGCCAAATCGGAGGACGGGCAGTAGTCTTCTCGTTTTTTAAGCTCCAACAAAAAGCCCCAATGTAACGAATACATTGGGGCTTTTTTTGAGCAACGCGCCTCGATTACAGCGCGGCCATCTCCTCGCGGATAAAGTCGGCCAGAGTGCGCAGGTAATCGGTGCTGAAATCGAAGCGAATACCGGCGGCGGCGTAAATCTGACCGATGGGCGCGGTGTAGCCCAGGGCCAGGGCGCGCTTGTAGGCAGCCAGGCCTTCGGTGGGATTCTGGCGGAAGTTGCGCCACACGGCAATGGCGCCGAGCTGGGCCATGGCGTACTCGATGTAGTAGAACGGCACTTCGTAGAGGTGCAGCTGCTTCTGCCAGAGGTAGGGCTTGAACGCCTCCAGGCCGTTCCAGTCCACGGTGCGCTGGTTGAATTCGTCGAAAATCTCGGCCCAGCGGCCGTGGCGCTCGGCCTCGGTGTGGCCGGGGTTTTCGTACACCCAGTGCTGAAACTTGTCGATAGTAGCCACCCAGGGGAAGGTTTCGAGCACGCTTTCCAGGTGGGTTTTCTTGGCCCGGCGCAGGTCTTTGGCATCGGGAAAGAAGACGTGCCACTGGTCCATGCTCATCAGCTCCATGCTCATGGAGGCCAGCTCCGCTACTTCGGACGGCGGGTGCTTGTCGGCGCCCAGCGGCAGGCCGCGGGTGAGGAAGGAGTGCACGGCGTGGCCGCCTTCGTGCAGCATAGTTACCACGTCGCGCAGGCTGCTGGTGGCGTTCATGAAGATAAAGGGCACCCCCGTCTCATCAAGGGGGTAGTTGTAGCCGCCGGGGGCTTTGCCCTTGCGGCTTTCCAGGTCGAGGTGGCCCATCTGGCGCATGGTGCGCAGGCAGTCGCCCAGGTACGAATCCAGGTTCTGGAAGACGGTGATGGTTTTTTCCAGCAGCTCTTCGCCGGTGCCAAAGGGCCGCAGGGGCGGCTGGCCGCTGGGGTCCACGTCCAGGTCCCAGGGGCGCAGGGCGGGCAGGCTCAGGTCCTGCCGGCGCTCCAGGTCGAAGTCGTCGATGAGGGGCACCACCGTTTCGCGGATGGCCTGGTGGAAATTGAAGCAGTCCTGCGGGGTGTAGTCGAATCGGCCGAGGGCGGCAAACATGTAATCCCGAAAATTGGAGAAGCCGGCGTTTTGGGCCACGTGGTGGCGCAGGCCCACCAGCTCGGTAAACAGGACATCGAGCGACTTGGAGTCCTGCAGGCGGCGGGCCTGAATGGCGCGCCAGGCGGTTTCGCGCACGGCCCGGTCGGGATTTTTCAGGCGGTCGGCGGCCTGGGGCAGGGTCAGCTCCTGGCCGTCGAGGACGACGTTCATAGCGCCCACCGTGGCGGCGTACTGCTGCTGCTTGGTGCTGATGTCGGTTTTAAGCGGAATGTTCTCGACCCGGTAAATTTCCGAGGCCCGGCGTACCGACCGCAGGAACACGCCGTAGCGGCCCTCATCCAACCCGGACAGGTGCGGCGAGGCCAGCATTTTCTCGTTCAGGGCGTGGTCGTAGGGCGCAACCTGGGGCTCCACTTCGTTCACGAAGTACTGGAACGCCTCAACCCGGCCGTTGTCCTGCGTGTCGCACGTCATGCGGATGTAGCGCCAGGCCAGGTCCTCGCTCAGCACCGATTCCAGCTCCGAGCGGTCGAGCAGCCACCGCTCCAACTCGGCAGCCGTGTACACCTCCCGGTGTTGCAGCTCCTGAAAAAACGGTTCGATGGCCGCCCAGTCAGTGACCGTAAAATCTTCGGGTAGGTAGTAGCGCGGCGGCCGGCTGGTGTCGGTGGCCGACTCGGCGGTGGGTTCAGCAATTAGCGTCATGGGATACTAGATACTAGTAGAAGAAATTCAGTAGCGACTGCCTAAAATACAGCCGTGGCGTGTTGGAGCAAGCGCTGGGCCGGCCAGGCGTGAAGCCGAAGCCGCCCCGGCTTCGGCTCTCCAAATTTACCCAATTTCAATTACTACGTCGTCCGTCATGGGATGGCCCACGCAGGTGAGGATGTAGCCCTGCTTCATTTCGGAGTCAGACAGGCCTTCACGCTCGTCCAGGTGCACTTTGCCGCTCAAGCACTTGCCGCGGCAGGCGGTACAAAGGCCGGCCTGGCAGGAATAGGGCAGGTCGATGTCTTGGTCGAGGGCAACTTCGAGGATGGTTTTGCCGGCGGGCACCTCAATGAGGTATTCGCTGCCTTCGTACTGAATGGTGACCGTGCGGGTGGTTTTGGTGTTGTCGGCAGGGTTATCCGTCACGTCGCCGTGGCCGTTGGGCTGGGCGGTGGCGGCTTCGGCCACGTCGGCGCTGGCCACAAAGCTCTCGCGGCGAATGCGGGCGTCGGGCACGTTCAGCAGGTCGAGGGCGGCGCGGGCCTCAATCATCAGGCCCTCAGGGCCGCACATGAAGTACTCGGCTTGCTCGGCCGGAAACTGGTGGCGCTGCTCCAGAATGCGCAGCATCATGGTGCGATTGAGGCGGCCGGTGTGGCGGTGGGGCGCCGCGGGCTTCAGGGGCTGGCTGTACACGTGCTCCACTTGCAGGCGGCCGTTGGTGCTGGCTTCCAGGTCGGCGAGCTGCCGCTGAAAAATCACCGATTCCTCGTTGCGGTTGCCGTAAATGAGCAGGACGTGGCTGTTAGGCTCGGTTTTCACCACGGCCTTGAGGATGGACATGAGCGGGGTAATGCCCGAACCCGCGCCGATAAGCACCAGCGAACGGGCCGCTTTGGGGCTGGGGCTCAGGGTGAAGTTGCCCAAGGGCTCCATCACTTCCATTGCCTGCCCAACCTGTACGGTATCAAGCAAATAGTTGCTAACCAGGCCACCGGGCACGCGCTTCACCGTCACCGACAGGCGCGGGGCTTCGTGCGGGGTGCTGCTGAGCGAGTAGGCGCGGCGCTCCTTTTTGCCGCCGGGCCCGCAGGGTAGAATCAGGGTCAGGAACTGCCCGGGGCGGCTGCTGATGGGCTGGCGGTCGGGCCGCTCAAGGTGAATGGTGACAGAATCGGCGGTTTCCTGGGTCAGCGCAACAACAGTCAGCGTTTGGTAGCTCATGCGGGGGAATGGGGTGGTGGGAGGTTGCGGTTATACGCAGTGCAGCCGTCTCCTGAACTTAAAAAAAGATTAAAAATAAAAGCAGTCCGGCGCCGCCTACGGCGCTAGTTCGTCCGCAAAGGTAACTTGCCGCCGCGGCTGCTATTCAACAGGGTTCCCCGGCAAACTGTTGAGCGCTGAGCTGTCCATTTTCATCCCCTACGCCTTCCATCCTTGTTGCTCGCTTCCCTCCTGCTCCGCCACCAGGCCGAATTCGGCCCCGTACTGCCCGTCGACCTCAATGGCCCGGCCGTGACCCGCCTCGACTTAACTGATAACAACCCCCTGGTTTGCAACGCCGACCTGCGCGACACGCCCGCCTTTGAGCAGATTGTGAACGCCATGCTGGCCGCGCAGGGCGCAAGCATTGGCGTGGGCGGCTACCTCGAAAACCGGGTGATTTACCGCCGCAGCCAGCACTTTGGCCCCGGCCAGGTAGAAGAAGCCCGGTCCCTGCACCTGGGTGTGGACGTGTGGCTGCCGGCCGGCACGCCGGTGCTGGCGCCGCTGCCGGCCCGCGTGCACAGCCTGGCCGACAATGCCGATTTCGGCGACTACGGCATCACCGTTATTCTGGAGCACGAGCTGGAAGGCGTCGCCTTCTACAGCCTCTACGGCCACCTCAGCCGCCTGGAATGGGCGCTATTGCGCGTGAGCCAGCAGCTGGAAAAAGGCCAGCCCTTTGCCAGCGTGGGCCCCTACCCGGAAAATGGCGACTGGCCCCCGCACCTGCATTTCCAGCTCATTGCCGACATGGGCGGGCGAGTTGGTGACTTCCCCGGAGTGGCGCGGCCCTCGGAGCGGGAACTATGGGCGGCGCTCTGCCCCGACCCTAACCTGGTGCTGCAGTGCCGCCAGCTTTAGTCGAACTTGATGGCCACCACCGGCTTAATCCGGGCAATCAGGTAGGTGGGGATTAGCACGGCCAGCAGCGACGTTACGAAGGTGGCGGCGTTCATCAGCAGGAGCATTTTGGGGTCCCAGGAAATCGGCACGCGGTCCATGTAGTAGTTTTCCGGGTCGAGGGGAATGACGTGGAAATAATACTGCAGGGCGCAGAATCCCACGGCGATGACGTTGCCGATGAGCATGCCGCGCACCGTGAGCGAGAGCCCGCGGAAAAAGAACATGCGCCGAATCTGATTGTCGGTGGCCCCCAGGGCTTTCAGGATGCCAATCATGTTGGTGCGCTCCAGAATCATGATGAAAATGGTGGCGACCATGTTGAAGGTGGCCACGAAAATTATCAGAATCAGGAAAATAATAACGTTGCGGTTCAGCAGCTGCAGCCAGTCGAAGAGCTGGGCGTACTGGTCCGTGATTTTATCAATTTTAAGGTCGTAGGGCAGCTTCTCGTAGAAGTTATCAGCGGTGCGGTCAATGGTATCGAAGTCCTTGAGCACGACTTCCATGCCTCCCACCAGCGAGTCGGGCCAGGCGGGCGAGTTCAGCTCCCGAATCTGCCGGATGTCGCCAATAACGTACACTTCGTCGAACTCATCGAGGCCCGTGGAATAGATGCCACTGACCCGAAACTGCCGGATGCGGGCCGGGGTTTGAATGAAGTAGAACAGCGCCTTGTCGCCCACCACGAGGCGGAGCTTGTCGGCTACTTTGCGCGACACCAGCACGTCGTCGCTGGCCGCCGAATCGGGAAAGCTGAGGAACTTGCCGGCCGTCATGTTGACGCGCATCGGCGACGGGCCGTCGGTTTCGGCAATGCCCTTGAGCACCACGCCCAGCACTTCGTCCTTGGTTTTGATGATGGCCGTTTTCACGGCGAAGGGGTGCGTAGACTTTACTTCTGGGAACTGCTTGAGCTCCTCTACCAACAACGGCGCGGCAATGGGCGCCACCTCCAGGGAATTGTTGGTGTCGTAGCGCGAAATTTGCAGGTGCGCCCCAAACGAGAAAATCTTGTTTTGTATCTCGTTGCGGAACCCTTGCAGGATGGCAAACGATACCACCATCACCGCCAAGCCCATGGCAATGCTGATGATGGCTATTTTTGTGACCGACGACGTGAACGAACCAGAATCGGCTCCTCCGTCAATCTTCTGCGAAATGTAGCGGGCGACATTCATTTTTCGACCGTAAAGCTACGTTTTGAACCGGTACTGGCCACGCTCCTTTTCTGCGGGCCTGCCGTTTTGCTACCCAGCACCCTTTTTTTCAGCCTTTTCGCCCTCCTTTATGATTGGTATTACCGCAAAAATCACCCTATCGCTGCTCCTGGCGTTGCCAGCCTGCGGCACCACAAAGCCCGCCGCTACCGTTCCCGCCACCACGGAGCCGGCTGATACGCTGGCCCCGACGGGCGCTCCTGGCAGCGCCGCCGCCGGAGTGGTAGTGGGCGCCGAGCAGCTGGAAAAGTACCTGCCCCAGTTGAAGAACAAGCGCGTGGGGCTGGTTATCAACCAGACTTCGCGGGTGGGCAACGCCTTTCTGGTGGACACGTTGCGGGCGCGGGGCGTGAACGTGACGGCCATTTTCGCGCCGGAACACGGCTTTCGAGGCGAAGAAGCCGATGGCGCCACCATCAAGGACGGGCGCGACGCGCGCAGCGGCGTGGCCGTGCGCTCGGTGTATGGTAAAACCAAAAAGCCCACGCCGCAAATGCTGGCCGACGTGGACGTGCTGATTTTTGATATTCAGGACGTGGGCGCCCGGTTTTATACCTTCATCAGCACGCTGCACTACGTGATGGAGGCGGCCGCGGAGCAAAACAAGGCCGTGCTGGTCCTTGACCGGCCCAACCCCAACGGCGACCTCGTGGACGGCCCCGTGCTGGAACCCGCGCACAAATCATTTGTGGGCCTCGACCCACTGCCCATCGCCCACGGCCTGACGGTGGGCGAGCTGGCCACCATGATAAACGGCGAAAAATGGCTGGCCGGCGGCAAAAAATGCCGCCTGACGGTGGTGCCCATGGCCGCCGGCTACACGCACTCCACCAACTACCCCCTGCCCGTGCGGCCCTCCCCCAACCTGCCCACCCACCATTCGGTGCGGCTGTACCCCAGCATCTGCCTGTTTGAGGGCACCAATGTGAGCGTGGGCCGCGGCACGCCCACACCGTTTGAAATCATTGGCAGCCCCACGCAGCCGGCTAGCCGGCCATTCTCGTTCACGCCCAAGCCCAACGCGGGCTCGCCCACGCCGCCGCTCAACGGGCAGCTGTGCTACGGGCTCAACCTAGCCACTGCGCCGGCCCGCGAATCGTCGGGACTCGTGCTGAAATACTTGCTCGACTTTTATCAGCAAAGCACTGACAAAGCCCACTTTTTTGGGAAATATTTCGAGCAGCTTTCGGGCAGCAACTCCCTGCGCGAGCAAATCATAGCCGGCAAGAGCGAAGCAGAAATCCGGGCTTCCTGGGAGCCGGGCCTAGTCAAATTCAAAACCTTGCGGGGCAAATATTTGCTGTACCCGGAGCGGTAGTCATCGGGTTGTTGAATTTTATTGGCTGGGTTGAATACGGCCGTGCTCCTGCCAGGAAAAACGCCCGGCACTTTTTACTACTACACTGACACCTGATATGTTGAAGCTGGTTTTCATGGGTACGCCCGATTTTGCTGTTCCCACGCTTGAAAGCCTGCTGGCTTGGCCGGGGGGCCAGGTGGTGGCTGTGATAACGGCGCCCGACCGGCCCGCGGGGCGCGGGCGCCAGTTGCAGGCATCGGCGGTTAAAGTGGCCGCCGAAGCGCACGGCGTGCCCGTACTCCAACCCACCAACCTGAAATCGCCGGAATTCCAGGCCGAGCTGCGGGGCTACGGGGCCGACCTGCAGGTGGTGGTGGCGTTCCGCATGCTGCCCGAAATGGTCTGGAACATGCCCCGGCTGGGGTCCATCAACATCCACGCCTCGCTGCTGCCGCAGTACCGTGGGGCGGCGCCCATCAACTGGGCCCTGATGCAAGGCGACACCGAAACCGGCGTCACTTCGTTCTTTTTGCGCCACGAAATCGACACCGGCGACCTGATTTTGCAAGACCGGATTACCATTGCGCCCACCGATGACTTTGGCAGTCTCTACGACAAGCTGAAGGTGGCCGGGGCTGCCTTGGCGCGCCGCTCGGTAGAAGCCATTGCGGCGGGCACCGCGCCCAGCACCGCGCAGGAGCAGCGGGAGGAGTTGCGCCCGGCGCCTAAAATCCAGAAAGAAATCGGCCGGCTTGACTTTACACGGCCTGTGGCCGAGCTGGTGAATTGGGTGCGCGGCCTCTCCCCAATTCCCACGGCCTTCGCCCCCTTGCCCGACGGGCGCATTATCAAAATATTTCGGGCCCAAGCCACTCCAGCCGAGGCCACCGACCAGCAGCCCCTTGCCGCCCCCGGCACCTGGGAATCGGACGGCCGGCACTACCTGCGCGTGGCCGCCGCCAATGGCTGGCTCGACCTGCTGGATGTGCAGCTTGAAGGCAAGAAACGGCTGCCGGTGAAGGAACTGCTGCTGGGGTTTAAGCTGCCCGCTCAATCCGTTTAACTCTTTTCTATTTAACTGTTTCCGATGGTTTCATTTGTAGTAGCCGTGGCCGAAAACGGCATTATTGGTGCCAAAGGTGAGCTGCCCTGGGGCCGCCTGCCCGCCGACCTGCAGCATTTCAAGCGTCTCACCTTGGGTCATCCGGTGCTGATGGGACGCCGCACTTTCGACAGCCTCGGCCGGGCCTTGCCCAAGCGCCCCAACATCGTGATAACGCGCCAGGCCGACTGGAGCGCCCCCGGCTGCGAAACCGCGGCCTCGGTGCCGGCCGCCCTGGCCCGCGCCCGGGAGCTCGACGAGGAAGTGTGCGTCATTGGCGGGGGCGAAATCTACCGCGAAGCCCTGCCCTATGCCGACGTGGTGTACCTCACCGAGGTGCACCACGCCTTTGAGGGCGATGCCTCTTTCCCAACGCTCCCTGCCGCTGAGTGGCGGGAGGAGTCCCGGGAGCACCACGAGGCCGACGAGCAGCACGCCTACGCGTTTAGTTTCGTCACGCTCCGGCGGCGGTAATTACGCGCCCTCATTGCAACAAAAAAAGGCCGCCCAACCGGGCGGCCTTTTTTATTGCGGCGGCAAGTCTTAGCGCATCAGCACCAGCTTGCCCCAATCGTTTTTGAAGGCGCGGTCGCCGGCCGTCTGGCGGCGACCGAACTCTCCGCTCGGGTCGTCCAGCGACACGCGGTAGAGGTAGGTGCCGTTGGCCAGCCGGTCGCCGAAGGAGTCGGTGCCGTCCCAGGCAAAGTCGGTAATGTTGTTGCCGATGTGCAGCGGGCCCAGCTCGTTCATGAAAATCTCGCGCACCACCCGTCCGGTGACGGTCATAATCTGGATTTTCATGTTCGTGGGCAGCTGCTGGCCGGTCACCGTGAACACGAAGCGGGCCTTGCTCGTCACCGGGTTTGGGTACGGGTAAAGGTTCGTAATTTTGGAGTCGTTGACCACCTCAAAGCTCACCTGAAAATCCTGGGCGCCGGCAGCGGCATTGCGCGGGTCGCGGCCCTGCACCCGCAGCGTGTACTTGCCGTCGGCCAGGGGCGCGCCCAGGCCCGGACGGTACTCCAGCTTGGCCACGCTGCCTTTGTCCACTACCACGCTGAACTGGACATTAGCGGCGTTCAAGTCAACCTGAACGGGCGTGGCAGTGCCCTGCTTTTGCAGGGAAAGCGTGAAGGCCGTGCGGTCGGTGATGGTGTTCACCCGGTCTTCGTCGCTAAGCTGAATGGCGATAATTGGCGTGGGCGACACGATTTCGCCGTTGAGGATGTGGCGGCCATCAAAGGCCACGTCCAGGGTTGGCGGCAGGTTGTTGTCGGTAATGGTGAACGGGTCCAGCAGCAGCTCGTTGTTGGAATACAGCTGCTCCGGCTGCACACGCGGGTTCACGAAAACCTCAATAACAAACGTGCCGAACAGGTTTTTCATGCTCACCTTGACCGGGATGGTGGCCGTGGCCCCGGCAGCCAGCACGCCCGGGAACACCACTTCCACCGTTCTCACGATAGGCTGCCCGGACGCGCTGGTATTGCGCACGTTCACCTGGGCCTTGAGCGGGGCCAGAAAGGCCACCGTGGACACGTTCTGGAACCGGACGTTGAAGGCAACATCGCCGGTGCCGGAGGTGGCCTGCTGGAGCAGGGTTGCAGGCGCATAGCTGGCCACGGGCTCCAGGTCGCGGCGCACCACGCCTTCCGGCACGCCCTGGTAGGTGACGAGCCACTGGCGCAGCTGCGGCGGCACGCGGGTCACGTCATCGCGCAGGGCCAGCTCCAGCCGCAGGTACGGGTACTGGGCGGCCGAAACCCCAGCCAGCGACTGCGGCTGCACCATCGACGGCGTGACGTTGGGCAGCACCACTGTTTCGCGGCCTTGGGCATCAACGGCGACCACGCTCAGGGTGCGCACGCCGCTGGCCGTCACGGTGCGGATGTTGGCGAACAGATTCTGCCAGTCCCTGGCGGGGCCAATGAGGGGCGAAACCACCCGGCCGGCCGTGGAGCTTTGCTGCAGGCTGCTGCGCAGCTCCAGGCCCTGGTCGTAGCCGGGCGTAGCGAGCGCGCCATCGGGGCCGACTTCGCGGATGAGGCGGCCGGTGCTGGCGGTGAGCTTCTGGCCAATGAGGGCCAGTGGCTCGCCATCGGCCAGCCTGGTAATGAGCTGCGAGCCCAGCAGGTTCTGAATAGAGGTTTTAAGCGCGGCGGGCAGCAGGCTGTATTGCAAACGGTTGGCCGATACCAGAGCGACGTACGACCCTGCCGGAATGGCCGCCAGGAAAGCGGCCAGCTCCTGCTGGCGGGCGGCGCTGAGGTTCAGGTTATCGGTGGCATCAACCGGCTGGGTGTCGCTGGCCGAGAAATAGTAGAAGCTGTTGGGGGCTTGGCCGCAGCGCTGGTAGTTGCCGGGCATGGTCACGGGGCGCAGGCTGCCGGGCTCGTACACGGCAATCAGCAGGTTGGGCGACCGGACGCCGCAGCCAGAGACCGATGGTACCCCACCGCCGTTTTGCAGAAAAATGCCGGCTCCCGACAGCGAGCCAAATTGCGCGGGGCTGCCAGCGACGCCGCCACCAGTCGTGCGCAGCACTATGGGAATTTCGGTGGGCACAAACGTCCACGCTCCCGATGGAGCACTTACTTCAACGCCGGTCCGCGTGGTGCGCTGCAGCTGCCCGTAGTGGCTCTGCGACCACCCGCCGGGGCTGCCCGGAATCACCCGGAACGAGGCAGTGACCCAGCCGCCGTCCTCGCCGGGCTCGGGGGTGTGGAAGCGCGCGCGCCAGTACCACACCACGCTGTCGCGCGGGGCCACGGCGGGGAGCGTGGGCGCCCACTCCGCCAGCAGGCCCGCCCGAATGAGCGGCGAGCGCAGGACAATGCCGCTGTTGAAGGTGGGAATGGTATCGGCCTCAAAATCGTAGTCGCGCGGTGCCCCGCCGCGGTTGTTGTTCTGCACCACGAGGCGCGGGGTGCTGCTGCTCACAATGGCAAACTCCGTGGGTGCTACCACCGTGAGGCCGCCCTGAAGGAAGGTAAAGTCGATTTGAGCGGTATTATTGGTTTCGCTCAGTTCGGCCACCTTGTTGTTGGGGTCCAGCACCACCTGGAACGTGCTCAGGCCGCCGTCGGCCAGGGTGTTGGGTAGCACCAGGGCGTAGGTGGTGTCCCGGCTCCAGGACTGGCGGCGCGTGAAGTTGAAAACCTGGGCCCGGCCGGCCACGGTCCGGGTTACTTTAATTTCCAGGGGGTCAGTGGTAATCTGGCCCGGATTGGTAACGCCCACATTGAGCACAAAGTCGGGGGAAGATGCCCGCACGGGGCCGTTGCCGGGCGGCGTGGGCACAATCGACAGATTGGCCGAGCTGGCGATAAAATCCGGCCGCTCCGGCGCAAACAGCGCCAGCGCCGGGTCGCCCTGCCAGCCGGTGCCCAGCAGCTGCTCAATGCCAATATCGTCGGTGAAATAGGGCGTGTTCTGCAGGCGCTTTACCGCCTCGGCGTATATCGCCGTGATGGGCTTGCCGTACGTCTTAGGGTCGTTGAACATGAGCTTATAGACGGTATCGAGCGATACTTCCAGCCGGTCAGCGTAACTCAATCCGTATGTGCCCAGCGAACCAAGCGCCCCTTTTTTGTCGGCAAACAGCCAGTCCTCAACTATGGTGTAGCCGCTGGTAAACGTATGGTTGGCCGCGCAGCCGTTGAAATAAAAGAACGGGTACTTCCCGGTGTTTTGATACGTGGGGTCCGATGGCGTGCCGAAGTTCAGGGAGAACGTGTTGTTGGAGCCGTGGCCGAAATAGGTCATCAGGGAGATTCCCGCGTTCAGTTCCGTCGAAATATTGACGCTCACGGGCAGGGCAGCATCCCGGATGTAGGTGGTCACCTTCCCGCCGAACAAAGGCCGCTCGACGCGCGCTTTGTTCCGGTTCATTATTACCGGGAAAACTCTTGCTTCGTCCGGGTCTTTGCTGCCCACCAGGTGCAGCACGTTTTTGCGCCAGGGCTCCAGTCCCAGGGCGTTGTGGGTGCGCAGTTTGCCCAGGTAGTTCGCTATTTGCTGGGGCGTGGTCACGGTGAGGCGACCGGTGCGCAGCTTAGGCACAAAGTCGTCGTTCTGGAAATTGGCCGTCAGCATGTTGTCGGACACGGCCCGAGAGCTGGTGGGCACCAGGTCGAGACCAAACTCGCCGCCGGTGCGATACCGGACCCCGCCCTCGCTGGGCACAATGCCTTTGCCCAGCAAGAGCAAATACCGTTCGGAATTGGTGGGGGCGCCAGCCGCCAGCCACAGGCCAAAGTGCCGCATGGCGAGCCACGAGCGTTCGCCGTAGTGAAACTGGTCATAGAGCTGCGCCGTGGATATGAGCAGCGTGTCGTAGCTGCCGCCAGCCGCGGAGGCTCGGTACTTAGCGTATTCCTTTGCCGCGTTGGGCACCGTGGCACCGTTGTCGGTGGCCGGGCCGTAGAGCTGGCGGTGCGAGATAATGGCAAAGTTTACAGCGGCCTGGTTGATGCTGCGAAAGCGTACCCGCTTGGCTGGCACCGGCACAAAAGGCCGTTGCGCATCGGCCAGAAACAACCGGCGCGACCGGGCCGCAGTGGCGCTCGGAAACACGAAACGCCGCCCCAGCGGGCCCAGCGTAAGGGCAGCGGTGGGCGCCACGCGCTGCACGTTCCACGGGTCGTGAATGTCGTAGCCCACCACGGAGGCAGGGATGTTGTCGATTTCGTAGGTAGCCGGACCGCCCAGCAGGGAGTCGCTGGCAAAAGCCAGGTGCCGCCGTGGGCCCAGCCAGCTATTTGCCTGGGGTGCCACCACGCGAACGAACCCGCGACGGAAATAGTCCGACCGGGTACCGATGTTGCCGGTGCTCCCCAAGAGCTTGACCGTAACCAGACCATTGGGCCCAATTTCGGCCCGTTCCAACGGGAATCTTCCACCCGCCTTATTATATGCAGTAAATACCAACCGGGTGACTGTGCGGTAGGTACCAGTTGCCGGATTCAGGACCGAAACTTCGACGTTGTGCGGCGCAAACGTAGCTCCTACTATGCTCAGCTCCATATACGGCGCCGGCCCCGTGGACACCACGGCCTGCAGCGTCGAATCGATGCTCGTAACTGCCGCTGCTCCGCCTAGCGTCTGCGAGAAAAACCCCTCGCCCGACTCCAGCCAAGGCAAAAAAGTATCGCCGCGGGCGGCGTCGGCAAATTGATTGGTTTCCAGCTTCAGGCTGCTGGCCAGGCGCCAGGCGTGCGGGGTGCCGCCCGCGGCCGCTGGCTCGTCCATGCGTTTAGCGGCCGGGGCCGAGGCGCCGGGGTAGGTCAGGAAATACGCGGCGGTATCGGTGTAGAAGCTATAGAGCTGGTGGGGCTGGTCGGAGGCTTTCTTATACAGGTCGCGGTCGAGTTGGCCGTCGTTGCGCTGCCCGTAGAACTCGATGGTCGTACTGGCATCGAATACCGTGGGGCTGCCGCCCTGGTACACGGCCACTTGCCGGCCCCGGCGCCACAGCTGCAGCCGGCTGGGGTCGATGCCGGACAGGCCGGCCTGGGTCAGGTACTGAAAGTCGAGGCGGTGAATGCCGGTCTGCGTCACCTTCACCTTATAGTATTGCTGGCTGGGCACTATCCACTCGTTGCCGTAGGGCCCCGACTGCGCCATGGCCGCCGGGCCACATAGCATCAACGCCATCAGCCAGACCCACCACCCACCAACTCGTTTTGAAGCAGTACTTGTATTTTCCATGCCTAAGTAGCTATATCTTATTTTATATCCTCTATTTCAGTCTATGGCACCTCTTCAAGCCAACAAACCGGCCCCAAAGGCTTACTTGAACCCGTAGCCAAGCGAAACAATCAGCGAGTTGGTTTGGGAAGTACTGCCCAGCTTTTCAACCGCCAGCCGCGACAGCGCTAGGTCGACGCGCAGGCCGCTGATGGCCACGCCGGCGCCCACGCTGTACTGCCCTTTCCAGCTGCTGCCGGGCGTGCTGCCGGGGCTGGCCGCAAAGTCCTGAATCTTCTGGTAGTTGCCGGCGCCGCCGCGCAGAAACACCAGGTCCTTATAGCCCAACTCGATGCCCACGCGCGGGTCAATGCTGCCGGCTTTGGTGGAGATGGGCGTGTTGCGCTCCCCGTCGGTGGTGGCCTCCAGGTCCACGGCTACCAGGGCCGAGAATTCCTTGGGCAGCGCCACCCGGCGGCCCACACCCAGCACAAAGCGCGGCAGGGTAATTTCGGCGCTGTTGGTGGGAATGGGGTCGTCGCCGTTGGCGATGGTGCTGTTGATGCCTTTCTGGTACTCATCGGCGTTGATGGACCATTGGGTGAAGGTGGTGGTGATGTCGCGCACCATCAGGCCCATGTTCCAGCCGCTGCGGTTGTACTGTACGCCCGCGTCTACGCCAAAGCCGTAGCCGGTGGCAAACTTGCCGATGTTGCGGTAGATGATTTTGCCGTTGACGCCCACACTCAGGCCTTCCACGTTGCCCAGCTTGCGGGCGTAGGACACCAGCAGCGCGTAATCGGCCACCGAGAAGTATTCAATCTTGCTGTAGTCGACGTAGCCGTACTCGTTGATGAGGTTGCGGGTGTCGGCAATGTTGTCCACGCCCAGGCGCAACACGCTCACGCCAATGGCGCTCTGGGCATCGAGCGGCATGGAAAAGGCCGCGTAGTCGTTTTTCACCACGCCCGAAAACAGCTCCGAGTGCATCAGCACGCCGTCGTATTTCTGGGTCTGGTTAGCCAGGCCCGCCGGGTTCCAATAGCCGGCGGTGGCGTTGCTGGCCAAGCTCACCTGCACTTTGCCCATGCCCAGGGCCCGGGCACCCACGCCCAGGTTCAGGAATTCGTTGCTGTACTTCGGCGTTTTGGTCGATTGGGCGGCCGCCGGCAGAACCAGGGCTATGGCAGCCAGCAGCGCAATGCCGCGGACAGTAGAGGAGAGTTGGGGCATATGCAGGAAGGCGAGTTTTAGGGCGCGCCAGCGGAACGCAAGTTACTTCAAGATAGTGCGTCATGCAGCCAAATTCACGCCAAACCCCCGCGATGGCCGGACGAATAACCGGGCTGCCGTAGATGTACGTTTTTTTTCGGGCCTTGGAGTTTGTGCTGGCAGCGGCCCTCGGCCCGCGCCTGATTTGCGGCGCTCCTGGCTGCTGAGTACCGGTTTTTGACCTGACTCGGGGCTTGCAGTTACCTAAATATAAAAAACAGACTCTTGCTATTAAAATTTTTCACATTGATAATCAATGCGTAACAAAATATTTACAAGCATTAATCGGAATTATTCATCCAGTACCTTGCGTTACAAAGTACCTACCATACATTTGTACTGTTTCTCACCCACTACTATTCGTTACGCCCATGAAACTCGAGAACACCCAGGTTCAGATGCGCAAGGGAATCCTTGAATTCTGCATCCTGGAAATCATCGCCCGCGGCGAAGCCTACGCCTCCGACATGCTGGAGGAGTTGACTTCGGCCCGCATGATAGTGGTGGAGGGCACCCTCTACCCGCTCCTGACCCGCCTGAAAAACGCCGCGCTGCTAGACTATGTCTGGAAGGAAAGCACCAGCGGCCCGCCCCGCAAATACTACACCCTGACCGACGCCGGCCGCCAGTTTCTGGCCGAGCTGCGCGACACCTGGGAGGAAATGGCTGCCTCGGTGGCCATCATCCGGCACAGCGCCCCACCCAAGCCCGCTGTTTGATTTAGCCGCCTTTTCCTTCTCCACTCACCAGAACTTAAACGGCCGTTTTTCAGCCTTTTGCCATGAAAAAGAACATCAGCATCAATCTGCAGGGGATTATCTTTCACATCGAAGAAGATGGCTACGAGGTGCTTAGCCGCTACCTGGCCGAAGTGAAAGCTCACTTTGCCAACTACCGCGGCCACGAAGACATCGTAGCCGACATCGAGGGCCGCATTGCCGAGCTGTTCTCGGCTCGCATCTCGCCTATGCAGCAGGTCATCGGGCTCGACGACGTGGAATCCATGATGGCCAAGATGGGCCGCGTGAGCGACTTCGCCACCGACGACCTTGACGCCGAAGACGTGGAAGCCCCTGCCGCCGCTGGCAGCGCCAGCACGTTCGGCCCCGAAGGCCCGTTTGGCCCCAAAGGCCCATTTGGCCCCGAAGGCCCATTTGGTCCAGAGGGTCCGTTTGGCCGCAAAGGCCCTTTCGGCTCCGAGGGCGCGGCCGCTACTGCCGCCGCCACCGCCACCACCGAGCCCAAGCGCCTGTACCGCGACATGGCCCACCGCAAGGTGGCGGGCGTAGCCGCCGGCATCGCGCAGTACTTTGCCATCAACCCGGTGTGGGTGCGCCTGGGCTGGATTGTGCTCGTGTTCCTGCTGCCCGGCGTGTTTGGGGGCTTCAACTTTCGCGACGGCGACAACCACTTCAGCTTCGGCGGCTGGGCGTTTCTGGCCTACATCATTCTCTGGATTGTGCTGCCCAAGCGCTACGACGCCCCGGCGCCCGCCGAGGCCATGCTCAACCAGGGGCCCCTGGCTGGCCGCAAGCTGTTCCGGGACACCGGCACTGCTAAAATCGCGGGCGTATCCGCGGGCCTGGCGGCTTATTTGAACATCGACGTGACCCTGGTGCGGGTGCTGCTGCTGGCCGGCTTGTTTGCCGGGGGCTTCACCTTCATCCTCTACATCATCCTGTGGATAGTCTTGCCCGAAGCCAAAACGGTTTCGGACAAGATGCGCATGCGCGGCGACGCCGTGACGCTGGAAGGCTACGACAGCAGCCTGCGCGCCAATGAGTTTGGCGAGGGCCCGACCATGACCAACCGCCCCGTGGGCGCGTTTGTGGAAGACGCCGCTCGCGGCCTGCGCCCCCTGGTTGATTTTGCGGGCTCGGCCATCCGCATTGTGGCGGGCGTGCTGCTTACCATTATGGGTTTCTCCCTGCTGCTGGGCCTGGCCGTGCTGTTGGGCGCCGGCATCGGCCTCATTCCCAGCTCCGAAAACATTCACTTGGGCGATGCCCCCGCTCACGTCATGCTGAACGGTATTCCCGCCTGGGGCATTGTTGCCGGCTTTTTCGCCCTCGGTATTCCGGCCCTGTCCCTGTTCCTGAGCGGCCTGAACCTGCTGCTGCGCCGCTCACTAATGTCGCGCACCGTGGGCTTGTCTATGCTGGGCCTCTGGATTTTGAGCATTGTGGGCGTGACCATGGCCGTGGCGCAGCAAAGCCGGCAGTACCAATACGAGGCCGAAGTGGAGCAGCTGGAACGCTACCCCGCCATCAGCGCGCCGGTGATAATGCTGGACGCCCGCCGGGTGGAGCGCGACTGGGAGCAGCGCGTGGACGTGCGCCTAGCCGCCGCCGACAGCGGCCGCGCCCTGGAAGTGCTGCGCTTGCTGGGCTCGAAAGGCCCCTCCGAAGACGAAGCCCGCCGCAACGCCCTGACTTCCATTGATTACACCATCCGGACCCGGGGCGACTCCTCGCTGGTATTCGACGACCACTTCTCCTTCCTGCCCAACGCCAAGTACCGCAACCAGGACCTGGCCCTTACCATTCGCCTGCCCCGCGACCGCACCTTCCGCCTGAGCCGCCGCTTTGCCGAAAACATGTTGGAAGACGAAAACTTCGTGAACAACCGCCGGCCCAATACCCCCGAGCAGTACCAGTACCGCCTGCGCGGCAACAAGCTTGAGTGCATTGGCTGCGCCGAAGCCGATGTCGAGTCTTTGAACGAAGACGAAGACGTAAACATCGACGGCAACAGCTCGAATGAGGGCGACGTGAGCGAAGCCGAAGACGACGACAACGGCCTCAAACTCAACTACGGCGGCGCCCCCGCCTTCGATACTGATATGGAGAGCTACGGCAATGGCCGCCGCACCTTTCAGCAAACCGGCTTCACCCAGGTGGAAGTAGTGGGCGGCTACCGGGTGGTGGTGCGCAAAGGCGACACCTTTAGGGTGGAAGCCGGCGGCGACGAAAGTATTCTGAAAGACCTGCGGGTGACGAACAACGGCAGTACGCTGAAAATCCGGCCCCGCAACACCTCGTTTTTTGGTGGCAACTGGAGGCGCAAATACAGTAAAGTTCTCATCCTCATCGAAATGCCCACCATTGAAAAGCTCGACCTGGCCGGCAGCGTGCAAGCCGACCTCGGCGGTTTCGACCGCCAGGACCGGATGGCCGTTGAGCAGGCCGGCGCCAGCCACTTGCGCCTGAACGGCAGCTACGGCAGCCTGAAAATTGAGCAGGCCGGCGCCTGCCGCACCACCGCCACCGGCAGCGCCGATGCCATAGACCTGGACGCGGCCGGCGCCTGCGAGCTGGCCGCCGCCAACCTGCAGACCCGCACCGCCACCGTGGACCTGGCCGGCGTGTGCAAGGCCCGCCTGCACGTCACCCAAAGCATTCGGGGCGACGCCGTGGGCGCCAGCCAGATTACCTACAGCGGCAACCCCGGCAGCAGCAACGTGGACGCCACCGGTCCTTCCAGCGTGAAGCGCCTCTAGTGGCCGCAGCGAGATGCAACGGCTTGTTTCGCGGTGCTGTCTTTGGCTTTGTCGGGTAGCCCCCAACGGCCAAAACTGATTACCTCCAATTACTTACTCAGCCGTAACGCGAATATTTTCGTATAGCTTCATTACCTGCCCCGAAGCCCCGCTGAACACGAAAAAGAAGTCAGGCTTAGTTTGGTGAGTGAACGAAGCCTCCTTCCGGACGAAGTCCTTTAGCCTCCCCCTGCTGCAACAGGAAGGCCAGGGCTTCGTCCATTTCGTTTTTAATGGTGCCCTCCAGAATGGCTTCCATGATGGCTTCTTTGAGTTCGCCCACGGCACGCGAGGGCTTCAGGCCAAAGGTTTCCATGATGATTTCGCCGGTGATGACCGGGCGGAAGCTGCGCAGGTGGTCCTTCTCCTCCACCTCCTTCAGCTTCTCCTCCACCTGCCCGAAATTGCGCAGGTAACGCTCCTTGCGCGTGTGGTCCTTGCTGGTGATGTCGGCGCGGCAGAGCAGCATGAGGCGGTCCACGTCTTCGCCAGCCTCGAAAAGCAGGCGGCGCACGGCCGAGTCGGTCACAGTTTCCTTCACCAGAGCAATGGGGCGCAGGTGCAACTTCACCAGCTTTTGCACCATGCGCATTTCTTCGCCCAGCGGCAGCTTCAGGTCGGCGAAGATGCCGGGCACCCACCGGGCGCCTTTGTCCTCGTGGCCGTGGAAGGTCCAGCCCACGCGCTGGTCATAGCGCTTGGTAGCCGGCTTGGCGATGTCGTGCAGCACGGCGGCCCAGCGCAGCCACAGGTCGCCGCCGGCGGCAGCCACGTTGTCGAGCACCTGCAGGGTGTGGTAGAAGTTGTCTTTGTGGGCGTGGGTGCCCACTTTATCCACGCCGTGCAGCAGCGCCATTTTGGGAAAAACGAGGTGCAGCAGGCCCGTCTGAAACAGCAGCTTGAAGCCGTAGCTGGGCGTGGGCGACTCGATTATCTTGTTCAGCTCCACGGTGATGCGTTCCTGCGACACAATCTTTATCCGGTCCTTATTTCGGATGATGGCGTCGAAGGTGTCTGGCTCAATATCAAAACCGAGCTGCGCGGCAAAGCGGATGGCGCGCATCATGCGCAACGGGTCGTCGGAAAAAGTCACGTCGGGCCCCAGCGGCGTGCGAATGGTTTTGCTGGCCAGGTCCTTCATCCCCTCGTAGCGGTCCACCAATTCCCCGAAGTTTTCCGGGTTCAGGCTCAGGCCCAGGGCGTTGATGGTGAAGTCGCGGCGGGCCAGGTCTTCTTCCAGCGTGCCGGCCTCCACTTCGGGCTTGCGGCTGTCGGCGCGGTAGCTTTCCTTGCGGGCCCCCACAAACTCAATTTCGCCGGCCTCCTTGGTAGGCAGCATGGCCGTGCCGAAGTTCTTGAACACCGTGACCCGGCCGCGGCCCGGCAGCTTGGCCCCCACGGCCTGGGCCAGGGCAATGCCGTCGCCCACGGTCACCACGTCAATATCCTTGCTGGCGCGCCCCAGCGCCAGGTCCCGCACGTAGCCGCCAATGACGTAAGCCGGCTGCTTGAGCTCAGCCGCCGCTTCGGCAATGGCGCGAAAGATGGGCAGTTCGGGTAGTTGGGGCGTCTTCATGGCCGCAAAGTTCGGTGTTTCGACCACGAAAGCCAACCCCACGGCTGCCTGGCATCCTCCGGCCGTGCCACGCAGTGGTACCCGACTCCGCTTTCACAAACGGCCACGGCGTCCATTTCCGGCGCAAAGCATCGCCCAAGAAGTGGCCGGCGCCCACCGTTTCGGGTCGTGTTGGCCGCGGGCTATTCCCGCACCACTTCCAGCTGGCCACCTGCTCCCAGCCGGACAATGCGTGAGGGGGCCACCCGCGTGGCATCGTCCTGCCGCCAGTTCGCCACGTGGTCGGCCCCGCTCAAAATGGCCAGGTCAATTTCCCCGTACACCGCCGGGGAAGGCTCGCCGGCTTTGTTGGCCGAAGTAGACACCAAGCCATGCCCCAGCCGGCGCACCACCTTAAAGCAGAACTCGTCTTTTACCACGCGCAGGCCCACGGTGCCGTCGGGGGCCACCAGTCCGGGCGCTACTGCCCGGCTGGCCGGCAGAATGTAGGTGGTGGGCCGCGACTGCTCTTCTATCATGCCTTCCAGCTCATCGGGCACCTGCGTGGCGTAGCGCTGCAACATGGCAAGATCGGCCACCAGAATAATGCTGGGCTGGCCTTCGGGCCGGTCCTTGAGCTTATAGAGCGCCTTCACGGCGGGCGGTGCCTCGGCGTCGCAGCCCAGACCCCACACGGTGTCGGTGGGGTACAGAATGACTTGCTGCAGTAGCAGGGCATCTACGGCGGCATCTACTTCTTGCTGGAAACGTTTCATAATCACTGATTAACGCTGATTTTTATGATTACACTGAGTGGGCTGTCACGGGATTTCCGGCCTGGTGTATATGGCGACTTGGCGCCGCGAAATTACCAACCCAGCATTCGAACGATGGCCAACTCCACAAATAGGAAATCAGCGAAATCACCCTAATCAGCGCTAATCAGCGATGGTCTGGCAGAGCTCCACCAGCACCCCGGCGGCGCTTTTGGGGTGCACGAAGCACACGAGCTTGTTGTCGGCTCCGTGCTTGGGCTCCTCGTTGAGCAACACGAAGCCCTCCCCGCGCAGCCGCGCCATCTCGGCCCAAATGTCATCTACCTCGAAGGCCACGTGGTGGATGCCCTCCGGCTTTCTGGCCAGAAACTTCGTGATGGCGCTGTCGGGCGAGGTGCCGGCCAGCAGCTCAATTTTGGAGCCGCCCACCCGAAAGAAAACCGTGTCCACGTTTTCGCTGGCCACGTGCTCCTTCTTATACGGGGCCGCGCCCAGCAGCGTGGTGTAGAGCGCCGTGGCCGCCTCCAGGTCGTTCACGGCCAGGCCGAGGTGTTCGAGGTTGGTTATCATTGAGAGCAAAAAGAAAGGGAAAGTCCACTTAAAGGGCTAAAAACGAGGTTTTGCCGAGTGATTTCGGCTCCTGCCAGAATCCGAGGCAATTCCTTATTTAGATTGTATCTACTTTTGTGAATCCAAAGAAAACTGATTGCCCTGTAACTGTGTTCTACAGGAGTCCAGTTATTCGCTGGTTTAACACTCTGCTATCCCGCTGCGCGCAATGCTTAAGCTCCCCATTTACCTCGACAACAACGCCACCACCCCCCTCGACCCGCGGGTGCTGGAGGCCATGATGCCTTACCTGACCGACGTATTCGGCAACGCCGCTTCGCGCAACCACCCCTTTGGCTGGGCTGCGGAAGAAGGCGTGGACTACGCCCGCGAGCAAATCGCCAAGCTTATCAGCTGCGACCCCAAGGAAATCATCTTCACTTCGGGCGCTACCGAGTCCGACAACCTCGGCATCAAAGGCGTGTTTGAGATGTACAGCCAGAAGGGCAACCACGTCATTACCTGCACCACCGAGCACAAAGCCGTGCTCGACACCTGCAAGCACATTGAGAAGCTGGGCGGCCGCGTGACCTACCTGCCCGTGAACGAGGAAGGTCTCATCAGCCTCGCAGAGCTGGAAGCTGCCATGACGCCGGAGACCATCCTAGTCGCCATCATGTTCGGCAACAATGAGACGGGCACTATTCAGCCCATCCGCGAAATCTCCAAAATCGCCCACAGCCACGGTGCCCTGTTTATGACGGACGGCACCCAGGCAGTAGGCAAAATTCCGGTGGACGTCAACGCCGATGGCATCGACATCATGGCCTTTACGGCCCATAAAATGTACGGTCCTAAGGGCGTGGGTGCGCTGTACGTGCGTCGCAAGAACCCCCGGGTGAAAGTGACCGCCCAGATGGACGGCGGCGGCCACGAGCGCGGCATGCGCTCCGGTACCCTCAACGTGCCCGGCATCGTGGGCCTGGGCAAGGCCTGCGAGCTGGCCCGCCTGGAAATGGACGCCGACACCACTCGCCTGAGTGTGATGCGCGACCGCCTGCAAAAAGAGCTGATGACGCTGGAAGAAAGCTACGTGAACGGCTCGGTGGAACACCGCCTGCCCCACGTCACCAACATTAGCTTTAAATACGTAGAAGGCGAAGGCCTGATGATGGGCGTGAAGGACCTGGCGGTATCGTCGGGCTCAGCCTGCACCTCGGCTTCGCTGGAACCCAGCTACGTGCTCAAGGCCCTGGGCCTGAGCGACGACCTGGCGCACTCTTCGCTGCGTTTCGGCCTCAGCCGCTTCACCACCGACGAGCAAATCGACTACGCCATCGGCCACGTAAAAGAGGCCGTTACCAAGCTCCGCGAAATGTCGCCCCTGTGGGAGATGTTCCAGGAAGGCATCGACCTGAGCAAAATTGAGTGGGCGGAACACTAGAATAGTTATGAGTTATGAGTTTTTCATTTGCCCTCACAACTCAGCTTTTCAACTCCTAACTCATAACTTTTAACTCATAACTCCAAAATCATGGCTTACTCCGATAAGGTTATCGACCATTACAGCAACCCCCGCAACGTGGGCACGCTGGATAAAAGCAAAAAGAACGTAGGCACCGGCCTCGTGGGCGCACCTGAGTGCGGCGACGTAATGCGCCTGCAGATTGAGGTAGACGAAGCCACCAACACCATCATCGACGCCAAATTCAAGACGTTCGGTTGCGGCTCGGCCATTGCCTCCTCATCGCTCGCAACGGAGTGGCTGAAAGGCAAAACCGTGGACGAGGCCCTGGCCATCGACAACATGGAAATTGTGGAAGAGCTGGCCCTGCCGCCCGTAAAAATCCATTGTTCGGTACTGGCGGAGGATGCCATCAAGTCGGCTATCTCGGACTACCGCGTGAAGAACGGCCTGCCCGCGCTGGAAATGGCGCACCACTAATTTTTTGAGTTGAAAGTGAAGAGTTAAGGGTTATAAGTTTTTGGCCCCGAACCGGCCAGAAGCTTATAACCCTTAACTCTTCACTTTTAACTTTTACCTTGACAAATGGACGAATTTGAAGTTGCCCGCCTGGAGCGCGAAATTCAGCAGTACCTGGGCCTGGAGGCCGCACAGTTGCGGTTTGAGTTTCGGGAGCTGGAAGGCCAGACGCGGCTGGACCTGGTCACGCTGAACCCCCGCCACCACCAGTCCTTTCTATTTCGCTTCGAGACGGGCCGCGACGAAGCGGACTGCCTGCAACAGATGCTGGACTACGTGAAACGGCTTCGTGACACCGAAAGCTCCTACACGCTGCAGTGGCGCACCCGCGGCGACAAAGAGCTGCAGACCTCCTACTTTCGCGCTCACAATGCGTATGAAGCATTGGACAAGCTCTATTTCGGCCGCGACCTCAATGCCATCACGGTGTTTAGCGTGGTGCTCAACCCCAGCTCTTAGCCGGACACCACTGCCTGCAGAAGGCGAAGGAACAAAGGAAACAGCATCCTTGTTTATAATTTGTCTAAATTGCGCCTCCGATTATTCTATTAGTCGAGCAAGGCCCTGCTCCTACTGCCATGATTACCGTATCCGATAAAGCCAAAGAAAAAGTAGCGCGCCTCATTGAGGACGCCCACCTCGACGATACCTACCGCTTGCGGGCCTCCGTGGCCGGGGGCGGCTGCTCGGGCCTGAGCTACAAGCTGGATTTCGACAACGAAGTGCGGCCCATGGACCAGGAGTTTGAGGACAAAGGCGTGCGTGTGGTGGTCGACATGAAGAGCTTCCTTTACCTGGCCGGCACCGAGCTGGACTTCTCCGATGGCCTCAACGGCAAGGGCTTCCAGTTCAACAACCCCAACGCTTCGCGCGAGTGTGGCTGCGGCGAGAGCTTCTCGGTATAAGCAGCCACACTACCTGATTTTGCAGAACGCCACCCAATGGGTGGCCGTTCTGCATTTAGAGCTTATCCGAACAGGAACTGTCATGCTGAGCACAGCGAAGCATCCTATCGCTGCTGAATGACTTGCAGCACTAGAACGGCTTGTTCTGCGGTGATAGGATGCTTCGCTGCGCTCCGCATGACAGAATATGGACAGCTTGGTGCGAGCGAATTAGCAGTTGTATGGCTGGGCAAGACGATTTTCTGTAGGGCGGACTTATTGCTGCACGTATACCTGACATTGGTACTTGCAGTGGCTGATAACATCCCGTTCTTCGGTCCGGTAGCCTTCGAATGGATATGCGGGCAGCGTCAGGAAGTGAGGGGCACTGAATAGTAATTTGTAGGAAGGTGGGAGCTCAACGATGTTGCACCAGACTCCGGCGTGAATGGGGTACAGGAAAGCCACGTTCACCAGTACTGCCTGCCGGCTGGTATCAGTTGTCGGCGTCTCCAGCAGTGGGGCGCGGGCCAGGTAGTAGTCGGCATTGTCGGCGGTGCCGGTTTGGCTTTTATGCGCTACGGTGGTGCTCTTCAGGCCGGGCACCTGCTGGTAGAGCACGGTGAGGGGATACACAATCCGGTGGTATTCGACGGCAAAGACGCCGAAGGAATAGAGCGCGGTACCGGCCACCAGGGCCACCGGAACAAACTGCAGACGGCGGGTGGCCGGATACAGGACCTTGGCGAGCAGCAGCACGAAAAACGGCAGGTACAGGTGCAGAATCCGGCCGTAAAACACGAGCTTCTCCTGGTAGAAAACCATCACCGCGTAGGCGAGAAAGGCTAGGACCATGCTTAGTAGAAGCATGTTGTCCCGAATCAGCTCGGCGTAGGCGGCCACGGTTGGGCAGCGGCGGCGGGCCAGGCGGTACAGCAGCACCGGCACACTGGCTGCGGCCAGCCCCACAAGCAGGTAGCCCAAGCTCCGCTCAGCCTCAAACAGGTACTTGAAGAGGAAGGAAAACCCATCGGCAAAATCCCCCTGCGTGATGGTACTCGATAAGCTGATGCAGGATTCCAGATACGAGCTGCCACCGGCCTGGGTAAGGAGCTCGAACAGCAGCAGCACGCCCGCGGCTCCCAACGCGAAAACCACGCTGGTGCTCAGCAGGCGCCGCCAATTGAATGGCCAGATGGCACGCTTTTCCAGCAGCATCACCCACCCCACTACCACCGCGGCATTGTAGCCCGGGTAGATGGCAAACGTGAGAGCCGACAGCGCACCGATGGAAAAGACGGCCCAATACGTGCGCCGCTCCGGGCGCTGCCGCAGCCGCAGCACCCAATGCACGGTGAGGAAAAAACACAGCAATGCCGCGTCGTAAGGCAGAATGTGGCGAATGTAGAGGTTGGTATTGACGAGGCAGCCGTACACCAGCGTGCTAAGCAGGGCGGCTGGCTCGTTTCGCAGCAGTTGCCGCCCTATGCGGTAATAGACCAGCAGCGAGCACAGCACGATGAGGTAATTGAACGCCACCGGAATGAGGAGCGAGGCCGGACTGTGGGGGCTGACGCCGGCCACCTCCGCAAGCAGCACCTGCAAGCTGGCCGGGGCCACCCGCCACAGGGCATCGCCGGGGCGGCCCTGCGTCTGGGAAAGTCGTTCGCAGAATCCGGCAACATCTCCGCCCACTAGGGCCTCCACTGCCTCTACGGAGCGGTAATACCGCTCCTCATCGGGAAACGCGAGGGCCCCGGTTCCTAAAAAAGACAACCTGACCCCGAGCAGCAGCACGAGCAACCCCAGCAAAGAATAGCGAACGACAACGGGGATTGAAAACCGGCGCTCGGCCAGGGAAATGCTACTAACCATCCAGGAGGAACGTGGGTACTGAGTTGTTAGACATTGGCTGTCAGTTGTCAGAAATTCAAAACTATCCGACCGACAACAAGCAACTGATAACCCGTTTACTTTTAAACGACTGATTGATGGTAGTAAATCGAGGCGCTGCAAAGCCCGCTCAAAGGTACTGCAAGACCTATGCAGTCCAGTAAAGGCATTCCTTTTTACCCAAAAATGCCCCCGCTGGGCGGGGGCATTTCCAGCAACTGTACCAGCCAGCCGCAGATGGGCAGCGTGCGGCGCAGGGTTAGTCGTACTTCACAAAGCGGCGCACCATGCGGCCGGTGGCCGAGTTCAGCTCGAGGAAGTAGGTGCCGGCCGGCAGGCGGCGCACGTCCACGCTCGGGTTTGCCTCGGCGGCGCGGCCCCGGTCGAGCACCTGGCCCAGGCTGTTGAGCACGCGGTAGGTGCGACCTTCGGCGGCGGGCACCACGGCCGTGATGCGGTCACTGGCGGGGTTGGGGTACACACTCAACTCACCGGCGCTGGCGCGGTTACCGCTCACCGTCAACACTTCGGAGAAGGCCACCGTGCCGTCCACGTCCACCTGACGCAGGCGGTAGTAAAGGCGGCTGGCGGGGGCCTGGGCGTCCAGGGCGCTGTAGGCCTGCAGCTGGCTGCTGTTGCCTTGGGCCGCTACCGACAGGACGGACGCAAACGTGCGGCCATCAAGGCTGCGCTGCACTTCGAAGCGGGCGCTGTTTTGCTCGCTTGCCGTGGCCCAGTTCAGGCGCACACCCGCGGCCTGCCGCTCGGCCGTGAAACGCACCAGCTCCACCGGCAGCGGATTGGCGTTGGGGGGCGTCTGTTTGTCGGTGGCCAGGGTGAAGTCACCGAGGGGGCCAGCGGGGAAAAAATCAGACTGAATGCTTGAGCCTAGGCCAGAGCCGCCGATATCCTTCCACTTGCTGTCATCGATGGGGTCAGCCATGGCCACGCGCAGAAAAGAAACGGTGGCCGGGGTTACGCCGTCGGAGGCAAAGTCGTAGTTTAAGGTAATCCGGGCACGGTTCAAGACACTCGTGCCACCGGGCTCACGCACCACGTTGTAGTACCGGATTTGCGACACGCGCGACAAGGTGGGCGGCAGGGTCCGGGACGGCGAAGGGGCTTCGTACTGGTGAGCTGTGTAGCTGCTGGTACCCCCATTCACGTCTTCCACTAAGAAGTTAAGCGGACGGTACTGCCCATCTACCCCAAGCGGAAAGCCCAGCGTCGCAGTTTTGGTGGTCTGGTTGGTTACCGAAGACTGAGTCAGCGTATTGGTGTAGGAATTATTGCCACCACCCGTTACGCTCCCCTCAGGCAATACGATGAGCTTATTGTTACCCTGCACAAACACGCGGCCCCGGGTCAGGGACAACTCATTTACCGTGAGCGTGGTGGTGAGTTGAACCGTAGGGACGGTGCCTGTCGCGCGGTCCAGCGTGAAACGTTGGAGCACATCCTGGCCCGCAACAAAAGCCAGCGGACCAATGTCTCCCGAGCCAGTGAAACTCAGCACCGAGGTGGGCGTGACCGCAAGGCGACCCACTGCGGGGTCGGCGTCAAATACCCCCGTCACGTTCAGGCCAACGCCATCGCTAAGCTTGAGGACACCGCTGGTCAGGGTGGGGGTGGTTATCTGCACGGCGCTGCCTTCCAATGTCAGGGTTCCTCCGGGGCGGTTTAGCACCAATATGTTGAGCACCGCTGACGAGGGCTCGAAGGTCAGCGTGCCAAGTGGGCCGGTTCCTCCAATGTACACGTCTGATGTAGCTACAAAAGTTAAAGGTTCAAGACCGCCTTTTAGCAGGCCGGTTGCAGAGGTAGCAACCGTTCCATTCAACGTCAGCGTGTTTGAGCCGATGGCAAACACGCCGTTGTTGAGTGCAAAGGCATTCTCAACAATCAGCGAAGAGGCCAGCGTGAAGGTAGCCCCCGAACGATTCAGCGTAAAGCTGGCCAGGGTGGTATTGGCACTGGTGCCGTTGTCAAAGCGGATGTCGGCCAGCGAACCAGCGCCACCTATTACTAGGCCTGCAGTGGCCGCGCCGCGCAGGAAACCCGTAGCAGCCGCCACCACCGGGCCATTCAGCGTCAGTACATTGTTGGCGCCAATGGCCAGCGTGCCAGCGGTAAGGGTAAGGGAACCGTTTACGGTGAGGCTACGAGGCAGGGTCAGGGTATTGGCGTTTGCCGTTAGTCCTCCCCCACCGGCGGCGTCCACCGTCAGGTTGGCAAGCTGGGTGCTGGTTGGGGTTAGGCGCAGGGTACCTAACTCAGCAGGGCTGTTTTTACTGAATACGAGGCTCGAACCGGCATTTACGGCCAGCTGGCCGGTACCGGCGCCAATGGTAGCGCCGCCACCCTGCACAAAGCTCAGGGTGTTGCCGCCCACTGCCAGCACGGAACCAGCGCCCAGGTTGTAGCCGCCGTCCGTGCTGTTGCCCAGTTCCAGGTTGCTGGCGCCATCGGCGAGGCTAACGCCAGCCTGGTTGGTGCTCGTTGTCAGGCTGAGTAGCTTGATGGTGTTGTCGCCGCCGTTCACCACCTGTGGGGTGGTAGTATTGGTGAGGGCCAGCGTAATGCGGTCATCGGCAGTGGTGCTGAAGTTGACCGTGCCGGTGAGCGCAAAGTTGCCCCCCAGGCTCAGGGTAGAAGCCGAACCGGCCGCGCCGCCCAATACGTCGGGATTGGCGGCACCTACGTTGTTGGCCAGGAAGTTGCCGCGCACCACGGTGGTGCCGGGGCTCAGCCGCTTGGTGGCGTTGCGTAGGGTGAGGTTGCCGTAGGAGGGCGTGGCGGGCACGATGTAGGGCGTGGCCTGCGCGTATTCCACGGTGCTGCTGACGGCGATGCTGTTGAAAACCACGCCTGGGTCGGCGTTCAGTTCGGTCAGCGTGGCGTTGTCGCTCAGTTCCAGGGTGCCGGTGTAGTCAAAGGCCTCGGGCACAGTGAACGAGGCATTTGTATCGAGTACGAGCCGCGAGTCAGTCCCCGTTATGGTCAGGTCACCGGTGAGGGTGCGATTGGCACCAATGACGATAAACTGCTGGGAGTTGGCGCTGAAGCTAGTCGGCGACGGACCCGTGCCATCCAGTGTGCTGCTGTAGGTACCCAGGGCGTTGAGCGGGCCATTAGGCTGTTTGGTATTGTAGAACACAGTGGCCGCTGTCTCGGGCGCCGAAGCGCGGTTTTGGGGCTCGGGCGAGCTGCGCACCACAAAATCCTGGCCGTTGTTCTGGCTGTCGAACCCGTTGCCCCGCTGCGCATCGGCTCCGCCAGCGGCCATGGATGCGCTGGTAGACGAGGCAACCGCCTTGCGCTCAATGCTGGTAGCGGCGGTTAAGGCTGGGGCGGCAGAGGTGCCTTCGAACTGCTCGGCCGAGCCGTACCCAACAAAGTCGATAATCCCGGCATCGGTGGCAGTAGTAGTTCCGGGCAGTTCTGTAGTGGAGTTGGCCAGGGCGATTTTGCCCCCGGCTGTTGCCAGGTTGGTGTTGTTAGTCTCGTCAGGCGCAGGCAAAGGCGTGCCGCTTGCGGGCCCGCCAAACTCCACCAGCAGGTAGCCGTTTGCCGGAATGCTGCCCGTAAGTGGCACGAGTGTGTAGTTATTGTTGGAATTGGCGCTGTGGTACTGCACGGAGTACCCCGTCAACGCAAACGGCGTGTTGCTTTTGTTGTAAAGCTCAACAAAGTCGTTTTTGAAAGCACCGGTAGCTCCGCCGCTCGCGTACACTTCGCTGATTACAACCGAGCCCGCCTGGGCTTGGGAGAATGCGGGTTTCAGCAGGGACAGAAGTAGTACCGCGGTACTCCCAATAGCACGTCCTAAGCTGCTGGGTTTGGTAGTGGTTGTTTTCATGGTTGGAATACAGAAGAGTGAGTTCAAATATGTACGGGTGGCAGAAGAGGGAATTTTATGTGAAAAATGATAGTCAGAACCGGCATTATTCTAGCAATATATTATTATATAAATCTGATATTTAATATACTTTATTTAAAAAAAACTTGATAAAAGCGTTATTACTGTTGCTTCGGCAGCTGCTTGTTGTAGCTACTTTTTTTCAAAGTGCGAATATACATCTTAATAATCCATGCCAGGAGTCAAAGCGGTGCTTTTATCACCTTTAACACGCTCATAACCAATGTACATTAGCTCAACCATTGGGCAATTTTCATCTCATATATTCAATGTTTTATTCATTGCGGCAGCTGCTCGTCATTGTAACAGGGTAATTGTTTGCAACCATGGAAGCCCTTACCACGTTGAAGCGCATCCGCAAAAATAAAACAGAATATATAATTTATATAATCCAATAATTCAAGGACTTGTTCCTGCTTCTCAACTCATAAATTTCAATTCGACAAATGGGCGCAAACTTCTAAAACACAATTCAGTTAATCAAATTAAATCTTCAACCCATTCGCCATGGACAAAGAAGTTGCTGTTTCCCCGTTGTTCATTGACCCTAAAGTGATTATCCTCACGTCGGCAGGTTGTAATTAGATGCTGTAAGCTAAAGCTTTCCGGCAATGGGCAGCATTGCTCGTTTGGCGTTCAAAGTAGCGCTTTCATTGCATGTGCTGTTCTGGCATAAGTACTGCTTCGCAAGCGGATGCCAGTGGAGCATAACAGGGGTCGAAAGGGTAGCCCACACGAGTTCTCAGGTGGAGGGCACCACCCTGGCTTGCGCGGTACAGGCCGCTACGCCTGCCTTGCTACTGAAGAGCGCCGACGGCGGGTTATGGTTGCACCGGGCATAAGCCCCAAATCACTTCTTCGGTCAGGGCGCACTGGTGGTGGTGCGAGTAGCGCCAGTCTTCCCGCGGGGCGTTTTCTACGCGCTGGTGGGTGGCGGGCAGGTCGGCCAGGCAGCGGTGCAATGCGCGGGCGCAGGCCGCCACGCTGCGCAGCGGAAACAACAGGCCGTTGTGGCCGTCCTGCACCAGCTCGGCCGTGCCGGCGGCGGCGGCGCCTACTACCGGCACGCCCGCCGCCATGGCTTCCAGAGTCACCATGCCGTAAGTCTAGCCATCACAGAAAAGTCGATGGCTTGGTAAAAAACGTCCGGATTGGGTCGGAACCCGCGGAAATGCACCTCCGCCGCTAGGCCCAGCCGGGCCACCTGCTGCTGCAACTGCTGGTAATAGGTGTCGCCTTCGTTGCGGCTGGGCGCCCCCATCACGAGCAGGCCCGCGTCGTGCCCGTATTCGCTCCGCAGCAGGTGCAGTGCCTCAAGCACGAAGTCCTGGCCCTTGCCCCGGTCGAAGCGGCCCAAGATACCCAGCAGCAGGCCCTGGGCGGGCAACGTCAGCTCCTGGCGCGCCTGGCTCCTGGTGCGGGCCGGGGGGGCAAACTGCTCCACGGGCAGGCCCAGCGGCACCACGTGCAGGCGGCGCGCCTCCAGGTGCGTCGAGCGGAGCACCTCCTGGCCCAGGCCGGGCAGGGGCGTTAGCCAGGCATCGAGTTGCCCGAACCGCAGGCGGTGCACCAGGCTGCGCTTGGGACGTCCCAGCTGCATGTGCTGCTGGTAGATAACGCGCAGCACCCCGCCCATGAGCTGCTTGCTGAGCGTGGCCAACGCCAGGTCTTTGTTCTGCGTGACCACCAGCACCTGGCTGCCCAGCCGCAGCAGCAGCTGCCTGAGCCCTCAGGCCGCGAGGGGCAGAAAGAGGCCCCGGCGCACCGCCAGGAGCTGGCACGGAACCGCCCATTCGGCTGCCAGCCGGGCCAGGGGCGTATCAGGCAGCCCTATAAAGGTGAGGGGCCAGCCCCGCTCCTGTATCCAGCGGGCAAATTTGAGGCTGTTCAGCTCCAGCCCGCCCAGGCTGCCAGACAAGCACAGGACCGCCAGAGCAGGCTTGGCGGGCTGGCCGGGCGCAGTGGGCAGAGAAGGAGCAGTTGGGGTTATTCGGATGGCAGGCAAACGCCGCAAGCTAGGGCCGCGGCAGCCGACTGCGCCCCGCCCGTCGGCTGGCAGGCCACAAATGCATCAGCTCCAGCGGCTCAGAAACTGCAGGAAGGATTCTTTGTACTGGTCGCCCACCGGAATGGTGACGGCCCCAATCTGCACGGTGAGGCGGCGCACGGCCTCAATCTTGTCCAGGGCCACGATGAAGGAGCGGTGAATGCGCATGAACCGCCGGGCGGGCAGCTTTTCTTCCATGGCCTTGAGGCTCATGAGGGAAAGCAGGGCGCGCGGGGTGCTTTTGAGGTGCACTTTCACGTAATCCTTCAGGCCTTCTACGTAGAGGACGTCGCTCAGGGCCACGCGCACCAGCTGGTATTCGGCTTTGAGAAAGAGGTACTCTTCTTCTTCCGGGCTGGCCGCGGCCGGGTTGCTCACGTGCTGCGCAACCAGCTCGGCGTAGGCGCGGGCCTTGCCGGCGGCGCGCAAAAACTCCTCGTAGTTGAACGGCTTCACCAAGTAGTCGAGGGCGTCGACGCGGTAGCCCTCGAGGGCGTACTGGCTAAAGGCGGTGGTGAAAATGACGCGCGGGCCGGTGGGACCCAGCACGCGGGCCAGCTCCAGGCCGTTGAGCTCCTGCATCTGAATGTCGAGAAACGCCAAATCGACGGAGCCGGGGTGTTCGTGCAGGTACTTCAGGGCTTCCACGGCACTGCCAAACTTGCCCACCAATTCCAGAAACGGCGTTTTCTGCACGAAATTGACCACCAGCCCAAGGGCCAGCGGCTCGTCATCAACGGCAATGCATTTGAGGGGCGACATGTTTAGGAGTGGGTTGGTGTTCTGGCGTCAACCTCACGGGCCCCCTTTGGGGCATGACCCCCTCTCCAAAAAAGAGGGGGCACCGGTTTGGGGAAGGCGACAATCTCAATGATAAGTGTAATCAACTGTCTTGCAAATTTTTATATTGCTTATTCATTCATAAAAGCATTTCCGGTGCCCCCTCTTTTTTGGAGAGGGGGTCAGGGGGTGAGGTTGACACCAGAACGTCCCCTCCTGCCCCCACATTCAGGGTCAAATGCACCCGGAACTCGTTGGCGGGCGTGTGGTCGTCGACGTCCAGCTGGAACTGGCCGGGGTAGAGCAAATCCAGGCGGCGGCGGGTATTGGCCAGGCCGATGCCGTTGCTGCCGGCCAGGTCGGTGGAGGGCAGCGAGAGGCGGGTATTGCGCACTTCCAGCTCCAGCACATCGGGCTGGGGCTGGCGCAGGGCCACAAAAATGGTGCTGGCCTGGGTGGCGGCCACGCCGTGCTTGAACGCGTTTTCGAGAAAGGGCAGCAACAGCATGGGCGCCACGGGCACGTCGTGCACGGGTTCGGGCCGCTCGAAGGTGACGGTCACCCGGTCGCTGAGCCGCAGCTGCATCAGGGTGATGTAGTCCTGCACAAACGCCACTTCCTGGCTGAGCAGGGTGCTGCCGTGGGCGGTGTCGTAGAGCACGTAGCGCATCATGCGCGAGAGCCGGTGAATGGCCGAGCGGGCCTCCTCGCCGTCGAGCAGCGTGAGGGCGTAGATGTTGTTGAGGGTATTGAAGAAGAAGTGCGGGTTAATCTGGGCCTTGAGCATGGACAGCTCGGAGCTGGTGCGCTGCTGCTCCAGCATCTGCCGAAGCTGGACATCCCGCTGCAGCTTCTGCACCACCGTGATGCAGGTGCTGATGCCCAGCACCAGCATGGTGGTGAGCAGGCCCATGGAATCGAAGCGCAGGCCTCGCTGCGAGAGCCGGGGCCGGCCCGTGGCGGCTTCGAAGGCCTTGTTGATAAGCGCGGGCAGGTCGAGGACCTGGTCCAGCGCGCGGCTGAAAAGCAGCACGCCCACCGTGGTGCCGCACAGGGCCAGAATAAACCAGCCCGTTCGGCCCTTAAACAGCAGGCGGGGCACCGTGACGTTCGCCGTGAGGTAGAACGTGCCCACCCACACGGCAAACATCAGCCCCTGCTTCACCCAAAATTCCGGAGGCAGCGTGAGGCGGCCCGTAAGCGGCTGAAACAGCAAAAAAATGAGTCCGAATAGTCCCCACACCAGCACGTGAAGGAGCAGGGTGAGGTAGCTTCGGGGGGTCGGCAAGGGCATGGGGGAGGAAGGATACGCAACAAATTTACTCAACGCCTAACCCCGGCCGCGGGCCAAACCGACTGCAGGGGGAATTGTATCGACGGCGGGGAAGGTTTCATCGGTTGGGAAGTGCCACCGTTGGAGCGGTTGAGCCGTTGAACGATGCCCGCACAACGAATGGCTGATTGGTCCCGGTGTCATTCAACCATACAACCACCCCTGTCCGAGCCAACTTTGCGCCCGGCGTGCCGAACTTGCGCTATGATTCGCTCCTTCCTGCTGCCGCTCGTGCTTCTCTCTGCTACTACTGTTGTTTCAGCCCTTCCGCCCCTCCCCGACTTCAGCAAGTACCCCACCTACTTGGGGCCCGACCTGGGCCTGACGTGGCGCAGCACCCAGGCCACCCTGCGCGTGTGGGCCCCCACCGCCGAAGCCCTGCGGCTGCGTCTCTACGCCGGTGGCACCGGCGGGCCAGCCCGCGCCGAGTACCCCATGACCAGGGCCGAAGGCGGCACCTGGACCTACGCCCTCCCCGCCGGCACCACCGGCTTCTACACCGTGCAGGCCACCATTGCCGGGAAGCAAATGGCCGAAGTAGCCGACCCCTACGCCCACGCCGTGGGCCGCAACGGCCAGCGCGGCGCCGTGCTCAACCCCGCCCTGGTGGCCCCGCCCGGCTGGGCCGACGACCTGCGCCCGGCCCTAAAGCAAGCCACTGATGTCGTGATTGGCGAAGTGCACGTGCGCGACCTGAGCATGCACCCGCAGTCGGGCATTCGGGAAAAGGGCAAATTCCTGGGCCTAGCCCAGCTGGGCACCCGGGGTCCGGAGGGCGTCACCACCGGCCTAGAGCACTTGGTGGAGCTGGGCCTGACCCACGTGCACCTGCTGCCCACCAACGACTTCGCGAGCATCGACGAGGCCGCGCCCGACCGCGCCAACCGCTACAACTGGGGCTACGACCCGCTGCACTACTCCGTGCCCGAAGGCTCCTACGCCACCGACGCCGCCAACCCCGCCGTCCGCATCAGCGAGTTTAAGCAGATGGTGGAAAACCTGCACGGCCAGGGCCTGCGCGTGGTGCTCGACGTGGTGTATAACCACACCGCCAATGCCGCCCGCAGCGCCTTCGAGCAGCTGGTGCCCGGCTACTACTACCGCCACAACCCCGACGGCACCCTGAGCAACGCCACCGCCTGCGGCAACGAAATAGCCTCGGAGCGCCCCATGGTGCGCAAGCTCATCGTGGAATCGGTGGCCTATTGGGCCCGCGAATACCACGCCGACGGCTTCCGCTTCGACCTGATGGGCGTGCTGGATATTGAGACCATGCGCGCCGTGCGCGTGGCCCTCGACCAGCAGGACCACAGCATTCTGATGTATGGCGAAGGTTGGACTGCCGGCCCCTCGCCCCTGCCCGAAGCCCGCCGCGCCGTGAAAGCCAACGTGGCCCGGCTTCCGCGCATTGCCGCCTTCGGCGACGAGCTGCGCGACGGCGTGAAAGGCCACTACGCCCGCCAGACCGAGCCCGGCTTTGCCAGCGGCCGGCCCGGCCTGGAGGAGAGCGTGAAGTTCGGCATTGTGGCCGCCACCCAGCACCCGCAGGTGGAGTACAGCCAAGTGAACTACTCGAAGGCGCCCTGGGCGGAGTCGCCCGCGCAGGCCATCAACTACGTGGCCTGCCACGACGACTTGGTGCTCTGGGACAAGCTCGCCGCAGCCAACCCCGGCGCTACGGAAGCCCAACGAACCAAGATGGACCTGCTCAGCAACGCCATTGTGTTTACGTCGCAGGGCATCCCGTTTTTGCCAGTCGGCGATGAGTTTCTGCGCACCAAGGGCGGCTCGCACAACTCCTACAACCTGCCCGACAGCGTGAACCAGCTGGACTGGGGCCGCAAGGCCAAGTACCCGGCGGTGTATAATTTCTACCGCCGGCTCATTGCCCTGCGCCGCGCCCACCCCGCCTTCCGCCTGCCCACCACCGAGCTAATCCAGCAACACCTGGAGTTCCTCCCCAACACCCACCCCGGCCTCATTGCCTACCAGCTGAAAGACCACGCCGGCGGCGACGCCTGGCAGAACATTGTGGTGATTTTCAACGGCAAGGCCTCGGCCGACAGCGTGGCCGTGCCGCGGGGCACCTACAAAGTGGTGCTGCGCGGCGACCAGCTCAACGAGGAAGGGCTCGATGTGCTCGAAGTCACCAGCGGAGTGCAGGTGCCGGGCAGCACGGCCCTTATCTTGGTGAAGCTCTAGGCGGCGATAATTGCCCCGGCCGGCGGCTGCACCTAATGCCCCCGGCCGGACCACCCTGCGTACTCAGCGTCCCGTTTAAGCCGCAACCCCTTTTACCATCGCCATGAAAAACGTTGTCACCATCACCCTCAATCCGGCCATCGACAAGAGCACCGTGGCTCCCCAGATTGTGCCGGACCATAAAATACGCTGCGGAACGCCCAAGTTTGAAGCCGGCGGCGGCGGCATCAACGTGGCGCGCGCCCTCAAACGCCTGGGCCTCGATTCGCGGGCCGTTTTCACGGCCGGCGGCCCTCCCGGCGAGGTCCTGCAACAGCTGTTGACCCACGAGGGCATTGCCCTGCAGCCGGTGCCCACCACGGCCTGGACCCGCGAAAATTTCATCGTCGTAGACGCCTCCAACAACCAGCAGTACCGCTTCGGGATGCCTGGCAACAGGCTTCTTGAAGAAGAGCAGGAGCAACTATTGGCCACGTTGGCCGGGCTCAGCCCCGTTCCCGATGTGCTGGTGGCCAGCGGCAGCCTGCCGCCCGGTGTGGCGCCCGAGTTTATGGGCAGGATTGCCCATTGGGCCCGCAGCGTGGGAGCCAGGCTTATCGTTGACACGTCGGACAAAGCCCTGCAAAGTGCCGTGAACGAAGGGGTGTATTTGCTGAAACCTAACCTGGGCGAATTGAGCCGCCTGGTTGGGGCCGAAGCGCTCGACACCGAATCGGCCGCCGACGCTGCCCGGTCCATCATCGACGCGGGCAAATGCGAAATCGTGGTGGTGTCGCTGGGAGCCAACGGCGCCTACTTGGTTACCAAAGACGAAGAAGAGCACATTGCGGCGCCCGCCGTGCGCAAGCGCAGCACCGTGGGCGCCGGCGACAGCATGGTGGCCGGCATGGTGTTCGCGCTCTGCCAGGGCCGGCCCGTGCGCGAAGCCGTGCGCCTGGGTGTGGCCTGCGGCTCGGCCGCCACCATGAACTCCGGCACCGAGCTGTTTCACCCGGCTGATGCTGAAAAGCTATTCCAATGGCTGCTGCGCACCATGCCCCGGCCCGAGCCGGCTTCCTAAGCACTCGTACAGAGGCAGCATAATGCTCTGTCTAACAGAAATTTGCTACTTAACGGCCGTTAAGTCGAGCAGCAGTTGACAGAGGGCGGCCTCGTCGTAGGGCTTGGTGAGGCAGGCGTTCATGCCCGCGGCCAGATAGGCCGCGCGGTCGGCTTCAAAAGCATTGGCCGTGAGGGCGATGATGGGGATGTTGGCCAGCTTGGCGTCGGGGTGTTGGCGGATGGTGGTGGTAACCTGCACGCCGCTCAGGCCCGGCATCCGGATATCGAGAATGGCCGCGTCGTAGGCTTGTTCCTGGAGTTGGGCCAGGGCATCGGAGCCGTTGTCAACGGCGTGCACGTGCACGCCCCAGTACTCCAACACGGCCACGGCAATACGCTGGTTCACCAGGTTGTCCTCGGCCAGCAGCATGCGCAGGCCCTGCAGGGCATCGAAGCCGGCAGTGGGCACCGCGGGGGCATGGTCCCCGGCCGTGTCGGGCGCGCGGGGCAGCACCAACTGAAACGAAAACGTGGTGCCCTGACCGGGCACACTGCTCAGCTGCAGCGTGCCGCCCATTTGCTCCACCAGCTGGCGGCTGATGGTGAGGCCCAGGCCCGTGCCGCCGTAACGCAGGCTGGTATCGGCACTGGCCTGGGCAAAGGCTTCGAAGATATGTACTTGCTCTTCGGGTGAAATGCCAATGCCGGTGTCTTCCACCCAAAAACGCAGCGTCAGGGCCTGCGGCGCGTCCTGGAGGACGTCGGCCCCCAGCCGCACATGGCCGTGGTCGGTGAATTTGATGGCGTTTGAGAGCAGGTTGAGCAGCACCTGATGCAGCCGGTAGGCGTCGCCGAGCACCCGGGGCATGGCCGCGGGCAGCGGCTCCACCGTGAGGGCCAGGCGCTTTTGGGCCACCAGGGCCGCCACCGTTTGCCCGGCACCGTGCAGGGCCACGCCCAGGTCGAAGGGGGCGTGGTTGAGCACGTGGTGGTGGTGGGTGGTGATTTTGGCCATGTCCAGCACGTCGTTGAGCAAGGCCAGCAGGTGCTGGCCCGCGTGCTGCATGGTGGTCAGGTACTCGCGCTGCGGGGAGGTGAGGGAGGTTTTTTGCAGTAGCCCGGCCATGCCCAGCACCCCGTTCAGGGGCGTGCGGATTTCGTGGCTCATGCGCGCCAGGAAGGCTTCTTTGGCCAGGGCGTTTTCTTCGGCTTCCTGCTTGGCCAGCCGCAGGGCCCGCTCGGCCAGGATGCCCGGCGTTACGTCGTAGCCCGACGCCAGCACGTAGGGCGCGTGCCCTTCCTGCGCCACCTGGTAGGTGTAGTAGCGCAGGTAGCGCAACTCGCCCTCCCGGGTTTGCACCGTAATGATTTGGTCTTCGGTCTTTAAGGGGTTTTCGCCTTCAAAATAGGCCTTGAGGGCAGCACGGTGCTTTGGCGGCAGCGTCTCGCTCAGGTTCTTGCCCACCAGCTGGGCAGCCGGGATGCCCAAAAGGCGCTCAATGGCGGGATTCACCGACAGCAGCGTGCCTTGCAGGTCGTGGGTGCAAATGAGGGCCTGCGAATAGTACACCAGGTCGTGGTATTGCTTTTCGCGGCGCTCCAGAGCCTGGCGGGCGTGTTTGATGTCGGTGATGTCGGTGCTCACCGTGAGAATGGCCACTTGGCCGTCGGGGCGTTGCATGGGCCGTTTATAGACCTGGAATTGCATCACCTCGCCCGTATCGAGCGTGAAAGGCAGCTCCCGGGTCTGGGCTTGGTGAGTTTTGCGTACCAGCTCGTTCATTTCCCACACTTGCTGCACTTCCTCCAGCACAGCCGCCGGTGCGCCCACCGCTTGCCAGTTTTGGTAGTGGGCCACCATGGCATCGTAGGCATGATTGGTAAAGGAAATGCTATTGTCGGGGTCCACCATGTACAGCACATTGGGCAGGGTGTTCAGAATCTGACGAACGAACGTCTGCTGGACTTGCAGCATCTCCTGCACCTCGTGCTGCAGTTTTTCGGCCGTGTAGCGCGCCGTAATGTCGATGCCGGTCCCTACCATCAGCTGCAGGGCACCGCTGGCGTCGTACACCGGCCGGAAGTAGCGCAGCATCAGCTGCGGGCGCTGATTGTGGTCGATGCGCATCTCTTCCCACGTCACGTCGTTCCGGGTGCGGGTGGCCAGCTCGAAGTATTGTTCGCGCTGCTCGGCCAGGCCGGCGGGCCGCTTATCCTGATGAACGGCAAAGTACTCGGTGCTGGTCAGGCCGGTAATCTGCTGGCGCACGGCCGCGTCGGGCACTGCCGAGGGATTGACGAACAGAAAGCGGTGCTGGGCGTCGAACACGGCCACGTCCACCGGCAGCAGGTTCAGAACGGACTCGTAGAACTCCTGCTGCTGGGCCACCTTCTCCTCGGCCATTTTCCGTTCCGTGATGTCGACGCCTGAGCACAGCACCAGTTGCGCGCCGTTGGCCGCCACCACGGGCCGGTAGCGCAGCAGCCAATGCTGCGGGCCGTGGGGACCTTCCCGGGTTTCTTCCCACGACACGTCCCGCTGCTCGCGCACGGCCTCGGCAAAGGCGGCGGACCGGCGCTGGGCCACGCCTTCCGGGCGCTTGCGGTAGGCGCAGGTTTCGTTGCTGGTCTTGCCCACCATCCAGGCCCGGGTGGCGGCGTCGGGCTCCAGCACGGGGTTGAGGAACAGGTAGCGGTGCTCGGCATCGAACACGGCCACGGCCGAGGGCACCTGCTCCAGCAGGCTCTCGTAGAAAGCCCGCTGCTCGGCCAGGCGCTGCTCGGCCTGCTGCCGCGCCGTGATGTTGGTCAGGTACAGCGTCACGTACGCCTGGCCCGGCACGGCCCCCACCGTAAACAGGTAGTGCTGGCCGTCTACCGCCAGCTCCTGCTGCTGCTGTTCGGGCGTGCGCAGGGCCGCTTGCACCAGCGCCAGGAGCCGCGCGGGCAGGTCGCCGCGCGCGTCGACGGCCAGGGCGTGCAGCAGGGGCGCGGCGGCGGGGTTGGCATACAGCACCTCGCCGGCCGCGTTGAGCCGCAGCGTGGGGTTGGGATTCTGCTGCGGAATGTAGGACAGCGTCCGAATCTCGGCGTCGCGCTGGTGGCGCTCGGTCACGTCGCGGTAGCATATCAGGCGGCCGGCGCCCACGGTGTCCAGCACCAAATAATCGAGCTCAATAACCCGGCCGTTGGCCAGCACAAACTCCTCCTGGAGCACGGTTTGCCCGGCCGCGTGCAGCTCCAGCGCCCGGGCCTGAAAGGCGGCCGGGTCCCGGAAGGCGTTGTCGATGTAAACGGCGGCCGGGGAAATGGGGGCGTGGCCCTCGGCCGGGCCCGCCATCGGCGGCAGACCGAACAGGTCCCAGAAATACTGATTGACGTACTGAATCTGTCCGGCCTGGTCCACCAGCACGAAGCCCACGCGCAAATTGTGCACCAGGGCCGTGAGCTGGGTGTAGTGCTGCCGGGCGCGGCCGTCGCTGGCGGCCACTTCCTGCCGGAGCGCGGCCATTTCGGCGTGGGCGGCCGCCAGGGCCGCTTCGGCTTGCTCGCGGCCGGCCCGTTCCGAGGCAACCAGCTCGGCCCATTTCGCCGCGGAAATAGTAGTAACAGCAGACATAGCCGTAAAATAACAGGTAGCGGATTGGGTGGTGCGAATAAAGTCGATAATGAGCCCAAAAGGTGTCAAAAATAACTCGCTTCAAAAAAAATTCTCAACGACAGGCCCCGCTTAGCTACACGTGTTTACTATTTTATTCCTTTCTGAGTAGTAAAAAAACCACTACACGGCTGCCTGTTTGGAAGCAATGCCATGATACAGGCGTCGGCTTTGCCGGGCGCGCCCCGGCTTTTGCTCCCTGGTGGCCCGCCCCACCAGCACGTCCCCGCCCACGCCTCTTGAAAACCGCCACTTAAGCGCCGCAACAAACCAGCTATTGCGTAGGCTTTCCGGCTGTTTGCGGGCTGGGCCCGTAAACCCGGCTGCAGGGGCTGCCACCTTTCGCCGCCTCTCGCATCATCCCGATACTTTTCAATATGTCGACCACCGAGCAGAAATTCACCGTTGAGCGTTTGTCCTTCACCTCTTTAACCGAGCTGCCCGACTCCTGGCAGAACTCGGACTACAAAGAGCTGCTGAAGAAGATGAACTACGAGAACCCGGACGACATCAGCGAAGCCGAGCTAAAAGATATGTGCCTGATGTCGTTCACCGATTTGGAGCCGCGCGAGGCCGCCGAAATCGTGCTGGGCTACCTGTTTCCGGAGCAGCTGAACGATGGCCAAATCGAGAACCTGTCGCACCAGATGCTGACCGAGAAGCTGTGGGAAGAAAACCCCGAGCTGCCGCTGCACCAAGGCTTCTACAAAGCCACGCAGCTACTGCACACGGCCTACAACGGCACCTTCCCCCGCACCCAGGCCGTGGAGTTCCAGGTGAAATGCACCGCTGAAAACCCCGAAGACCTCGCTCTTTTCGCCGAGGCGCCCGAAGCCCCGCTCCTGCGCCTACTCGCCCAGGGCCTGCCCGACAGTGCCCTGCTCAACCGGCTGTTTTCAACTCACCTAGCCGGCACCGAATTTGAGGAAGCCAAGTCGATAATCTGGGAGTTGAAAACGGTGGAAAAGACCGATACTTCCATCACCTTCGATGTGATGAGCTCCACCAACTGGCTGGAAGATTTCAAGTACGCCGACACCTACGAAGCCACCACCCACGCCGACGTAGTAGCGGAAACCGAGGAGTAAGCCAGCTTCCTTCAAGTGCTACACCGGAGTGAAGGCAGGACGCAGCCCCTGCTGCCTGGCTCCCCCAAAAAAGCCCCATCGCGGCCCCTTTCACAAGGGGGCACTGCGGTGGGGCTTTTGCCTGAATACTGGTTAATTCACTTCACCGCCGCTGGCCACCGGTTTGCGCAGCATCCGGTAGTACCTTGCTCCTCCCATCTGCCTCTACCATGAAACTCAACTTGTTTAGTAAAGCCCTGCTGGCCTTGGGCCTGCCCCTGCTGCTGGGTGTTTCCTGCGAAGAGCCCGAGCCCGAGCCCGACGCCGTGCCCCTGCCGGCTGAACTCAAGGCCTACGTGCTGTTCCAGCCCGGCACCCACTGGATTTACCAGGACTCGGCCACGCAGCAGCTCGACAGCGTCTGGGTCGTTTCGACAAAGCTGACTGAAGTGCGCCAAGGCGGACTGTACTCCGGCGCGCCGATTAACAAGTATGAAGTTTTCGAAATGCGGACGCGTTCGAGCCAGGGCGGCCCGGACCAAGTGTTTGGCACGCACCGGCTGTGCGGCGCAAACATCAGCGACGATGGAGATGAGAACTGGCCGTGCTGGGTCGTGACGCGGGGCGAGTCCTTGCCCAACAGCACGGCCGACGTGGGCGGGGCGTACGTCTTTCCGTACATCATCGTGCGCGACCGCGCCCGCACGGATTTTCTGGCGGGCGGTATGCAGCCCTACTGGCACACGCGGCCGCTGGCCCTCGGGGCCCGGACCTACCCCGACGTGATGGAAGTAAGCCTGCCCAGGGGCGACGCCTCGCAGGGCGGCTGGCCGGCCTACTATGCCTGGGCCCCGAACGTGGGCATTGTTCGTCAGCGCGTGGTGGTGCAGGGCGTGCCCCACACCCGCGCCCTGTTGCGCTCCCGCATCGTGCAGTAAGCCTGGGGCATTCGGTTTCTCACCGTAGCGTGAAGCGGTGCTTCACATCCCCGCACGACACCCAGCCGGCGCCGGGACACGAAGCAGTGCTTCGCGTCCCGGCGCTACGTTTTTCCAGCGGTCAAACAGCATTTCAATAATTGCTTGTACTATTACCGCTTCAAATAGCAACGTCTTTCTGATGGCAATTTTACTACTTCACCAAAAGCCTATTAGCCACTGGCTGCGGGCGGCACGCACGCTGCCTTTCCTCACTGCTTTCCTGCTGACCCAGGGTATGCAAGCGGCCCCGGCACCGGTTCCGTACTTCTCGGAGCCGGCCGTGTCGCCCAACCGCACGGAGCTGGCTTTTGTGTCGGGCGGTGATATTTGGACCAGTCCAGTGGCGGGCGGCGAGGCCCGCTTGCTGGTGTCTCACCCGGCCACCGAAAGCCGGCCACTGTACTCGCCCGATGGCCGTTCGCTGGCCTTCATTTCCACGCGCACCGGCAACGGCGATGTGTACGTGCTGGCCCTGGAAACCGGCGAGCTGCGCCGCGCGACCTTCGACGACGCCCCCGACCAGCTCGACAACTGGTCGGCCGATGGCAAATGGCTCTACTTCTCCTCGTCGAGCCGCGACATCGCCGGCATGAACGACATTTACCGGGTGCCGGCCACCGGCGGCACGCCCACCCCGGTAAGCGCCGACCGCTACGCCAACGAATTCTTCGCCGCACCCAGCCCCGACGGCAAGCTGCTGGCGTTCAGCGCCCGCGGCATTGCCAACAACCAGTGGTGGCGCCACGGCCACAGCCACCTCGACGAATCGGAAATTACCCTGCGGCACGAAGGGCCCAACGGCGCGCCCACCTACGAGGCCCTGACTACGGGCGGTGGCAAAGCCCTGTGGCCCATGTGGGGCGCGGGCGGCCAGCGCCTGTTCTACGTGTCGGACCAGGCCGGGCCCGAAAATATTTGGGTGCTAGGCCTGAACGGTGATAAAACTACCGCCCGGGCCGTCACCTCCTTCAAGGACGGGCGCGTGCTCTGGCCCAGCATTTCCTACGACGGCAAGCTCATTGCGTTCGAGCGCAACTTCAAGCTGTGGACCATGGACACCGACAACGGCCAGGTGCGCGAAGTGGTGGTGCAGCGCCGGGGCGTGCCTGCCGGCCCGGCCGTGGAGCGCATGCGTTTCTCCGACCGCCTGCAAGAGCTGGCGCTGTCGCCCGACGGCACCAAAGTGGCTTTTGTGGTGCACGGCGAAGTATTCGCCGCCTCGGCGGCCGATGGCGGCGAGGCCACCCGCATTTCGCAAACGCCGGCCGCCGAATCCGGCCTGGCCTGGGCGCCCGATAGCCGCCGGCTGGTGTACGTGTCGGAGCGCGACGGCCCTTCTCACCTCTACAGCTACGCTTTTGGCACCGGCAAGGAAACGCGCTTGACCAACAGCGTCCTCAACGACGCCGCGCCCGGCTTCTCGCCCGATGGCAAGCTGCTGGCCTTCCAGCGCGATGCCCGCGAGCTGCGGGTGCTGGACGTGGCCACTTCTCAGGATAAAGTATTGGCCAGCGGCATCTTCGGCCGCCCGCCTTCCAGCCCCGAGCGGGACGTGGTGTGGTCGCCCGATGGCAAGTGGCTGGCCTTCATGCCCAGAGGCGCCCGTGGGTTCACCAATGCCTCGGTGGTGCCGGCGGCGGGCGGCACGGCCCGCGCCGTGAGCTTTGTGGCCAACACCAACTCCAATTCCGTTTCGTGGAGCCCCGATGGCAAGTACCTGCTGTTCGATACCGGCCAGCGCACCGAGGACGCCCAGGTTGCCCGCGTCGATTTGCTGCCCCGCACGCCCCGGTTCCGCGAAGACCAGTTCCGGGACTTGTTTAAGGAGCAGCCGGCGCCAGCGCCCAGCGCCCCCGGCAGAACCCCGGCGCCCTCAACCAGGGCCGCGGCGGCCCGCCCCGTGGTATTGCCCGGCGGCCCTACCGACTCCATTGGCACGAGAAAAGGCGTAGCGGGCGCCAAAGCCAACAAGCCGCCGGTGAAGGTTGATTTTGAAGACATTCGTCGCCGGCTGAGCTTGCTGCCCGTGGGCGTAAACGTGGGTTCGCACAGCGTCAGCCCCGACGGCAAGTGGCTGCTGCTCACCGCTTTTTCAGCCAACCAGTCGAACCTGTACGTGTATCCGCTCGATGAGCTGAGCAAGGAGCCGGCCGTGGTGCGCCAGCTCACTTCCACCACCGGCGCCAAGCGAGACGCGCAGTTTTCGCCCAACAGCAAGGAGATATTTTACCTCGACCAGGGCACCATTAAGGTAGTGCCCGTGGAAACCGGCAAAGGCACCCCGCGCAGCGTGGCGGTGAGCGCCGAGATGGATGTAGACTTTGAGAAGGAGAAGATGGTGGTGTTTGACCAGGCTTGGAGCCTGATGCGTGACTTCTTCAACGACCCAACTTTTAACGGCGTGGACTGGCCTGCGCAGCGCGAGATATATGCGCCCCTCATTGCCGGGGCCCGCACCGTGGACGAGGCCCGCCGCCTCACCAACCTGATGATTGGCGAACTCAACGCCTCGCACTCCGGCCACAACCCCGCCCCCGCCGCGGGCGGCACCGTGCCGGCCGCCACGGGCCGCCTCGGCCTGCGCTTTGAGGCACCCGAATACGAGCAGAACGGCCGCCTGCGGGTGAGCACCGTGCTGCCGCTGAGCGCCGCCGCGCTGGCCGGCATCCGCCCCCGGCGACGTGCTACTGACCGTGAACGGCACGGCCCTCACCCCCGGCACCAACCTCGACGAGCTGCTGCAGTACCAGGTGGGCCGCCGCGTGACCCTGCGCCTGAGCAGCGGCGCGGCCAAAGCTCCTGCCCCTGGCAAGCGCAAAGGCAAGACCGCGCCCGCTGCCACGGTCGCCACCGAGCGCGACGTGGTGGTGCGCCCCATCAGCCGCGAAACCGAAAAAGCCCTCGACTACCGGCAGTGGGTAGAGGAGCGCCGCGCCTACGTGGCCAAAGCCAGCGGCGGCCGCCTGGGCTACGTGCACATGTTTGATATGTCGGCCGGCGCGCTGGCGCAGCTCTACCTGGACCTCGACGCCGAAAATATGGGCCGCGAAGGTGTGGTAGTGGACGTGCGCAACAACAACGGCGGCTTCGTGAACGTGTACGCCATCGACGTGCTGGCGCGCCGCAGCTACCTCACCATGAGCAACCGCAGCCAGCCCACTCCGATGCCGGCCCGCACCGCCCTGGGCCAGCGTGCCCTGGAGCTGCCCACGGTGCTCGTCACCAACCAGCACTCCCTGTCCGATGCCGAAGACTTCAGCGAAGGCTACCGGGCCGAGAAGCTGGGCAAGATAGTGGGCGAGCCCACCGGCGGCTGGATTATCTTCACCGGCGGCGCCACGCTGCTCGATGGCTCCAGCCTGCGCCTGCCGGGCAGCACCATCCGGGCCGCGCGCGACGGCAAGGTGATGGAAATGAACCCCCGCCCCGTGGACGTGGCCGTGACCCGGCCCATGGGCGAGAGCTACACCGGCCGCGACATACAGCTGGACACCGCCGTGAAGGAGCTGCTGGGCCAGCTCAAGCCCGGCACTGCGGGTGCCGCAGGTGGCCGCTAGCCGCTAAAAAAACCGGCCTGGCTTTGCAGAAAAAAGGACTTGGTAGAATTTGTAACAGCCCCCGGGCAGTAGTGTCCGGGGCTGTTGCGTGTAGTAGCTACCTGTGGTGATTGGAGTGGTTTTCAGGTGACGTACCAGTCGTCAAGCTCCCCTCTCCTGGGGAGAGGGGCTGGGGGTGAGGTTTTTCAGTCGCGCCGTATAAGCTAACCTGAATACTGCGCTAAGTAGCGTCCTTTTGCGTAAGCGGCGATACCTTCACCACGTTGCGCACGGCTGTGCCTTTACCTTCTGCCACTATTTCGCTCCATGAAATCATTTCCCGTCCGTCGGCTACTGGCTTCGGTGCTGCTGCTGGGCGTGGCGGGAGTGCTGGTGGCCGTGTGGCTGTTCGGCACGGAGTACGGGCGGCGGCGCATTGCGCAGGAAGTGCGCCAAGGCCTCACGGCGAATTCGGAACTGGTGCTGGGGCCGTTTGAAGTTGATTTTTCGCCCTGGCGCGACTTCCCGCACCTCACGGCATCCCTGCACCACATCAGCCTGACCGACACCTCGCACCAGCGGCGGGTGCCGGTGCTGCGCCTGCAGCGAGCCGACATGCGCCTGGAGCTGGCCAGCCTGCTGCGCGGCAACATCCACATCACCCGGTTGGTGATAACCGACGTGGACTTCCGCGAGCGGGTAGATTCGCTGGGGCGCTCCTGGGGCCTGCGCGGCAAGCGCCGCAAGGGCACGGGCGCCCCGCCCGCCCTCAACCTGGACTTGCAGACGCTGGTGGTCAACAATTTTCGTTTCAGCTCACACAACGGCTACTCCCGCAGTGCTTTTGGGGTGCGGGTGCGGCAGGCGCGGCTCAGGGCCCGGCTGCAGGGCGGCGTGCTGCGCGTGGCCGGCTCCCTCGGCGGGCAGCTGAGCTACCTGCGCACCCGGTCTGGCACCTTGTTTGAGCGCGAGCCGGTGCAGGCCTGGGTGCATTACAAGTACACTTTTGAGAACCGCCAGGGCCTGCTGTACCAGACGCGTGCCACCCTCAACGGCGACACCATTCGGGTGACCGGCACCCACACCGTGGACCCCAACCAGCCCGTGGGCACCCGGCTCCAGCTGAAATTCATTGGCAACCAGCCCCTGACGGAGGTGCTACACGCCGCCCTGCCGCCCCGCCTCGAACCCTACCTGCTGGGCGCCACCAGCCCCAGCAAGGCCCACATTCACTACACCATCACGGGGCTGAGCGGGCCCACCGTCACGCCCCGCAACGTGCTCACGTTCCGGCTGCGCAACGCCAGCCTGCGGTGGCCCGAGCCCGCGCGCCGCATCAACCGCTGGGACCTGCAGGGCACCTACGACAACGGCCCCGCCCACAACATCAAATCGACGGTGCTCACCCTGCAGCGCTGCCGCATCTACTCGCCCGTGGGAAAGCTGGACGTGGCCCTGACCCTGCAGGATTTCAGCCGCCCGTATGTAAACGGCCATTTCCGGGGGCGCACCGAGCTGCCGGGGCTGGCCGCCGTGCTGGCCCCTAGGCAGATACGAGCCCGCGCCGGCATCGCCGACCTTGACCTGCGGGTGCGCGGCCTGCTCCCCGCGCCGGCCGGCCGGCCCTATCCGGGACCACCGCAAAAGGGACTGTCGCTGCGCGGCACGCTGGCCCTGCGCGGCGCGGCTTTTGGTCTGCCCCGGCGCGAAGCCGAGCTGACGCAGCTCAATGTGCAGATTGGCCTGCGGGACAGCCTCTGGCGCCTCTCGAACGCGGCCGGTGTGCTCAATGGCATGCGGTTTCGGGCCTCGGCCACCACCACCTACCTCTACGACTACCTCAACAACCAGCACCCCACGGCCAGCATTCGCGGCACCTTCTCGGTCGATGAGTTGCGGCTGGACCGGCTGCGGAGCCTGCTGCGGCCCCTGCAGCGCACGGCGGGGCCGGGGTTTTCGCCCAGCAGCCTGCCCAAGCCGCCCGGGGCCCGCGCGACCGCGCCCAGCTGGCCGCCACCTTGGGCAGCGAGCTGATTCCGCCGGGCCTGCTCCTGAACGTGGACCTGCGCTGCCAGCGCCTGCTATTGGCCACCGACACGCTGAACGACCTGGCCGTGACCGTGCGCCACGACGGGCAGCGCGTGCAGCTGCGCAACCTGGCCGGCCGCGTGTGGGGCGGCCGCGTGCAGGGCCAGGTAGAATGGCCCACCGACCCCGACAACCGCGTGGCGCCGGTGCAGTACCAGCTGGGTATTCGCTTCGCTACACTCGACTACGAGCAGTTTGTGGCCCACCTCCGAAAGCCCGAGGCTCCGGTTGCGCCCGCCAAAGGCAAAGGCGCGGCCATGCCCGCCCTGCGGGACTTGCTGCTGGCCGCCAACGGCCGGCTCAGCATCGACATCGGCCACGTGCAGCTGCCCGGCGACCAGAGCCTGCGCGACGTGCAAATGCGCCTGCAAAAGACCGGGGAGCTCCTGCAAATGCCCGTCCTGCGCTTCCGAACGCCCGAAGGCGGCAAGGGGGAGGCCACCGCAACCGTGCAGGTGGAAAACCTGCGCTTTGTAGCCGCCGATGCCGACGTGACCCTGCGCTACGCCACCCTGGACGTGCCGCGCCTGCTGGCCCTGGTGGCCAGCCTGACCACCCCCGCCAGCGCGGCCCCCACGGCCCGCACCCAGGCCCGGGCGGCCCGGCGCGCCACCCGCAAAGAAGCACAGCAGAATACGTCCATGGTGGCAAACGGGGTGCTGAGCGCGGTGCTGCGGGTGGAAGCCGACGAGGTGCGCTACGCCGCCATCAGGGGCACGCGGTTTCGGCTGGTGTCGCGCTTGCTGGAGGGCGAGGCCCAGCTCGACAACTGCACCTTTGATGCTTTCCAGGGCCGAATCAGCCTGCGGGGGCAAATGCTCAGCACCGCCGACCGGGCGCATCACCCCGCCCAGGCGCAGGTGCAGCTGGAGAACCTGCAGCTCTCGCCGCTTTTTGCCACCGCCAGTGCCATGGGCCTCAACGTGCTGGGCGGCGACAACATCCGCGGCAGCCTGCGCGGCGTGGTGGACCTGCGCACCAACCTGGGGCCCACGTTTCTGCCCGACCTGCAAACTACTGTGGGCTACCTCAAAACCGATTTCCGCGACCTGGAGCTGCTGAACGTGGAGGTGCTGATGGAGGCCCTAAAGTTTATCAAAGCCGAGCGCAGCAGCCATCTGGTTTTTGAGCCCGTGAGCAGCCAGTTCATTCTCACCAATGGCCAGCTGCTTATTCCCGGCCTGCGCCTGAACAGCAACATCAGCAGCCTGGAAGTGAGCGGCCGCTACGGCCTGAACGGCCGCAGCAACCTGTTTGTGGGCCTAAAACCTCTGCAGGCCCTGTTTGGCAACAACAACAAGCGCGTGGAGCGCATCCAGGAAGGCGAGCCCAAACGCAACGCCGACCGCAAGCTCACCTACATCAACCTGCGGCGCGACGCGCCCGGTGAGAAGTACAAGGTGCGCTTCTTCCAAAAGGGCGAGCAGCGCCAGGAACAAGCCGTCCTGCGCCAGCAGTACCGCGCCCTGCTCCGCACCGAGCGGCTGGACACCACCATGCGCCTGGGGCGGTAGGCAGGCTTTGCCTCTTGCAGAGTTGAAAGAGCCAGTGGGTTCATTTCTAGACTACCCACTCGTGCAGGTGTAAACTGGTACCAACATCAGCCTCCTGCTGAGCTTCCCATGCAGCCTGGTTACATCCAATGTCACAAAACGCTTGTTTTTTCGAGCGAAAACAAGCTCCCAGCGCTACTTTTAAGGAAAAATATTCAATTATATTATTATTTTATATAACTATTATTATAATATTTCAAATATTTGCATGTCTAAAAAACACGCTACATGTCCTTTCCTGCGCTACCCTGACTGTCTAGCTTTGCCCGCATCGACTGGAAGCAATTGCTCCCTGCGCTACTGTTCTACACCTTGTTCATTTTACCACCTACCCCTCCACGCTTGACTGTATGAAGTCTACCCCCCCCCCCCCCCCCCGCCGTTACTTCGGCGCGCGCTCCGCTCACCGCTGGCGTTAGCCCTGCTGGCGGTTTTCTCGCTGGTGAGCGGCTGCGAACCGCCTGAGCTGGAGCCCTCCTCCACGGGCATCACGGCGGTCTCGGATGCCCGCCGGCAAACCACCGGCGTCAACCCCTTCTCCGTAGCGCTGATGCGTCAGGCATACAAGAGCCTGAAAAATCCGAAGAAAGAATCTGCGGCACTGGCTACCACCCGTCCGCAGCGTGGCAGCGGCAGAACCGCTGCGTCGTCATCGTCCGCCGTTGAGCCGGAATCGCCCTCCGACTGCCTGGAGTGCCCTCCTCCCTCCGACCCAACCCCCACCGACCCAACCCCCGTGCAGCCCACGCACCTCTACCTGCGCTTTAAGGCCGACAATACCAACCAGTTGGCCGACCTGGAAGACGCCGGCCTCCGGCTCTCCTGGGAGCCGCTCGACGAGTCGGTAGCCGCCAACACCACCGTGGATTTCCAATCCGAAAACATCGCCTGGATTTACACCGTGGTGCCCACCGGCACCCCGCTGCCGGCCGGTATCCCGAGGGAGCAGATTCAGGAGCTGTTCCTATTCAACGCCGAGGACGGTGATGCCCAGGACGTGGACCCCTGGGAGCCCGCCCCCGACCCCGGCCCGGCCGAATGCCAGACCCAGTACGACCCCTCGTGTAATTGCTACCTGCAGTGCCCCGTGGCCCGCACGGCTTCGGCCAACAAAAAAGGCAAGCTGACAAACCAGGCCAAGGCCACCCAGAAGCTGAAAGACGCCGGGGTGTCGCCGCTGGCGCTCTACAACGAAGCCATGCGCCTGAGCGGCAACCCCGACGAGGTAATGGAAGGCAAGCTAGCCGGGGCCCAGGCCCGCCACCGGCGTTACAACCCCAGGGGCACCGTTCGGGTGGAGGACACCGACCTAGGCATGGTGCCGCTGCGGGGCGTGAAAGTGGAATCGCGGCGGTGGTTCCAGTTCGGCAGTACCTTCACCGACAACCAGGGTGGCTTCTACATCGGCACCAGCTACTCCAACATGGCCAAGCTCTCCCTGGAGTTTAAAAACAGCCTAGCCACCACGCGGGGCATCATCAGTGGCGTGCGGGTGTGGCAAGCCGTACTGCCCATCAACGCGGAGCTCGGCTCGTACTCGGGCACATCAATGGAAACGGTGCTGTATGACATCAGCTTCCAGGGCGGCCTGGACAAGCGCGAAAGCAAAGGTGCCTCGACCTGGACCGCCGCCACGCTCTTCAATACGCTAGCCGACGAGCAGACTTTTGCCGCCGCCCGCGGCCTGCCCGCCCCGCCCCAAAACCTGAACGTGTGGCTCTTTCCCTATTTCCCCAAATCCAATGGTGGGGGCTCTGGAGCGGCGCCCATGCTCCGCAAGATGGCGGGCACACCCAACTCTGGCCAGATAATCGATTACCTGCTGATAGGGTCGGGAGCGGCGGGCAGCAGCATCGCCCTGCTCCGGGCCGTACTCCAACGGCAATTTCCCGATATCACTATCCGCTACTCCGGCGACCAGGGCGCGCTAGCTTCCCACCAGCTCCAGCCGCTGCTGTACCACGAGTTGGGCCACGCCCAACACTACGGCCAAGTGGGCAACGACTTCTGGACGGGGTACATCGCCCACATCGTGCAGCACGACGGCTACGGGGAGAAAACCGACTCGGGCTCCGGCCGCATCGCCATCAGCGAAGGCTGGGGAGAGTACGTGCAACGTCTGTTCACAATTAATAAGTATCAAGGTACTAACGCTGGAATTAGGGCTAGTGACGCTCTAGACTACTTGGATCAACAAGTCCCATCAGATGTCAATGGAGTAGCCTATAATCAAGGATGGTTTGTCTATGGAATGTATCACGATATGACCGATAACACACCTGAACCCACAGGCGTTATCGACAATGTAACGGCCTACACCCCTGTAAGCATATTTCGGGGTTTACAATCCGATGTAGTCTCCGTTCGAGGCTACCAATCGAAGGTAAATGCTCAGACCAACGGCTTGCAGTCTTTTGAAGTGGGTCAGCTAGTAACATCTTACCGTTGGTAAGCATGATACACCTAAACCACATTATTGGCTTGTGTCTGTTGCTTTCGCTGGTGCAATGTGGTGAGAAGCCCAAGGGCCCCGTGGCCGTGCCCGTGGGTTTTCTGCCGGAGGTCACCATCATGCCCAGCGCCCGCACCATGCAGCGGGGCGACACGCTCTGGCTGGATATGAACTGTTCCGACTCGCTGCTCGATAGGAACAGCGGACGGCGCTTTCGGGTCCGGCCCCAAGATGTGGCTTTGCGGTCGTACATTGCATTCCAGCGACTCGAAGGTATTGGTCGGTTGCCAACCAACATCGCCCCAACGTTTCGCTTGGTTGAGCAGGTGGGGCGAGCTGTAGTAAAAGGTTCCTTTAGCGCTAGTTTTGAGCCGATATATGACGGTAGTCGCTACCGCGCTCGGATTGGCTTGATTCCGACCCAAACTGGTATTACGGCCATCGTTGTTAGAATGGTTCCTGTGGACGATACCCGGGCGTTTGGTCAGTTCCTTCCCTTTATATCTCTACCTACGGACGCCGAGGGACGCGAGCAAAAGGCTGTACTGGATGACTCTTTTTACGTTGTCAACGGTGGCAAAGCCAACAACTTCGACTTGTTCGCCCAGCACACCCGCGCCTTTGCCCTAGAGCCCGGCACTCCGCAGATACAAATAATCTACGAGCAAAAGAGCACCTTCACCGTGGAAGTGAAGTGAGCCGCCGGCCCGGCCCGTAGCCCCGAAAAGGCGCCGTTCGCTCGAACGGCGCCTTTTTGCCTATCTTCCGTCCTGTATTTCTATTTTCTATCATGCGCCTGTTGCTTGCCTCGTCGTTACTGCTCTCCTTCTTCGGCTGCGAGAAAGAAAAAGGCCCCGTGGCCGTGCCGGTAGGCTTCCTACCGGGGGTCACTATCACCCCACCGCCCGCACCATGCAGCGCGGAGATACACTCTGGTTGGAAATGAACTGCTCCGACTCGTTGCTTGACCGCCACAGCGGACGCCGGTTTCGCGTCCGGCCCCAAGACGTGGCTTTGCGGTCTGGGTTATTTTTTCAGCAGTTACCGGGAGTTGCTCAAGAGCCAACCGGCACTGCACGGACGTTTCGTTTAGTCGAACGTATCGGCCGAGCCAGTATAGGCGGCGGTTCTACGGGCTCATTTGAACTGGTACACGATGGTAGGCGCTACCGGGCGCGTATAGGCTTGGTTCCCACCCAAGCCGGCGTGACTTCCATTTCACTGCTCTTTGTGCCCACCGAAGGCACAAAGGCTTTGGGGCGGTTTCTCCCCTTCATCTCCTTGCCGCCCGACGCGGAAGGCCGGGAGCAAAAGGCTGTGCTCGATGACTCGTTTTACGTTATCAACCAAGGCAAGACCAACAATTTCGACCTGTTTGCCCAGCACACTAAGGCCTACTCCCTTGAGCCGGGTATACATGAGGACCAAGACATCTATGAGCAGCAAAGCACCTTCACCGTGGAAGTGAAGTGAGCCGCCGGCCCGGCCCGTAGCCTTGCAAAGGCGCCGTTCGCTCGAACGGCGCCTTTTTTCCCATCTTCCGTCCCGTTATTCTCCTCTCTTTATGCGCCTGTTGCTTTCCGTGCTGCTACTGCTCGCCTTCTTCGGCTGCGAGAAAGAAAAAGGCCCCGTGGCCGTGCCGGTGTGAAGGTGAAGTAAGCCACGTCCCTATCTGCCAAGCAAAACGCCCCTGTCGCTTTCCAGCGACAGGGGCGTTTTGCGGTTGCAATTTCTCGTTATTTCAGCCCGTCGTTGAGCACGGCCACGGCTTCGGCCAGGGCGGCGTCTTTGCGCAGGGGCTTGAGGAAACGGGCGGCGCGCTTGGCCACGGCCGAGTCGCCGGGAGCCGGGCGGGCATCGGCCGTGAGCGTGGTCACGTCCAGGGACGGCAGCGCGTTTTGAGCGGCGGTTTGCTGCTTGTTGGCGTCGCGGGCCTGCTGCTGGGTGGCGCGGTAGGCCGCCAGGTTCAGCGACAGCGTGGTTTGCTTGCGGCGGATGGTGGCCCGGTCGGCCGCCTCCATGATGAGGCGGAAGCCAGGGCTGGCGGCCACCCGCGCGGCGCTGGCCGCCCGTAGCTGCTCCACCGACGTCACCGTATTGGTGGGCTGGTAGGTGGCGGGTGCAATCTCATCCCATTTCAGGGCGTATTCGGCTTCCTGCTCGCCCTTGGCGAAGGACGTGAGGGCATCGGGCAGCATGATGTCGGGCACCACGCCCTTAAACTGCGTAGAGCCCCCGTTCACGCGGTAGAATTTCTGCAGGGTGAGCTTGAGCGAGCCGAGGGGCTTGAGGCCCTTCAGGTCCGGCGACACGGCCCGGTCGAGGTCGAACACCTGCTGCACCGTGCCTTTGCCATAGGTGGTGCTGCCCATCACCACGCCGCGCTTGTAGTCCTGCATGGCCGCGGCCAGAATCTCGGAAGCCGAGGCGCTGTACTTATTCACGAGCACCACCAGCGGGCCGCCGTACTGCACCTGCGGGTCGGTGTCGCTCAGGGCTTCGGCGGGGTTGCGGTTGTCTTTCACCTGCACCATGGGGCCGGTGGGCACGAAGAGGCCGCCCATTTCCACGGCGTCCTGCAGCGAGCCGCCGCCGTTGTAGCGCAGGTCGAGGACCACGCCGGCCACGTTTTCCTTGCTCAGCTTGGCCAGCTCAGCTTTCACGTCGGTTGCGCTGCTGCGGCCGCCTTTGCGGCCAAAATCGGCGTAGAAACCAGGCAGGTGAATGTAGCCGTAGTTGCGCCCGTCGCGCTTGATGATGGCCGACTGCGCGTAGGTTTCCTCAATCACCACCACGTCACGGATAATGGGAATGACCACGGTGGCGCCGTCGGGCTTGCGCACCGTCAGGCGCACTTCGGTGCCTTTGGGCCCGCGAATCAGCTTCACGGCTTTCTCAAAGCGCATGCCCTCCACGCTCACCGGCTCGGCGGCGCCCTGGGCCACGCGCAAAATCACGTCGCCCACCTTCAGCTCGCCCTGCCGGAACGAGGCCGAACCGGCCACGATGTCCGTTACTTTCAGCTTGCCTTCGTCTTCCTGCAGTTGGGCGCCGGTGCCCTCCAGGCGGCCCGACATGGCGATGTCGAAGTTGTCGCGCACGATGGGCGCAAAATACTCAGTGTGCGGGTCGTAGGTATTGGCAATGACGTTGGCAAACTCGGCCAGCCGGTCGTCGGCATCGTTCTGCAGCTGGTCGGCAAAAGACTCGTCGTAGTACTTCAGCACCCGCTTGCGGGCGGCGGCTTCCAGCTCCACCGGCGTGCGCAGGCGCTCCGACGTGGTGGAGGCGGCCGCGCCTACTTTGGTGACCGCCAACGGCTTGTCTTTTTTGCGCGCCTCCTCGTCCATCAGCTCCGAGAGCTGGGCCAGGGTCTGGTACTTCAGCAGCTTGCGCCACTGCTCGCGCTGAGCGGCGGGCGTAGCCGCGAATACGGCCTTGGTGGGGTCGGTTTCCCAGGTTTCCTGCACCGTGAAGTCGAAGGGCTGGGCCAGGAGCTGGCGGTACAGCACCTGAATTTCGAGGGTGCGCTTGGCCAGTATCTGGCTGGTCACGTCCAGAAACTCGTGGGTGCCGGCTTTCAGCTGGTCGTCAATCTTGGTCTGGAAGCGGCGCAGCTGCGCTACTTCGGGCGCCAGCAGCAGCTGCTTGTTCACGTCTACCCGCTTGAGGTAGAGGTCGAACACGCGCTGCGAAAACTGGTCGTCCAGCTTTTCGGGCTGGAAGTGGGCCATGCTCAAGCCCTGCAGCATGGTACCCAGCACCACCTGGTCGCGCGGGGGCGTGCCCTGGTACACGGAGTAAGAAGCCAGCCCCAACAGGGCCGCCGTAGCGTACAATCCTAGCTTAAAACGGGGTACTTGCATGCGAGAAAGGATTTCGGAAGAAAGAAGTATGAACGAGCGCCGGGGGTTGGCCGCGCCCTGGCAGGAAGCACTTGCTGCGCCAAAGGTGACAACTGATATGCTACAATCGCACCAAATAGCATTATAAAGTCCCAAAGGGACTAATAAGGTTGCGAAAAGCAGCTACACCACTACTAATATATCTCTAATTACAAAGGCCCGCCATTTGGATAGCCATCCGGGGTAATTGGCACAACCAAGTTTCCCCGGGAAAAGTCGCATTTCCAGCATTTTGAGCCTAGGACGTTGGTTGTAGCGCGGAGCGGTGCTTCGCGCTACAACCTCGCAGCTGCTGCAATACTTCGGCTGCAATAAATGCCCTGCTAAAAGCCCAGCGGTAGCTGGCGGCCGGCGGCTGATGTCACGTCGCTCAGGTTGGAGAGGAACACGCCCAGCAGCCGCACGCCTTTGGGCAGCGGGAACAGGGTTTCGACTATTTCCCGGCACAGGCGCTCCAGAACCGCTAGGCTGGCAATGCCGTCCACGGTGCTGCGGCTCCGCGTTATTTTCTGGAAATCAGCATATTAAAGCACTCAGCGTGAGGTACGACGAGCAATTCCGGATTCCCTTTATCAAGCAAGCCATAGCAGCGGCCGGTGGCAGGCTCACGCTTTACGCAAGCCCCTGGAGCCCCCCGGCCTGGATGAAGGACAGCGGCAACATGCTGCGCGGTGGCAAACTGCTGCCCCAGTACCGCCGAGCCTGGGCCAACTACTACGTGAAATTCATCAAGGACTACGAGCAGCAAGGCATCCCAGTCTGGGCCCTCACGGTGCAAAACGAGCCCATGGCCATCCAGAAGTGGAAGTCCTGCATTTTTACGGGTGAAGAGGAACGGGATTTTATCAAGGGCTACCTCGGGCCCACGCTGCAGACAAGCGGGCTGGGAAATAAGACGCTCATTGCCTGGGACCACAACCGGGACCTGCTGTACCAGCGCGCCAGCGCCGTGCTCGACGACCCGCAGGCAGCCACGTACGTGTGGGGCATTGGCTACCATTGGTACGAAACCCGGACCGGCAGCGCCATGCTCTTCGACAACGTGCGGCGCGTGCACGAAGCTTATCCCGACAAAAACCTGATTTTCACCGAAGGCTGCGTGGAGAATTTTAAGCTGGACCGCGTGGGCCACTGGGCCTTGGGCGAGCGGTACGGCATGTCGATGAGTGGCGATTTCAACGCCGGCACTGTGGGCTGGACCGACTGGAACGTGCTGCTCGACGAAACCGGCGGCCCCAACCACGTAGGCAACTTCTGCTTCGCCCCCATCATCACCGACACCAGAACCGGCAAGCTGCTATACACTAACGCCTACTACTACATCGGCCACTTCTCCACATTCATCCGGCCCGGCGCCCGGCGCATCAGCTCCTCCTCAAACCGCGACGTGCTGCAAACCACCGCCTTCCGCAACCCCGACGCAGCCTAGCCGTGGTGGGGATGAACCAGACCGACAAGCCCCTGGATTTCCAACTCTGGATAGACGGCCAGGCCGCCAAAACCACGTCGGCCGCCCATTCCATTATGACCATGGTGCTGTAAAGCTGTTGGTAAAGCACTTACGCTTTGCTTTTCTAACTTTATTTCCCTCCGCGACCCCTGCGGGAAATACTTGTTCAACTACCGTGCGTGGGTACTGTGGTAAAAGCTATCAACGCATTAATGCCGTTAAAGCTCGGGGGATGACGCTCGCCCTCCTACCCCATTTTGGATGTTGCAGCGGGCTTTTTCACGGCGGCTTTCTTGCGGGCGTCTGGTTTTTTACGCTTGGCTTTTTTGCGACGGGGCGGCAGCCGCTCGCGTTCGGCTTTGCGCTCGGCGCGCATGAGGAGGCGTTCGGGCAGGCGGGCAATGAGGCGGTCGCGCACGAACTGGGCCAGGCAGGAGAGCGGCACCGTGGTGGTGGTGCGCAGGAAGTGCCCCACCTCACGGCTGCGGAGCGTGCTCACGCCGGCCAGGCCCCGCGCCATTAGAAACTGCTTCACCTCCTCCAGCAGCAGCAGGTTGGCCAAGGACGGGCGCTCTACGGTGGCGTTGTAGCCGGCGGTGCGGTGGGCACGCAGGCCTTCGGGCGAGGCCACCAGCACCCCCACCCACTCGGGCAGCAGGGGCAGCAGCTTGAGCAAGTGCTTCTCCGTGACCACAAACGTCACGAAATCATACACTTCGCCGTAACAGCGCAGCTGGTTGGCCACGCGCTGCAGGGTGTCGCCGTCGCCTTTCACCTCGTAGCCGTGCATGAAGGCCGGCGTGATGTGCACCACATCGGCGCGGGTGGTGCCGGTGGGCAGCTCGTCGACGTACACGCCGCCCGTGAGCAGTGGGTAGAGCAGGGCGCGGATTTCCGGGTCGTTCATAGCAGCCCCAAAAGTAAGCTGGGCCGGCCTGACAAGTTGGATTAACCCCATAAAAAGGCGTTTTCCAAATCAAGTATGGGCTTAGGAAGCAAACCAAGTCAGCGGGACTGTTGACGAAGTAAGTTGAGGAGCAATTTACAGAGGTTCTCGTAGCGATGATTAAAGCGAAATGCAGATTCTTTGAGATGCCGCGAAAGGGGGTGTTTGGGCACGCCCTTGAACTGGTGGGGGCGGGCCTTGGTGAAGCTCCAGAAAGGACTCGATGTCGTTGATGTGCGAAGCCCCCTGGCCGCACGCATCCTGGCCGTGGCGCACTCGAAAATGGCGGTTGAATCCTACGTCCACCAGCCCGTCGTACCCGCGCCAGCCGTCGGTGTTGACCATGGCCGCGACGTCAATTTTGCCACCAATAATGGCTTGCAGCATCTTTTTCGAGCAATCCGGGACGATTTCGGTGTAGACCTGCCCGCCGCGTTTGAACAGGCCAAAGACGATGGTTTTGCCGCCCGCGCCCCGGCCGCGGGCCGAAGTAGCTTTCGTCGAGTTCGATGGCCCCGGCCAGCTCGGCCGGCGCGGGGCTCCACGCCAAGAATCGGTGGCGCAGCCGCAGGTAGAGCGCGTTGACGGCGCGGGTGCTCAAGCCCGTGAGTTGGGCCGCAGTCGAGGCCGTCAAATCCAAGGCAAAAAGCCGTAACAAGTAGCGAAATTTGACCTCGGAAATTTTGCTACACTTATAATAACAGTTAACAATTTGCATAACAGTAAGTTACGCCCTGTTTTCAGGTTTTTGCTTCCTAAGCCCCATGATTATTAGCAAATAGGCATCATGGAAATTTTGTCCCGCAACAAAGAAATAGTCCCCGTAAACAGCTATTTGTTAGCTACTTACAGGGACTGTTTGTGGGCCCACTCGGAATCGAAACACCCGAACTACCTGCTACCTAATCTACCTTAGAAACACCTCTAGAGCGGTTCCTGAGGGGTTCGGGGTTCGGATAGGAACGTCTAAAACCGGGGCAAACCGGAAGTTTTGTCCCGCAACGTGTCCCGCAAGAATTGTAGGCAGTATATTCGCCTACACACTTTCCGGGCTAGGAAATGCTAAGAACCAAATACTATCTGACCCGCGCCGATGGCGACGGGCCTACGGCGCTATACGCCGCCTGTTTCCTGGAGGGGAAACGGAAGAAAATCTACTTGCCGATAACGGTAGTGCCCAGCGAGTGGGACGCGACGAAACAAAAGTTTCGGCGTAGCCGCACCAACTGGAGCGAGGACAACACCCTGCTAGAGTTTCTGGCCAAAGAGCTAGACAAAGCCGCAACCAAGCTAGCCGCGCAAGGCACCCCGGCCACGCCCGACGACCTGCGGGCGCTGGTAGGCAAACTAACGGGGGCCGCCGCGCCGCCGCCCGCGCCTGAGGGCCTGCTGGTGCAACTCGCGGCCTGGATTGAGGAATGCCGCCGCGACAAAACGCCCAGCACCATCAAAAGCTACCGTACCCTGGTGGGCCACCTCACGGCCTACGCTAAGATACGCCGGCTCAATCTGCAATACACGAGTGTAGATGCTGACTTTGTGGAGGGGTTCAAAACATACCTATTGAAAACGGTAGGCATTGCCAACACCTCAATAAACAACAACATCAAATACCTAAAGGCATTCCTGAACGCCATGTTTGAGCAAGGCAAGCATGAGTTTGCCCACTTCAAACGGTTCCGCAAGCTGGAGGCCGCGCTACCTGAAGTAGTGTACCTGACTGCTGCTGAAAAGAACCGGCTGTTTACCCTGAACCTGGAGCCGCTGCCCTACCTGGAGCATACGCGGGACGTGTTTCTATTTGAGTGCGAAACCGGCTTGCGGTTTTCCGACGTGTACGCCCTACGCCCTGAGCAAGTGGGCGAGGGGTTCCTGCTACTCACCACCCAAAAAACGGCTGACCTGTTGCGGGTGCCTCTTTCGCCGTTGGCGCAAAGCATACTTACTCGCTACGCTGGCCACCGCGAGGGCCGGGCCCTACCGGTGAAAAGCAACCAGAAAACCAATCAGGACTTGAAAATTATTGCCCGGCTGGCCCGGCTCAATACTCCCACCACCACCACCCAGCACCGGGGTAGCGAACGGGTAGCCACTACCCGCCCGAAGCACGAACTAATATGCACCCACACCGCCCGCCGCACCTTCGTAACGCTCGCGCTGGAGGGCGGAATGCGGCCCGAAACCGTGATGCGGATAACCGGCCACAAAGACTATAAGACGCTACACCGCTATCTAAAGATTACGGATGCCGTGGTGCAGGATGAATTTGCCCAGTACGTAGAACGTCAAAATACGCCGTTGATGCGGGTAGCTGTATAGAAAACATATGAACGCCAGCGAATTTCAAACCCTTAAAGAGCGCCTTGATGAAGGCATGAGGCAGTATAAGGATTATGCTTATGCTGAGGGAGTGTTGCATTACAGGCGAAATACTGGACGCGACTCCCTACCAATGGAACCAAGATTAGACAATTGGGAAAAGTGGCTAGAACACGACTTGCCAGTCTACTATGGGCCTCTATACACGACCTGCTTAATCACATATTTTGGAAATTGCGATGTTTATATGGTTCGTCCTTATCTCAACAAACAGTGGAAACATATTGATATTATAGATTTAGAATATCTAAAAGGTGTATTTGCTGAAATCCGATTGCGAATTGTCGAGGCTTCGACATCTCTACTTGGCAGGAAGAACTACTATTGCTCGATACTTGACAGATTTGTCGACTGTGATAAAAGAGTAGTCGCCAACTGCGAATTAGCTGAGTTATGGCTGGAAGAAAAACGGCAGTCTATGAATCAAACCAGCATTCAACTCCCTAGCCCGGTTAGAAACGACCCCTCAAGTCTCAACTGGACCGGTAGTGTTGCCGACCTAGCAGAGCTACTTTATCGAATGGCTCGCGGTGGTTTTATCGACCTCGCTGCCCACCGGGGGCCCGATGGAAACCTATCCGCATTGTGTCGGCACGTATGCCAACTGTTTCAAGTGCCACCCACCGCGAGTAAAAACGCTGCTACGGCACTCTCTACCTACCTCAGCAAGTTTACCCCTGAGCAACTATCTCAAGGCCACGTAGATGAGGAAGTACTTAGTAAAGCAAACGGCCGAAAGCCCAACAATGCGAATACCATACGACTGGCTAATGTCTTGAACGGATTAGATTCGACTAGAGCGGCAGCAGCAGAATCAGGAGAGGGCTAGGGCAACGTTTAGGGCGGGTTAGGGTGGGTTAGGTTTTCGGTTCGCCCTTTACCCGGCCCTCCTTTGCCTTAGTCAATCACTAACCCCCTGACTGATGGCAAACCTACTGATTCTGGCCGATAGCCCGGCCACGTTCCGCGAGCTGCTGAGCGAAACCCTACGCGAGCTGCTGCCTACTATGGCAGGCCAGACCGCCCCCACGGTGGGCCCTGACGGGCCGGCCGGCAAGTTGCTCACCATGCAGGAAGCCTGTGCGGCATTCGGCATAAGCAAAACCACGTTGGGAGACTGGAAAAAACGTGGGCTTGTGCCGTTCGTGCGGCTAGGCCGCCGCGTGTACTTTGAGCGCGAGCGAGTGCTGGAGGCGGGGCGCGCCCACCAGCGTTACCAGCACCGCAAGGGCTAACCCGGGCTAGGAAGCTATGCAACATACCCGCCGCCTCGCCCGTCTGGCCGCCGCGCCCCGCGCCGCCCGCCACGCCTATGCACCTAGTTCTCGCGCCCACCGCCTAGAGCCCTTGCCCGGCTCAACCCGGCCACCGCGCCGGCCCCGCCGCCCGGCCGGGGCTCCTACGCCCGGCCGCCGCCCCGCCGTGGCGGTGTATAGCCACGCAACCAGCAGCTATATGGCCAGCCTGAACGGTACAACGCTGGAGTTTGAACTATTCAGCCAGCCGTGCCCCTTACCGTCCGACCTCACGGCTTTTGAGGTGCTGTATATGTGTCGGCCCCAGGCCCGCTACACCGATAAGCACCAATGCGAGATAATGCTGCAAAGCCCCCGCAAGGAATTTCTAACGGGGCTGCGAAACGTAGAATTGCCTCAGCAGTTCGGCACGGCAGGGGTAACGGCCCTATTAGTGGGCGACTACAAAGCTGACCGCCGCGACCGCGCCCTAGTGGGCCGTACCCTGGCTGTGGCCTATGCCAAACCGGGGCAGTACGACACCCGTCCCGGCTGGCTGGTGCTAGTGATAGGGGAACGTCCCTATAGCCCACGGCACCGCGAAGCCAACGCCCGCGCCGCAGTGGGCCTGCTGCGCGAAGTGCTGCGCGACTTGCCCGGCTGGCTCGCGCCGCTGCTGGCCGGTGAAGCTGCAGCTAGCGAGGGCGCGGAATAGTCCGGAAGTGGACCGAATTCAGGCTCTCGACAAAGGCAGCTAGGCCCAGCCCTGTGCCCCTACCCTTTCAAGGACATAGCAGACGAATAACAGACGAGGCAGGCCCGCTAGCGCACCGAGCACCGGTTGCTCACGCCCACCTCAGCCCCCCCCCGAAACGAAAAAGGCCGGCCCCCACCTGAGCGGGAGCCGGCCGGTAGCGGGCTGTTTCGGGCTAGGAAGCTGCTACCACTACTTTAACTCAAAGATACACCCGGCCCGGCCGCCGCCCGGCATACTCTTTTGCCCGTGTATGACTTTTTGCAATTCCGATTTGACTTACCGCCCGGCACTGATGCCGAGCGCCTGCTGGCCACCGCCCCGGCCCTGGCTGCTGCCGAATATGCCACGACTACCGGTGGGACGGGCGGCCCACGCCTGAAAGCCAGCTACCGGGGCTTACGCCTCGACTATTGGCCCGACCTACGCCGGGGCCGGGTTCGCGGCTCGCTGCATTCGTTCGCCTACGGCCATAACGCCGGCCCCTTTCCGGCCGCCGCCGTGGCCCTGGCTTGCCGCGAGCTGGCTGCCGCCGTGGGCGTTGCGCCTGAGCTGCTGGTGGTGCAACGGCTGGAGGCCGGCCTGAACCTGACACTACCCACCGCGCCGCGCCCGATACTGGAGGGGCTAACACAACACAAAAACCGGCCGTTCGTGGCCGTAGTGCCGCCCGCCCGTGCGCCGCGCCCGCTGGAGTTTGTGGTGTTCCATACGGACTACCGATTGAAAGCCTACGATAAGGGCACCTACGCCCGCCTGAGCAATGCCACCGCCCCGCCGTGGGCACCGCTATCGGGGCTGCTGCTACCGGTAGGGCTGGCCGGCAATCTGGCCACCCTTTGCCCGTGGCCGGGTACCGGCACTGCATTACGGGACCAGTACGCGCCCGCGCCCGTGCGCGAGGAGCTGCTGCTGGATTCCCGAACCGTACAAAACCGTACATTTCACGGGGTTGAATTGCCGGCCCACCTGCTACGGCTGGAGGCGGTGTACTTGCGGGCGCGGGCCCTGATACTACCGGGGCTACCGGGCCCGCTCACCCTTGCCGACCTACCCGCACCGGGCACCCTGGCTATCTTTGCCCAGCACCTACGCCGCCTGTGGCTGGAGGTGCAACACCGCGCCGTTATGGAGTTCCCGCCCAACCTCACCCCTAACGAGGCCGCCCTGCTGGTGGCCGGGGCAATGCCTGAGTATTGGAACGCAATCCGACCCACCGCCGCGCCGGCCACCTACAAACGGGCGCGGGCCAAATACCGCGAGCTACGCGCCGCCCAAACCCAACACGCCGGCCCCCACCCCCTAACGCCGCTGCTGGAGGCTGAGTTGCAGCCGTGGCTCGCGCCAGCCGATGTATACAAATGCTGACATTTTCGCGCCTGTGGGCCGGGCGTACCTTGCCTTAGAACAGGGCACAACCGGGCCGGGACCGGCCCGACGCAAGTATCAAAAGTGATACCTGTTTCCGACCTTGTTATCAGTTGGAAACCGGCCCACCCGCGCCACCCCAGTAGCACCGTCCGAAAGGCAATAGCAGGAACGCAACAGGAATGCGAGCGCCGCAAGGATATACCGAAACGGTACCCCCTTTGCCACCGCGAGCAACCGCTGGAGCGCCCCCCGGCCCGCCGTAGAATACGGACGTTGACGAGCAACGCCGCCGTGAGCAACAGCAGTAAGTCAGCAGTAACCGGGCTGATTGACTCGCCTGTAAATAACAGGGAAATAACAGGGAAACAGCCCATCCACCCGCAAGGAATAAACCGGGTTTTTCGGCCTATTTCAGACAAAAGAAAAAAGGGCCGCCGCGCCGCCCGATTCCTCGACATTTCTCAACATTTCGCGCCTGGATTGCTGGCCCGATGCCGAGGCCACGGCCGGGGGGGTAGGGGGCTTAATTCCTTGCCGGCCCGCTGGTGGCAACCATTGCCTACCCGCTCAGGTGCATTCGTGCATATTTCAACCCCAAAAGTCCCTCCCGCTGCTGTCTCCTGTTTTCTGGAGTATTCCCTAAAGATTTCGATTACCTTAGGCCAGCCGTTTCTACCTACACTGCGCGGCTAATTCCTTTCTTCCGTGACCTACCCTGAATTTGAGGCCCGCTGGCAAGTATCCGGCGGGGCCGAACGTGCTAACTACGGCCTGTTTCTGACGGACTTTTGCAGCCTGCTAGGTGTGCCCAGCCCCGACGCTACCACCGACGACCCGACCCAAGATGCCTACGTACTGGAGCGGGCCGTGACGTTCGACAACGGCGCGGGCAAAGGCACCACCGGCCGGATTGACCTATACAAACGGGACTGTTTCGTGCTGGAAACCAAACAGGGCACCACCAAACGCACCACCGAGGTACAGGCCGAACGCGCCAAGCTAGGACTTAGCAACCCGAAGCTACGCAAGGGCCACGCCGTGCGCGGTACGGCCGCCTGGCAGCAGGTAATGGAATCGGCCCGCCAGCAGGCCCTTGGCTACGTGCGGGCGCTACCGGCCACCGAGCCGCGCCCGCCCTTCGTGATTGTATCCGATGTGGGCTACTGTTTCGATGTGTACAGCAACTTTGCCGGGGTAGGCGACAACTACGCGCCCTTTCCCGATTCGCAACGGTTTCGGGTGCTGCTACCGGAACTGGCTGATGAGAAAACCCGCGAGCGGTTCCAACTCCTATTCACCGACCCGCAACGGCTCGACCCCGCCCGCCTGGCTGCCAAAGTTACCCGCGAGCTAGCCGGGCAGCTGGCCCAGCTATCGGCCCAGCTGGAGCAAGCCAACCACGGCACCGAGGTAGTGGCTACGTTCCTGATGCGGTGCCTGTTTACGATGTTCGCGGAAGATACTGAGCTGATTCCGGCTGATTCGTTCAAGGGCCTGCTGGCTGACTACGACACCGACAAACGCCGGCCCGACCTTCCCCACGCCCTCGCAAGCCTGTGGCAAACGATGGATAAAGGCGGGTTTGCCCCTACGCTGCACACCTCAATCCGACAGTTCAACGGCAAGCTATTCCACGATGCCACCGCCCTACCCCTATCGGCCGCCCAGGTGGAACTCCTACGCCTGGCCGCCGCCGCTGATTGGACAACCGTAGAACCGGCCATTTTCGGCACCCTGCTGGAGCGGGCCCTCGACCCCCACGAACGCCACCGGCTAGGGGCCCACTACACCCCGCGCCGCTACGTGGAACGGCTGGTAGTGCCCGCCGTGCTGGAGCCCTTGCGCCGCGAGTGGGCCGCCGCCCAGGCCGCGAGCGCCCAGCTACACGACAACGACAACGACAAAGAGGCGCGGGGCGAGCTGGTGAAGTTCCTACGCCGCCTTACGTCGGTGAAAGTGCTAGACCCCGCCTGTGGGTCAGGCAATTTCCTGTACGTGACGCTGGAGCATCTGAAACGGCTGGAGGGCGAGGTATTGGCCGCTATCAATGCCTACGGGCAAACAGGCCTACTCGACCTCGCCGGGGGCACCACCGTAAGCCCGCGCCAACTCCTAGGGCTGGAGCTGAACCCGCGAGCCGCTGCGATTGCCGACGTAGTGCTGCGAATCGGCTACCTGCAATGGCATATCCGTACCCACGGCCTCACCCAGCTCGCCGAGCCGCTGCTGGATGACTACCAAAATATCCGGCACCAAGATGCCGTACTTTCTCACGGCACCCCCCGGCCCCGCCTCGATGCCCAGGGCCAACCCGTGACGCGGTGGGACGGGCGCACCACCCGCCCCAACCCGGCCACCGGCCAGGAAGTACCCGACGAAACCGCCCGCGTAGCCGTGCAAGACTATCCCAACCCGCACCCCACGTCGTGGCCCGATGCTGATTTCATTGTCGGTAACCCGCCGTTTATTGGCGCGTCCCGAATGCGCGACCTGCTAGGCGACGGGTACACCGAGGCCCTACGCAAAGCCTACGCGGGCCGGGGCGTGCCCGAATCGGCCGATTTTGTGATGTACTGGTGGCACAAGGCCGCGCTGGCCGTGCGCGACGGGCACGCCCTCCGGTTCGGCTTCATTACCACCAACAGCATTAAGCAGACCTTCAACCGGCAAGTAATGCTCCCCTTCGTGGGCGGCGACAACGCCCCGTTACAACTCAATTTTGCCATTCCCGACCACCCGTGGGTAACGAGTGAGGACGGGGCCGCCGTGCGGGTAGGCATGACGGTAGCCGACTGTACCCGCCCCGGCCGGGCGTGGGGGCAGTTGCTCGCGGTGAAAACCGAAACCCGCCCCGAAGGAGACGACGCGGCCGATGTATCATTCACCGAGCAACAGGGCCGCATTCAGCCCGATTTGAGCATTGGGGCTAATTTGGACAACGCTCGCCCACTCAAAGCCAATGATAAGCTGGCTAACCGTGGCATGCAGCCTATGGGGCTAGGGTTTATTATCTCAGCTACCCAAGCAGAGGGACTAGGGCTAGGCAGTATAGAGGGATTAAATAATTATATCCGTCCCTACATGAACGGCAAGGATATAACTGACACCCCACGAAGGGTCTTTGCTTTAGATTTTTTTGGCTTGTCTGAAAGCCAAGTCAGAAACGAATTTCCGGCAGCTTTTCAACATATACTAGAGAAGGTCAAACCGGAACGCGAGCAAAACAATCGTGCTTCATACAAGAAGAATTGGTGGATTTTTGGAGAGGCTAGAGCGAGTTTTAGACCTGCTTTACAGGGACTCGAAAGGTATATCATTACGCCGCGCGTAGCGAGGCATAGTTTCTTTCAATTTCTTGAAAAAGCTACCCAGGCTGATGATAGGCTTGTTATAATTGCACTAGATGATGCCTACTATCTAGGGATATTATCGAGTCATATACATGTTATTTGGTCGTTAGCAGTTGGTGGAAGATTAGGTGTTGGCAATGACCCATCTTATGATAAGTCCCGCTGTTTCGACCCTTTCCCCTTCCCTGATGCTACGCCCGCCCAGCAGGCCCAAATCCGCGAGCTAGCCGAAACGCTAGACGCGCACCGCAAACGCCAGCAGGCCGCACACCCCGGCCTCACCCTCACCAACCTATACAACGTAGTCGAAAAGCTACGCGCCGGCCAAGCCCTCACCCCCAAAGAGCAAACCACCCACCAGCAGGGCCTCGCCTCAATCGTGCTGGAGCTACACCGCGACCTAGACGCGGCCGTAGCCGCCGCCTACGGTTGGCCCACCACCCTACCCGATGCCGAACTACTAGCCCACCTGGTGGCCCTCAACCGCGCCCGCGCCGCCGAGGAAAAAGCCGGCACCGTGCGCTACCTACGCCCCGCCTACCAAGCCCCCGGCCACCAGCAAACCGGCCTCAACCTCCCCACTCAGGTAGCTACTGAAACCGCCGCCGCCGTGGCCCTGCTACCGTGGCCCGCCGAACTGGCTAAACAGATACAAACCGTGCGCGACGTGGTAACCCAGGCCCAGGCCCCGCTCACCCCCAAACAGGTAGCCGCCCGGTTCGCCGGGGCCGGCCCCGCCAAAGTGCAGCCCATACTCGATACCCTAGCCACCCTATCGCTGCTGCGGTGGGTAGAAGCTGAAAACGCCTACGCGGCATAGCCAGCCACCACCCCCAACAATCGGAATACAATCGGAATAGAGAACCCGACAAAACCAGACAATTCGCCCTACACCCGCAACCCCGCAAAATATGCCCACAAAGCACGTTTTGCGGGGTTTTGCACTGCAATAGTACCCGGTTTGTGTCGTAACTTCCCTAAGGATTTCGGTTACCTCAGTAAACCCCGTAGATTATGCCCAGAATGCCCAATTTTCCCACCACAGCCGACGAATGCAAAAGCCTCTCGATTGCCTTTCTGCGCGAGTCGGGCCTGCTACGGCCCGGTTTCCACGTCACTACCCTACGGTTCAGCTGCAACGGCCAGCCCACGGGTAGCGTCGGGCTGGAGGTGAACCTGGTGGCCGATACCACGCCCTACGTGCGCCTGCACTACACCCTCGACAAAACCACGAACTACGATTATCGGATTCCGCTGGAGGCGTTGGCCAGCAACTTACCCGGCCACGGCCACCGCACCGGCCGCTACCAATTCCGCTGCCCCGTGTCGGGCCGGGGGGCTACCGTCCTGTATCTACGCGCCGGTAGCAGCCACTTTGCCCACCGCGAAGCCTACCCTACCTACCGCCTCTATTACGATTCCCAACTAACGCCCACCAGCATTCGCGCCCTGGTGGCCCCCTACGCTATCGAGCGCAAGTTGGAAGATGCCTATATGGCCCGCTACAAAAAAAACCGTAAAACCCACTACCGGGGCAAACCTACCCGCTGGTATGCCCAGCTGATGAAGCTGGAGGCCAAAGCCGAACGGGCTACCCAAACCGGGCTCGCGCATATTCGAAACGGGCTTTTCTAGGCACTTTCTAGAGCAAACACAAAATTTTGTCCCGCAACGTGTCCCGCAAGCAAACAAAAAGGTCTGCAAGATGCTAATTACTAGCTACTTACAGACCTATTTTGTGGGCCCACTCGGAATCGAACCGAGGACCTACTGATTATGAGTCAGTTGCTCTAACCGATTGAGCTATGGGCCCGTTGCCGGAGGCAGTCATCTTTCACCTCAACCTTCGCCGTTGCCAGCCCTCCAACAGCACAAAAGTACGACCTTCGCCAACGTAAAAACAAGTCAGCCCATGCTACCCCATCTGTTATTTGATTTCGGCGGCGTCATCATCGACATTGATTACGACGCCACCCCCGCCGCCATGCGCCGCCTGAGCTGCGCTGGCAGCACCATTGCCTTCAGCCAGGCCACCCAGTCCGAACTGTTTGACCAGTTTGAAACCGGCCACCTCTCCCCCGCCGCGTTCCGCACCGGCCTGCGCCACGCCTACGACCTCGACGCCACCGACGCCGAGCTGGACGCCGCCTGGCACGCCATGCTCCTCGACGTGCCCGCCGAGCGCCTCGCCCTCATTGGCGAGCTGCGCCGCCAGGGCCACCAAACCGCCCTGCTCAGCAACACCAACGCCCTGCACATTGCCGAAATCAACCAGCGCTTGGCCACCACATACGGTTTCCGGCACGGCATTGCCGACGTGCTCGACCGGGTTTTTTACTCCCAGGAAGTGGGGCTGCGCAAGCCGGGCGAGGAAATATTCCACCACGCCCTGCGCGAAATGAACTGGCAGCCCAAAGACGTGTTGTTTATTGAAGACAGCCCGCAGCACGTTGCCACGGCCCGGCGGCTGGGGCTGCAGGTGCTGCACCTGGCCCCACCCCTCACCCTCACCTCTGCCCTGCCCGAAGCCCTCCGTGCCTTTCCCCGAGAATACGCTCCCGCCCAATCCTGACCCCAATTTCTGGCCTGCTGCCCCGCCGGCGCCGCCTGCCCTGCCGGGCCCGTCCGGCCCGCTTTCGGAGCGGGTGCGGGCGCGGCGGCTGTTCCAGCGCTTCGAGCAGCCGGAGGCCTCGCCCACGCGCAAGGCGGTGGTGCACATCGGGCTTTTTCTGGTCACGCTGGTTACCACCACGCTGGCGGGCATTCAGCTCACGCAGGCCCGGGAAGACCCTGTTAATTGGCTGCCGTTTGAGATTTTTCAGCTGAGCGGGCCGGCCCTGTGGGCGGAGCTGCAGCGCGGGCTGTGGTTTTCGCTGCCGTTTCTGGCCGTGCTCACGGTGCACGAGTTCGGGCACTATTTCACGGCGCGCCACAACCGGGTGCGCACGTCCTTGCCGTACTTTATTCCCTTTCCGCTGGGGCTGGGCACGTTCGGGGCCATTATCCGCATCAAGCAGCGAATTTTTTCGCGGCGCGAGTTTTTCGACATTGGCTTGGCGGGGCCGCTGGCGGGCTTTGTAGTGGCGGTGGCGGTGCTGGCTTACGGCTTCACGCACCTGCCGCCGCTGGAGTACCTCTTTGCGCTGCACCCCGAGTACGCGCAGTACGGCGCCAGCTACGCCCAGCACGTGTACCCGCCGGGCGCGGCCGGCTATACCCTGGCCAAGCCCCTGCTCTACCAGTTTCTGGAAGCCACCCTGGCCGACCCCGCCCGCCTGCCCCACACCAACGAGCTGCTGCACTACCCGGTGCTGCTGGCCGGCGCGCTCAGCCTGTTTTTCACGGCCCTCAACCTGCTGCCCATGGGCCAGCTCGACGGCGGCCACATTCTCTACGGCCTGCTGGGCCGGCGGCGCTTCAACAAAACGGTGCTGTTCATCTTCCTGGGCTTCGTGTTTTACGCCGGCCTGGGGTTGTTTTCGCTGCGCAGCGGCTGGGAAGTGTGGCTGTACGGCGGCACCGCCTACGCCCTATACCTGGGGCTGATATTCTGGCGCGTGATGCCCACGCCCCGCCAGAGCCTGCTGCTGGCGGCCAGCGTGTGGGCGGCGCAGCTGGCGTGCACGGTGGCATTCCCCAATGCGTTTGGCAACCCCGGCTGGCTGATTTTCGGGCTGTTGCTGGGCCGCTTCACCGGCATCTACCACCCGCCCGCCCCCGACGAGCGGCCCCTCAGCGCCGGCCGCAACGTACTGGGCTGGGTGATGGTCGCTATTTTTGTAGTCTGCTTCACGCCGAGTCCTTTTAAGTAATGCAACTGTTTAGAAAGTCAATTTTATAAGCGTTTGTCATCCTGAGCGAAGCGAAGGACCTTCTCACGTTGCGTCGCACTTGTTCTGCGGTGAGAAGGTCCTTCGCTTCGCTCAGGATGACAGTTCCTATTCGGATAAACTCTTAGCCGTTATTTCTACGAATGATTTTTACCCAAAAGCAGCTTTTTCTCGGCACCACGCACATTGCTTTGCGGGCCGAAAGCCTGTATGTCTGCAAACGCAACCCACAGGGGGTGGCCACGCTCGAAACCGAAGTACCTTATGAAGAAGTGCTGCCTGTGAAGTCGGGTGAGCACCGGCACATTCCCACCACGCAGCTCGTACTCACGGGGCTGCTCTTGCTTTTTGTGGGCTACGGCCCCTGGCGCGACTGGCTGGCCACGGGCGAAGTGGGCTTCCCCCTGTATTCCTGGTGGCTGATTCTCGCGGTGAATGTCTTGGCTATCTGGCTGCGATTTGAGCAGCAGTGGTGCACCTTCCGGCTGCAAACGGCTCACTTGGCCGTGACGCTGGCCGGCCGGCCCTGGCAGCGCAAGGAGTTCCGGGCGCTGGTGGCCGAGCTGGAGCGCCGCACCAAAACCTACCTGCGCGACGAGTACGGCCAAGTCAATCCGCTGGGCTTTATCGAGCCGCAGCTGCGCCGCGTGGCCTGGCTGCGGGAGCTCGACGTGCTCAGCGCCCGCGAAGCCCAGGCCCTAAGCATCCGCCTCACCGGCCGCCGCACCACCGACACGCTCAAAAGCATGGGCCAGGAGCTGGAATCCCCGTATTTAAACTAAGGGGCTATCCGAACAGGGACCGTCGAACTGAGCGTAGTGAACCACTCTATCGCTGCCGAACGACTCTTCTACCCGGATAAGATGCTTCGCATGACCGCTCTTGTTGGGATAGACTCCAAGTGCCGGTTAGAGCTCGACCGGGGAAGCGGCGCAGAGACGCATCCTCGCGCCTTATTGCCCACCCCGTTTGGCGGCTATCGTTCCACGACGAGACGCAGGTATGCGCCCGTACCCCAAGCGAGTGCGTGCTCCGTAATAAACCCGAGCGCTAGGAACTTGCCATACTGGCCCGCGTATGGATAAGGGTTTAGTTCACCCTTTGCTCTCCCTACGTCATGGCTATTTCCCTCAACCCCCAGGCCGTTACCTACGCCAAGCGCCTCATACGGGACGGCAACACCAAGAGCGACAAAAGCCCCTGGGCCGCGTATATCCCCGGCGCAGCCGATGAAAACATCTTTCTGGAAAGCCACCAGATTGAGGAGTACGGCAATTGGCACCTGGGCCTCGACATGAGCAAGCCCGAAAACACCAAGGGCCGCTACCTTTTCCCGTATGGCGACTTCCGTGCCGTGCACCACAACGGCCTGCTGGCCGCTAAGGAAAGCGCCGCCCAACAGGGCTACCCCGACATTGAAAACGCAGCAACCAAACTGCTCAAGTACATGGAGGAACGCGCCTGCTAGAGCCCGGTTGGCCGGCGCTACCCCAAAAAAGGGCCCGACTGCGCTTGCAGCCGGGCCCTTTGCTTGTCGTCGGGCAATGCCTGCGGTGCTAGCCCAGCGCCACCACGCCAGGCAGCTCCTTGCCTTCCATGTACTCCAGCAGCGCGCCGCCGCCGGTGCTGATGTAGCTCACCTGCTCGCCAAAACCCAGCTGCTGCACAGCCGCGGCCGAGTCGCCGCCGCCGATGAGCGAGTAGGCGCCTTTGGCGGTGGCGTCGGCGATGGCGTGGGCCACCTGCTCGGTGCCTTTGGCGAAGTTGGGCATCTCAAACACGCCCATGGGACCGTTCCAGAGGATGGTTTTGCTCTCGCGGATGATGGCCGTGAAGGCTTCGCGGCTGTCGGGGCCCAGGTCGAGGCCCATCCAGCCATCGGGGATTTCGGTGTTGGGAGCCTCTTTTACGTTGGCGTCGTTGGCGAACTTGTCGGCAATGAGCGAGTCGGTGGGCAGCACCAAGTTCACGCCCTTTTCCTTGGCTTTTTGGATGAGCTCGCGGGCCAGGTCCACCTTGTCGGCTTCGAGCAGCGAGCTGCCCACTTTGCCGCCCTGGGCCACCGCAAAGGTGTAGGCCATGCCCCCGCCGATGAGCAGGTTGTCCACCTTATCGAGCAGTTTTTCGATGATGAGAATCTTGTCGGAAATCTTGGCGCCGCCCATGATGGCGGTGAAGGGCCGCTCGGCTTCTTCCAGCACCTTCTTGGCGTTGTCGAGCTCCGACTGCAGCAGGTAGCCGCCCACCCGGTCCTGGGGCGCAAAGGAATGGGCCATTACGGCCGTGGAGGCGTGGGCGCGGTGCGCGGTACCAAAGGCGTCGTTCACGTACACGGTGCCCAGCTTAGCCAGCTTGGCAGCAAAGTCCTGGTCGCCGGCTTCCTCTTCCTTGTAAAAGCGCACGTTGTCCATCAGCAGCACCTGGCCGGGCTGCAGGGCCGCGGCTTTTTGCGCGGCCTCGTTGCCCAGCACATCGCCCCCAAACTGCACCTCGCGGCCGTATTCCTCGGTGAGGCGCGCCACCAGGCTTTCCAGCGAAAACTTCTTCTCGTAGCCGCCCTTGGGCCGGCCCAGGTGCGAGAGCAGCACCACGGAGCCGCCGTCGTTGAGGATTTTCATCACCGAGCGCGTGGCCATGCGGATTCGGGTGTCGTCGGTGATGCGCAGGTCCTTGTCGAGCGGCACGTTGAAATCGACGCGCATCACGGCACGCTTGCCAGCAAAATTGTAGGTATCGAGGGTGTTCATCAGGTGAAATGGTGAAGTGGTGGAGTGGCGGGTTGAAGCTACAAAGTAAGGCGAACGACAACTCCCCTCCTTGTTTAAGGAGGGGATGTTCGAGCTGCAGGCTCGGACGGGGGTGGTGAAGTCGTTGAACGATGTCCGAACGATTGGCGGCGGAGTCGTTCGGGTGTCGTTCAACGACTGCACCACCCCAGCTCACGCTTCGCGTAAGCATCCCCTCCTTAACAAGGAGGGGAGTTGTCGTTCTTCTAGCCCCGTTCCCCTCCTTACCTTTGCCTCACTTATGAGAATCGGCATTTTTTTCGGGGGCACTTCGCGCGAGCGGGAAATTTCTTTCGCCGGCGGCCGCACCGTCTTTGATAATCTGGATAAGGCCCTGTTTCAGCCAGTGCCCATCTTCGTGGATAGCCTGGGGCAGTTTATTCTGCTCGACTGGCAGTTTATCTACAAAGGCACCATTCGGGACTTCTACCCGCCGGTGTCGTCGCAGCCGCCTTCGCTGCACCACTTGCAGGTGTACATCGAAAGCTTGGGCGAGCTCAGCCAAGAGGAGAAAGTCCAGGCCATTGCCAAAGTAGGCCGCCAGGTGCAGGTAGAAGAATTGCCCCAGCTCATGGACTTCGCGTTTCTGGCCCTGCACGGGCCGGGTGGCGAGGATGGCGCCATTCAGGGCATGCTGGAGTGGCTGGGCATCCCGTACTCGGGTTCCGGCATTCTGCCCTCGGCCTTTGGCATTGATAAAATAGCGCAGAAGAGCCTGCTACACGCCCTGGGCCGGCCCACGCCCGCTTTCCGCGTCATCAAGGCCGAGGAATGGGACAGCACCAACCACGCCGCCACGCTCAGCTACCTGGTGCGCGAGCTGGGATTGCCGCTGGTGCTCAAGGCCCCGCGCCAAGGCTCCAGCATCGGCGTAAGCATTTTGAAAACCGACGATTTAACCAAGTTCGAGGACGCCGTGGAGCGCAGCCTGTTCCGCAAAAACCTGACGAAGGAGGAATGGCTGCGGCTGGGCGAAAAGGATAAGCTGGCCTGGGTGCAGCACCTCACCGACATCCGGGAGGGCATCGGCCTGCCCGTGACGCTTTCGCGTCACAATGAAGAATTAAGAATGAAGAATGAAGAATTGGAGGCCGATAATTCTTCACTCCTCATTCCTCATTCCTCATTAAGCGAAGCGACCGTCTACCACCCCGAAACCCTGCTTTCAGCCCTCAACGAGCGGTTTGAGACGGCCGACAGTGTGCGTCTGACCAACGTGGACGGCGAAACGCAGGTGCTGATTGAGAGCTTTGTGGCCGGCCGCGAGTTTAGCTGCATTGTGGTGGAAGACGCCAACGGCCTGCCCCTGGCCCTGCCGCCCACCGAGATTGTGAAGGGCGACGAGCTGTTCGACTACCGCTCGAAGTACCTGCCCGGCCTGGCGCGCAAAGTCACGCCCATTGACCTGCCCGAGGAGAAAATTCAGGAAATCCGCGAGGCCTGCGAGGAAATGTTCCGCACGTTCGGCTTCCAGGTGTATGCGCGTTTGGATGGCTTTGTGGGCCCCGATGGCAAGCTGTTTTTGAACGACCCGAACACGACATCGGGCATGCTGCCGGCCTCATTCTTCTTCCACCAGGCCGCTGAGATTGGGCTGAATCCCTCGCAGTTCCTCACCTACCTCATCCGCACGTCGCTGGCGGCGCGGCGCCGGGCCGGGTTGCGGCCCGTGAAGCTGGCACAACTGCTCGAAAAGCTCGACACCGCCGTGGCCGGCCGCCAGCACGAGACCACCGAGCGCATCCGGGTGGCCGTGATTATGGGCGGCTACTCGTCAGAGCGGCACATTTCGGTGGAAAGCGGCCGCAACATCTACGAGAAGCTCAGCTCCTCGGCCAAGTACGCGCCGGTGCCGGTGTTCCTCACCGGCTCGGCCGACGAGCACCGCCTCTACGTGCTGCCCGTAAATGTGATGCTGAAGGACAACGCCGATGACATCCGCGAGAAGATTGAGCACGCCGAGGCGGGCGAGGCCCCGCACCCCATTCTGGAGCGCATCCGGCGCGAAGCCGGCACCATCACCAGCACCTACGCCGGTCAGGCGCTGGCGCTGCCGCGCCGCATTTCCTTCGAGGACCTGGCCCAGCTGGCCGATGAGGTGTTTATTGCCCTGCACGGCCGGCCCGGCGAAGACGGCGCGCTGCAGCAGGAGCTGGAAAAATTCGACCTGCCCTACAACGGCTCGGGTGTGGCCAGCAGCAGCGTCACCATCAACAAGTTCGAAACCAACAAGCGCCTGCGCGCCGCTGGCCTGCTGGTGGCCGAGCACCGCATGGCCGCCAAGCTGGAATGGCAGGCCGACGCCGAAAGTTTCTACCGCGCCCTCGAAACCCAGTTCCCCTACCCTTTCATTGCCAAGCCCGCCGACGACGGCTGCTCTTCGGCGGTGAAGAAAATCAAGACCCGCGCGGAGCTGGAAGCCTTCAGCCAGCTCATTTTCCGGACCGAGGAAGACCTTCTGACGGGCCCCGCCGGGGTGCTGCAGCTGGGCTTCAAGGAGGAGTTTCCGCGCAAGGATGCTTTCCTGGTCGAAACGCTCATCGGCCGCGACGGGGCGGCGCATTTTCTGGAAGTCACGGGCGGCCTGCTCACGGCTTACGACGAAGCCGGGCAGCTCAGCATCGAGGTTTTTGAGGCCAGCGAGGCCCTGGCCACCGGCGAGGTGCTGAGCTTGGAAGAGAAATTCCTGGCCGGCGAAGGCCAAAACATCACCCCCGCTCGCTACGACGCGGACCACGCCGAGCGCCAGCGCATCTCTAACGAGGTGAAAGCCGTGCTGCGCCGCGTGGCCGAAGTGCTCGACATTCAGGGCTACGCCCGCATCGACGCGTTTGTGCGCGTGCGCGCCGGGGGCGAAGTCGAGGTGTTGATTATCGAAGTCAACTCCCTGCCCGGCATGACACCCGCGACGTGCATTTTCCACCAAACGGCGCTGGCCGGCTACACGCCTTATCAGTTTATCGACCGGATTCTGGAGTTCGGCAAGGCGCGGGTGGCCAAGGCAGTGCTCTCTAATCAATAAATTAAGAACGTCATGCTGAGCTTGTCAAGCATCTCTACCGCAATAGTAAAATCATTTAGTACAGCGGTAGAGATGCTTCGACAAGCTCAGCATGACGTTCTTTGGTCCATAACAAAGATTTTATTACTCAATGTCATTCTTTTCTGCTAATAGCCCCCTCGACGTTGTGAAGCACTTGGTGCTTATTGCCGTGGCCGGCCTGCTGCTGATTCTGGGGTTCTTCTACGTGTACTTGCCCATGACCACGCACCACGGCGAAACCATCACGGTGCCCAAGGTGACGGGCATGAACGTGGCCGACCTGGAGGACTACCTCGAGGAGCGCAACCTGGCCTACTTCGTGGACGATTCCAGCTACAGCCCCAGCATTCGGCCCTTTACGGTGCTGGTGCAGGACCCCGCGCCCGGCGAGAAGGTGAAGGAGGGCCGCAAAATCTACCTGCAGGTGAGCATGAAAAACCCGCCGGTAATCAAAATGCCCAAGCTCACCGATGGCTCTTCGAAGAATGCCATGCTCATCCTGAAAAGCTACGACCTGGTAGTGGGCCAGATTCAGCTGGTGCCCGACCTGGCTCAGAACGCTGTGCTCAAGCAGCTGGTGAACGGCAAGGAGATAGCGCCCGGCGCCCCCATTGCCAAAGGCACCAAGGTAGACCTGGTGGTGGGCGACGGCCAAGGCAACCAAACCTTTGCCGTGCCCAACTTGGTGAACATGCCCGAAGACGAAGCCATGACCCTGCTCGTGGGCCAGGGCCTGCAAAAAGGCGAAGTATTCCAGGTGCCCGCCGAGGATGGGCAGGTATCCGGCACGGTGGTGCGCCAGCGCCCCATTGCCGGCCCCGACGCCACCATTCGCATGGGCCAGCTGGTCGATATCTGGGTGGCCCAGTAATTCGTATTTGAGTAGCGCGAAGCACCGCTTTGCGCTACTGCACTTTTTCCGGTTCTGCCGTCGTTAGGTTACCAAAGCCCGATTTTATGACTTTACGCTTCCCCACCTACCGCCATTTCCTGTTGCCCACTTTGCTGCTGCTGACCGGCGCGGCGGCCGGCCAGGTGCGCCCGCGCTGCCCCTCGCCGCCGACCCGGCCCGCGCCGTGTACGCTCCCACCAAGGCCCAGCGCGCCCAGCAACGCGGGACGCCGCCGTGGCGCTGCCTTTTTTCGACGACTTCACCACGCCCCTCGAAGGATTGCCCAAAACTCTGAACTGGCTGCCCACCGGCGGGGCCTTGGTCAACAACCGCCTGGCCCTGCAGCCCCTGACCCGCGGCACGGCAACCCTCGATGGCCTGCGGGCCAACGGCCAGAGCTACAGCGGGCTGATTACCAGTTCGTACGGTGCGCTCGATTCGCTCACTTCGCAGCCCATCAATCTGGGCGGCCTGACGCCAAACGATGCCGTGTACCTGAGCTTTGCCTGGCAGGCGGGCAGCATTGTAGGCGTACCCAACGCCAGTGGCGGCACCACGCCGGTACGTCTGGAACTCTACGTGAGAAACAACGCCGGCACCTGGGAACTGGCCTGGAGCCAGGCCAGCACGCGCCGGCGCACTGGCTTCCGCCAGCAGGTCATCGACTTGAACCAGGCCAAGTACCTGCACGGCAACTTCCAGTTTCGGTTTGTGGCCACCGGTAACGCCTCCGACAACAGCGACAACTGGAGCATCGATTACGTGGTGCTGGACCGCGGCCGCACCCGCGGCACCTCCGATACCACCTTTGTGGACATTGCCACCAGCGCCGGCCTGCGCGGCGGCAATCCCTCGGGTGGCCTGCGCAGCCCCCTGCGGCGATTTTCGGCCATGCCGGTGTGGCAGTTCAACGCCGCCCCGGCGGGCACCAGCGAGCTGAACCCGCGCCTGGGCGTGAACCTGAGCAACCTGAACGCCGGCGTGCTGCCAATTCCTATCGATATAACCGGTTCGGTGCGCGTGCTGCCTGCGGGCGCCGCACTGGGCAGCTGGCTAAAAATCAGCCGCCCCCTGCCCGTGAACCCGCGCCTCGACAGCGTGACCGGTGCCGCCAACCGCCAGGCCGTGCCCACCACGGCTTTTGAAAAGCGCCTGCGCTACACGCTGGCCCTGAACACCCAGGAAACCAATCCGCGCACCCTGGCCAACGACACCATCTTCCGCGACGTGGAACTGAGCAACTACTATGCTTACGACGACGGCTCAGCCGAAAACATCACGCAGCTTGTGCCCTACTCCACGGGCCAGTCCGCCGCCTTCGCTTATCGTTTCGACCTCAACCAGCCCGACTTCGTGCGGGGCCTGCGCCTGTATCCCGTTTTCACGGCGTCGGATGCGGCCCCGCGCTCCGTCACCATCAACGTGTGGGCCGATGAGGCCGGCAGGCCCAGCCAGCAGCCCCTGGCTACTAAAACCGCTACCATCACCAACCCGTTGCCGGCCGGCTTCCAGTACGCCGAAATCACCTTCGATGCTCCCGTACGGGTTTCAGGGTCTTTTTACGTGGGCTATTCGCAGCCCTCGCAGGGCCGCGACCTGCACTATGGCCTCGACCTGAACAGTACGTTCCCCCCGCGCCACCTCTGGCGCCGCGACAATACCGGCGCCTGGGACACCGTCAATTTTGTGCCCCGCGGCCTGCCGCCCCGCGGTGCCCTCATGATGCGCGCCGTGATGACCAATGGCGTGGCCACGGCCACAGCTTCGGCCCGTGAGGCGGCTGCTTTCAGCCTGTTTCCTAACCCGGCGGCGCGGGGCACCACCGTCACGGTAGCGGGCCCTCGCTTTGCCCGCGCCACCGTATTCGATGCCCTGGGGCGTGTAGTATGGCAACAGCCCACGGCGCAAGCCGGGCAGGCGAGCCTGCCGCTGCCCGGCTTGCCACCGGGCATCTACACGGTGCGCCTCACCCTGCCCGATGGCCGCACCGTGGGCCGCCGCCTGATGCTGGAATAGCCAGACCGGAAAACACAAAAAAGAGGCCCGTCTGGACTGACGAGCCTCTTTTTTGTGGGCGTTGGGCGTGGCAGCAGCGCAGGCCGCTACTCGCCCAACCTAGTAGGCGCGCTTATTTAGCGGGCATCAATACCGTGTCGATAACGTGGGTTACGCCGTTGCTCGAAATCACGTCGGCGATGGTCACGCGGGCCATGCCGCCTTTGGCGTCTTTAATCATTACGCCATTGCCGTTTTTCATCACAGTCAGCGTCTCGCCCTGCACGGTGGTCAGGACCTGGCCGGCGGTGAGGTTGCCAGCGGTGAGGCGGCCGGGTACTACGTGGTAGGTCAGGATTTTGGTGAGCGTCGGCTTCATCTCGGGCGTCACCAGCGAATTGACCGTGCCGGCTGGCAGCTTATCAAAGGCAGAATTGGATGGCGCAAACACGGTGAAAGGACCAGCGCTTTTCAGCGTTTCTACCAGGCCAGCGGCCTTCACGGCAGCGACCAGGGTGGTGTGGTCGGAGCTGCCTACGGCGTTGTCTACGATGTCTTTGTCGGGCGTCATCATGGCGCCGCCTACCATTACGCCACCGCTTGTGGTGGTGGTGGTGCTACCCATGGTTTCGGTGGTGGTGCTCATGGCCTCGCCCTTGCGGGGCTTGGTTTTGGCTCTCATTTTGTCGCCCTTATCGGTTTTGCCTTTAACTTTCATTTTGCCGTCGTCGGCCATTTTGGTCTTGGTCATTGTGCCATCGGCCTTCGTTTTGGTCTTTTCGTCGTCACTTTTAGTTTTCATTGCATCCTGAGCGAATGCGGGAGTTGCGAACGCGACGGTGAGGGCCAGGGCGGCGAAGAGTGGTTTGCTGTTCATGAGAAGGTATTTGGAGTGATAAAATTAACTGGCCCCTATACGTGGCCCAACCCACTTTGGGTGTTCTTTATAATCAAGCATTAATATTCGCTATTGTTTATTCAATTGGCCTTGATGGTTTTTTACTGTTCCAGGCCCCTATTCCGTTGGCCCGGGACGTTGCCTGCTGCCCCGACCCTGGCAGCGCAATAGGCGTTGGAACAGATTCTCTCAAACCAAGGCAGTTACGTGAAAAGGCAGAACTTCACCTTCCCGCAGCGCCATGCTGCTGCCTTCCTTCCTTCGCCTCGCCGCCGCCTTCGCCCTGCTCTGCGCCACCTCCTGCAGCCACGACCTGGCCGAGCGCCCCAATGCCGGCCTCGTGGCCGATGCCGTGGACAACCAAGCGCCAGCAGCGGCTACTTCGCTGCTCAACGTGCGCTGGGAGCTGCGCGAGCTTGCGGGACAGCCCGCGCCCACTATGGAGGCCCCCCCCCCCATTTCGTGCCACGCGACGGCCTCGCCCGCACCGAAGGCCGGGCCGGCTGCAACCGGTTTTCGGGCCCGTACAGCGCTCCGGCCGTGGGCCAGCTGCGCCTCGGCCCGCTGCCCACCACCCGCACTGCCTGCCCCGACCTCGCCACCGAAGCGAAATTCCTGCGCGCCCTCAACCGAACACAGCAGTACCGTATCAGCGGCACCACCCTGAGCCTGTACGCAGCCGATACGCTCGGCGCGCCCCTGCCGGCGCGCCCCTGGCGCGCCGGCAGGCTGTGGCCGATGAATAGCGGCGGCGAGCCCGGTCCACTGGCCCGCTACGCGCCGGGCTGGCCGTCTGCCAGCAGCGCACACGCGGCGTGGCGGGGGCAGCTCACCCAGTGGTCATTGACCAGCCCAGCGGTTTGCAGGATATTGTAGCACGTCATCGGGCCGGTCATCACGAAGCCGCGGCGCTTGAGCTCCCGGCTCATGGCCACGCTTTCGGGCGTGGAGAGGGGCGCGGGGTTGATGGCGCTTCGCTCGTTGTCTACCGTTTGCCCGCCCACGAAATCGTAGAAGAACGGCAGGAGGCCCGCTTCCCCTACTTCTGCCCGCAGGCGCAGCCATGCCTGGGCGTTGCGCACGGTGGCCTCCAGCTTGCGGCGGTTTCGCAGGATGCGGGGGTTCTCCATCACCTCGGCAATATCGTCTTCGCCCCAGCGGGCAAGGCGGTCGGGGTCGAAATTCGCCAGCAGCTCGCGAAAGCCCTCGCGGCGCTTGAGTACCACCGGGAAGTCGAACCCCAACTGAAAGGTGTGCAGCACCAGATATTCGAACAGAATGGCCGCTTCCGCCACGGGTTCGCCCCACTCGTAGTCGTGGAAAGCACGCATCAGCGCGTTGCGGTCGGCCCAGGGGCAGCTGGTTTCGAGCGGAGCAGGCATGGGGTGAGCAGTGGGCATTCAATAAAAAAGCCCTCCTGCAATGTGCAGAAGGGCTTTTAAGTGGCCGCGTTAGGAATCGAACCTAAATCAAGAGCTTCGGAAACTCTCATACTATCCGTTGTACGACGCGGCCGGATTGCGGCTGCAAAAGTAGCCATAAAAGCGAAGGAGACCAAATATAACCTCACAATTCATACGAGCCAGCCGAGAACCGGTAAAACCCCAAGCCGGTAAAAACAGTTAAGCCAACCGTGTTAGTGCTTACACATCTTCAACCTCCTACACTGTTTTTATGAAAAAGAATCTGTACACGGCCGACGCTTCGGCCATTGGTGGCCGTAGCGGCCGCGTTCGTTCCGCCACGGGTACTATCGACATGGAAATGTCGGTGCCCGAAGGCTTGGGCGGCAAGAAAAGCGCCACCAACCCCGAAGAGCTGTTTGCCGCCGGCTACGCCTCGTGTTTCCAGCAGGCGCTGCTTGTTGTCGCCCAAAAAGCCGGCGATACCCTCGACAAGGAAAGCACGGTACAGTGCTCCGTTACGTTGTTTCAGGAGGGCGAAGCTTACGGCCTGAGCGCCGTGTTGGACGTGGATTTGAAAAAATTTGACGAGACTAAAACCGTTGAAATGGTGCGCCAGGCCCACAAAATCTGCCCTTACTCGGTGGGCACCCGCGGCAACATGGAAGTGGAGCTGCGCGTGATGGGCAAAGCCATTCCGGTGCAGGCCGAAGAGAATGCGGGCGTTGCCGGCGAGTAATTTTTAAGTAGTAGTTAAGAAAGAAAAATGGCCGCCGGATATGCTCCGAGCGGCCATTTTTCTTTCTTAACTACTACTTACCGCTACGCGGTAGCAAGTACTTCTTTCACGCGGGCGGCAGCGTCCTTCAGCAGGGTAGCCGACTTCACTTGCAGGCCGCTTTCGTCGATGATGCGCGCACCTTCTTCGGCGTTGGTGCCTTGCAGGCGCACGATGATGGGCACGCGGATGTCGCCGATTTTCTTGTAGGCTTCCACCACGCCGTTCGCCACCCGGTCGCAGCGCACGATGCCGCCGAAGATGTTGATGAGAATGGCCTTCACGTTCGGGTCCTTCAGGATGATGCGGAAGCCCGCCTCTACCGTCTGGGCGTTGGCTCCACCCCCTACGTCGAGGAAGTTGGCCGGCTCGCCGCCGCTCAGCTTGATGATGTCCATAGTGGCCATGGCCAGGCCGGCGCCGTTCACCATGCAGCCCACGTTGCCGTCGAGCTTCACGTAGTTCAGGTTGTTCTGGCTGGCTTCTACTTCCAGGGGGTCTTCCTCGTTGAAGTCGCGCAGGGCCACGAAATCCTTGTGGCGGTAGAGGGCGTTTTCGTCCAGCGTCACTTTGGCGTCAACGGCTAGAATTTTGTTATCCGAAGTCTTCAACACGGGGTTGATTTCGAACATGGCGCTGTCGGTTTCGTCGTAGGCCTTGTAAAGGGCGGTTACGAATTTCACCATCTCCTTCTGCGCTTCGCCCTCAAGGCCCAGGTTGAAGGCAATTTTGCGGGCCTGGAAGCCCTGCAGGCCCACGGCGGGGTCCACGTGCTCGCGGTGAATTTTCTCGGGATGCGCCTCGGCTACTTCCTCGATGTCCATGCCACCTTCGGTGGTGTAGATGATGACGTTTTTGCCCAACGCCCGGTCCAGCAGCACGCTCATGTAGTACTCCTTGGGCTCCGAAGCGCCGGGGTAGTACACGTCCTGGGCTACCAGCACCTTGTTTACTTTGCGGCCTTCGGGGCCGGTTTGCTTGGTAATGAGCTGCATGCCAATGATGTCCTTGGCAATGCCGGCCACCTTGTCCAGGCCTTTGGCGAGCTTCACTCCGCCCCCTTTGCCCCGTCCGCCGGCGTGGATTTGCGCCTTGATGACGAACCAAGTGGTGCCGGTGTCAGCCGTCAGTTTTTCGGCGGCGGCCACAGCCTCCTCGGGGGTATCGGCCACAATGCCTTCTTGGATACGGACACCGTATTTTTTCAGGATTTCCTTACCCTGGTATTCGTGAATGTTCATAAGGTTGGTAAAGGGGTGGGTTTAGCTACTCTTACCGTCGGTTGGTGGCACGAAAGTACGGCGGCCAGTCTTGATTGTAGCAATTGCGTGCTCGTAGTATACGCTCTTAGCTTGCGACGAGCGCAGCGAGTTCGGCGGCTGGCCTCGTCAAACGGTGCGTTACCGGCTGCTCGCTGCGCTCGTCACAAGCTAAAGCTAATGCTACGTTTTAGCTCGTGCTACATGCCGTACCAGCGGGCCAGCACGGCTTCGGCGGGCTTGTGCTGGGGCGTGAAATCGGCGTGGCGGCGGGCAGGGCCATCGGGTGCTAGGCCGGGGTACCACTTCCAGATAAACATGCCTTTCAGCCACGGCTGGCCCCAGCAGGCCCGAAACAGGGCCTCGTAGCAGCGGGCCTGGGTGGCTTCGTCGGGGGCAATGGGCAGGGCCAGGCGCTCGGGCCACTCCCAGGGCCGGGCCGCGGCGTCGGGGGTGGTTTTGTAGCCTACTTCGGTGAACACAATTGGCTTTTTGATTTTTTTCTGCCAGGCAGCCAGCGCGCGCAGGTGGGGCTGCCAGCCGGCTAGCAAGGTATCGAGGGAAGGATTGGCGGCTGGGCTCAGGGGGAAATAGGCCTGAATGCCCACGTAGTCGAGGGCGTCCCAGAAGCGGATTTGCTGGTACTCGCCGCTCCAGTTGGCCGCGTAGGTGAGCGGCCCGTGGTACACCTTCCGGATTTGGCGAATGAGGCGGCGCCAAGCCTTTTCGTGGGCGGGCCCGGTGGGGTGCAGCAACTCGGTACCAATGCAAAACGCGTCGAATTTGCCCTGCTCGGCCACTTGGGCGTAGTGCAGAATAAAGCTGGCGTAGCTGGCAAACCAGGCGTCCCAGTCGGCCTGGCTCTTCATGTTGATGTCGCCGGGCCAGGCACCGTTGCCGCGGACCCAGAGGTGGGGCTTGAGAAGGGTGCGGATGCCGTACTGGTGGGCCAGTTGCGCGGTGTGCAGCAGGCCGGCGTCGCTCTCGCCCCAGTAGCTGCCCCGGCCGGGCCGCCGCCCGGTGCTCACCCGAATAAGCGGCTCGTTGGCCCCGGCCTGCCAGCCGAAGGGCATCTGGGCTATCCAGGTCACGTGGGCTTTGCGCAGCGGCTCCAGGTCGGCGGCGGTAGTCGAGTCGCCGCCCACCCAGCTCACGCCGCGCAGGCGGGTGCTGTCGAAGGCGCCCGCGCCGCTGGGTGGGGCGGCCCCGAAGGCGGAGGGCATGGTGGCCAACTGCCGGTTGAGGGCCGGGCCAGCGTCCCCGCCCCCAACATGCCGGGGCCACGACCACAGGGCCAGCAGCGGCAGCGCCGCCAATAGAAACAGCAGCCACCAGCGCCGCCGCAAAACAAAAAATACAGGCATGAGCGAAAGGTCAGTCACTGGCAAATTTTCAAAACACGCCGCCCGGTTTGCAACACGTACGCGGCCCCGTAACGCACGCGTAGATTCTGCGTAGCTTTGCCACTACCGCATCACTCACGCTTTTCGTTGCCTTCCGTTGCTGCAAGCTATCAACATTCACAAGAGCTACAACTCCCTGAACGTGCTCAAGGGAATCGACTTGACGATTGAAAAGTCGGAAATTGTCAGCATCGTAGGCTCTTCAGGCGCGGGAAAAAGCACGCTGCTGCACATTCTCGGCACCCTGGACAACCCCGATTCGGGCGAGGTATTGTTTGATGGCGAATCCGTCAGCACGCTGGGACGCAACGACCTAGCTCGGTTCCGCAACCGGCACATTGGCTTCATTTTCCAGTTTCACAACCTGCTGCCCGAGTTCACGGCGCTCGAAAACGTGTGCCTGCCTGCCTATCTGGCTGGCCGCTCCGAAAAAGAAGTGCGCGTACGGGCCCGCGAGCTGCTTGGCATGCTCAACATGGAATTCCGGGCCGACCACAAGCCCAGCGAAATGAGCGGCGGCGAGCAGCAGCGCGTGTCCGTGGCCCGCGCCCTCATCAACTCGCCCGAAATCATTTTCGCCGACGAGCCCAGCGGCAACCTCGACACCAAGAACGCCCAGGAGCTGCACCAGATTTTCTTCCTGCTGCGCAAAGAGCTGGGCCAGACCTTCGTCATCGTGACGCACAACGACCAGCTGGCCGAAATGGCTGACCGCAAGATTGTGATGCGCGACGGCCACATCGTGGAAGGCGGGTAAAGAATACCAACGATTGGTTCCCGCAGAGGAACGCAGAGGATTTACGCAGAGGGCCGCAGAGGATTTATTTTTCTGCGGCCCTCTGCGTAAATCCTCTGCGCTCCTCTGCGGGAAAGCTTTATGGCCCACTCAACAAGCGAAAACCCTTACGCTGGCCACTCACCCAATCTGATTAGTCATGAAAATTTCACTAAACCATTCAACATCCTGATAAACAGCAATAAAATTTCCCAATATTTTTGGCTTTTCTGGCACGTTTCTCGCAATGCCTCGGTTATAAACCCGAACATCAGTTGGACACATTACTAAAGAACACAGCCATGAACGAGGCCACCAAAACCACTAAGGACATTACCAAAAAAGTGAAAGTCGAGAGCTACGACATCAGTCGCTCCGATGAGACGCTGGACCTGGCGAAGGACCTCGCCAAGTTCATCAAGGACAACAAGCTCACCACCAACGTGCAGGGTAAGGAGTTCGTGAACGTGGAGGGCTGGCAGTACGCCGGTTCGCGCCTGGGCATCGTGCCCATCGTGGAGCACGTCATCAACGTGAGCAGCCCCGATGAGATGAAGTACCAGGCCAAGGTGACGCTGTTTGACCTTCGCCACCAGACGACCGTGGGCGCTGGCTTCGCTGTGTGCTCCAATAAGGAGAGCGGGAAGAAATTCTACCAGGAATTTGCCATCATGAGCATGGCACAGACCCGTGCCATCGGCAAGGCCTACCGCAACTGCCTGGCCTGGATTATCCGTGCCGCCGGCTACGAGCCCACGCCCGCTGAGGAAATGGATTACAACACCAATACGGCCACCGTGGCGCCCGCTGCCGCCGTAGCCCAGGCCGTGCCTGCCATGCAGGTAGTGCCCACCGAAGTCCCTGCCGTGGCCGCCGAGCAGGCCGCCCCGGTACAGTACGCCACGGCTTCGCAGAAAGAGGAAATCATCCGCTTGCTGAACCACCCGGTGATCACCCGCCCCGAGAAGACCAAGATGCTGCTCAACATCAACCGGCTGGACGAGGAGCGCGCCATTCAGGCCATCGCCAAGCTGCGCAAGGCCATCGATGACCGTGAGAACGGCGAGAAAGCGGCTGCTTAAGCTTCGGTTTTGTTAGTAAAGGAGCCCGGTGCCGTGAGGTGCCGGGCTTTTTTGTTGCCCTTTCTACAGACGAGCGGGGCTACGTGTGTCTTCTAAAGCTGAAGCTGCCGCGTTTCGTTGGTAGTCCCTGGGGTGAAGTAATCCGTGGTCAGTGGTTCGTCGCACCTTCCTGGGCAGGCTGGTAACACAGTCCGCTGCCACCTGGCAGTTTCGTTTTTAAAAGCGTGGCAGCGAACTTCCATGCGCAAGGCAGCGTAACCGGGCGCAAAGGCTGGACCTGCAGTACCGTGCTCGACCGGCCGCAGTTGTCATTCAGCCCTTGGCAAACCCCTACGCTAAAGCCAGGCAAGCCGACCCGGAACCCGAAGCGAAGGAACCTGTATTCTAGCCTGCACATCTCCCCCTATGCTCGATACGCCAGCTTCGACCCTTCCCGCTGACCTGGCGGGCCCCAACGATTTCTCGCTCACACTAATGGAAATCGCCCTGACGGGCTTCGTGCTGTTGCGCCCGGTTTACGACGCGACCGGCGAGACGATGACCGACCTGGCCTACGAGTACCTCAACCCCGCCGCCCAGCAGATGCTGCGGCTGCCGCAGCGCCCCACGGAGTCTTTTCTGACGCGCTTTCCCAACGCCGGGCCGGTTGGTATTTTCGCCTTTTACCGCGATGCTTTCCTGTCGGGGCAAACCCAGCGCGAGGCCTTTAATTTTCAGCACGACGGCCTCGACAGCTATTTTCACTTGGTGGCCCGGCGGCAGGGGGCGCTGTTGGTCGTCAGCTTCCTCGACACCCTAGACCCGCTGCCGGCGGCCCAGGCCCGCGAACAGGCCGCCCGCACGGCCGAAACCCGCACCGCCCTCGTCGAGGCCGAGCAGCAACGTGAGCATCTCCGGGTGCAGCAGGGCCTGTTGGGCCAGATTATCGGCCAGGTGCCGGCCGCCATCGCCACGCTCAGCGGCCCCGAGCACCGCTATTCGTTCTTCAACGACCACTACCAGCGCCTGGTGGCGGGCCGCGCCGCGCAAGGCCGCACGGTGGCCGAGATGCTGCCCGAAATCAGGGAACAGGGTTTCCTGGCCCTGCTTGACCGAGTGTACACCACCGGCCAGCCCTTCAGCGGCACCGAAACGGTGCTCCTGCTGCCGGGTGCCGCCGCGGGGTCGGCCGAGACGCGGTACATCGACTTTATTTACCAGCCGCTGTTCGACGGCCAGGAGCGTCCGCAGGGCATCCTGGTGTTCATCGCGGACGTCACCGACCGGGTGCGGTCCCGCAAGCAGGCCGAGACGGTGCAGGCCGCCATGCTGGCCGTGGTGCAGCGCCAGGCCCAGCAGCGACAGGACTTGTTCCAGATATTCGAGCAGACGCCGGTGTCCATCGTGCTGCTGCGCGAGCCCGACCACCGCATCGACCACTTCAACCCGGCCTTCGTGGAGCTGTTTCCGCCCGAAGCGTGGACCGGGCCGCTGCGCGGCCACACCCTGTCGGAGGTATACCCACGCATCCGGCTGGCGGGCCTGGTCGAGCTGATGGACATGGTATACGCCACCGGCGAAAGCCAGGCCGTCATCGACATGCCGCTGGCCAAACTGCATCCCGGCAGCCCGCGCTACGTCACGTTTGCCTACCAGGCCTACCGCGAGGAAGGCCGCATTGTGGGCGTGGCGGCGTTTGTCTACGACGTGACTGACCAGGTGCTGGCCCGCCAACAAGTGCACGCCCTGAATGCGGAGCTGGCCGCCATCAACCAGGAAATGCTGGCTACCAACGAGGAGCTGAAAGTTGCCAACAACCGCCTCACGCGCACCAACTCCGACCTGGATACCTTCGTTTATTCGGCTTCGCACGACCTGAAGTCGCCCATCACCAACGTCGAAGGCCTGCTGCTGGCTCTGCGCGAGCATCTGCCGGCCACGGCCTTCGAAGTCCCGCTGGTGCCGCGCCTGCTCGGCATGATGGACGACGCGGTGGCCCGCTTCCAGCAAACGCTGGGCCACCTCACCGACGTGACGCGCCTGCAGCAGGGGCAGCCCGGCCACCTCGCCGAAGAAATTGACTTGCCCACGCTGGTCGACGCCGTGCGCCTCGACATGCTGCCCGAGCTGACCGCCGCCGGGGCCACGCTCACCGTGGACCTGGCCGCGTGCTTCACGGTCCGCTTTTCGGCCAAAAACATGCGCTCCATCGTTTACAACCTGCTCAGCAACGCCGTGAAGTACCGGACGCCCGACCGGGCCCCCGAAGTGCAGTTGCGCTGCCACGCCGCCCCCGACCAGGTGGTGCTGGAGGTGCAGGACAACGGACTGGGCCTGAGTGCGGCGCAGCAAACCGAATTATTCCGCATGTTTCGCCGCCTGCACGGCCATGTGCCCGGCTCGGGTGTGGGCTTGTACATGGTCAAGAAAATGGTGGAGAACGCCGGCGGCAGCATCGCAGTGCAAAGCCAGCCAGGCGTGGGATCCACCTTCACCGTTACGCTGCCTAACGCAGGCTAGCCCTTCATCTTTTATTCCCCTGCTGGCATGAAAAAGCTTTCGAGCGTGCTCCTGGTCGACGACGATTCGACCAACAATTTCTTGAACGAGCTGCTGTTTCAGAGCCTCGGCGTCACGGACCAGCTGCTGGTGGCCGAAAACGGCAATCAGGCCCTGGACCTTATTGAGAACAGCGCCGGCCCCACCGCACCCGCACTCATTCTGCTGGACGTGAACATGCCGGGCATGAACGGCATCCAGTTCCTGGAAGCATACAAGCGCCTGCCCCAGGCCCAGCGCAGCGCCACGGTCGTTATCATGCTCACCACCACCATGGACGCCCGCGACCTGTCCCGCCTCGAAGAGCTCAACATCGCCGGGCTGGTCAGCAAGCCACTGACCAAGGAGAAAATCGAGAACATTATGCAGCTGCACTTTCAACGGTAAAGCAACCGGGCTTTATGCGACGCCAGAAATTTTACTAAGCTAAAATTTCGACCGTTTTCCTAAACCACCTTTGTAGATAACCTAGCCCTTTGGAATGAACGCGGACATTCGATGGATTATCTTTTGCCTCGGCTGGGTGCTGCTGCCCTGCTATGGGAGTGGACAAGCGCGCTCCACCCCAGCGGACCGAGCGGCTGGGGCGATGTTAAAGGCGTTTTACACTGCGTACATCACGGTTGGAGCACAGGCACCCACGCGGGCTAACCTGGCCCAAGCATTGGCCTTGCAAAAAGAGTATTGCACGGCCAGTCTGTTCCGAAAAATTCAGGCACAATACGCCAGCAGGCACCTGGAAACAGACCCGTTTCTGTACGCGCAAGACGTGGACATTGCCTGGGTCAATACCTTGTCCGTCCAGAAAGATGCCAAGGTATTAAACGGGTATAGGGTTTCGTATGGGTCCGCCCCTACTGAAAAGACCACCATTCACGTGACGGTCCTCCAACAAGGCAAGGCGGTTAAAATAGCCTCCATCAAATAAAGGCTCCTTTGGGTAAACTCCTCGCAGATGCCCGGCACTAGGTGCCAGCGGGCCACTGCAGGGCAGTACGAGTTTAAGAAACCCGTCTACGATTCAAAGTTTACGAAATGCTGATTGGGGATGAGTTTCGTGAACTACTACTGAGGGTATGTTTCGCCCATTTGACTGTCTTACTGAGCAACGCAAAGGCAGCAAGGCCAGCAACCTTTGGTTAGCTACACGCGGCAGTACCTTCGCCCTATGCCCTCCCCTCCTACCGAAACCTCGCCTCTGGCGCTGCTGCGCGAGCATTGGGGTCACACAGCGTTCCGGCCGGCCAGGAGGACATCATTAATTCCGTGCTGGCCGGGCACGATACGCTGGCGCTGTTGCCCACCGGCGGTGGCAAAAGCATCTGCTTCCAGGTGCCAGCGCTGGCGCGGCCGGGCATCTGCCTGGTGGTGTCGCCGCTCATTGCCCTGATGAAGGACCAGGTGGACAACCTGCGCCGACGCGGGCTGAAAGCGGAGGCCATCTACGCGGGCATGAGCCACCAGGAAATCGACCACGCGTTGGATAACTGCGTGTACGGCCGTAGCGTGAAGTTCCTGTACGTGTCGCCCGAGCGGCTGCTCACGGAGCTGTTTCAGGTGCGGGTGGCGAAGATGAACGTGGGCCTGCTGGCCGTAGACGAGGCCCACTGCCTCTCGCAGTGGGGCTACGATTTTCGGCCGCCGTATTTGCGGATTGCGGAGCTTCGGGACGCTCTGCCGCCGGGCACGCCGGTCATCGCCCTCACGGCCACGGCCACGGCCCAGGTGCAGGCCGACATTGTGGAGAAGCTGAAGTTTGGTCCGGGTTCGGGCGTGTTTCGGCAGAGCTTTGCCCGGCCCAAGCTCTCGTACTCGGTGCTGCATACTGAGGACAAGCTGCGCCGACTGCTGGAAGTGGTGCGCGGCGTGGGGCCCAACAAAACCGCCATCGTGTACGCCCGCACCCGCCGGCAGACGGAGGACACGGCCGCGTTTCTGCAGCAGCACAAGTTTGCCGCCGCCGCCTACCACGCCGGCTTGCCTCCCGAGAAGCGCACCCAGGTGCAGCAGGATTGGATTGCCAACAAAACCCGCCTCATCGTGGCCACCAACGCCTTCGGCATGGGCATCGACAAGCCCGACGTGCGCCTCGTGGCCCACCTCGACGCGCCCGATACGCTGGAGGCCTACTACCAGGAGGCAGGCCGCGCCGGGCGCGACGGCCAGTACGCCTTTGCCGTGCTGCTAGCCGGTCCCAACGACGCCGACGAGCTGCGCCGCCGCACCAACCAGTCGTTTCCGCCGCTCGATACGGTGCGGCGCGTGTACCAAGCGCTGGCCAACTACTCACGCACGGCGGTGGGCGGCGGCGAACTGGCCGCGTTTGAGTTCGACCTACAGCAGTTTGCCGAGACCTACCGCATCAAAGCCGTAGATGCCCACAACTCGCTGAAGATTTTGCAGCGCGAAGGCTTCGTGCAGCTCAACGAGGCCGTGAACACGCCGGCGCGGGTGCACCTCATTCTGAACCATCAGGATTTGTACGCCTTCCAGGTGGCCAACGCGCAGCACGACCAATTAATAAAGGCGCTGCTGCGGCTGCACGGCGGCGAGCTGTTTGCCGATTTCCAGACCATTTCGGAGAATGCCGTGGCCACGCACCTGCGCCGTAGCGTGGTGGAAGTGCGCCAGCAGCTGCGTTACCTGCACACGGCCGGCATTCTGCACTACCAGCCCCGACAGGCGTCGCCGCAGGCCATGTTCACCACGCCCCGCTTCGATGCGCCCAAGCTGCCCATCGACCAGGTGCGCATGACGGCGGCCCGCGACCTGGCCCGCTCCAAAACCAACGCCGTGGGCCAGTACCTGGGCGGCACGCGCTGCCGGCAGGTGCTGCTGCTCACGTATTTCGACGAAACCGACCCGGCCCGCTGCGGCGTGTGCGATAGCTGCCTGGCCGATAAAAAGGCGGCCCAGGCCACGGCCGCCGTGCCCTCGCTGCGCGAGCCGGTGCTGGCCCAGGTGCGCCAGGCGAGCCAAAGCCCCCGGGAGCTGCTAGCGGCTTTCGAGCCTCGACATGCGGCGGCCGTCACAGCCACCGTGCGCGAGCTGGTGGACCGGGGCGAACTGGCGTACGCGGCGGATGGAAAATTGGTGGTAGTGGTGGCCCCGTAAACCTCACCCCCGGCCCCTCTCCCGCGGAGAGGGGAGCCACGGCGACCCTTTCGGCTGTAATCGTCAGGCTCCCCTCTCCGCGGGAGAGGGGCCGGGGGTGAGGTCAATGGCAGCGCCGCTTACGTGCGTAGCCAAAACGCCGGGCGCAACGCCCTATCCTTGCTGGTAGGCCTGAAAGCCACCTTCCAGGTTGCGCACGTTGGTGAAGCCCTGCTGGGTGAGGTACGCTTTGGCCGAAGTTGCGCGGCTGCCGCCCTTGCAATGCACGATGACTTCTTGGTCCTTCAGCTCGTCGAGGTCGTCGAGCTTCTCGGGCAGGGAGTTGAGGGGGATGTTCTGGGCGCCGGGGATGCGGCCTTCCTCGTGCTCCCAGGTTTCGCGCACGTCGATGATGGTGGGGGTTTCGCTGGCTTGCTGGCGCTGGTGGAGTTCGGCGGGGGTGATGTCGGGCATGAGTGAAAGGGTATGAAATGAGTGAAAATGACGCAGCGAAAGTACAGCCCAACTATACTTGGTTTGGTAACGGGCGGGCAGTTCGTGCCACCGGTCCGGGTTGTTATCTTTGTTTCTTTCCCGGCTTGTTATCATCGTATGAAACACCTTTTTACTTCTTTGTGCCTGGCGCTGGCTTTGCTGCCCGCCGCCCTCAGCGCCCAAACCGTGCCGGCAATGCCCGCCGCCGCCCCCGCCAACCTCGAAGGCGTGGCCCTGCGCGACTGGTACCGTGCCAACTGGTACGACGGCAAACGCGTGGTGTTGGACTACAGCACGGCCCGCGGCCGGATGTACAACTACATCGACAACGTTAACAACACCATCACCTGCGTGTATTCGGGTTATTCCGAGAACGTGCCCTTCAACTCGACCAGCACTAACCCGGGCGTGGTCCGCGACATCAACACCGAGCACACCATTCCGCAGTCGTGGTTCGATGAAGTGGTGCGCATGCGCTCCGACATTCACCACCTCTACCCCACCCGCATTCAGTGGAACTCGGACCGGGGCGCCGACCCGTTTGCCGACATTCCGGACGCCAGCACCCTGGGCTGGCTGCGCAACACCACCCGCCTGACCACCATCCCGACGAGCAACATCGACGAGTACAGCGAGGACACGAACTCGCAGTTTGAGCCCCGCGAAGACCACAAGGGCAACCTGGCCCGCGCGGCGTTCTACTTCTACACCATGCACGCCAACGAGAGTTTCGATGCGGGCAAGGGTGTTATCGGGGCACTGGCCGACCTGCCCACCCTGTACCGCTGGCATCTGGCCGACCCGGTTGATGCCCGCGAGATTGAGCGCAACAACCGCGTAGCCGCCAGCCAGGGCAACTTCAACCCCTACATTGCCCACCCGGCTTCCGTGGCCACGGCCTGGGGCTTCGCCCCGGCCGGCCCTACGTTTAGCTTTGCTGCCACCACCGGCACCATTGCCGAAGGCAACGCCGGCACCAGTGCCTACACCCTCACGCTGACCCTGAGCCCCGCCGCCACCACGGCCACGACTGTGCAAGTGAACGTGGACGCAGCCAACTCCACCGCCACCAACGGCAGCGACTTCAGCTTCGCCGCGCCGGCTACGGTGACGTTCGCGGCCGGCAGCACCAGCCAGACCGTGACCGTGACCGTGAACGGCGACACCCAGCCCGAAGCCGATGAAACCGTAGTCCTGAGCCTGACCAACCCCAGCACCGGCAGCAGCGTGGGCTCGCCGGGCGCGCACATCCTCACCATCACCAACGACGACGGCCCCGCGCCTACCATTGCCTTTGCCGCTGCTGCGGGCAGTATTCCGGAAGGCAACACCGGCACCACCACCTACACCGCCAACGTGACGCTGGCCAACCCCGGCAGCCTCGCCTTTCCCTTCACGGTGCCCGTGACCGTGGACGCCGCCGGCACCACCGCCACCAGCCCCACCGACTACACCTTGAGCACGACCAGCCTCACCTTCGCCAGCGCCACGGCCCTCACCCAGCCCGTGACCGTGACCGTGGCCGGCGATGCCACCTTTGAGCCCAACGAAACCGTGCGTCTGCTACTGGGCACGCCCTCCAATCCCTTCGTTCTCCGGGGCACCCCCAACGCCCACGTGCTCACGATTGTGAACGACGATACACCGCCGCCAGCCGCGCCGTGCACCAAGCCCTACTTCTCGCAGTACGTGGAATCGAACACGGGCAATACCAAGGTGCTGGAAATCTACAACCCCACCACCGCGCCCATGTCGCTGAACGGCAAGCGGGTGGTGCTGTACGCCAACGGGGCCAGCACCACGCCCACGTTCGTTCTGGGCCTGGCGGGCACCGTAGCGCCCGGCGACGTGTACGTCATCGTGAACACGGACGTGACGGATGCCACTGTGGCGGCCGCGGCCGACATTCAGAGCAACGTGGCCTTCTTCAACGGCGATGACGCCATTGCCCTCTTCGACGGCACGGACACGCTGGACGTTATCGGTGTGATTGGCCAGCGCCCCATCTCCTGGACCATCACCAACGGCTCGACGCTGAACAACACCATGGTCCGCCTGCCCGCCACCAACCAGGGCGGCCGCTGGAACGGTCCCTTCGGCAGCAGCACCTGGGCATCGGGCGGCGTGGATAACTTCTCGGGCGTGGGCAGCTACACCAGCACGGCCTGCGGCACGGTTTCGGCTACCCGCACGGCCTCGCTGCAGCGCAACACCCTCGAACTTGCCCCCAACCCCGCTACCGAAACCGTGCAGGTGCGCCTGCCCGGCCTAACGGCCGCCCGCACCGCTACCGTGGAGGTACTGGACATGCTGGGCCGCTCCGTGCGCCAGCGCACGGCTTCGCTCAGCGCCACGGTGGGCGCGCAGGTTGACCTGCACGGCTTGCCCGCAGGCATATACGCCGTGCGCGTAACCGTGGCCGATGCGGAGTACACCGGCCGCCTGGTGGTGCAATAGCACTTGTTTAGCCCCGAATCTGAAAAGTCCCGGCCGTGTGATGCGGTTGGGGCTTTTCGTTTTTTAGCACCCCAGGACTTATGCATCGGTTGACAGGAGGGTAGAAATATGCGGTTTTTGCAGGAGTTGGCATAGGCACGGCGCCCATTGCTGCTGCTGGACTTGGGCAAAAAATATTCCCTCTGCTTACTACTGTGCGTCAAGTTGACTGGTCCCGCGCCGGCGGCCATGCTCTGCACGGCCCCCAGTCTTGGCACTTGCCATCCCCATAAATCGGCTGTAGCGCTTGTCCTGGAGCCCTCATCAACCAGCAAAAAGGCTACAGACGAATCGTAGAGAAGGAACAATAGCGGGCTGATTACTTCTTAACGCGCAGTCCCACTGAGAACCCTGCGCGCAGCCAGAGAAAGACTGATTTTTGGCTGAAGGGAAGAGTGGCGTAACGCGTCGTCTCCCACCGATATGCTGGTCCGGCAAAAGCATCCAAAGTAAGCCGGGAAAAGACTTGCTGGTACCCGAGTAACAGGCCCGCCTCCTGCTCTGTGCGTTTGCCCCGCACAGCACCGGATAGGGGCACGTCACCCAACCCCAGCTTTAGCCGGCCTACGCCCAGAAAAGGGCTCGCGAAAAAGCCGGTTTGGGGCTGCTCAGCAGCGAAATAATACCGGTAGTCAAGATAAAGCTTGGGGCCGGTGTCGGGCTCCTCGTCCTGCGCCCGGAAGTGACGGTAGCTGCCAAATAGCTGTAAGGCGGAGTGCGACGTCAGGCCCACTTCCAGCCCCAGGCCAGCTGATAGGGGAATCCGTTCTTCCACAGAAAGCAGAGGATTAATGCTGGCTTTGACCGTGACCGTCTGGGCAGCAACCCGGCCTACAAAGGTCACCGAAAGTGCAGCCGTCAGGCAGGTAGCAGGTCGTAGAAAGTGCATGCGGCAGGTAGCTAAGCCGAGGAAAGATATGACTACCTAAGTATTTAAGCCAGCACGTCGGCGTACTCGTCCCTGTTGCGGGCCACGAAGCCGGCCATGAAGGTGCAGCTGGTTTTCACTTTTAGCTTTTTTTCCTGGGCAAAGGCCATGGCGGTGCGGGCCAGTTCGTCGGCCACGCCTTTGCCGCGGAGGCCTTCATCAACGAAGGTGTGGGTGAAGTCAATGACCCCATCGGCGGGGTACGAGTAGGCCAGTTCGGCCTCGAAGCCGTCGCGGGTAGTGGTAAACTGCTGGTCGTCGGGGCTGTGCTGAATGGACATAGGGAAAAGACTGGTAGGGCTACGCAATGGGAAAATAGAAGGTAAACGGTAGGCCATACGAGTAGAAATGACCGGCGGCGGCTGGTTTACGTAAAGAACCTCGGAAACGGGCTTGTCCTGTTTGTTCTTACTCTTTCTTCCCTTCTTTCTTCTTTCCCCATGGATACGCAAAACACCCCCAGCCCGCCGGACAACGATTCTCGTCCCGAAGACCAGCAGGAGCGTGCGGCTTCAGCCAATCCCAACCCCAACGACCCGGCGGTGAACGCACACAAACCCACCTATGGCGAATTTGGCGGCGTGAAACCCGCCAACTCCACGGGTACTGAGGACGCCACGGCCCGGCCCGCCGGCCGCGACGGCTCGAACGATAACCCGGACGAGTTCAGCGAGTTCCGCAGCGAAAAGGATGCGAATGACGCCCCCGCCAACCCCGCCGACCAGACCGGCCACGTGGAGCAGAACCAGGACCCCGCCGCCGTGCGCGCCACCCAAGACGAAAACAACGACGAGCAGCGTGCGGCCTGGGCCAAAGACGACCCCCGCTGGGCCGGTGGCGGCACCCACAACACCCGCAACGAATCGGACAGCACCGACACACATAAATAATTAGTTGCTGGTTGTTGGTTGTCAGTTGTTGGGCAATTCTCTCCGTGTACAAGGGCCGTCCCCAACTACCAACCAACAACGAAAAACTAACAACTCAGCACGACTAACGAACCCTCCCATGTCTCCTCAAAACGAAGAACAAAACGACAGTACCAGCCAGGACCCCAACATCGGCGACGGCGCTTCTACCGCCATGCTCAATGCGGCTACCTACGGCCAGGTCCTGGACAACAACAATTCCTCGGGCCAGGAAAAAGCCGACGAGATGGACGACTCCCTGCGGATAGATACGCAGGCGATGAACGCCGCCGGTCCCGAGCCGGCCTCCGACGAAAACCTGCCCCGCGAGCTGACCAACCCCAGCGACCGCGCCTTCACTCTGCCCGAAGAGCAAACCCCGAACCAGGGTTAAGCTTGCCATTTCAGAAAAAACGGCTTCCATCACGCGATGGAAGCCGTTTTTGGTTTCGACCCGCCCGTTACCAGCGCCAGCCCAGCTGGGCCCCGGTGTACCAGCTGCGGCCCGGCGCGGGCTGGAAATACCGCTTCCCGAAGGCGTTCAGGTCGTTGCCCAGGCTGTAGTTGCGGTCGGTGGCGTTGTCGATGCCCGCGTACAAATTGGTTTCGAGGTGGCTCGCCAGCGTGCGCCGCCAACCCCCGCGGGCGCCGAAAACCCAATAGCCGGGCACCCGCTCAGTGTTGGCATCGGTGAGCACTACCCGCGCCTGGTGGCTGAGGTTGGGGCTGAAATAAAAGCCGAGCCGCTCGCTGAAATCCAGGCCGGCGCTGAAGGTGTGGGGCGTGGTGCCCGTGAGGCGGTTGCCGCGCAGGTCCTGCCCGCCGGCGGTGTAGCTACCGAAACGAAAGTTATTGTAGGCGTAGCTGCCCCAGGCGCGCAGGCCGGTTTCTTCCTGTCGGGGCATCTTTTTGGTTGGGTCCCGATAAGTAACCGACATCACCCGGCGCTGCCGCCACAGCCAGCCGCTCACGGCTGCTTCGAGGCCGCGCTGGGTGGTACGACCGGTGTTGCGGAATACTACCACGCCCTGGTCGGTGGTGCTGCTGACCACGGTTTCGCGCAGCCGAAAATCGAAGGCATTCAACTCGTAGCGCAGGCGGTTGGCGAAGGCGCTGCCCCGCACGCCCACTTCGTAGCTCGTGCCGCGCTCGGCCTGCAGCTCGCGGTTGAGGCTGGCGTCGGAAGGGCGGATTTCTTCGATGGTGGGCGGCGAAAAACCGGTACTCAGGTTGGCATAGGCCGAAAGCGTGGGACTGAGTTCCTTGAGCAGCGCGATGCGGGGGGAAACTTCGGGACGGAAACCGCGGCTGAACTGGTAGGCATCGGGCTGGGTGGCTGCGTTGCTCACGCGCGCAATGCGGTAGCGGAGGCGGTTGTAGCTGGCGGCCACGGTGAGCAGGAAATCGGCGGGTAGGCTGTAGTCGGCCTGGGCAAATGCGAAGCCGGTGCTTGTCGTGATTTCGTCGTTGTAGCGCAAAGCACCCACAGAGCCGCGGTTATTTTGGTAGCTGCGCGCATCGGCAAAGCTGCCCTGATACTCGCCGCCGCCCTGCAGCCGCAGCACGCGCCCGGCCAGGCTGGTGCGGTAGCTCAGGGCCGTGCGCCCGCCCAGGCCCAGGGCGGTATTGCGCTCATAATCCACCAGAAAGGGCGTGCGAATGGCCGTACCGCTGCCGTAAAGGGTGGTTTGCAGCTCCAGCTGGTCGGTAAACCGGTATTCGTGCGTGAGGCCGAGCAAACCGTAGCGCGACGCGTAGGAAGCCCGCTGCGCCACGGTGCCGGGCGCGGTAGCCGTGCCCGGCCGCGCCTGCCGCGGGTTGGCCGCAAACTGCGCGCGGGTGAGACCGCCGGGCAGCTGGTAATTTATATCGGTGTAGAGCAAGTGCGCCGCCAGCGTGGTTTTAGGCGAAGCCACGGAGCGCACGTCCAAGGCAAAAACGTCGCGCCGGAGCGCGCTTTGCTCGCGGTAGCCATCCAGCTCCTGGTGGGCGTACTGGGCGCGCACGCTGCTGGTGGCGCTGCCCGTTTCGGCCGTGACGGTGCTGCGCCGTAGCCCGTAGCTGCCCACCGCGACGCCAGCCGCCACGCGGCTGGTGCCCGCCGCCACTTCCGGCGTGCCGAACAGGGCCACGCCGCCCGTACCCGCGCCGTACACGCTGCCGGCCGGCCCCTTCAGCACCTCCAGCCGCCCGATGAGGGCGGGGTCGAGCAGGTTGAGCGGGGTGCTGCCGCTGGCCTCGGTGAAGGGGATACCGTTGTAGTACACCTTCACGTTGCGCACGCCAAAGGGCGAGCGCAGCGTGCTGCCCCGAATACTGAGGCGGTAGCTGGCGGTGGCGCGCTCTTCCAGCCGCACCCCAGGCAGCGTATTCACGGCCTGCGTGAGAGCGGCGGGGTTGAACTGCTCAATAATAAGGGCATCAATCACGCCGATGGCGGCGGCGGTGCGACGCAGCGGCAGTTGCTGGCCGTAGCCCGTCACGGTGGCTTCGGGCAGGGCCACGGCGCGGGTGGTATCGGTGGGCGTTTGGGCGCGGGCGGGCCGCAGCGGCAGCGCCAGCAGCAAAAGCAACAGGTAGCGGAGGGACATGGAACGTGATGGCGTGACGAGGCAGACCAGCGGAGTACGCGAATTGTTGCTACCCGGCAATGATTCCTGTAAATTTTGGCAGTTGTAGAGACGCATCTTTGCGTCTCGTCGTTGAACATCTAGTCCAAGGTTCTTCGTGTGGAGTCGTTCGACGACGAAACGCAAGGATGCGTCTCTACAATCTCAACCCCAGTCAATAATGCGTTTTTACCTACCCCGCCGCCACCGCCGCAAGCTGCTGTTTCCGCCGGGCCTGCTGGCGCTGGCGGGGCTATTGTGGCTGGGGTGCGTGATGGTGGGGCTGTGGAAGGAGCAACTTAAACCGATGTATGTGGTGCAACTAACTGTGCCAACAATTAAACACTCCAATTCACCAGAGTTGGGCTATTACATAATCACGCCTGCCGAAGCTCAAAAGTTGCGTCCTTGGCGAGAAGCCTATTTTTCCGGCAATCCTAAATCTGATTTGCAGACACAGGATTGGATAACGACTGCTATACGTGCAATTAAAGCTGACACTGCTCAAGGTAGTGGAGTCCGAGTGCGATTTGCTCGAGAAGCACGCTACGAACAATTGGTATTTCTCTTAAATCTCATGAACAAAGAAGAGTTTAAAAAGTACTGGATTGATTTTCACCATTTCCCTGTCACTTTTTACGCATTAACTTATGCTTATAACCCACTGACAGACCTGGATGCTTGTTTGTCGGGCGATGACATTAGGTACATTAAGGAGCCTACTCCTCCCCCTTTGCCGTTTCGGGTGCAATTTGACAATTGGGTGACGGATTTTTGGCAGCTGGAATGGCTGCGGTTTCCTCAGTCACTTCGGCAACCGGAATGGCGGGCATCCCTCTGCGTACTTGCCTTGATAACGATGCTCAGCAGCTGGCGCATTATCCGAGCGTGGCGTGCAGCCTAGCCTGCGTTATTTTGATGCTGGTTCCCTTCCACTAACCACCATGCCCGTCCTCCCACCCGACCTGCGCAAGGCCCTTTTCCAACTTCCCCAAAAAGAAAAAGACCAGCTCTTGGCCCGCCTCGTGGCCCAGGATGCCCTGCTCACCGAGCAGCTTGCCTACCGCCTGCTCGAAGGGCCCCAGGCGCTGGAAAACCGCCGCGCCGCGCTACGCGCCCAGGTCGACGACCCCGTGCGCGGCTTTCACCAAACGCCCAACGACCTGCTCGTGATACTGCGGCAGCTGCAGGCGCGGCTGGCCTACCACGCTAAGGTGACCGAGGACCTGTTTGGCGAAACCGAGCTGAGCTGGCGCCTGCTGGCCAACGTGTTCCGGCACCAGCCGGGAATTACGGCCCGGCTGCACGGCCCCACCCAGCCGCTGCTCCAGCACCTCACCAAGCGCACGCTGGAAGCCCTTCGCCAGACCGCCCGCCTCCACGAAGACTACCACCTGGAGCTGGCCCCCACTGCCAACGCCGTACTGACGGCCCTGTGGCAGTCGGGCGCCGCACCGCTGGCCCGCGAAGCTGGGTTGCCGCGGGCCATGGCCGGGTAGCTCCCGCAGGGGCCAGCCTGGTGGCGGGGGCTGGGGGCCGCCAGCGGCAAGCGGGCCACGAAATCTTTTCGCGGGCGAATGCAGTAAAATAGGAACTTCGTTCACCTGTTTGTCTCCCCCGCCATGTCCAGCACGCCCTCCCCCGACGCCCAGCGCCTGCCCCAGCTCTCCGAGTACTCGCTCCGCCAGGCCCTGACCGAGCTGGACGCCAAAATCCAGACCCTGCACAACCGGGCACACACCACGGCCGCCGGCTCCACCAACACCTACGAGGCCCACGCCGAAGCCCTCGAAGCCAAGCGCGCCCTCCTAGCCGAGCAGCTCGTGCAGTACCCCACCCCCGCCGATGGCTCCGAGCCCAGTGTGTGGGACCAAATCCGGCGCGGCATCGACGGACTACGCGAAGACCTGCGGAAAATTTTATAGGCCCCGGCCACCATCGTTGAGCTTATCGCAACCCGCTGAATATTATCTGCGTTTCAACCTTGCAAGCCGGCAGACGAGTGGCCCCGCAATTCTCCTATTTCCGGCTATTCTATTTTCTTCCTTCACTGCTATACTATTATGAAAAAGCTCCTTCTCCTCCTCGTCCTTCCCTTTCTCGCCTCCTCTGCCAGCTTTGCGCAGGACCACGGGCGCAAACCCCGCGTGAAAGCCCACCGGGATTTCGGCTACTCGGCCGAAGCTTCAAAAAAAAGAAACTCGAAAGCCCGCTTCCGCCCGGAAAACAACGTTAAGCCCGTCATCGACATGAACCCCCGGAAGCTGGAAAGATTCAAGACAGCCAAGGCTCCCAAGGATTATAAATTTAGCGACGGCACCGGGTTCAAGCCCGTTAAGTAAGTACTAAAGACCCACGCAAAAGGCCCCGACTTCAACTGAAGTCGGGGCTTTTGCGTGGAATGGCGGGCGGTACTTACGCCACCGGCTCGCGGAAGCCTACCCAGGTGAAGCGCTTGATAACGAACTCCGGATTGGTGAAGCTGGCGTTGCCGGCGGGGTTGCCGCCGGTTACGTGGAAGTCGGAGAATCCCGCGTTCTGGTTCACGTAGATGCCGCCGGTGAGGTTGAAGCTGACGGGCGTGCCGGCCAGGCTCATCTCGTCCATAATCTGCTCTTTGATGGCAGCATCGGTGGTGTAGGCACCGCAGGAAATGGCGCCGTGCTCGCGGGCCAACTGGGCTGCCAAACGGATGCTCTCCTGCGTGTCCTTGGTTTTAATAACCAGCATGATGGGCCCGAACAGCTCCTGGCTGTACTGCTCCACGCGGCTGGCATCAACTTCGAAGATGCTGGGCGAGCAGGTGCGGGCGTTTTTGAAGGTGGGATTGTCCACGGTGCCGTGGGCCAGAATGCTGCGGCCGCCGTCGAAGGCCAGCTGCTTCACCCGCTCGTGCGTGGCCGGGTTCTGAATGGCGCCGAGCACGTGCGGGCCCGCCTTGGGGTTGGTGGCCAGGCCCGTAACGGCGGCCGAGATTTTCTGCACCACTTCTTCGTAGGGCACCTGCACGTCGCCCACTTTCACGCCCGTTTCGGGGATAAAGAAGTTCTGCGGCGCGGTGCACATCTGGCCCGAGTACAGGCTCACGGAGAAGGCCAGGTTCTGGGCCACTTTGTCGAGGTCGTCGCAGCTGTCGATGATGATGCTGTTGACGCCGGTTTTCTCGGTGAACACCGTTTTGCCCTTCAGGCCCTCCACATACTCGCCAAACTGCGAGCCGCCGGTGTAGTCAATCAGCTTCACGGCGGGGTTCTCGGCCAAGTCCTTGGCAATGAGGTGGTCGTCGGCGTCCACGGCCAGCTGGCAGATGCAGGGGTTCAGGCCGTGCTCCTGGAGCACCTTCTGCACTTCGGCAACGACGATGGCGATGGGCAGCACCGCCTTGGGGTGGGGCTTCACGATGGTGGGGTTGCCGGTCACGAGGCTGGCAAACATGCCTGGCACCGTGTTCCAGGTCGGGAACGTGGAGCAGCCAATGACCAGGGCCAGGCCCTTGGGCACGGCGCGCCAGGTCTTGTGCAGGGCGATGCTGTACTTGCCCATGGGCTTCTCCCAGCGGGTGTCTTCGGGGAAACGGGTCTGCTCCTCATAGCCGGCGGCAATGGCCTCTAAGGCGCGGTCGGCGGCGTGGGGGCCGCTGGCCTGAAACGACATCATGTAGGCCTGCCCCGTGGTGTGCATGGTGGCGTAGGCAATTTCAAAGAAGCGGCTTCTCATTCCTTCCAGCGCCTCGGTGAGCAGGGCCGCGCGCAGGGCGGGCTTCAGCTTGCGCCACTCGTCGAAAGCCCCCTGAGCGTTCTGAATCAGGGTTTCGGGAGCATAAAACGGGTATTTTATGTCGAGCGACTGCTGCTCGTAGGGCGACTCTTCCTGGCCGGCCCAGCCGGTGGGCTCGCCCTGCTGCAACTCGGTGAAGTGCTGCCCGCGCATGGCGGCGAATTTTTCGCGGCCGTGGGCGTCGGCGTCGGCCCCGTAGATATCGGGCGAGGGGTTTTCGGGGAAAGCGGCGAAGAACGTGCGCCCGTGCAGGGCTTGCACAGCGGCGTCGAGGGTAGCTTGGTGCTTGTTAATCATCGGGGTGAAACGGGTTGACGAATGACGGTGAGTGCATGGCCGGGGCCGGTGCGCAAGTTACGGCGGGGCAACTGCCCTGCCGCAAAGCCCGCCATTTTAACGGCGGCCACAGGCCAGTAATTCCCGCGGCCCGCCTGCGGAACAGCCCCCCCGGCCAGGCCGCGTTTTTATTTGCTCCATCCCACAGTCCAAATCCCCCACCGTTACGTAAAACCCTATCTTTACTATCCCTTTATATTTTATCCTTCTGCCTGATGCGAAACACGTTACACTTATTCTTTTTTTTATTTACGCTGGTCTTCGTTCGGTTGGCAGCAGCAGCGCCGTCCCCGCCCACCGTGCCGGGCAGGCTGGTGGTGAAACTGCGGGCCGGCCAGCCCGCCTCGGCGCTGGAAATAGCCTTATTGACGCTGGAAGCCCACGACCTGCAGCAGAAGTTCCCGCACACCCTGCCCCCCGACGTGGAGAAGCCCGGCAGTGTGGACCTGCGGGGCATTTACCAATTTCAGGTGCCGGCCACTACCAGCCTGGCGCATGCCCGCGCGGTGCTGCTGGCCACCGGCGTCGTGGAGTACGTGGAGCCGCTCTACATTCGCCAGCCCATGTACCAGCCCAATGACCCGCTGGCCGACTCCACCCTCACCAACCTGGCAGCCAGCCAGTACTACCTCAAGCAAATTCGGGCCTATCGCGCCTGGGATATCACGCGCGGCGACAGCGCCATCGTCATCGGCATTACCGACGGCGGGGTGCGCTTGGGCCACGAAGACCTGCGCCAGCAGATTAAGCACAACTACGCCGACCCCATCAACGGCCGCGACGACGACAACGACGGCTACGTGGACAATTTTACCGGCTGGGACCTGGCTAACAACGACAACGATGCCGGCTACGACATCGACATCATCCACGGGTCGCTGGTGGCTGGCGTGGCCGCCGCCCGCGTCGACAACGGCCGGGGCATTGCCGGGGTGGGCAACCAGTGCCGGTTTCTGCCTCTCAACATTTACCCCAACACCCCCACCGGCACCTTTGCCGGCTACGAGGCCATTGTGTACGCCGCCGACCACAACTGCAAGGTGATAAACATGAGCTGGGGCGCGCCCGGCGGCTATTCGCGCTTCGAGCAGGACGCCATCACCTACGCCGCCGTGAACCGCGACGCCGTGCTGGTGGCCGCCGCCGGCAACACCAACGCCGACCTGCGCTTCTACCCCGCTTCCTACGACCACGTCATTTCCGTTTCGGGCGTGAACAGCACCGACCAGAAAAGCCCCAATGCCACCTTCAGCTACCGCGTCGACCTCACGGCCCCCGGCACGAGCATTCTCACCACCCAGGGCTACCACACGGTGTCGGGCGGCGGCGTGGCCGATGCCGACTACGTAGCCGTGGGCGGCACCTCGTTTGCCGCGCCCATGGTGGCAGCCGCCGCGGGGCTGGTCCGGTGGCAGTTCCCGCGCTACACCGCCGCGCAAGTGGCCGCCCAGCTGCGCCAAACCGCCGATAACATCGACGGGCTGCCCGCCAACGCGGCGTGGGCCGGCCGCCTGGGTGCGGGCCGCCTCAACATGTTGCGGGCCCTCACCCAAACCACCCGCCAGGAGGCCCGCGTGGTCGGCAGCACCTTTGGCCCGGCCCGTCAGGCCTACGCGCCCGGCGAAACCCTGACGCTCAGCGCCAGTGTGCAGAACCTGCTGCAGCCCGTGGCCGGGCTCACGGTAACACTCACCTCGCTCTCGCCGCATATTGCGGTGCAGCAGGGCAGCTTTGTGGTGGGCGACCTACCCACGCTGGCCCAGACGGACAACGCCGCCGCTCCTTTTCGGCTGGTGGTGGCCGCCAGCGGCATTCCGCGGAATACCACGGCCACCTTGCGCTACCGCCTCACGGCCAGCGGCGGCTACCAGCTCGACCAGTTTGTGGAAGTACTGCTGAACCCAGATTACGTGGTGCTGGACGCCAACGACCTGGCCCTGACCCTCACCAGCCGCGGTAACATTGGCTACGACAACCTGAGCGGCAGCATCGGGGCGGGCGTCAGCTACAAGGGCAGCAGTAGCGTGCTCAGCGAAGGCGGCCTGCTGCTGGCCACCACCCCCACCCGCGTATCGGACCGCCTGCGCACCAGCGGCGGGCAGTCGCGGCAGTCGTTTTTCAGCCTGCGCCAGGCCACGCAGCAGCGCCCCGGCCCGCGCGCCGACCAGGAGGCCCGCGTGGCTTTTCAGGACAGCATTCCGGTGGCCGGCAGCCGCATTCGGAGCGTGGGCGTGGCCGTGCGCCAGCGCGCCTACGCTTGGAGCACACCCGGCCGGCGCGACTTCGTGGTGCTGGAATACTCCCTCAAAAACCTCACGGCCGATACCCTGAAGCCGCTTTATTCCGGCTTGTTCATGGATTGGGACCTGCCCACGGCCGACGGGGCGGGCCGCAACGTGGCCGACTGGGACAGCACCCGGGCGCTGGGCTACTGCTACGCGCTGGAGCCGGCCGCCTCGGCCAGCACGCCGGCCCAATACGCCGGGATACGGCTGCTGCGCGGGGGCGAGCCGGCCGTGTACTCCATCAACAATGCGGCACCCGTGGGTTCGCCCGTGCGATTTGCTGATGGCTTCTCCGCGGCTGAGAAATTCCTGACCCTGAGCAGTGGCACCGCCCGCGCCCAGCGTAGCGCCGGCCTCCCCAACGGTGCCGACGTGTCGCAGGTGGTGGGCACCCGCCTCGTCCGGCTGGCACCCGGTGACTCCACCACCGTCGCGTTTGCCGTGCTGGCGGCGTCCAGTCTGCTGCAGCTGCAAGCAGCGGCCGATGCCGCCGCGCAGGCCTACACCACGTTACTGCCCTCCCGGCTGGCCGTGCTGGCGTTGGGTTTTAATGTATATCCCAACCCCACCGCCGGACCGTTGCAGGTGGAGCTACCGCCGCAGTTTGGCCTCCAAGAAATTAGGATTTTCAACACCCTGGGGCAACTGGTGGGGCAGCAAACCGGCGGTGGCAGCACCGTAACCCTGAGCCTGGCGGGCCTGGCGCCGGGGCTCTACACAGTGCGGGCACTGGGCGCCGGCAGCGTGCTCACCCGCGCCGTACTGGTGCGCTGAGGCTCCCTAGCGCAGCTGCCACAGTTCGTCCCACGCCGTGGTGTAGAGCGGTGAGCGGTGCGCCGCCCGCCCGGCCCAGGCCGGCTCCCGGGGTTTGCCATCGGGCTTTTTGGCAACACCGGCAGCGGCCAGGCGCACCATCTGCCGGCCAAATTTCGCGTTCAGGCCATCGAGCGTGACCATGAGCTGCTGGCTGCGCTGTTGGTCGGGGGCGGTGCCGGCAAACAGGCCCAGCTGCGCCTGCCCGGCCGTTTCGAGGCCGCTGAACAGCACCCCCGCGCGTTGGTAGGCCACGCCGGGGCGGCGCAAGCGGTGCAGCCCCCGCAGGGCGGCCTGGGTGAGCACGCTCACGTCGTAGCTGGCCTGCGGCAAGCTGACCACCACCGTGTGCGTGGCGGGCTCGGAGCCAGCCGCAAACTTATCGGTGCCCAGAATCACGGTGACCAGGTGCGCGGCCAGGCCGTTTTTGCGCAGCTTCTCAGCGGCTTTGGCCGCGAAGGTGGCCACGGCTTCGCTCAGCACGGCGGCATCGTGTTGCGGCCGGCCAAAGGAGCGGGTGCAGGTCACGCTGTGGCGGCCGGAGGCGGCGGGGTACAGGTGGTCGTCTTCGTCCCACTGGGCGGGGTTCCACTCCAGGCAGGGCTGGCCGTGCAGCTCGCGCCACAGCCGCTGCCCCACCACGCCGCCCAAGTGCCGGCGCATCCAATGTTCCGGCATGGCGGCCAGAGCTGCCCCGGTACGGATGTCCAAATCGTACAACTTTTTGGCATAGCGCCGCCCCACGCCCCAAATGTCTTCGACCGGCGTGTGGGCCAGCGCCTGCTGCCAGTGGTCCGGGTGCTCGAACAGCATCACGCCGTTGGCACCAAGCCTACGGGCCAGCTTATTGGCTAGTTTTGCTAACGTTTTGGTGGGGGCGATGCCAACGCAGGCAGGAACGCCTGTGTGCTGCTTCACGGTATCGCGCACCCGCACCCCGTAGGCATGCAGGTCTTTTTCAATAAGCCCCATCCCGCGAAAGTCTAAGAATGCCTCATCGATTGAATACACCTCCACCCCCACCGCAAAGCGGCTCAGCACCTGCACCACGCGCCGGCTCATGTCGCCATACAGGCCATAATTCGACGAAAAAACCCGCACTTGGTGCTGTTCCAGCAGCGGCCTCACCAGGTGGTAGGGCTCGCCCATTTTCAGCCCCAGCGCCTTGGCTTCGTCGGAACGGGCAATGAGGCAACCGTCGTTATTCGAGAGCACCACTACGGGCTTGCCCTCCAGCTGGGGCGCAAAAACCCGCTCGCAGGACACGTAAAAGTTATTGCAATCGACCAGCGCGTACATCAGTTGGGAATAAATAAAATGGTGGTGTTTAGAGTTGAGCTTTACCCGCTACTTAGCCCGTGGGCTGGCCGCTGCCCAGGGCGTGAATGACGTGCGTGACCACGCCCCAGACCACCAAGCCCGCGCTGTGGTCCACGGCCAGGGGCGGGTACCGCGGATTCTCCGCAACCAGCCAGGCGTGGCCGGCCCGCATCTGCAGGCGTTTGATGGTGTGCTCGCCTTCTACCACGGCCACCACAATGCTGCCGTGGGCGGCGCGCAGGGCCCGGTCGACGGCCACCAAATCGCCGGGGTGAATGCCCGCCCCAATCATGGAATCGCCGCTCACCCGGGCCAGAAAGGTGGAAGCCGGATGACGAAACAGGTGCCGCGTGAGGTCAAGCGGCGCGTCGAGGTGGTCGTCGCCGGGGAGGGAAACCCGGCCGGAATGGCGCAGCCGAACAGGGGCAGCTCGGGCGTGAAGACGTGGGAGGAGGCAATGAAATCGTGCAGCGAAGCAACCATAGGCAGGCTCAACCGTCGGTGTGGTGCGGTTGAGGCTGCTATTTACTAATTAATTTAGTAAATAGTTATCCCTGCTGTCGCAATCCGTGCGCTCCCGGTCTGCGTATATAAAATAAGGTCGCAGTATAATTATGCTCTAGCAATGCAATTGACTTCTTTCTCCTTAAATAAGCCTAAAAAAGGCATTTCCAACCTTTTTAGTTTATTAAATAGTTTGTATCTTTGATTATGTCTAAAGTAAAGCTCCCTACGCCGCTGCCTATGCAGCAATTCGCCCGTTGTGTGAATGATGCGCAACGCCCTTCCGACTACATTGGTGACTGGCCCCAGGCCGGCCGTGTGTACGCCGTGCGCGTACTGCCGCACGTTCGCACGGGTCAGCCCCAGGTTCATGTCCTCGGCTTTTATGCTGAGCGCCCCTACGGGGCTTTTTCCGCCCATCGCTTCGAGCAAGTTGCAGACGTGTGGCTCAACTAAGCCCTGTTACTCCCCATCGGCTCGATGGCTCCTACCCATTTTGGCCCCGTTGGCGTTGCAGCCAGCGGGGCGGTTTGTTTTTAGGGCATTCGCGCCGTATCCGGCAGGTACCTCCGAGGCGCGTTACGTTGTCGGGGTTCACAATCATCTGACCAATAACCAACAACAAGCAACTGACAATCCGTTTACCTTTGAACGACCACCTATTTGCCGTACTGGTAAAGAATGCCGTACTCGGCGGGGGTCCAGAGGCAGGCTTTCTGGCCGGAGGCCTTAAGGGCGTTGTTGGTCCAGGTGTTGCAGGTATACAGGAAGCTGTACACGCCGTGGGCTTCGTAGAACGCGTCGTCCTGGCCGTAGCTGTGGCCTTTGATGTGCTGGGCGCGGCCGGCGGCATCGTAGCGGAAGCTCTTCTGAATGTAGGTAATGAGCCGGGCGTACTCGTCGTGGCTGAGGTAGAGCGGCACGGTATCGGGGCCGGGCGCGAGGCTGGGCAGGTAGGTGGCGTGCATGGCCGAGGAACCCAGCCAGAACGCCGCCACAAAGGCCGTGCTGAACTTGAGTTCGGCCCAGGTGGGCGTGTCGAGATAGAAGCCCTTGTCGCCCCAGCCAAAGGCCAGGTAGGGCAGGCTGGTGTCGCCAGAGGGGATGTTGCTGTAGGGCAGTAGCTGGCTCCAGTCCATTTGTGGGCTCTTCACGGGCACCACGATGTCGGTGTGCACGCCGTTGCTGTGGAGGTACACCAGCACATCGCGCGCGGCCTGGGGCTGGGCTTTGGGCACGGTAATGCGCGAAAGCACGAAGGCGGTGCCTACATACAGAGCCGCCACGCCAAGCAGCGCGCCCACCGCGTAGCCTATTGGCTTTACTATTTTCCGAAGGGTAATCGACATGAATTAAATTAGGTTTCTGGCCGTGCCGAAGCAGAGGGCGCTTGCGCAGGCTGGCAATTTACCGCTACCGGCTGCTTGCGCCGGCACAAGCCGCCATGCGCCCCTTACGGATGAAATTGCTGCAGTGGCTGAAATTTGCTTGGGCCTGGCCTGGTCTTGGGTTGCTACCGGGGCAGCAAGTCGCAGTACCAGAAGCCGGTATCGAACGGGCTGGGCTCGTCGGGCTCGGCGCAGTCGTAGCCGGAGTCGTCGGTTTTGGGGGCGGGCGTGTACTTGCGGTATACCACTTCGCCTTTTTCAAAGGGAATGGGCTGGGTGAAAATGGGCCCGTCGAAGACGAAGGTGTGGAACTCCCCGTTCTCGCCGCAGGGGTCCACGTTGGCAGGCAGGTCGCGCAGGAATTCTTCGTCAATCACGCGTCCCACGAAGCTGTGGTCCAGGTATTTTTCGTTGACACAGGTGGTTATGGTTTTGAAGCCCAGGTCCAGAAACTCGCGGATGAGCGCCGTGGTAGGCACGCCCCACAGCGGGAACACGGCCCGCAGGCTGAGCCGGGCCAGCTGCTCTTCGCGGTAGCGGCGCAGGTCTGCCAGGAAAATATCGCCGAAGATGGAAACCGTAGCGCCTTGGCGCTGCAAGTTCCGCAGCGCGGTGGTCATTTGCTGCTCGTAGGCCTCCATGGTAGGCATTTCGGGCAGTACCAGCTTGTGGCAGGGCAGCCCAACGCTGGCCACCTGCTGGTCGAGCAGCGCCTCGCGCACGCCGTGCATGGAAATGCGCTGGTACGGCTCGCTGATGCTGGTGAGCAGGGTCAATACCTCGTATTGGCCCGCCTGCCGCACCTTATAAAGTGCCAGCGCCGAATCCTTGCCTCCGCTCCAATTGAAAATTGCCTGCTGCTTCATGTCTGGGCAAAGAAACTGCATAAGTAGTGAGCCAATAGTTTTTAGCCAGTAGCTGTTGGCTTTCTTGCTCACATTCAGGTTGTTGCATTAGCATCATTGTGTAATTAATTGCAGTCGGATATTTAGCGTAGATTCTGCGGGTCGGCGCGTGCGTCGGGCTGCGGGCGGTGGCCAACTTCCCGAAATCAACCCTCGTAGCTTAGCGCACCCATCAATCCCTACCCACCTTATGTCTTCTGCCGAACAGCAGGCCCACGCTGAACTGCAAGCCTGGCAGCAGCAAATGCAGCGGCCGCCCTCGTTCATGAACCGCTTCACCCGGCGGGTGCAGGTGCGGCTCAATGCCCTGCTGCCCGAACGGGTGCACGTGGCCATCACGGCGGCCATCAAGCAGATGGTGCGGGGCGTCTTGTTTGGTTCCCAGCACACCACCCGGCAGCCGGTACTGGCCAGCCCGTTGGCGGCGCGGGAGTTTGCCGTGCGCAGTGCGGTGCGCAACTACCGCACCATGGCCACCACCGAGGGCGCCATCACGGGTGCCGGCGGCTTCCTGCTGGGCCTCGCCGATTTTCCCCTGTTGCTTAGCCTCAAGCTCAAGCTGCTCTTCGACGTGGCGGCGCTTTACGGCTACGACGTGAAGGACTACACCGAACGGCTCTACCTGCTGCACATCTTCCAGCTGGCCTTCAGCAGCCAGCACACCCGCAACGACACCTATCGCCGCCTCGCTGCCTGGGACACCTACCGCCACACCCTGCCCACGGACGTGCACGAGTTCGACTGGCGCACGTTCCAGCAGGAATACCGCGACTACATCGACCTGGCCAAAATGGCCCAGCTCGTACCCGTCATCGGGGCCGCCGTGGGCGCCGTGGCCAACTACCGCCTCATCGACCAGCTCGGCACCACGGCCATGAACTGCTACCGCATGCGGCATTTCGCGGCGGAAGAAACGCGGCAGCTACCCGAATAGACCTCGGCTGGCCTATCAAGGAGAACGCAGCTCTTTCGGAGTTGCACCCCGCAAGCCACCCCTCCCGGGGGCTTGCAGCCCCCGCCCCGTCGCCCATAGAAAGCGTATCCCTTCACTTACTTTCGAATCCACATTCCGCGAACACAGCTGAGTTAACACCCGCATGGGCCTGAAAAACCGCATTTTCCCCGGCCATACCTATTTCCTCACCATGACGGTAGTTGACTGGGTTGATGTATTCACTCGCCCCGCCTACCGCCACATCATCATCGACGCCCTCCGCTACTGCCAGCAGCACAAGAGCCTGGAGCTATATGCGTGGTGCCTGATGAGCAACCACCTGCACCTGATTGCCGCTACTCCGCCGGAAAAGAACCTGTCGGATATTCTGCGCGATTTCAAGCGCTTCACCAGCAAAGCCATTACCACCGCCATCGAGCGCGACCCCGAAAGCCGGCGGCAGTGGCCGCTGCACCGCTTCGCCTACAACGCCCGCATCAACCCCAAAAGCGAGATTTACAAGTTTTGGCAGGACGGCAACGAAGCCAAGGAGCTAATCACCTTAGATTTCACCCTGCAACAGCTGCATTACCTGCACCAAAATCCCGTGCGTGCCGAACTGGTGGCCGAACCCGAGCACTACCTCTACAGCTCCGCGTCTAACTATGCCGAGCAGGGCGGCCTGCTGGACGTTCTGTTGCTGGGCTGATATGGGACGGCTCTTTCGCTCTTTCGGAGTTCCACTCCGAAAGCCGCCCGTTACGGAGTTCTACTCCGCCCGCATAGCGTAATTAAAGAGTGTGCGGGGAGCGGGGGCTGCAAGCCCCCAACCGACGAGGCTTCCAGAGTATAACTCTGAAAGAGCAACGTGCCGCGCTACTATATGCAAGCAAAACGGCCGCCTCAGAAAACCGAGGCGGCCGTTTCAATTAACCAAAAAGCGGGATAAACTACCGCTGCGACAACTGCGCCGAACCGCTTTCTTTCAGGCGAATCAGGTTCAGGGCCGAGCCGGCTTTGAACCACTCAATTTGGCCTTCGTTGTAGGTGTGGTTGAGCGTGATGAGGTCGGTGTCGCCATCGGCGTGGTGCAGGCGGGCCTGCAGGGGCTGGCCGGGCGTGAAGTTGGTTAGGCCGAGGATGTCGATGGTGTCGCCTTCCTCAATCAGGTCGTAGTCGGCCTTGTTGTCGAAGGTGAGGCCAAGCATGCCCTGCTTTTTCAGGTTGGTTTCGTGGATGCGGGCGAAGCTTTTCACAATCACGGCGCGCACGCCGAGGTGGCGGGGCTCCATGGCGGCGTGCTCACGCGAGCTGCCTTCGCCGTAGTTCTCATCGCCCACCACTACCGTGCCGATGCCGAGGCTCTTGTAGCCCCGCGCGGCCTGGGGCACGGTGGTGTAGCCGTCGCCCTGGGTTGAGAAGTCCTTCACCTCGTTGGGCTTGCCGTTGAAGGCATTGGTGGCCCCGATGAGCATGTTGTTGGAGATGTTATCCAAGTGGCCGCGGTACTTCAGCCACGGGCCGGCCATGGAAATGTGGTCCGTAGTGCACTTGCCCTGGGCCTTGATGAGCAGGCGCAACCCTTTCAGGTCGGTGCCTTCCCAGGCGCGGAACGGCTCGAGCAATTCGAGGCGGTCGGAGCTGGGGCTTACCAGCACCTGCACGCCGCTGCCATCGGCCGCGGGCGCCTGGAAACCGGCATCTTCCACGGCAAAGCCGAGGGGCGGCATTTCCACGCCGCGGGGCTCGTCGAGCTTCACGGGGCCGTTGGCGCCGGGCAGGGTATCGGTGAGCGGATTGAAAGTAAGGTCGCCGGCAATGGCGAAGGCCGTCACGATTTCGGGCGAAGCCACGAAGGCGTGGGTGTTCGGGTTGCCGTCGTTGCGCTTAGCAAAGTTGCGGTTGAAGCTCGTGATGATGGAGTTGCGGCGCTTGGGGTCATCGGTGTGGCGGGCCCACTGGCCGATGCACGGACCACAGGCGTTAGCCAGCACCACGCCGCCCATCTGCGAGAACGTGTCGAGGAGGCCGTCGCGGGCCACGGTGTAGCGCACCAGCTCCGAGCCGGGCGTGATGGTGAACTCGGCGTTCACCGTCAGGCCCTTGGACACGGCCTGGGCGGCAATGCTGGCGGCGCGGGTGATGTCCTCGTAGCTGGAGTTGGTGCAGGAGCCGATGAGGCCGACTTCCAGCTTCTCGGGCCAGCCGTGCTCACGCACCGCGGCGGCGAACTCCGAAATGGGCCAGGCCGCGTCCGGCGTGAACGGGCCGTTCACGTAGGGCTCCAGCGTGTTGAGGTCGATTTCGATGAGCTGGTCGTAGAAACGCTCGGGCTGGGCGTACACCTCGTCGTCGGCGCGCAGGTGCTGGCGCACGGCGGCGGCGGCCTCGGCGATATCGGCGCGGCCGGTGCCGCGCAGGTAGTCGCCCATTTTCTCATCGTAGGAGAATACCGACGTAGTGGCGCCGATTTCAGCGCCCATGTTGCAAATGGTGCCCTTGCCGGTGGCCGAGAGGCTTTCGGCACCGTCGCCGAAGTACTCCACGATGGCGCCCGTGCCGCCTTTCACGGTCAGGATGCCGGCTACTTTCAGGATTACGTCTTTGGCCGAAGTCCAGCCGTTCATCCGGCCGGTCAGCTTCACGCCAATCACCTTCGGGAACTTCAGTTCCCAGGCCATGCCGGCCATCACGTCCACGGCATCGGCACCGCCCACGCCGATGGCAATCATGCCCAGGCCGCCCGCGTTGGGGGTGTGGGAGTCGGTACCAATCATCATGCCGCCGGGGAAGGCGTAGTTTTCCAGCACTACCTGGTGAATGATGCCGGCGCCGGGCTTCCAGAAGCCAATGCCGTACTTATTGGATACCGAGGCCAGGAAGTCGTACACCTCCTTGTTTTCGGTGTTGGCTTCGGCCAGGTCGGGCGTGGCGCCGTCCTTAGCCTGAATGAGGTGGTCGCAGTGCACGGTGCTGGGCACGGCGGCGGTGGGCTTGCCGGCCTGCATGAACTGGAGCAGGGCCATCTGGGCCGTGGCGTCCTGCATGGCCACCCGGTCGGGGGCGAAATCGACGTAGGAAACGCCGCGCTCGTACGCTTGCTTTACTTCGCCGCCAAACAGGTGGGCGTAGAGAATTTTCTCGGTGAGGGTGAGCGGGCGCGCCACGGCGGTGCGGGCCGCCTCGATGCGGGAACCCATGCCGGCGTACACGGCGCGAATCATTTCCAGGTCGAAAGCCATAGGATGCGGAGGTAAATAATGTGTTGGTGCAAATGTAGTACGTGCGTTAGGTTGGACCTAACCGGAATCCACAGAAGCCGTTTCTGCTACGCTTAACGCAGGATTTGGGCGTGGCGTTATATATGTGGCGCAGGTGCTGAGAGCCGTGGCTAGGCCACAGCGTGCCCACCAAACGCGGCGGCAGGCGGCAACCTATTGGCTCAAGTCGCGGTTGTGGAGCTTCCGTTTGCATTTTTGCGGTTACTTATGAATACACCTATTGTTCGCCTAGTGGCTACGGCCGCGCTGGGCCTGGGCCTGGGAGCCTGCCAGTCCAATACCGCTACTACTGAAACGGCGGCCGCTGGCGGCACCGCGGCGCCCGTGCTCACACTCGGCCCCTGGCGTGGGGTACTGGCCACGCAGGGCCAGGAAATTCCGTTTTTGTTTGAAGTAAAAACTGAGGCCGGCAAGCCGGTGGTCTACCTTGTTAATAAGGGCCTGGACGGTGAGGAGCGGCTGCGCTGCGAGGAAATCTCCTCGGCCGGCGACTCCACCACCATCCGGCTGCACACGTTTGACGCCGCGCTGGTGGTACGGGCCGATGGCAAGGACAAGCTGAAAGGAATTTGGGTGAAGTATGATGCCAAGGACCCGTACCGCGTGCCGATGACGGCGACTGCGGGCAACTCCAATGACTTATTTATTAGCGATGAGAAAATCACTTTTGGCATCTCCAAGGCGCAGGTCGAAGGCCAGAAATACAGGGTCGAATTTAGGGATAGCGAAGGCAAGACTTATCCGGCGGTTGGAATTTTTAAACAGAACCAATCCGATGGAAGCTACACTGGCACCTTTTTAACTACGACTGGCGATTACCGGTATTTATCCGGGAATATGGTATCGCGGGCCAAAAAACCTCATTTGATGCTTTCCACTTTTGACGGAAATCATGCGTTTCTCTTCGACGCAATACCTGATAAAAACGATTATAAAGGCGACTTCTATTCCGGCAAGTCCAGCCACGAAACCTTCACAGCCGTGCTCGACCCCACTGCCAAACTCCCCGATGCCAGCACCCTCACCTACCTCAAAAAAGGCGAGACGCGGCTGAATTTCAAGTTCCCCAGCGTGTTTGAGGGCGGCGTGGTGGACCCTACCGCGCCCAGGTACCGCGGCAAAGTGGTGGTCGTCCAAATCCTGGGCTCGTGGTGCCCCAACTGCATGGACGAAACCAACTTCCTGGCGCCGTGGTACGAGAAAAACAAGAGCCGCGGCGTGGAAGTCATCGGCCTGGGCTACGAGCGTAGCGCCGACTACAAAGCGGCATCGGCCCGGCTGCGCAACATGCGCGAGCGGTTTAACATCGGCTACGAACTGGCCGTGGCCGGCGTATCCAACAAGGACTCGGTGGCCAAGTCGCTGCCGCAGCTGGCGAAGTTCCTGGCCTTCCCCACCACCATTTTCCTGGATAAAAAGGGCAACGTGCGGAAGATTCACACCGGCTTTGCCGGCCCCGGCACGGGCAAGTACTACGAGGAGGAAATTGCCAGCTTCAACCGCGAAGTGGACAAGCTGCTGAAGGAATAGCGCACGCGCGGAAGCAGTTTAGGCCCTAATCAGTCGACATATAAGAGCTTAAGACAAACCCTGCTCTTTTCCGTATCTTGATTGGAACGAAGTGCGGCGTGATAGACACGGCGGCTTGTTCTGGCCTTTTCTCCTTGTTCAGTCATGAAAAACATCCTCGTCCCCACCGACTTTTCGGCCGAATCCCACCATGCCTACGAAGTAGCCCTGCAGTTGGCGCAGCATACGGGCGCAGCGTGACGCTGCTGCACGTGCTCGAAGCGCCTGAATCGGCCACGGCCAATTTCAGTGCCTATGGTGGGCCGGTGAATGGGTCGGAAATGCCAAACAGCGGCGGCGGCATGGATGCGTTGTTCACCATCAAGCTGATGGAGGTAACCAAGCGCCGCATGGCCGCTTTAAAAGAGGAAGCGCAGGGCCTCGCCCCCGGCGTATCGGTGCAGGACACGGTGGAAGTCTCGCGCATCGGCGACGGCATTCTGGCCGCCGTGGAGAAGCACGGCACCGACCTGGTGGTGATGGGCGCCCAGGGCCACGGCGCCATGGAGGGCTTTTTTGTGGGGTCGAACACCGAGCGCATGATTCGCCTGGCACCCTGCCCGGTGCTTACCATAAAGCACCAGCAAGCCCGGTTCGAGGTGCGTAACATGGTGTTCCCGTCGGATTTCACCGAAGAGTCGGCCACCGCTACCGAGGGCCTGCGCCGGGTGGTGGCCGCCTTCCCCAACGCTACGGTGCACCTGCTGCACATTGTGTCCGATGCCAATTCCGCCACGGGGCAGCAGCACATTCAGGCATTTGCCGAGCGGGCGGGGCTGTCGAATGTTGTGATAGAAATAGTGAAGGCGGCCAGCACCACCAGCGGCATTGAGCAATATGCCCAGCAAATACAAGCCGATTTGGTGGTTGTTCCCACCCACGCCCGCTCGGGGCTGAGCCGCTTCTTTGAAACCAGCATTGCCGAAACCGTGGCCACCAACGCCTTCCCGCCGGTTTTGACGTATCATTTGCAAGCGTAGAAATCAGGCATAAAGGACAGAGCCACCCATTCCCGGCGCGCCTCCTGTCAGACCAGGCGCAGCCGCACCTGGAAATCGCCCCGCGGCCGTAGGGTGATGAGCGGCTGCATGGTTACGGGCGGCTGCCCGGCCACCCACTCCACATTGAACTGCCGCAGGAGCTCCAAGGTCACGAGCTGCATTTCGGTGAGGGCAAACTGCATGCCGATGCACAGGCGCGGCCCGCCGCCGAAGGGCACGTAGGCAAAGGGCTGCACGGGACGGGCCGCGCCCGGCGCAAACCGCGCGGGCCGGAACTCCTGGGGCTGGTCCCAGTACCCGGCGTGGTGGTGCAGGCCGTAGAAATAGAGCGAGAACAGCGTGCCTTTGGGAATATGCAGGCCCTGGTAGGTGTCGTCGGCCAGGGCCACGCGGTCCACCATCCAGGCCGGCGGGTAGCGGCGCATGGCTTCCTGCACGGCGTGCAGGGCGTGGCCCAGGCGGGGCAGGTCCTCGAGGGTGGGCGGGCGGCCCTGGAGCACGGCGGCCATCTCCGATTGGATGCGGGCGGCCTCGGCGGGGTGGTGGGCCAGCAGGTAGAGCAGCCAGGTGAGGGCGTTGGCGCTGGTTTCGTGGCCGGCAATGAGGAGGATGAGGGCTTCGTCGAGCACACGGTCCGGGGTCATGGGCTGGCCGGTGTCTTCGTAGCGGGCATCAAGCAGCATTTGCAGCAAGTCGTCGGGCGGGGTGGCGCCGGGCTGCTGGTTGGCCTGCTGGCGCTGCGCAATGAACCGGGCCAGCAGCGTGCGCAGCTCGGCGGCCAGGGCGTCGTGGTAGCCAAACTGCCCCCGCAGCCGGAACCACGGCTTGAGGTAGGGCTGCCGGATGGAGCGCACGAAAAACGCCTGAATCTCGGTGATGAGCCCCGCCAGCCGGTCCAGCTCGGCTTCGGGAAAGCTGGTGCTGAACACCGAGCGGGCAATGATGCGGAAGGTGAGCCGCGTCATCAGCTCGTGGGCGGGCACGGCAAGGGCTCCTCCCCCACTGGCAGCCTGCGCGGCCAGCGGCGCCAGCGTTTCCGTTATTATTTCCTGCATCAGCTCCGTGAGGCCGGCCACCCGCTGCCGGTGAAAGCCCGGCTGAATGAGCCGGCGCTGGCGCAGCCAGTCGGGCCCTTCGTTGGTGAGCAGCCCGTGGCCCACGTAGCGCGAGAAACCCTGCGTAAACTTCGATTTGGCGTAGTTGCGGTGGTTTTTCTGGAGAATATGCTGGGTCAGGCCAGGGTCGCGGGTGAGAATGCTCTTCTCCACGCCGCCGATGAACAGCTCCACGGTGTCGCCGTAGCGGGCCAGGGTGTCTTCCAGCACCGGCAGGGGGTCTTTGGCCAGCGCAAACGAGCGCAGCATGGAGCGCCAGCGCGGCACCCGCGGCAGGAAATACGGGCCAGCTGCCGTTTTATCCAGGTTTTCGGCGTCGGCCATGGGGAAGCCGCAATGAGACACGGCCCCCAAAAATAGCCACCCGCGCGGCCCATCTCATCTCTTTACGACCTGCCCGCGTAAACCAACCCGGGCCGCGGCCCACGCCATTTCCTTCCTTTCCCTAACCCCCCTCCTCTCTCCTATGTGGATTCAGCAAAATTCCAGCACGCCCGCCCCGCTCGCCGACCTGCAGGGCCGCGCCGTAGGCCTCAAATTTGAGTGTTCGTCGTGCAGTACCGAAGTCTTCACCGACCTCATCGGCGTGCCCGCCCCCAACGACCAGGCCGACTCCGTCGAGCACGCCGAGAACCACGAAATCGAGGAAATCAAGTGCCCCGGCTGCGACATTATCCACTCCCTGGAAGTAGACAGCTCCTTCGACGGCGTGACGTTTAAAGTGAGCGACGCCAAGGAAGTGAGCTACCAAGTGGCGCAGTAACCCCAGAATACGGATTTGACAGATTATTTGTGGTCCCGCTTTTACACGGCGGTTCAGCCCCGAAATCAGTTGATACTATTGCTAATCAGGAAACAAAAAGCCGCTCAACTTGAGCAGCTTTTTGTTTCCTGTAGCTGAAGAAGGAACCACCAACAATCCGTTGAATCAGTGGTCTATTTTTCCCGCTCTATCGTGTAGTTAATCAGCTCCTCCAGCGACGTGCGGCTGGGCGACTCGGGGAAGGTGTGCAGGATGGTTAAAGCTTCGTCGCGGTAGCGTTTCATGGTGGCAATGGCGTAGTCTAGCCCGCCCGACTGCTTCACGAACTCAATCACCTGCTGCACCCGGTCGCGGTGGCCTTCGTTGTTTTTCACGTTGAAGATGACCTTGCGCTTTTGCAGCCAGCTGGCTTGCTGCAGGGCATAAATGAGCGGCAGCGTCATCTTTTTTTCCTTGATGTCGATGCCCACCGGCTTGCCGATTTCGGCGGTGCCGTAGTCGAACAGGTCGTCTTTGATTTGGAAGGCTATGCCCACCTTCTCGCCGAACAGGCGGGCGCGCTCAATCACCTCTTTGTCGGCGCCCACAGAGGCCGCGCCCACGGCGGTGCAGGAGGCAATGAGGGATGCCGTTTTTTGCCGAATAATGTCGAAGTATACTTCCTCGGTGATGTCCAGCTTGCGGGCTTTTTCAATCTGCAGCAACTCGCCCTCGCTCAGCTCGCGCACGGCGTTGCTCACTATTTTGAGCAGGTCATAGTCGTCGTTTTCCAGGGCCAGCAGCAGGCCGCGCGACAGCAGGTAGTCGCCCACCAGCACGGCAATCTTGTTCTTCCAGAGCGCATTAATGGAAAAGAAGCCGCGGCGGTAATTGCTCTCGTCCACTACGTCGTCGTGCACCAGCGTAGCGGTGTGCAGCAGCTCGATGAGGGCCGCTCCCCGGAATGTGGCGTCGGGCAGGGGGTCGCCAGTGGCGGGTTCGGCGCGGGTGGCGCGGGCCGTGAGGAACACAAACATCGGCCGGATTTGCTTGCCTTTGCGCTTCACGATGTAGCCCATTATCTTGTCGAGCAGCAGCACCTTGGTGCGCATCGACTGGCGGAATTTGTGCTCAAATTCTTCCATTTCGGCCGCAATGGGGGCCTGAATCTGGTCGAGAGTGAAGGTTGGGGGAGTGTGGGGCATTGCGGCGACAATGATACGGCAGAACTGGAAAGTCTGGGCGGGAGGGTAAGCGGGTAGGCGGGCAGGAGGTTTTGAGACGGCGCCAACTTCCGGCCCGCCTACCCGCTTATTCTGCTGCCGCAAACGCCCTACCTTCGCCTATGCTCACTCATACCCCCTTTCTGCTCACGGGCACGCGCCACGGCCGGCCGTTCGAGGCCGATGCCACGTACCGCGCTACTGGTCAGCCGAAACCGGTGGTGGTTTTCGTGCACGGCTTCAAGGGATTTAAGGACTGGGGCCACTTCCCGCTGCTGGCCGATTTTTTTGCCGAACAGGGCTTTGTCTTTATTAAGCTGAACCTCTCGCACAACGGCATTGTGGTGGGCGGCACCGGCGATTTGGAGGATTTGGACGCCTTTGGCCGCAACAACTTCAGCATCGAGCTCGACGATATTGGTCAGGTCATCGACGCGCTGTTTGCGGCCGATGCCCCGCCCGTGCCCGTCGCCGAAATGGACCTGAGTCGCCTGTTTCTGGCCGGCCACAGCCGGGGCGGCGGGCTGGTGCTGCTCAAAGCGGCCGAAGACCCGCGCGTGCGGGCCGTGGCCACCTGGGCCGGCATTGCTGATGTGGACCAGCGCTGGCCCCAACCCGTGCTGGACGAGTGGCAGCGCACCGGCGTGGTGCACGTGCCCAACCTGCGCACCGGCCAAGACCTGCCGCTGCACTACCAGATTGTGGAGGACTACATCGCGAACCGCCCGCGCCTCGACATCCCGCACAACGTGCGCCGCCGCCTGCGCCAGCCCCTGCTGCTGGTGCACGGCGACGCCGACGAAACCGTGCCTCTCGCGGCCGCCCACGCCCTGCAGGAGCTCAAGCCCAACGCCGAGCTGCTGCTCGTGCCCGGCGCGGGGCACATGTTTGGCGGGGCGCACCCCTGGCCCAATGGCACCCTGCCCGAACCCGCCCACCTGGTGGCTCAGCAGACCGCCGACTTCTTTAAGCGCCAGGCATGAACAACTCGGTGGTAGCGTATTTGCTGCTGGGCAGCAACCTCGGCGACCGGGCGGCGCTGCTCCGGGCGGCGCGGGCCCAACTGGCAGCGGCTGGCGAAATCCTGGCCGCTTCGGCCCTCTACGAAACCGCCGCCTGGGGCCGCGAAGACCAGCCCGTCTTCCTCAACCAGGCCCTGGCCGTGCGCACGGCCTTGCCGGCCCGGCAGTTGCTGGAGCAGTGCCTGGCCACGGAGCGCCGGGCGGGCCGCGAGCGGCTGGAGCGCTGGGGCAGCCGCACCCTCGACGTGGACATCCTCCTCTACGCCGATGCCATTATCGACGAGCCTGACCTGACCCTGCCCCACCCCCGGCTGGCCGAGCGCCGCTTTGCGCTGGTGCCGCTGGCCGAAATTGCGCCGCAGCTGCGGCATCCGCAGCTGGGTTTGTCGGTGGCAGAGCTGCTGGCCCAATGTCCCGACCCGCTGCCAGTACGACTGTGGCCGGGGTAGTAGGGAGCATATTTTTTGCCAAGAAAATGCCGCCGGTTGGTGGTATTTGTATGAAAAAAGCCCGTTCTGGTAAGGGCTGGGCGCTAACACAGGCATGCATTACTATTCAAACTTTGGCCTGTATAAAACAAGCGGGCAGTGCGTAGCTTTACTGAAACCGGCTGGCAGCATCATTTTGGCAATAACCAGCCATCGGGTTACGTTCTTTATAAGAGCGGTAGGCGGCACTTTTCATGTTGATTCGTGCTTATCTATTCGCCTCCTTACCTGCTCCCTTATGCTTGCAGAGCTACCGCATCCTGCCCCGTCTGGTTCCAATCGTTTTTCACTGCGTAAGTCTGAATCAGGCCGAATGGCAGGTTACCGACGCGCGGTTGGGTGGCTGTTCACGCTGTTATTCCTGCTGGTAAGCGGCGCGGCCACCACGGCCCTGGCGCAGGGCACGCCGCCCCCACCTCCGGAGTGCGCGGCCGATGAGAAGTTTGCCAACACCTGGTACTTCGGCTTCAAGGCGGGGCTGGACTTCAACCAGGCTACCGACTCCATTCCTCCGAAGGTGCTCACTGATGGGGCGATGATTGCTCCTGCCGGCTCGGGGGTGATGTCGGATAAAGATGGCAAAATCCTCTTCTACAGCAACGGTAGAACCGTTTGGAACGGCGACGGCACCGTGATGACTAACGGCAGGGGGCTGGCTGGCGACAGCACCACCACCGACGGCCCCCTGCCCCTTAGAACGCCGGGCATTGTGTTGCCGGGCCAACCGACGCGCTACCTGCTCTTCACGCTTAACAGCACCGTGGGCCTGAGCTACTCGGAAATTGTGCTTCCCGCGGGTGGTGGGCCGGGCACCGTCACGGCCGCTACCAAGAACAAGCCCCTGGCCCGCGGTACGGCGGAGAAGCTCACGGGTGTATTTCATAAAAATGGCTGCGATATCTGGGTTATCACGCACGGCTGGGGCGCCGCTAAGACTGGCAATAACAATCGCGGCGATGCTTTTCTGGCCTACCGCGTGCGCCTGACAACCGGCGTGGATACTATTCCCATTATTTCGACCGTCGGCAGCCTGCACGCGCCGAGCGTAGCGGCCCTGGGCTACAAAGGCCAGATGAAGGTAACCCCCGATGGCAAGCGGCTGGCCCTGGCCCGCTACAGCGAAGTGCTGGGCGACAGCAGCAGCACCGTCGAGCTGTTTGGGTTTAACACTGGCACGGGCCAGGTGAGCGCCAACCCGCAGGTTCCGTTCATCGTGGACCGTGGCGAAGGAAAATACTACGGGGTGGGGTTTTCGCCCGGCAGCTACCTCTACGCCACGGTGCGCAACCCGCCCAAACTGCTGCAATTTGACATTAGCGGCAATGGGCCGGTTACCAAGCAGGACATTCCGCTCAAGCAGAAAATGCCCGTCGACTTGGGCTCGATGCAGGCTGCGCCCGATGGCAAGATTTACGTGGCCCGCAACAACCAGCCTGCCCTGGGCTTCATTGCCTCTCCCGACTCGCTGGGAGCCAAGGCCCGCTACGCCGACGACAGCCTGAAACTGGACGGCCGCCTGAGTGGCCTGGGTCTGGTCAACTTCAACCAAAGCTCCCTGCTGCGCGTGGGCCCTTCGGCGGAGATAACGGGTTGCCGGCAAATCTCCTTTAAGGCCCCGCCCATTGACTTTGACGGAAAAACCTACTCTTGGAAGTTTGGCGACGGTACCACTTCGACCGAGGAGAATCCCGTTCACATCTACGCTACACCCGGCCTCTACACCGTAACGCTACGCATCACGACCGAATGCTTTTGCCGCGAAAGCTCGGGCAGTATCCTGGTGCCGGCTCTACCCGAGCCGGGCAGAATTGCTGCCCCCCAGACAATATGCGCCGGCAGCCCCGTAGCCCCGCTCACTAGCACGACGGCTGCTTCGGGAGATGCCGGCCTGCCGCTCGTTTACCAATGGCAATCCTCATCGGATAACACCACTTTCACGAATATCAGCGGAGCCACCGGTGCCAGCTACACACCGCCAAATTCACTCCCGGTTGGCATAACTTATTTCCGGCGGCTCGCTCAGTTACTGCTGCCTGACCAATCAGGCCCCTACTGTGAATCCGTACCTACCGCCCCCTCGGTAGCCATCACGGTGACTCCAGCGCTGACAACGGGCACCATTGCCGCTGACCAGACCGTGTGCGCCGGCAGCCCCGTTGCCCCGCTCACGAGCGCTACCCCCGCCACGGGTGGCGACGGCACGTTCGTTTATCAGTGGGAATCCTCCCCGTCGGCCAATGGCCCTTGGACGGCCATCGCCGGTGCTACTAGCGACACTTATACCCCCGGTCCGCTCACGGTTACCACTTCCTTCCGGCGCCAGGTAACTTCCGGCCCCTGCACCACCCCGCCCTCCAACGTGGTAACGATAACCGTAGTACCTGCTCTGACGGCAGGTACCATTGCGGCTAGCCAGGCCCTATGTGCGGGCACTCCCGCCGCTCCCCTCACCAGCACCGCACCCGCCACGGGTGGCGCGGGTGGCATTGATTACCAGTGGGAATCGTCTGCGGATAATGTGACGTGGACGGCCATTGCGGGCGCCACCGGGGCGAGCTATGACCCGGGCCAGGTGCCTGCTACCACTAGCTACCGGCGCCGAGCCAGCTCCGGCACGGCCTGCACCCCGGTTTTCTCCAACGTCGTTACCATCACCGTGACGCCGGCACTGACAACGGGCAGCATCGCCGCCGACCAAAGCGTGTGCGCTGGCAGCCCCGTGGTCCCGCTCACAAGCACTGCTCCAGCTACGGGCGGTACCGGCACGCTTGCCTATCAGTGGCAATCGTCGCCGACGGCTACCGGTCCTTGGACCGCCATTGTCGGCGCCACCAACGAAACCTATGCCCCTGGCCTGCTCACGGCTACCACCTCCTTCCGGCGGCTGGTGAGTTCGGGGGTCTGCAATGCCCTGCCCTCGAATGTGGTAACCGTGACCGTGGTACCGGCCCTAACGGCTGGTAGTATCGCCGCCAGCCAGGCCCTGTGTGCCGGCACCCCCGTGGCGCCCCTCACAAGCACCGCCCCGGCTGCTGGCGGTACGGGTGCTGTGGCCTACCAGTGGCAGTCGTCGCCGACGGCCACCGGTCCTTGGACCGACATCGCCGGCGCCACCGGTGAAACCTACGCTCCCGGCCCGCTCACGGCTACTACCTCCTTCCGGCGCCAGGCCAGCGCGGGGTCTGCCTGTGCCCCGGTTTTCTCCAATGTGGTCACCATCACCGTCACGCCGGCGTTGACCGCTGGCACCATTGGCGCCAGCCAGACGCTATGCCCGGGCGCTACCCCGACCCCGCTCACGAGCACTGCCCCGGCCACGGGCGGCACCGGCACCTTTGCTTTCCAATGGGAATCATCGCCGACGGATAACGGTCCCTGGACGGCTATTGCCGGCGCCACCAACGAAACCTATGCCCCTGGCCCGCTCACGGTTACCACTTCCTTTCGGCGCCGGGTTAGCTCCGGGCTGTGCGGGCCGGAGTTTACGCCTGCCGTCACCCTGACGGTGCTGCCGGCACTGGTGGCCGGCAGCATTGCGGCCGACCAAACCATCTGCGCCGGCGCTACGCCAGCGCCGCTCACCAGCAGCGCCCCGGCTAGCGGCGGCACCGGCGCATTTGCGTATCAGTGGGAATCTTCATTGGATAATGCAAACTGGACTGCCTTGGCAAACGCCAGCGGACCCAATTATTCCCCCGGCCCACTTTCGGTCACCACTTACTTCCGGCGCCGGGTAACTTCGGGCACCGGCAGCTGCGCCACGGCGGTTTCCAATGTGGTGACGATACGCGTGCAGCCCCTGGTGACGACTGGCGTGACCCTTGCTACTCCGCCTGTGGTGTGCCCCGGCACTCCGCTGACCTTTACGGCGGTGGCCACCAACGCGGGCGCCACGCCCACTTTCCAGTGGTTTGTCAACAACGTGGCCGTGGCCAGCGGGCCTAGCTTCACGAGCAGCACCGTGGTTACCGGCGATGTGGTGCGCGTGACGGTAACGCCCACGGCGGGGCTGTGCAGCACGGGCCCTGCCACGGCCTCCGTCACGGTGACGCGCACGCCCACGCCGGTGCCTACTCTTCTGATTACGTTCCAGCCGGGCGGGCCCGTTTGCCTGGGTGCGCCAATTACGTTCAGCATCGCTACGGTGACCGAAGCCGGCTCGGCTCCCCAGTACCAGTGGCAGGTAAACGGCACCGACGTGGCGGGCGAGACGCGCCCGGTATTTACCAGTACGACGCTACGCGAGGGCCAGACCGTAACGCTGCGGCTGCGTACGACTAATGCGTGCGGACAGCCAGTTGAGGTTGTTTCCAATGGCATAGCGGTGCGCATTCAGCCGCCGGTTGATGTGGATGCCGGCCCCGACAAGGAGATTCTGGCGGGCACCTCGGTGACGCTGGAAGGCCGCGCCGACGGCATTTACCCCGTGACGTGGACGCCGACGGCAAGCCTCACCTTCCGTCCCAACGAGCCGTTGCGGCCCATTGCCTCGCCCACCGTTACCACCACCTACACCTTGTCGGCCGGGACGGACGGCTGCACCGACTCCGACCAAGTGACGGTGGTCGTGCGGCCCCCCATTCGCATTCCCAATGCCTTCACGCCCAACAACGACGGGCGCGACGACACCTGGCAGATTGAGTTCATCGAGCAATTCCCGGAAAATACTGTGACCGTATTCAACCGCTGGGGCAACCAGATTTTCTCGGCCAACAACTACAGCCGGGCCAACGAGTGGCGCGGCGACATCAACGGCCAGCCCGCGCCGGTGGGCACTTACTACTACGTGGTGGTCACGAAGGGTCCGCTGGGCCGGTCCTACAGCGGCTCGATTACGATTTTGTATTAACAGCATATCCGGCGGCAGCCATCGCCACCGGACTACCTTCTTCTTGGATAGACTGACGCTAAGGCCATTACTGTTATGAAAAGAGCTCTAATTCTACTGCTGTTTCCGCTGCTACTGCTGGCCGCCGCGCCCGCCCGGGCCCAGCAGCAGGCGCAGTACAGCCAGTACATGAACAACAATTACATCCTCAACCCCGGCGCCACGGGCGTGGAGGACTACATTGATGTGAAGCTGAGCTACCGCACCCAGTGGACGGGCCTAGAGGGCGCCCCAAAAACCTACTACGCCAGCGCCAGCTCCTCGCTGGGCAAATGGCGCAGCACCCCCAAGCGCACCATCCGCGACCTGCGCCGGCCCTTTCACGCCGTGGGCGGCATCGTGTACAACGACGTGACCGGGCCCACGAGCCGGGCCGGGGCCTACCTCTCCTACGCCTACAACATGGTGCTCACGCCCGACCTGCGGCTGGCGTTGGGCGTGACGGCGGGCATGCAGCAGTTTGCCGTGGACGGCCAGCAGCTGCAGTTTTTCGACCGCACGACCCGGGCCGCCAGCTCTGCTTCGCGGGTGCCCGATGCCTCGGTGGGGGCCTGGATGTACAGCTCCAAGTTTTACGTGGGCGTGTCGGGCGCGCAGCTGCTGGGCAACCAGCTCAAGTTTTCCTACGGCCCCAACTCCATGGGCGAGGGCGCACCCGGCAACTCCCTGAAGCGGCACTACTTTGCCACGGCCGGCGTGCGGCTGCCTATCAACGACGACTGGTCTCTGGTGCCGTCGGTGCTGGTGAAGGCTGTGAACCCGGCCCCGCTCTCGGTCGATATCAACGCCAAGCTTAAGTACCAGGACCTGCTCTGGGCCGGCGTGTCGTGGCGCGCCTTCGACTCGGCTGTGGCCATGGTGGGCCTTAGCTACGAGCAGTATACGCTGGGCTATTCCTACGATGCAGGCCTCTCCGAGCTGGCCGGCTACAACGGCGGCAGCCACGAAATCCTGGTGGGCCTGCGGCTCAAGAAAAAGGCGCAGGTGGTGTGCACCAACCGGTTCTGGTAGGAAAGGCTCTTGTTAGTCGTTCAGCAGTGCCCACCAAACTAAAACAATCATAAATTCAGTCATGCTGAGCGCAGCGAAGCATCCTATACCCGCTGAACGACTTGTTCAGCCCTGATAGGATGCTTCGCTGCGCTCAGCATGGCAGGGCTTTTCACTATCTGATAACAGGCCACTCCAGCGGGGCCAGCTGGCGCAACGCGGCTGCGTTGCTGCCGGCGCGGCCCGCGGAGTAGGCCAGCCACAGCCCCACTACCCCCACCACCAGCCAGGAAGGCCACTTTTGGCTACCTAACGGCGACGTAAACCAGCGTCCTACGCCCAGCAGGGCCAACAGCACCACCGGCCCAAAAAGAACGCTGGCGTACCGCTCGGCATCGTAGAGACCGGCGGCGCTGCGAGTAAAGGTGGTGGCAACGAGCAGCAGCAACAGGAAACAGGCGACGGCCACCCACAACACGACGGGGAAATGCCGGACCCACGGCGAAAAGACGGGTGAAGCCGCCGGGCGTTCCTCCCAACCTACACTGCGGGGCCATAGCCATGCCAGCAGGCCCGCCAGTGCCAGCACCCAAACAGCCGTCAACTCGGGCCGCCAGGCGGCGCGCACCGGCAGCAGCCACCGACTCAACACGAAGCCGTAGTCGGCGGCGGAGCTGAAGAACTGCGCCCAGCCCTGATTCATTTTGTACACGGTGGGCGCGGCGAGCAGTAGGGCGTAAAAGTGCCACGCCAGGCCGCCCAGGCCCGTGAACACGAAATGACAGGTCACCAGAAGGCGCTGCCTCGGCGCCAGGTGCTTGTGCTGCACCACCAATCCCAGGGCCAGGCCGGCCAGCAGAAAAAGCCCCGCCGTGCGCTGCAGCGGCAGCAAAAACCCCATGGCCGTAGCCGCGGCCCACCACTGGCCGCGCCACGTTTGCAGCCCCCGGAACAAGGCCAGCACGTAGCCCGCCACCAGAGTTAGAAATACGGTTTCGCCCCACACAAACTTGCTCACCACCAGCCAGGGCGTACTCAGGGCCAGCGCCCACGGCACTGCCAGGGCCGCAGCCCGCGGCAACAGCTGCCGCCCCAGCTGGCTCCAGGCCAACAGGCTCATTGCCAGGGCGACGCCGTGCAAAATCCGCAGCGCCCCCAAACTGCCGCCCAGCGCCACCAGCACGGGGTAGAGCGGCGGCCAGTAGCGGTAGGCCGTACCATCGGGGTTGAGCAGGTGGCCGCTGGCCCGCAGCGTACCGGCCGCGTGCAGGTAAAAGCCGGAATCGGCGGTGCCAGCCAGGCCGGGGGCCGTGGCCCAGGCATACAGGCCGAGCTGCACCAGCAGCGCCAGTGCCACCGACCAGCCAAACCACCGCTCGGCTCCCCTCACGCGCGGCCCCACCTACCCGATAACGGCCGTGGGCACAATCTTCTTCACCAGCCCTTGCAGCACCTTGCCGGGGCCGCATTCCACAAACTCGGTGGCGCCATCGGCGGCCATGTGCTGCACGGCCTGGGTCCAGCGCACGGGCGCGGTGAGCTGGCGCAGCAGGTTGGCCTTGATTTCGGCCGGCGACGAATGGGGCCGCGCGTCCACGTTCTGGTACACGGGGCAGCAGGCCTCGTTGAAGGTGGTTTTCTCAATGGCCTCGGCCAGGGCGGCGGCGGCGCTCTGCATCAGGGGCGAGTGGAAGGCCCCGCCCACAGGCAGCGGCAAGGCACGCTTGGCGCCAGCGGCTTTCAGGGCCTCGCAGGCGGCGGCCACGCCCTCGGCCGAACCAGAAATAACGAGCTGGCCGGGGCAGTTGTAGTTGGCGGCAACCACCACGTGGCCCGCGCTCGAAATCTCCTTGCAAATGCGCTCCACAATGGCATCGTCCAGCCCCAGAATGGCGGCCATGGTGCCGGGCTGCTCCTCGCAGGCGGCCTGCATGGCCTGGGCGCGGCGGGCCACCAGCGGCAGCGCATTCTCGAAGCGCAGCACGCCCGCGGCCACCAGCGCCGAGAACTCGCCCAGGGAGTGGCCGGCCGTCATGGCGGGCCGCAGCTCCGGGCGGGCCACAAACTGAGCCACCGAATGCACGAAGATGGCGGGCTGAGTTACGTCGGTGCGGCGCAGGTCCTCATCGGAACCCGTAAACATGATGGTGGTCAGGCTAAAGCCCAGAATGTCGTTGGCTTGCGTGAGCAAGGCCCGGGCCTCCAGGCTTTGGTCGAACAGCTCGCGGGCCATGCCCGGAAACTGGCTGCCCTGGCCGGGAAACACGATGGCGGTTTTTACAGAATCAGAAGCGGAAATCGGGTTCACGTCGAAGCTTGTTAGGAGTTAAAAAGGACCTCTGAGCGGGCCGCCGGGCTGCCAGCCACCGCAGCAGTTGGGGCTGCAAGCTGCACAAAAGCGGCCATTCGCACAAATCAACACGAAAAAGGCCACCCCTGCGGAGTGGCCTTTTTTAGGGTGCGGGCGATGAGCGCGGCCCGGTGCTAGCGCACAACCTCCACCCAGCCCTTGTAGGTGCGCTTGGTGTTGGCGAAGTCGGCAAACTCTACCTCGGCCAGGTAGTAGTAGATGCCGCCGGACACCCGCGTACTGGTACTGGCCCCCGATTCGCTGCTCTGGCTGTTGCCGGTCCAGTTGATGAGGACGCGGTCGGCGGAGGTGGTCACGTTCTCGAAGACCTTCACGCCCCAGCGGTTGAAGGCCTGGAAGCGGATGCGCCGCACCGGGCT
>NZ_MDZB01000119.1 GCF_001816145.1 Hymenobacter lapidarius | reverse complement strand
CGAAACCAGCGTCGGCAACTGGCTGGCCTGGCACTGGCTGGCCTTTGTCGTCCTCTTTTTGCGAAAAATCAACCCAAAACCGACTTTCTAAACAGCTTCAATACTTAAGGTTGATGTTTGAAGCTGCTGTTTAAATATTTCACCCTTTGGCTAAACACTTATTAAGTGTTTCCTCTCATACGTTGTGCAGTTCTATCGACTTTGTCCACGCGACAGCACCAGAAGGCGTAGCTCACGGGCGAAAACCTAGCGCGCTGAGATGGCACCGAGTTCCAAGTAGTAGTCTTTGTAGCCAACGGGCCGCACTTGGGCGGTTTCCTTGGCTTTGTAGGCGCCACTGAACACGACCCGCTGGCCCTCGCTGCGCAGGCTTTCGGGTAACTCGTTTTCGCACACATATCCCGAATCGGCGGAGTCCATGCTAGTGGCAGAACTGATGAAGTACTCCCCCGTCCGGTTGTCCACCCACACGATACCTTCTGTGTCCACAACTTGTTTGACCACGGGAGCTTGCCGCACTTCCTTGGCGTTGGGCCAGCAACTCGCGGGCCCGTCTTCTTTGGCACAACCGGCCAACAGGAGCACCAAGGCGGGGAGCAAACGAAGCAAAGGGGAATGGTTCATAGTAGGGAGGTGGAAAAACGACAAGTAAGCGCTTGACCGATGAGGGAACGGGTCGGTTGCACGAGCGTTTCCACCCTCAAATAAACACTGCTATTTTTGAACAGCATGCCTTTACCTTGCCACCGTTTTGATAAACCACTAACACCGCGCAGTACTAAGCAGTACTAAGCAGCGGTGGCACTCGTTGTCCTCGCACCCTGTCACGTACTGCTATGAAACGTCTCTTTGTTCTGCTGGTGCTAGTCCTAGCGGCCTCACCGGATGCCCCCGCTCAGTCGCGCAAGCACTTGGAAGCGGAAGCATTTCGCCGCCACTTTCACCGGCTGGATTCCCTAGTCTTGGCCTCGTCCACCGATACGGTGCTGAACTGCCCCCAGGAAATAGAATTCATGCAAAAGCACACTGGCTTGATTTCTACGGCCACAGGCGGTTGGGCGGGCTTGTTTCACTGCTATAAAAGCGACGTTCGCGCTTGGCACGAATGGTATGCACACAAGTACGAGGGAAAGGAACGATAACCCTCCTTAAACTGAACAAAGCGCGTTTAGCTTCGGACCTTTTTCTTAAACTTGCGCAAGGGCCCCAGTTGGACGACTACGTAGCGCAGAAGGACACGCCACAGGCCGTGACGTTAATACAGGGCCACTGGTTTTTTGAATTGCTGCACCGTGAGCTTTCGGACGGGCGCACCCGTCTGGGTCGCCTCATGACAGGCGTTGAAGAAGACCACCCGCCCCTTGAGCAACTTCACCGCGTGCGTGCTGACTTGCCCGCCGAGAACGAAACGAAGGTGTAGGCCCTGGCGCAGGTCCAGGCGGGGGTAGCGAGTCAGCTGCCCCCCAGCCCGCACCCAGAGCCCCTCCCGGTTCTGGTACACCCCGAGGCCCGTCACGCCGTTGTTGAAATCGGACGTCGCCGTTGCGTTCGTCACCAGCGCGAGTCCGTTTACGGCCAGGCTCACCGTGTCCCCGCGAAAGCAGCTGGCCACAACCAGGCTAAAATCCACGGGCCGAGCACGAAACGGAACGGGCGCGGCCACCCCTTCGGCCGGAAGCAACCAGAGCACGAGCCACAAGGGTGTCATCATGGGGGGCCAACGTACGTTTCCACCTGAAAAGAACAGGCAGCAAGCAGTGGGGCAAAGTAATGCTTCTTTCCCTGAACAACTAGACGAAGGGCTATTGCAACACCAATATAGGGGCGGTTGGGCTCCTTTCGCCCATGGTTAAGTTTAAGAAACTCGTCTACGGTTCAAAGTTTAGGAAATGGCGCAAGGCAATGAGTTTCGTAAACTCCGTTGCCGCATGTTTATGATTGATAAAGTTGCCTGGATGCACCTGCACGACGGCCGCCTGTTGAGCACCCGCAACCGCGCCAAGAACTGGTACTACATCCCCGGCAGCAAGCCCTAAACTGGCGCGAGTTTAGCGCAGCGTAACTCGTGCTGCACATTCGGGCGAGGCTGCGCCTCGCAACAGAACGGCTTGCGGTCGCATACGCTAATGGCACGGCCGGTTATTGCCGCTGCGCGGCAGTGGAGGCGCAGCCTCCACCTCATAGCTGGGCACGAGTTTAGCGCAGCGTAACTCGCGCCAGGTTAAGCGCTTTTTATCAGCGTGCAGATTGGTATTCATCAATTACAAAAGCCTGCCTGCGCCAAAGCCGCGCAACAATCCCTCCCAGTCTGCCGGGCTCTTTTTAACGCGTGGCCTCTACCACACTGATGGCGTAGCCACCGCCGGGGGCGCAGTACTGCGAGAGCTTGCTCTTGCTGGTCACGTTGACTTTGCGGATGGCGTAGGCCTGGGGGTTTTTCTCGTAGTGCGCGTCCGGGGCATCGGCGTAGATGGTGGCTACGTACTTCTTGCCCCGGTCCAGGAAGCGGAGGTTGATGGTGGAGGTGCGACCGTTCTCGTCGCAGGTGCTGCCGATAAACCAGCTGCTTTTGCCTTTGGCCTTACGGGCGATGGTGATGTAGTCGCCGGGCTCAGCTTCCAGCACCTGGGTGTCGTCCCAGTCGATGGCCACGTCCTTGATGAACTGGAACGCGTCGAGGTGCTTGTTGTAGTTCTCGGGCAGGTCGGCGGCCATTTGCAGCGGCGAGTACATGGTGACGTAGAGGGCCAGCTGGCGGGCCAGGGTGCTGTGCACAAACGACTTGTTTTCGGGATTAACGGCGCTGATTTGGGTTTGGAAAATGCCGGGCGTGTAGTCCATCGGGCCGCCCATGAGGCGGGTGAAGGGCAGGATGGTGGTGTGGTCGGGGTTGCTGCCGCCGAAGGCTTCGTACTCGGTGCCGCGGGCGGCCTCGTTGCCAATCAGGTTGGGGTAGGTGCGGGCCAGACCGGTGGGGCGCACGGCTTCGTGGGCATTCACCATGATTTTGTAGTCGGCCGCTTTGGTGATGGCGTAGAGGTAGTGGTTGTTGAGCCACTGGCCGTAGTGGTGCTCGCCGCGCGGCAGAATGGGGCCCACGTAGCCGCTTTTCACGGCGTTGTAGCCGTTGTCTACCATGAACTTATAAGCTGCGTCCATGTGCCGCTCGTAGTTGCGCGCCGAGCCGCTGGTTTCGTGGTGCATCATCATTTTCACGTTTTTGCTGGCGGCGTAGCGGTGCAGCTCCTGCACGTCGAAGTCGGGGTAGGGCGTCACGAAGTCGAACACGTAGTCCTTGCTCTGGCCAAACCAGTCTTCCCAGCCGGTGTTCCAGCCTTCCACCAGCACGGCGTCGAAGCCGTGCAGCGCGGCGAAATCGATGTACTCCTTCACGTGGGCCGTGTTGGCGGCGTGCTTGCCGTTGGGCTTCAGGGTGCGGTAGTCCACCGAATCCAGCTTGATGTTGGTGGCGTCGGTGTAGGCCCAGGAGCTGCGGCCGGTTATCATTTCCCACCACACGCCCACGTATTTCACGGGCTTTATCCAGCTGGTGTCCTTGTACTTGGTGGGCTCGTTGAGGTTGAGGATGAGGTGCGATTCGAGGATGGCCCCGGCCCGGTCGCTCACCACCACGGTGCGCCAGGGCGAGTTGGCGGGCGTCTGGAGGTAGCCTTTGTCGCCTATGGCATCGGGCGTGAGGTGGCTTTCGAGCACGAAGGTCTGGTCATTCAGCTCCAGGTTCAGGCAGGAGTAGTCAACCAGCGCCGCCTCGTGGATGTTGATGTAGAGCCCGTCCTTGCTCTTGAGCATGAGCGGGGTTTGCACGCCGGTGGGGGAGAAGGTGGTTTGCGAGGCGTTGCCGGTAACGGCGTCCTTCATCTTGCCACGCACCTCGGAGAGGTTCGACGTCACCGTGCTGTACTCCTGGGTGTCGTAGTCGCCGGGCAGCCAGAATGCCTTGTGGTCGCCAGCCAGGGCAAACTGCGTGCGTTCCTCCTTCACCACAAAATGCCCGAGCTTGTCCTGCTTCGGAAACTCGTAGCGGAAGCCCAGCCCGTCGTCGAAAACCCGGAACCGCACCCGCAGGGTGCGGCTGGTGGCGGCCTGGGTGAGCGTCACGGCCAGCTCGTTGTAGTGGTTGCGAATGGTTTTCACCTCGCCCCACACCGGCGTCCAGGTCTCGTCGAAGGTGCGCTGCTGGGAAGCGGCCACCGCAAAGCCGCTGGTGAGGGCGGGGGCGTTTTTCAGGTCGAAGCCCAGCTTGCTGGTTTTGATGACGTCGCGGCCCTTGTAGGTGAGGTGGTAGGTGGGCACGCCGTCGGCCTGCAGCGCAAACTGCAGCCGCAGCTGGCCGTTGGGCGACTTTATTTCCTCGGCCCCGGCGGCGTGCCAGAGCAGACAGAGGCAAAAAAGCGCAAGGGCCTGACGGGCTTGCTTAAGCGAAAAGAGCGAGGCTGAAAAAGCAGAAAAGGGCATGGTTGGCACGTAGTAAGGTGAGCAGTGAGGAGCGTATGGGTACGGTTGCGAAAGCGCCGCGCCCGTCCGGTAAGGGCAAGTAAGGCTCAGGAGGAGCTTTACTTGCTACAAAGCTCCAATTTATACTCCGGATTCTGCTTTCGCCGGGGCAATGCGTGGAGCACGCGCCGGCCGGTGGGATAAATCCGGGGGAGGTGGTCGGCCTGCTCACGGGATTTTCACCAAATAGCACCGCGCTTCAGGACCGCCCGCTTGATGCGGTTTAGCGGAACACCTCTACGGTGCCCCGGTAGCGGGTAGCGCCCTGCCAAAGCAGGTAGTAATACACGCCCGCCGGGGCTTCGGCTCCCCAATCGTGCCCGTAGGCAGCGGCGGTATATACCTCCCGTCCCCAGCGGTTGTAGAGGGCCAATGCCCACGGCCCCTGCGTAAGGCCTTTGATGACGAATCGGTCGTTGCGTCCGTCACCATCCGGAGTTATCGCATTGGGAATAAACAGGCACGAGGCGTAGTCTACGCGGCGCGAAACGGTGCGCGAATTGCAGTGGGTGAAGAGTTGCAACGAATACAGCCCCGCCACCTGCACCCGTAACGTGGAGCCTGTGGAGCCATCGGACCAGCGAATCGATACCCCGGCTCCTCCAAGCGGGGCCCGCAGCACGAGGGGCACTTCGAGGCACAGCGTCGTGTCGGGCCCCAGAGTGAAGGCGGGCAGGGCCGGCGCGGGCAGTACAGCCAGCGAGTCGCGACTGGTGCAGCCGCCCTCGTAGGTGAGCAGCACGGCGTAGGTGCCGGGCGCAGCTACGGTAATCACGGGCGTGGTAGCGCCCGTATTCCAGCGGTAGGTTAGCGCATCGGGGTTCAGGGCAGTGAGCTGCAGCGACGACTCGGGGCACAGCACGGTGTCGCCGGTCACGGAGGCAACTGTAGCCTTGTTCAGCTCCACGCGGTGAGAGGCAGTAAGGAGGCAGCCGTCGGCAAAGGTGGCGGTGACGGCGTAAGTGCCCGCTTGCCCCACCTGAAGCGTTGGTGTGGTAGCGCCCGTGTTCCAGTGGTAGCCCACAACGGCGCCCCCGGTAACCACGGCAGACAGCACGGTGCTTTGGCCGGGGCACAGCTGCACGCGTCCCTTGATGGCCAGCGCATTGACCAATACCGTAACGGATGCCGTGGCCATGCACCCGCCGCCGTACGAGGCGCTGACGGTGTAGGTGCCGGGCTGCGTAACGGCAATGCCAGGCGTGGTCGCACCCGTGCTCCACCGCCACGACCGGGCGCCGGGCGCCACCGCCAGCAGTGCGGTTGAGCCACCCGCGCACAGCCCTGTACCGCCCGCAATGCTAACCACCGGCGTCAGGCCCTGCACGCGGTAGTTCGCCATCAGCACAACCCCGCCGGCAAAGGTGGCCTGCAGGGTGTAGGTGCCGGGCTGCGTCACGACAATGGCCGCGGTGGTGGCCCCCGTGTTCCAGCGGTAACTCACCGCCGCGCCCGAGGTCACGGCCCTGAGCGTCACCTGCCCCCCGTTGCACACCACCGAATCGCCGGTTATGGCCAGCGAAGGTGGTAAAGCCCGGCCCAGGGTGAGAAAGCTCGCCGGCAAAGTGGGGCTACTTGTGCTAAGGACTGTGGGACCGAACGTGGCGCTGCCGCCGCTGTAAAAGCCGGTGGTGTATGCGTGGCCCGCCGCGTCGCAGCCCACCCCGTAGCCGGCGTCGGCCTGGGGGCCGCCAGCCCGCGCCGTGCCTAGCCAAGCTCCATTGCCAGCATCCAGCTTGCTGAGGTATACATCCGAACTCCCCACACTGGTGAAGGAGGTGGGGCCGAAGGCGGCCGTGGCACCGAAGCGGCCCGTGGCCAGCAGGTGGCCTTGCCCGTCGAGCGCGAGACCCTCACCTTCATCCTCCACGGCCGGGCCGCCGGCCGACACAGCCCACTGAAAAGCGCCGGCAGGACCCAGCCGGGCGATAAACACGTCGCCCCCGCCCGTGGCCTGCAGGCCAAGGCTCCCAAAAGTGGCGTCAGTGCTCGTGAAGCGGCCCGTGATGTAGGCGTGGCCGCTGCCATCGGCCACAATGGCGGTGCCGGCCGGGGCCTGGTCGTTGCCGCTGCCGCCGGCGCGGGTAGCCCACAGGTAAGCCCCGCTAGCGGGGTCGAGCTTGGCCACAAATACGTCCTGCTGCCCGGCACTGACCAGCGCCGTGCCGCCCAGCAGGGCGCCGCCCGAAAAATCACCAAAAATATAGGGGGAGCCGCTGCCGTCCACGGCCACGGCGTTGGCATACACTGTGGCCGAACCTCCAGCCGGCATCACCCACTGCGGGGCGCCCGTAGCCGAATACTTAGCCACGAACGAACTCACCACCGCCGTGTTCGTCAGCGTTGTGGTTCCCACCCGTATGGTGTTGCTGAAGTATGCCCCCACCGCAAAGGCAGTGCCGCTGGCATCCACGGCGATGCCTTGGCCGTAGTCGTCGCCCTGCCCACCGGCGGACTGGGCCCACTGCCACGCGCCGGCGGGCGTTAGCTTGGCCACCACCACGTCGAGGCCGCCCGCGCCCGGCAGCGTGGTGCTGCCAAAGGCCGCCGTTGCGCTGTAGCTGCCCACCACGTAGGCCCCGCCACTGCCGTCGATGCCGATGCCGCTGCCGTAGTCGTTGCCCGGTCCGCCCGCCCGGGCCACCCAGAGCAATGCCCCCGCAGGGTCGTATTTGGCCACGAACAGGTCGTTGCCGCCGGCGCTACTCACAGGGTTTCCACCAAACAGCACCGTGCCGCTAAACCACCCGGTGAGGTAGCTGTTGCCGGCCGCATCGGTCGCTATTTCCAGGGTAGTGCTGCCCCCGGAGTTGGCCGTAGCGCCGGGAGCTACGGTTAGGACATCGGCGAAACTGGGGGCTTGGCCCGCGGCCGGTGTCCCGAATAATGCCCCCGCCAGGAATAAAAGGCTGCTCGCGACCCGGAATAACTTGCGGAGTGAATACGGCTGTTTCATACCAATGATAGTTGGCCGGTGGGGTGCTGCCTTCCGGGGCCGCCGTTCAAATCGAGCTGGGATGAAACAGCTGGCACCCGTTGGTGCGCACCTGGGCCAGGCCCTCATCCAGCGAGTCGCATAGGGCGCTGCCACTTTTCTTTTGGCAGAACGGGCAGGCGTGGAGGTCGCCGTCGGTGTCCACATACAGGAACCGGTCGGCGGCCCCGCTGCAGCCCAGGCGGCGCTGGTGGTAGCCGTAGTAGGTAACCAGGGGCCAGTCGTGGTAGGTGGGATTAAAGTTGAGGGTTTCGTAGAAAGCATCCAGCACGGCTACTTGCGTTTGGCTCAGCGCAACGTCCTGCGCAGCGTAGTGGCCAACGGCCCGGGGCTCCAGCAGTTGGATAAAGGCCACCCCCAGCTGCCGGGCCAGCTGGGCATACTGCAGCAGGTTGGCCGCCGTGGTGAACTCCCGCGTGACGCACACCGCCAGGTTCACCACCAGTCCAACTTCCTGCGCATAGGTAGCAGCCTGAATGGCGTTTTCAAACGCTTTGGCCGACCCGCGGAAGCGGTTGTGCTCCTCGGGCAAATGATGGTCGAGGCTGATGGAAACGCCCGTCAGGCCGGCCTGCTTCAGCTTGTGAGCATTGTCGCGGGTGAAATTGAAGCCGGAGGTAATCACCCAGAAATCGGTGCCGGGCCGGGCGGCGGGAATAACCTCAAGCAGGTCGTCCACGCGCAGCATGGGCTCGCCGCCGCTGAAAAAAATCTGCGTCACGTTTTGCTGCTGGAACCGGGCCACTAGGACGTGCAGGTCGGCGCGGGTCAGCACCTCCTTTTGGTTGAGAGCTTCCCATTCGAAGCAGTGCTCGCAGGCCAGGGGGCACTTTTTGGTGATGGCCAGGAACACCATGTTCAGCGTGTTTTTATCGGGTCGGAAGGTCACAATGCGGTTGAGGGCCGTGGCGATGTAGGACGTGTAGGCGGCCGACGGCCAGCCCGGGCTGTGGTAGCCGCGGTAGTAGCGGCCAGCCACGCAGGCCACCTTGCGCGGCACAAACTCGCCGAAGTACTGCCGCCGCTGCACCTTGAGCTGGGCCAGCGCCTGCCGCACCCGCGCGGGGCGGCGCAGCAACCGCAGTAGCCAGCCCGCTTCCACCAGCGCGAAGAGGGCAGACAGCAGCTTTTTCTTCAGTGCGGAAGCCAGAACGGTGGGTTGCAACGTGGGGATGGCCACCGGAGCGGCTGCTACCGGCGCGGGCCGGAGCGCCGCTCCCAGTACGGGCAGGGGCAGAAGCGTAGTCGTTTCCATACAGTTAGTGGTTCAGGGCGGTGAGATTCAGCTGGCGGGCGGTGCGGCGGTATTGCTCCTTGGAGAATTCCATGAAGCGGCCCGGCTTGCGGAAGGCGTACAGCTCCAGCAGGTTGGGCGCGCCTTCGAAATGGCGGATGTGTTCGTAGTAGCCCTTGGTGCGCAGAAACACGCTGCGCTGGGGCTGGGCGGCGGGGGCAGCCAGCTGCGAGCGGTAGCGCAGCGTGACTTCCATGCCCGGTCGGGGCTGTTTCAGGTACTGGGCATCGTCGGCGGCAAGCTGGTCGCGCTGGTCCTGGCCCTGCTCGTCCAGCGCGCTGTGGGGCTGGCATTTTTCCAGCGTGGTGGCCTGGTCGGGGCTGCTGTCGAGGGCGGCGTAGTCCAGCTCCCAAAACATGAAGCCGCCCTCCAGCTTCACGCGCACCTGCGAAGAGGTGACGTTGGCAAGGTCGAGGGGCACCACCAGGTCGCGGGCCGCCAGGGGGCCCACCAAGGGGAGGTGCTCCACCAGCTGCCAGCCGCCCGTCGTCTCGATGTACACCTGCAGCGGCATGCCCTGCTCGCGCATCCACTGGTTGATGGTGGCGCCGGGGAGCTGCTTTTCCTTGCGGGCCCACTCGGTGTAATAAGCACCGAACTTCTTGGCAAACTCGCCATAGAGGTAATCGAGCCACAGGGAATTTTGGGCCCGCAGCACCAGTTTGGCCGTCCGGGCCTGCGCGGGCTTGGCAAACGTGAGCGTGATGCTGCTGGCGCCGGTACCCGCTACGTCTTCATTAAACAGGAAGGTGTGGTGGTCGGGGGCTGCCAGCTGTTGGGTATAGGAAGTTCCCGCCCCGGAAACCACGCTTTCGGCAGGCACTGGCTGCGCAATGGTGTGCACGCCGCCGCGCTGGTCCAGAAGTACCCGGGTGTTGGCCGGGTGCGCCACCACCCAGAGTTCCGCCACATTGGTGTGCTGGCGCTCCTGGAGCTCGTTGGTGAGTTTGAGCTGGTAGGCGTGCTGCTGTGGCACTATTCCGGGCAGCGGCAGGTAGTCGTCGCGTTCCAACGGGGCAAAAATGGCGCCCGCATACGCCTCGCCCACAAACCGGTACTGGCTGCCATCGTAGGCGTACACAAACGGGCAGGAGCTTTTGAGTGCCAGCGCCACAATGCCCACGATGACGAATACCCCGGCCGAAACGCCCAGCCCCCCCAGCAGGTACGAAGCCGTGGTGCGGCCGGTGTCTTTTTCCACCAGGTCGATGCGCTGAATGGCCGAAACCGGGATGCGCACGAGTTGGGCATCGCTCAGCTCGTATTCGGAAATGTAGACGTGCACTAGGTTCAGCACCACCTTACGGTCCAGCGACCGGTAGCGCCCGGAGGAGCCATCCAGCGGCGCCCGGCTGTAAGCAGCCAGCTGCTGGTAAGGTTCGGCCATCGTGCCCTCCAGCACCTCGCCGTCGAGGCGGGGGTTGACCAGCTGCCACGTCACTGTGCCCTGGTGAACCAGAAACACCTTGGAATCGGCCAGCGTGGTGAGCGCGGGGGAGTTCACTGGCTGGCTCCGGGTAGCGTAGTAGTTGCAGCTGAGGTGCAGAGGCAGCAGGGCCGCCAGCAGCAGCCAGGTACAGCAGCGTGCCACCGCCGGCTGGCGCAGCAGGCGAAGGAGGCTCCCCCGTAGGCGAGCAGAACGTAGCGGTGCGTTCATGAGCGATGGTGCGTTAGAATTGATAGCCTACATTGAAGTTACCCGACACCTTGAGCCGGCTGCCGGCCAGGTCCCCGGTGGCAAAGTTTTTGCGGGTTTTGTCCAGTATCTTGGTTTGCCACCCCACGCCACCGTCGGCGGTGAACACGAACCGCTTACCTAGCTGATACCAGACGCCGTTGTTGAGCAGCACCGCAACATGCTGCCCGATGCTCTCTTGGTAGTTGCCGTACACCTTCCCCAGGTTCAACCCGAAGAAGTCAAGCTCGCCCAAATACTCCTCCGCGTACTGGTACCGGAAGCGCCCGTACTGCAAGGCCGGGCCGATGAAGTAGCGAAACCGCTCCCTGGGCCCCGGATAAAAGTTGATTTCCAGCCCGGTGCTGAACGTCTTGTGGCGCTGGTAATGGTTGCCGAGCCCGCCACGCGGCGAACTATGTTCAACCCCCAGCGTGAGGGGCACCTTCACGCCCACCTGGCTGTCGGCCCCCAGCAGCCGCTCGTAAGTGAGGGTAATGTTGGCAAATAGCAAATCCCCCGGCCGGATTGAAAGGATATTTGGGGCGCGGTTCACCGGTTTTTCTGCGGGTGGAGGTGGCAGCACCGACACCGACGTGGCAGCGGGCTGCGGGAATTCCTGACGCTTCCCGCTCCGGTACTGGATGTGCTGCACATGAGCGGTACTGATGACCGAAGTAGGACCATCCTGCGCAGCCCATTTTTTATAGAAAATTTGCGAGCCTCTCACTTCCAGCACCAGCGCTTCGATGCGGGTCGTGCCGCGGCGCTGAATGAGGTCCTGCGCCCGGCCGGGCAGGCAAGCGCCCAGGCAGGCCAGCAGCAGGGCGCCCAAAAACCGCCGCATTCCGCCACTGGCCGCGCGGGGGCGGCAATCCAGCTGCCTAAATAGGGGTAAGGCATTGTTCATGATTTCCGGGTGGTAAGTACGTTTAAGATAAGTACTTAAAAGTATTGAGGGCCTGCCCCGTTCCCTAATGCCATCCTGGCCGCGGGAGGCCCATCGTGGCACCAATCAATTATCTGCGCCGCGCGAACTATTTGCAGTGGCGTTTTTGAAGACAGCCCATTTGTAATCCGCTTTTTGTGGCATTATTTGCTAATAATGGCTGGCGCTCCTGCAGCTTTTACCAAAGAATTCCGGCCATGACTCCCGCCACCACCCAAAGCCAGTTTTTCCAGCAGTTGAAAGGCCTCATGCCGCCCCACAAAGCCCTGGTAGACGAGGTGGCCGACCTGCTGGGCATCAGCAACGACAGCGCCTACCGCCGCATCCGGGGCGAGAAGCCAATCGACCTGGGGGAGCTTCAGCAGCTGGCGGCGCACTTCAAGGTGTCGCTGGACAGCCTACTCAACTTGTCGAGCGATGCGCTGCTGTTCACGGGCCGGCCCCAGGTCCACCCCGCCATCACCCTCGAAAGCTGGCTGACGAACATGCTGGGCCAGTTGCAGCTCATGAACAGCTTTGGGCAGCGGCACCTCTACTACTTATTGAAGGACATTCCGCCGTTCTACCACTTCCAGATTCCCGAGCTGGCCGAATTCAAGATGTTCTTCTGGATGAAATCCATCCTGCACTACGACAGCCTCAAGGGCGTCCGCTTCCGGTTCGGCGAGCCGTACTACCAGGACTGCCACCCCATTTGCCAGCGCATCGTGGCCCTCTACAACCAGATGCCCACCACCGAAATCTGGAACGTGGAAAGCCTGAACAGCACCCTGCGCCAGATAGATTTTTACCGCGAAGCCGGCAGCTTTGCCACGCCCTCCGACGCGCGGCTGCTCTACGAAAAAGTGGAGGAGCTCATTGGGGCCATTGAATACCAGGCTGAAGTGGGCGTGAAGTGCGTCCTGCGGCAGCCCGGCAGCCCGGCCTTGCCCTACCGCCTCTTCGTGAATGAGCTCATTCTCGGCGATAATACCCTGTTGGTCGAGCTGGACAACAACCGCCTCACGTATCTCAACCACAGCGTACTGCACTTTCTGGGCACGCGCGACGAAAGGTTCAACGATTTTATGTTCGCCAATCTGGACAATCTGATGAAAAAGTCCACCCTTATCAGCGGAGTGGGCGAAAAAGAGCGCAACCAGTTTTTCAACGCCCTTCGCCGGAATATTCACCAGCGGACCCAGGCCCTGTAAAGTGCCCACGTACGCCAGGTTGTCCGTATTCGGATACGCGTTTCGTAAACTTCACTACAGTATTCAATGATTGACAAAATTGCCTGGTTGCACCTGCACAACGGCCAGCTCCTGAGCACCCGCAGCCGCGGCAAAGACCGGTACTACATTCCCGGCGGCAAGCGCGAAGCCGGCGAAACCGACCAGCAGACCCTGCTGCGCGAAATCAGCGAGGAGTTGACCGTGGACCTCGACCCGGCCAGCCTGGCGTACGTGGGCACGTTTGAAGCGCCGGCCCACGGCCACTCCAGCGGCGTGCTGGTGCGCATGACTTGCTACCGCGCCCGCTACACCGGCACGCTGCAGGCCGCCGCCGAAATCGAGGAAGTAGTGTGGCTCACCTACCGGCACCGGCCCGAAGTATCGGCCGTGGACCAACTGATTTTTGACTGGCTTCGGGGGCAGGGGCTGCTGGCAGAGTAGGCCGCCGGCCGGGTGGCGCCACACAACCAAATCAGGGGACAGAAGTAAACCAACCGGTGTTGACTTCACGCCGGGCCATCGGGTTGGCCCCGCTAACTCCCTCTTATGAAACCAGGTAAATCAAATGCGCTGCTTGCGGCTGTTGGGCTGCTGGCCGCGTGCAGCGGCCCCAGCAAACAGGAAAAGCAGGAAGCTGCCGCCACCACGCCGGCCCAAACCGTGACCACGCTCGCCGTGGATTCCCTGCGGCTGCCCGCGCCCTACAGCAGCAAGTCGGTGTCGAACCGGGTGAACGTGGTGGGCTGGCCCGCCGGCAAAACGCCCACCGCCCCGGCAGGCTTCGCGGTGGCCGAGTACGCTGGCCAGTTGCAAAGTCCGCGCTGGATGTACGTGGCCCCCAACGGCGACGTGCTGGTGGCCGAGTCGAGCACCGTGCCCAAGTCCACGCCCATGAAAGTGGTGGCCAAGCTGAACCTGGACAAATCCCGCTCCCTCCGCTCGGAAAGCGCCAACCGCATCACCCTGTTTCGGGACACCAACCAGGACGGCCGGCCCGACGTGCGCACCACCTTCCTGGCGGGCCTCAACCAGCCCTTTGGCATGCTCGTGCTGGGCAACTACTTCTACGTGGCCAACACCGATGGCGTGCTGCGCTTCCCCTATGCGGCTGGGGCCACCAAAATCACGGGCGAGGGCCAGCAAATCCTCAGCCTGCCCGCCAGCGGCTACAACAACCACTGGACCCGCAACCTGCTGGCCGGCCCCGACGGCTCCAAAATCTACGTGAGCGTGGGCTCGGGCAGCAACGTGCAGGAAAACGGCCCCGAAAACGAAGTGCGCCGCGCTAACATCCTTCAAATAAACCCCGACGGCAGCGGTGAAAAAATATACGCCGCCGGCCTGCGCAACCCCGTGGGCATGGGCTGGGCCCCCGGCACCACCACCCTCTGGACGGCCGTGAACGAGCGCGACGAGCTGGGCGACAACCTCGTGCCCGACTACCTGACCAGCGTGCGCGAAGGCGGCTTCTACGGCTGGCCCTACGCCTATTTCGGCCAGAACGCAGACCCGCGCCGCAAAGGCGAGCGACCCGATTTGGTGCAGAAAACGCTGGTGCCCGAAGTGCCGCTGGGCGCGCACACGGCCTCGTTGGGGCTGGCTTTCTATGACAAAACGGCTTTTCCCGCCAAGTACCGCAACGGGGCCTTCATCGGCCAGCACGGCTCCTGGAACCGCTCGGCTTTTTCGGGCTATAAAGTCGTGTTCGTGCCCTTCGCCAACGGCAAGCCCAGCGGCCCGCCCGAGGATTTCCTCACCGGCTTCCTGGCCGGCGGCGACTCCAAAGACGCCTACGGGCGCCCCGTGGGCGTAACCACCCTGCCCGACGGCTCCCTACTGGTGGCCGACGATGCTGCCGATAAAATCTGGCGCGTGAGCACGGCCCGATAGGGCCCCGCGCCGCCTCAGTACGCTGGTCTGTACAGGCGGTGGCGGATGCCACCGCTCACCGTATCAATGTAGAAAGTGGCCTGGGTACCGGTTTCGGTGGTGAAGTCAATGCGGACTTCGGCCGGGCGTTGCGGCGCCCGGAACACGGGCTGCTGGCTCAGGGCCAGCACGCGCGCCGAAACCGGATTCTGGGCTGGGAAAACCCCCAGCCTGCCGTTTGTCTCATCAAAAAGGTAATGGCTGCGGGTCTGGCCTACGTACTTGGATAGCATCTGGTAACCGAGGCCGCCGTCCACGCTTTCCAGTTTGAAAGCCGCCAGCTTACGTCCGTTCAGGTCCATCAATTCAGCATTGGGGCCTTGCAGAGGCAGCCGGGTGCCGGTGTTGTCGTACCCCGGCATGTAGGCCACCAGCACGGTCTGGTTGTTCACCAGCAGGGTGCCGGCCACCTCGCGTTTGGCCTTGTTGTCGATTTTGGTGACGTGCCCGTTGGCTTGCAGGATTTCGGTGCTGGTGAGCAGGGTGCGGCCGTCATTGGACAGCACCGCCGGCGAATTGCACCCCCCGGTCCAGCGGGCGAGGCCCTGGTAGAGAACCCGCCCCGTGGTGGCGTGGAGCAGCACCAGCAGCTCGCCGCCGGCGTCGCTGTCCGGCGGGTACAGGCTTATCTCAAAGGCCAGGGCATTAAAGGCCGGCAGGTAGCCGGAAAATACGGGGGCATTGGCTTCGGCTATCACGGCCAGCTCCTGACCCATAGCCGCGGCGAAGCTGGATTTTCTCAGCTCCCGCACAAACAGCGGCTGGCCGTTGGGCCGTAGCAGGCGAAAGCGGTAGAGCACTTCAAACCCCGTGGCGGTACCGGTCTGGGCCGAGTCCCCCACTGACATTGACCCGCCCGGCTGGGCCGTGGGGGACTCCGTGTAGCGCAGGGTGCGGGCACTATCCGTCAGAATCGTGGTTTCGAGGCGGTACAACGTCCCGTTGATGCGAACCTGGCTGGGCGCCTGCACGGTGTCGCCGAAGCCGGGCAGCGTGGTGTAAGGAGCGGCCGTGTCGGCCAGGGCAAGGCCGCGTGGCCGCGCCGGGACCGCCGCCACGGGCATACCAGGCGGCGGTGGCGGCGGCAGCGGGCTGGATTCCGGCTGGGAAGTTGTTTTGGGGTCGCAGCCGGCTAGCCAAAGCAGCGCGAACAGAAAGAAGCAGTGGCGCATGAGATGCAAAGGAAGGCCTTAACGCGGCCAAAGTAACAGGACCCGCCAGCAAGTCCGGGCTTTTGCCCCAGCGCAACGCCGCCGTGCCTGTGGCGTCTGTTGTCTTGGCACCACCAGTGAAAAGCGGCGCTGCTGTACCTTCCCACTCCTAACCGCGGCGAAAAATCGGCTTGAAAAACCGAGTTGGTGCCTGGCAAGCTGTTCACCGTCCTTTCAACCTCCCACTAACCCCACTCTATGAGAAACTCCTTTGTCCCGCTGGCCGCCGTGTTGCTAAGCGCGCCGACTTTTGCCCAAACGCCCATCAAGATGCTGCCGTACCCGCAGACCAAAAAGGTGGACACCGTGACCACCTACTTTGGCACCAAGGTGGCCGACCCGTACCGCTGGCTCGAAAACGACCAGGCGGCCGACACCAAGAGCTGGGTGCAGGAGGAAAACAAGGTGACGCAGGGCTACCTGGCCCAGATTCCTTACCGCGAAGCCATCCGCAAGCGCCTCGAAACGCTGTGGAATTACGAGAAATACGGCGCGCCTTACAAGGAAGGCAAGTACACGTATTTCAGTAAGAACACCGGCCTGCAAAGCCAGTCGGTAGTGTACCGGCAGCTGGGCAGCACGGGTGCCCCGGAGGTGTTCCTCGACCCCAACACGTTCTCGAAAGCCGGCACCACCTCGCTGGCCGGCCTCAGCTTCAGCAAAGACGGCAGCCTAGCCGCCTACCAGATTTCGGAGGGCGGCTCCGACTGGCGCAAGGTGATTGTGATGAAGGCGGCCACCAAAGCCATTTTGGGCGATACACTCAAGGACGTGAAATTTGGCAACGTAGCCTGGAAGGGCAACGACGGCTTCTACTACAGCTCCTACGACAAGCCCACGGCCGGCAGCCAGCTGGCCGGCAAAACCCAGATTCACAAGCTCTACTACCACAAGCTGGGCACCAAGCAAAGCACCGACAAGCTGGTGTTCGGCGGCGAGCAGACGCCCCGCCGCTACATCGGCGCCAACCTCACCGAAGACGAGCGGTTTCTGGTCATCAACGCGGCCAATACCACCAACGGCAACGAGCTCTATATCCAGGATTTGAGCAAGCCCGGCAGCGCCATTGTGCAGGTAGTAGACAATGAGAAGAGCAACGTGGGCGTGCTCGCCAACGTGGGCAGCAAGCTCTACCTCGAAACCGATTTCAACGCCCCCAACAACCGCGTGGTGACCGTGGACGCCGCCAACCCCAAGCCCGCCAACTGGAAAGACCTGATTCCGGAAACTAAAAACGTGCTGAACGCCAGCACCGGCGGCGGCAAAATCTTCGCCAACTACCTCAAGGACGCCACCTCGCTGGTGGAGCAGTACGACATGAGCGGCAAGAAGGAGCGCAGCATCGCGCTGCCCTCGGTGGGCACGGCCGGCGGCTTCGGCACCAAGCGCGAGGAAAAGGAAACCTACTACACCTTCACGTCCTACATCTACCCGCCCACCATTTTCAAGTACGACATCGCCACCGGCAAGTCCACGGTGTTCAAAAAGGCGGGCGTGCAGTTCGACCCCAGCAAGTTTGAGTCGAAGCAGGTGTTTTACAACTCCAAGGACGGCACCCGCGTGCCCATGATTATCACCTACAAAAAGGGCACCGTGCTCAACGGCAAAAACCCCACGCTGCTCTACGCCTACGGTGGTTTCAACGTGAGCATGACGCCCGGTTTCAGTACCTCCAACATTGTGCTGCTCGAAAACGGCGGCGTCTACGCCGTGGCCAACCTGCGCGGCGGCGGCGAGTACGGCGAGAAGTGGCACGCCGCCGGCACCAAGCTGCAAAAGCAGAACGTGTTCGACGACTTCATCGCCGCCGGCGAGTACCTGATTAAGAACAACTACACGTCGAAAGACTACCTCGCCATCTCGGGCGGCTCCAACGGCGGCCTGCTGGTGGGCGCCGTGATGGCCCAGCGCCCCGACCTGTTCAAGGTGGCCTTCCCGGCCGTGGGTGTGATGGACATGCTGCGCTACAACCAGTTCACGGCCGGTGCCGGCTGGGCCTACGATTACGGCACGGCCCAGGACTCCAAGGAGATGTTCGAATATCTCTACAAGTACTCGCCCGTGCACGCCCTGAAGCCCGCCAGCTACCCCGCCACCATGGTTACCACCGCCGACCACGACGACCGGGTGGTGCCCGCGCACTCGTTCAAATTCGCCTCCAAACTGCAGGAATCGCAGAAAGGCCCGGCACCCGTGCTCATCCGCATCGAGACCAACGCCGGCCACGGCGCCGGCCGCTCCACCGCCCAGGTCATCAGCGAGCAGACTGATAAATGGTCCTTCATGTTCCAGAACATGAACGTGACGCCGTACCAGAATAACTAAAAGCCGGTCTGAAAAGCCGGTCATGCTCATCTGGCGTCCGCGCAGCCGAAGCATCTCTACCGCAGCAGTAAACTGATTACTTACGCGGTAGAGATGCTTTGGCTGCGCTCAGCATGACCGCTTTTTTGCTACGGTTACTTCTGCATAATTAATCACTACTTCTCTGCCGCGCGCCCGGCCCGCAAATCGGCCCGTAGCTGCCGCACTTCTTCGTGGAGCGCGGCCACGGCGGCCGCGCCGGCTACTTCCGCTTCGGGGTCTTCGGCGTCGCGGCCCATGAAGAAGGAGGCCAGCGTGGCCGTGAAATAGCCAAACACGGCGAAGCCATAGAGCGCCAGAATGAAGCACAACGCCCGGCCTTCGCTGGTTTCAGGCCAATAGGCGCTGCCCATGCTGGTGAGCAGCATGGCCGTCCACCACAGGGCTTCGGGGTAGGTGCGCAGGCCGTTGGGCACGTCTTTCTCGAAGGCGTACATGCCGGCGGCCCCCAGCAGCAGCACCACGCCGGTGAGGCCCAGCACGTAGCTCAACCCGCGTCGCCCAAAGCTTCGGGCCAGGGCCTTCATGCCGCGGTTCAGGGAGCCCACCACTTTCACCAGCCGCAGCCCCCGCACCGCCCGCGCCGCCCGGAACACCCGCGCCAGCCGAAACAGGCGCAGGGCCGGTACCACCAGCGAAATCAAGGTGATGACGTTGGATTTCAGAAACGACAGTTTCCGCGGCGCCAGGATGAACTTGGCCACAAAGTCAAGGATGAAAATCACCCAAATGGTAGTGCCCAGCGTTTCCAGGGCCGGCGAGAGGCCCCAAATCAGCTCAACGCCCAGCAGCAGCAACCACCCAAAGCCCAGCACCAGCATGGGCGTCTCAAGCCACTCGGTGAGCCGCTGCAGCAGCTCGTACCGCTCGTGTTGAAGTTCTTCTTTTTCGGAGTTCGGCGTAGGCATAGCGTAGGGCTGCAGGGCAAGGGCCAGCGTGCCCGTGCCCTGCTTCATACGCCCTGCGGGGAGCCGGGTTTGCGGCGGTTTCCAGAGTGGTGTAAGCCGCACAGCAAGTGGTGTCTCACCTTTGCCCGGCAGGAGTGAGGCGCCCCGGCTCACTATCCAGCGCCAGAATCTGGGCACGGTAGGCCGGCGGTAAAATCGAGTTTTTCATCCAGCGGCCCAGCGCCAGCTGCTGCGTGGCGCGGTACACCGGCACCACGGGCCGCACCCACGACGGGCCGCCCAGGTGCAGCAAGCCGCGCACGGTAGCAGGCACCACCAGGCGCTGGCCGTGGCGCAGCAGCCAATAGCGAAACGGCCCCAGGTGCTTGCGGTACTGCTGGTAGAGGTCGGCGGTGAAGCGGCTGTACGCCAGGTCGGCGGCGAGGTGCTGCTGGCGGTCGGGCAGCCACGCGGCGTAGCTGGTGGGGATTTCCGTTATGCCCATGCGCCGCCCCACGCGGGCAAATACGTCGAATACTTCCTCTTTTTCGGCGGCCGTGAGGGGCCGCTCCAGCACCTCAAACGCCCGGATGGAATAGTCGATGAGCAGGTAGAGCACGTCGCGGTAGGCCCAGGCCGGAATGGCCATGCCGCGTTTGGCTTCCACGGCCCCGTGAATGGCGGCAATGGCATCGATGGCCCGCTCGGCATCGGCTTGCCGGGAGTACACAATTCGGCGGGCGTACTCCACCGTGGAAAACAGGCGGGCCAGCGGGTCGGCGGGCAGCCGGCCGGTGAAGTAGAGCCAATCCACGGCTTTGTTGAGGGCAAACTCGGCCGCCGCGCCCGCAAAAATGAATAGCACCGTATCGGCCTTGCCCCAGATGGCGCGCACAATGGAGCCTTGCGCCACAAAATATTCCATGCCGCAAGAACCGTTGCTACGGTCAAAAAATTGCAATCCATCACGCCGTCCCAAAGGACGCATCAGACGGCCGGTGGCCCACTGGTGGCGCCCCGCGCAGCCAGCAAGAGCGGAGCAGAATGCCCGCCCGCGCAACCGCAACCGCCGCAAACCGGCTACCTTACACCCCATGAATACTTCCCTTCCGGCCCTGGTCATCACCGGCGTTTCGAGCGGCCTGGGCCTGGCCACGGCCCGCGCTTTTCTGGCCCGGGGCTACCGGGTGTTCGGCAGCGTGCGCACGCCCGCCGATGCCACCCGCCTCCAGACCGAATTGGGCGACAATTTTGGGCCGCTGGTTTTTGATGTGACCGATGGCCCCGCCATTGCGCAGGCCGCGGCCGAGGTAACGCGCCAGCTGGACGGCGAGCCCCTGCGCGGGCTCATCAACAACGCCGGCATTGCCCTGGGCGGGCCGCTGCTGTACCAGCCCATCGACGCCGTACGCCAGCACTTTGAGGTAAACGTGGTGGGCCTGGTGCAGGTAACGCAGGCGTTTCTGCCATTGCTCGGCGCCCGGCCCGACTTCCGGGGGCAGCCCGGCCGCGTCATCAACATCGGCTCGGTGAGCGGGCAGGTGGCCTCGCCGTTTATGGGGGCCTACGTGGGTACCAAGTTTGCGCTGGAGGGTCTGTCGGCCACGTGGCGGCGGGAGCTGCAGCTGTTCCGGGTGCCCGTGGTGCTCATCGGACTAGGCGTCACCAAAACCCCCATCTGGGACAAGGGCATGGACCTGGAGCCGTACCGCGACACGCCCTATCACGGGCCCGCGCAGCGCTTCGCCACCTTCGTGAACCGCACCCGCGAAAAGGGCCTCACGCCGGAGTACGTGGCCGGGCGCCTGGTGCGTATCCTGGAAACACCCCGGCCCCGGCTGCGCTACAGCATCGCGCCCGACCTGGTGCGGAGCTGGCTGATACCCAAGCTGATTCCGGACCGCCTTTTCGACTGGATGCTGGGGAAGGGCATCGGGCTGCTGCCGCCAAAAAAGTAAACCGGCAGACCGGGCGACTCCTGGCCGGCAGCACCAAAAACCTGGCCATTGAGGCAATGCGTGCTACTTTTAGCGCTCTACCACCAGCTTGTTATATGAAGTACTGCCTGTTGCTCTGCCTGGCCTTTTTCTGCGTTGCGCCAGGCGTGCGTGCCCAAAGCGTCCGTTTCGAAAAGGACTCCCTCGCGCAAATTTTTGCCAAGGCGCGGCAACAGAACAAGCCGGTTTTTGTGCTGCTGGCCCTGCCACCCGCCCCCGCCAACCTGCCGGACGCCCTCAAAAAATCGCGCAACACCTCGGGCCTGAATGCCCCGGCCGTAGCCAGCGCCCTCAACAAGGGGTTTTTGAGCAAAGAGCTGGCGTTTGGCTCCCGCGAGAGCGCCGCCGTAGTTCGCCAGTACACGGTGTCGCAGTGGCCCACTTACCTGTACTTCGCCCCCGACGGCAGCTTGCTCTTCCGCCGCTCCGGCAACACCGATGCCGGGCAACGCTACTTGCAAGACCTGGCGGCTTTCCAGCAGGCGCAGGCCGACCCCGCCAACCTCAGTCGCCTGCAGGAGGAGTTTAAAAAAGGAAATAGGTCGACGGAATTTCTCAGGCGGTACATCGCCAAACGGCGGCAGCTGGGCCAGCTCGTGGAAACCACTTTGCTGGAAGCCTACGTGCAGGAGTTGCCCGTAAAGACCTTAAACCAAGGCGCTGAGGTGCTTTTTATCCTGGAAAACGGCCCCGTGATGGGCAGCAAAGCCCAGCAGCTGACCCGCCTGAACATGAAGGTGTACGACAGCCTGTACCGAACCCTGCCGCTGGCGAAGCGCGTGGCCATCAACCGGGCCATCATCAGCAACACCATGGCCCAGGCCATTGCCACGAAAGACCGCGCCCTGGCCACCAAGGCGGCCGATTTTGCGCGGGCCAGCTGGAACACAAACTACCAGCGCGGCATGGTGGCCTACGAAGGCAACATGCTGCAATTCTACCGCAGCACGAAAGATACCGCCGCTTACCTGCGTTCGGCAGTGAGTTTTTACGAACGTACTTATTACAACATGCCCGCCGATTCGGTGAAGAAGGCGTTGGCCGCCATGCAAGCTTCTCGGCAGGAGCAGGCGGCCAACCGCCAACGCCTGGTCCAGGCCGCTGGCAAGCCGCCACGCGCGCCCTCCGACAGCAGCGGCCGCGTCACGACCATGGCCCGGGCCGTTGGGACGGGCGGGGCGTCGGCTTCCTTTTTGCAGGAACTGAACAACGGCGCCTGGAGCATCTACCAAACCGGCACCCGCAACAGCCAGTACCTCGTGCGCGCCATGCAGTGGAGCAAGCGCACCGTCGACCTGGACCCCACTTCCTACCACTACGACACGCTGGCCCACCTGCTCTACCGCTTGCGGTTCTTCAGCGAAGCCGAGGCCATGCAGCAGCAAGCCGTGGCCGTGGCTCGCCGGGAAAAGGCCGCCACCGGAATGTACGAGCAGGAACTGCAGAAGATACAGAAGCGCACGCTCTAAAACCCGTGCCCCGCCGCCCGCCGCGCCAACCAAACTCGCGGCCACGCGTTTCCCAAGTCCACGCTTAACGCTTCAATTTTGGCCGAACTCACAACTGATAATCAGAGCGAAAACAGCACCAGGCCCGCCACCATTGTGCTGGCCGGCGCTACCGGCGACCTGGGCTTTCGTATTGCGCAGGCCCTGCTTCGGCGGGGTGCCGTGGTGCGGGCGCTGGTGCGGCCCGGCAGCATCAAGCCGGAAGTAGCGCAGCTGCGCGGGCTAGGCGCCGAAGTGGTGGATGTTGATTTCAACAGCGTCATCGCCCTCACCCAGGCCTGCTCGGGCGCGGCCTGCGTGGTGTCAGCCCTTTCGGGGCTGCGTGACGTAATTGTAGACGGCCAGAAGCGCCTGCTTGATGCGGCCGTGGTGGCCGGCGTGCCTCGCTTCATCCCATCGGATTATTCCATCGACTACACCAAGCTGCCCAACGGCTCGAACCGCAACCTGGACCTGCGCCGGGAATTTAACCAACGGCTCGACCACGCCCCCATTCAGGCCACGTCCGTCCTCAACGGCATGTTTACGGACCTGCTCACCGGGCAGGCACCGGTGGTGCTCTTCGGCCTGAAACGCGTGATGTACTACGGCAGCGCCGACCAGCCCATGGATTTCACCACCACGGCTAACACGGCCGAATTCACGGCGGCGGCGGCGCTGGACCCCACCGCCCCGCGCTACCTGCGCGTGGCCGGGGAGGTGGCCAGCGTGCGCGGCCTGCAGCAGGCCGCCAGCCAAGCTACTGGCGAACCGTTCAAGCTATTGCGGGTAGGGCCGGTGAGCGTGCTGGGTGGCCTGATAAAGGTGACCAGGGCCCTGATGCCGACTACCGACGAGGTGTTTCCCCCCTGGCAGGGCATGCAGTACCTGCACAACATGTTTATGGGCCTCCCCAAACTCGTGCCCCTTGACAATGCCCGCTACCCCGACATCCGGTGGACGTCGGTGCGCGAGGTGCTGGCCACCAAAAAATAACGCTGGGAAATCACCCGTGCCGCGCCGCCTGCTCCGCACCGGCCGGAGCAGGCGGCACGGTGCTTATTCGGTGGTCGCCCTTGCCTAATACCTGGCTCGGCAGCAGGCTCCCGGACAGCTGCGGATATTGCAGCGCCGTGGCCGCTGCCCGCGCCCCGCACAATGCCCGTCCGTCATGCCATGAACTCCCCCGTTGCCCTGCGCGAATCAGCCGTGCTCGTTCCCGTGTTCCGCAATGCCGCCGGCGAGGCCACGCTCGTGCTGGTGCGCCGCGGCGACTTCGGCGTGCACGGCGGGCAGCTGGCATTCCCCGGCGGCAAGCGCGACCCCACTGATGCCTCGCTGCTGGCCACTGCCCTGCGCGAAACCGAAGAGGAAGTCGGCTTGCCCGCGGCCGCCATTGAGGTGCTGGCTGCGCTGCCGCCCATTCAGACGCGCACTTCCGGCTTCCACATTGCCCCGTTTCTGGCCCGCGTAGCGCCGCCGCCCACGTGGCGCTTTGCCCAGCCCGAAATTGCCGAAGTGCTGGAAGTGCCCCTGCCGCACCTCGCCGACCCCGCCAACGCCGGGCAGGAGCTGTGGGCTTTCCCCGGCCAGCCCGTGCCTGAATTGATTTCCTTCTGGCGGATAGGGCCGCACTACCTGTGGGGCGCCACCCACCGCATGCTGCAGCCCCTGTTGCCGCGCCTGCTGGCAGGGGAGTGGGAGATATGATGCGGGGGCGTACCCCGCCCCGCCCCGCCCCGCGCCGCCCCGCCAATGCCTTGTTCCCGGGTGGCTTGCCGCTGTGCGTCAGGGGAGGTATAACCTCCCCGTCGTTATTGGTCACGAGCTACAAGCTCGCGCCAGTGGGGGGGCGGAGCCAGCGTGAAGGGGCGGGCGTTTGGCAGGCCGACAACCTCTGCTCCCGCAACGCAGTACCTCTATGTAAAGCCCACCCCAGGCTCTTGCGCCTGCCTATCCTCGCGCTTATGAGCAACGTGCATATCTTTTTCGCCGATACAGAAACCACCCTCTGGCAGGAAGTAGCTGCCAATATTGCTCAGGAAGGCGACTTGTTTGACTATACCGCCGAGCTGATTCAGAACGGCTACCACATGCAGCTCGATATTGAGATTGACTTGGGCGGCGGCTTTGAGGGCGGCTTCCAGAGCACCACCATGACGGCCCTGGTGCCCAATCATACCCCGCTGCGCTTTGCCCTGCACGAGCAGGACTGGCTGCACGAACTGGGCAAGCTGCTGGGCATGACCGATGTGAAGCTGGGCGACCCGGAGCTGGACGCCGCCTTCATCATTACCACCAACGATGTGACCGCCCTGCGCGAACTGCTACTGCCCGATGCGGCCCTGCGCCAGACCCTACTACGCCATCAGCAATGCCGCCTCACGCTGGCTCCCGCCTCCCACGAAGCCGGTGCCGACGTGTACCTCACCTTCTCCAGGGAAACGGCCCTCACCGACCCCGCCGAGCTGCGGGAGGTGTATCATGCGCTCTTTACCCTGCTGCGGAAAATAGCCCCGCTGCCGCACGTTACCACGTAGCCGCTTGTTTGAAGTAGTAGGGAAATCACCAGTCCCCGCCCTCCCCGGCGTGCCCGTCCCATGCAACCCTAGGCGCTACGCCCGCCCTGTCCTGCCACCCACCGCTGCCCCGCGCCATGCGGGTCCCGCTGAACGAAACCACTGCTTCGGAGTAGCCTCCTCCCATGCCCCACCCCCGCCCGCTGCGCCCGCCGCTGAAAAAAACGGGAGCTTCTGAGTAGCTTGCTAAAGTTTCAAATAAGGGAAAGTCAATCACTTGATTACTTTCTCCTACTCTGATAGCAAGCCTTAAATCATTCTACCTAAAATAGTACCTCGTGGCAACTAAGATTGACAACCCAATACAGACTGAGTTGACTGCTTTTATAGCTCATATTGATGGATTACATGATTCATTTAGGTTGTCGTACAGGAGCATACTAAAAACGAGGACAGACTTTCTAGCAAGCCTCGTCGATTTTGAAGAAAAGTATTGCACTGTATTTAATCGAGAGGAAGATGGTGTAAAAATGATAACTGTAAATGCAGAATACTATCATCGGCACAATGGAATGCGCAAGATTAAGATGCGCCTTGATACAGCAAGAACTACTGTCCCCTCTAGTTTTGTAGTTGCGCTTGTTAGCCAATATGATGCATTTCTGGGAAGGCTCATTCAAGTACTGTTTACACTCAAGCCCGATGCCGTAAATGTTTCTGATAAAACATTAAGTTTTTCTGAATTATTAGACTTTGGTAGTATTGAAGCAGCAAAAACTTTTATTCTAGAAAAGGAGGTCGAATCGTTATTAAGAAATAGTCACGCAGAGCAATTCATTTGGTTGGAGAAGAAGTTTGATATTTTGCTTAAAAAAGACCTCAAAGTATGGCCGGAATTTATTGAACTAACTGAAAGACGCAATTTGCTTGTCCATACTGGTGGCATAGTTTCCAGTCAATATATAAAAAATTGCAAAGAACACGGCGTCAGCTTAAATGAAGATATTAAGCCAGGTAAACAACTCTTTATCAACGCTGAATATGTAACTAAAGCCTATGAATGTATTTTTGAAATAGGTGTTAAATTAGCACATGTGCTGTGGCGAAAAGTTAATCCTACAACACGTTCTGATGCCGATAACAATTTAAATAATATTGCCTATGAACTTATAGGTGAAGGAAAGTATAAGCTTGCAGCTTGTCTTCTTGATTTGGCGACTTCGCCCGTTTTCAAAAAGGATAGTGCTGAAAGTATTAAGCGCATGCTTACTATCAACAAAGCTCAAGCATACAAGTGGATGGGCGACTCTAATAAGGCGAATGCAACATTGACTGCAGAGGATTGGTCAGCAACAAGGGATGATTTCAAACTAGCTGTAGCTGTTCTAACTGATGACTTTGCAGAGGCTGTAAGAATGGCGGTGGTCTGATATAAGGTGAAATGCGTATTGGGGGTTATGGTTTATACGCAACACTATTGCGCCGCCTGCGGCAGTGAACAGATTCGGCGCAATG
>NZ_MDZB01000118.1 GCF_001816145.1 Hymenobacter lapidarius | reverse complement strand
TTGGCGGGCCGCCATCACCCGCTCACGCAGGTCCTGAGAATACGCTTGCATCCCGGAAAGATAAATCAAAACATGTACGCCAACCTGGGAACCGCTCTAGTGTGCAGATTAAAAGCACTTGATTTCTTTTGCCCACCGGCTAACGGCCAACGCCCGGGTCAGGAAACACAGGCCGTGAATGCAATGTCCTGCCGTAGCTACTGGCCACTAAAGTGGCGCATCGGCCCATTTTTATTCATCCGTATCGTCCTTAAGTTTGCGCCAGGGAGCGCGGCGCTTCAGCCCCGGTTTATGCCCCTAAAGTTTCCTTGCCGGCTTTTATTGATTCTATGAAACGCAACCTGCTCACCTTGGTCCTGGTGCTGGCCACCCTGTCTGGCGCTGCCCAAAAGCGCAAAAAAAGCAAGGCCCCCACCGGCCCGCTGGTATCGGCCGTGACCGTGGCGCGCGTGGTAAATGCCCTGGCCGCCGACGATATGCAGGGCCGGGGCACCGGGCAGCCCGGTGGTCTCAAAGCGGCACAGTTTCTGGCTGCCGAATTCCAACGCATTGGGTTGCAGCCCTTGCCAGGCGCCACTGGTTTCGAGCAGATTTTTCCGGTGTACGAAACGGCCGTAGGGGCGATGAGCGCGAGCCTGAACGGCACGGCTGTGCCGGCGGCGCAGCTACTGGTCTTCACCACCCAGGCCCAGCTGGAATGGACTAACCACACGCCGGCCCTGGAAATTCTCACCATCGGTCCTGACCAGAAGCCCATGAAAATTGCCCGGCGCATCACGCGCCCCAGCCAGAACCTGCTGGTGCTGCTCGACCCCGCGCACGCCGAAACGTTCAAGAACCTGCGCAATTTCATGCTGCAGCCGCGCATGCGCACTTCCCAGGCGGGCAACGCGTACTCTAGCGTTGTGCTAATGACCCCCGCCGCGAGCAAGGATTTCAAGTTTCAAGTGCGGGCAACAACCGACCAGCGCACCGTGGAGCTGCGCAACGTGGTGGGCCTGCTGCCCGGCCGTGACACCGCCCGCAGCCGCGAAAAGGTGGTGTTTTCGGGTCATTACGACCATTTGGGCATCGTGAAGCCGCTTGATGGCGACTCCATTGCCAACGGTGCCGACGACGACGCCAGCGGCACCACCGCCGTGGTGGCCCTGGCTGAGTACTTCAAGCAGAAAAACGACAACGCCCGCCCGCTCATCTTCACAGCATTTGCGGCAGAAGAAGTAGGCGGCTTCGGCGCTCAGCATTTTTCGAAACAGCTCGACCCCAACCATATCGTGGCCATGTTCAACATTGAAATGATAGGCAAAGTCGCCAAGTTTGGTCCCAACACGGCCTTCATCACCGGCTTCGAAAAATCCGACTTCGGCAAGCTCCTCCAGGTCAATTTGGAAGGCAGCAGGTTCCGCTTCGAGCCCGACCCGTACCCCGCCCAGAACCTGTTCTACCGTTCCGACAATGCCACGCTGGCCAAGCTCGGCGTGCCGGCCCACACCATCAGCAGCGACCAGATTCCGGACGACAAGCTGTACCACACCGTCAACGACGAGGTCGAAAGCCTGAATCTGCCCAACATGACGGCCATCATCCAAGCCATTGCCCAGAGCGCCAGCGGCATCGTGGCCGGCCAGCAAACTCCCACCCGCATTGCGCCCGAAACAGCAAACGGCAAGTAGCAGCGCAGGATAACGCGGTAGCCAGATTATCGCAGGAGTTAAGCCGCAACTTCCCCCGAAATCGTAAGTTGGAGGCCGAGCATGGTATCATAAATCTCTGGAAACAACGGCCGCGTTGCAACTTCTGGCTGGGCGCACCGCCGTTGCAGCTCCCACAGCGCCGCTACGGTGGTAGCGCTTGAAGCGGGCGCTACGCAGTGCTCCAATAGCTCTTCCAGCAGGCAGGCAAAAGCCCGGGCTTCCAGCTGCTGCAGGGCCTGTCCTGGCTGGGGGTGTTGGGTGTCGAAAAAGCACGCCGCTCCGAAATCCCCCAGTAGCGCCTCGCCGGTTGCGGTGACGAGGATGTTGTGCGCGTACAAATCGCCGTGCAGGATGCCCTGCGCGTGCAAATGCGCCGCTGCGCCCGCAATGCCGGTAGCAGTGCGCAGCACCGTTTCCAGCCCAAACGACGCGGTGGCGGCATACACATCGCGCGTGCACGTTTCGAAACTGGGCGGGCCGGCCAGGTTGCCAAAGGCCGGACTAATCAGCTCCAACACCAAGCCTTCGGCCTTGGCGGCCGGCTCGCTCACTTTGCCAATGAGGCCGATAAGATTGGGGTGCGCGCCAGCGCTGATGCAGGCCGCCATCTCGCTCTGCGGCAAGCCGTCGCTGGTCAGGGCCCCTTTAAATAGCTTCACGGCTACAGCTTCCGAAGCATTCCCCGGCCGGTGCAGCCGGGCCTGGTGGATTACGCCCGACGCTCCCTCGCCCAGCTGCTGCTCCAGCTCCAGCTGGCTCCAGTCTATGCTGCCGATGGGGTGCTGCGCCAGCGATGCCGCCTGCGCCGGCTCCGCAAACGGGTTGCCGGCGTAGGCCAGCCAGGCCAGCCGCGGCATGCGCAGCAGCCACTCGGGCAGCGCTGTAAGCTGGTTGGCGGCAATGCGCAACAGCTCCAGCCGCGTGCAGGCGGCCAGGCTGTCGGGCAATTCCCGCAGCTGGTTGCCGGCCAGCATGAGCTTTTGCAACTGCGAACACGCCTCAATCTCCCAGGGGATGGATTGCAACTGATTGTCGGTGAGGATGAGCCAGCGCAGCGCCGGCGGGAGAGCCGCCGCGGGCAGCGTGCGAATGCGGTTGGCCTTGAAGCCCACCATGCGCAACTGCGGGCACTGGCCCAGCACGGCAGGTACTTCGGTAAATTGATTGTTGGAGCAAAAGAGCACGCGCAGCTTCCGCAGCCGGCCCAGGTCGTCGGGCAAGGTGCTCAGGGCGTTACCCGTCAGGTTAAGCACCTCCAGCGTATCGGCTAGGTCCAGAATTTCCCGGGGAAATTCGGTTAGTCCCTCGGCCAAATCCAGGCGTTGGGTGCCCGCTAGCTTGCCGGAGCGCAGTTGTTCTAAGGTATGCATGGGCGCAAAGGTCGGGAACGAAGGCCCAGGGCGTCGCTCTCAGCCCGCCCGGATAGCCTCACACCTCCACCACTTCCCTCGTGCCGAAGTAATAAATAAGGCCCCGCACCTCGGCATACCCCAGCTCCTCAAATAAGGTGGCGTAGTTGCGCAGCAGCCGCTTGTGCTTTTCCTGCGGCGGCGGCAGCCGGAAGTCCAGCAGCGTGACCCGCCCACCCGTGCGGTTGTGCTCCTCCAGGGACGGGGCCAGCACCACGCGGTCGGGCTTGTAGTCGCGCAGCTTCACGCCGCCCACCAGAATCTCCCGCTCCGTTTCCACGCTCAGATGGGGCGCGAAGTAGGGCGCCAGGCGCGGGTCGCGCACCAGGGTTTCGAGGCTTTCGACCAGCGCCGGCCGCTCGCGGGCTCCCAGTATGCCTTCTGCCACGAGCTGGCTGGCTACGCGGCCCACGTCGGCGGCCGTCAGCAGGCGGCGCAGGGCATAGTGCAGCTTGCGGTCCCACTCGCCTTGGGCCTGCTGCTCATCAAAATCGAAGAGGGTAGTGGCGTGGCGGCGCAGTTTCAGCCGGTCTTCCCACGGGGCCGATTCCAGGTTGGTTAATGTATAAGTGTTGGGTGTTGAGGGTTGAGGGTTGCGTTTTTTTGCGGCAGGGGTGCCTTTTGATAGGACGAAGGACACTTGTTCCTCCTGCCACTCGCCGCGGCCCAGCAGGTAGCCGTGCAGCAGGTCGGCCACGTTGCGGGCCAGGCCCAGGAACGCACCGGCCACCGCGTCGTCACTGCCCTTGGTGGTTTTTTTTGCCTCGGACCGCTTGCTGATGACGTACAGCCGGTGGCGCGGCCGGGTAAAGGCCACGTACAGGGTATTGAGCCCTTCCAGAAAGGTTTTTTCCCGCTCTTCGTCGTACTGCGGGCCCAGGGCTGTTTGCTGAATGCCTTTGTTGAGGCTCACCACGGCCACGTCCGGCATGGCTGCCAGGGGCTTGTCCTGCGCTTCCAGGTGGCCCCAGAGTAGGGTGCCGCGGTGCGGCTCCAGGCTCCAGTCGGCAAAGGGCACGATGACCACGCCGTACGCCAGCCCCTTGGCCTTGTGCACCGTGGTGATGGTAATGGCCTCGCGCCCGCCCGGCGCGTTGATGCTGATGCGCCCCTTGCGCTCCTCCCAATGCGTGAGGAAGTTGCCGAGGTTGTTGCCGGATTTCAGGCTGTATTCCAGCGTCAAATCCAGGAAGCGGAACAGGTAGTCGCTTTCCCCGTTGCGGCCCAGCAGTCCGAACAGGTTCAGCAGCCGCTCGGCCAGCTCGTACAGGCCCAGGTTGCCCGTTTCGTCCTCCCGCACATCGTACCCCAATTGCCGGAGCTCGTCAAAAAAGGGCTTGCCGTGGTGCTCGTTGGCTATTTCGGCAATGTGCCGGGCCCGGGCCGGGGTAGGAGCCAGGCCCCGCACCACCCGGTCTACCAGCAGCAGGGCTTCGGCGCGCGCCAGCGTATCGGCCGGCTGGTGTAGCACCCGCAGCATGCTCACCAGCAGGTTCACGACCTCCGCAAACTCCAGTGCCAGCGAATCGGCCGAGATAATGGCATATCCCCGCTCCTTGAGAAATTTAGCAATGATTTTACTGGCGTAGCGCGTGCGGCACAGCACCGCCACGTCGGCCAGCTGGTAGCCGTCGCGCAGGGCCTGCTCCACCAGCTGCAGCGTCAGGTAGCACGTGCTTTCGTCGTAGCTCAGCACCGTATCGGCGGCATGGCCGGGGAGAGGCTCGGTGGTGTAAGCGCCTTCTGCAGCGCTGTAGCGTAGGGCCGGGGTATCTTTTTGGGTAAATAGGAGTTCGACGTGGCCGCTCACCTCACCCCCCAACCCCCTCTCCTCAGGAGAGGGGGAGCCTGACGATTCAATCAAGATGTTGACTGGCTCCCCCTCTCCTGAGGAGAGGGGGCCGGGGGGTGAGGTAACCGCAGATGGTGATAAAGGCACCTCCTGCCCAAAATGCGCGTCATAAATCCCGCTCACCAGCCCCAGCTCCGCGTGCCGCCCACTCACCGCCTCGAAAAACGAGTTGTTGAAATCCACAATCTCCCGCGCCGACCGGTAGTTCATCTGCAAGGCCCGGGCCTGCAGGGCCGGGTCCAGCGTTTCGTAGCGTAGGCGCAGCAGCTCGCGCATTTCCTCGTCGCGGGCCCGTGCCACCAGCGCGGCCGTATCGCCTTGGTGCAGCCGCAGGATTTGCTCCATCTCACCGCCCCGCCACCGGTAAATCGCCTGCTTGGCGTCGCCCACCGCCAGGCTGGAATGCCCGTTGGCCAGCGTGTTTTCCACCAGCGGCAGCAGGTTGTTCCATTGCAGCACCGACGTGTCCTGGAATTCGTCAATCAAAATGTGCTCGTACCGCTCGCCCAGCCGCTCATACAAAAACGGCACCGGCTCGGTGAGCACAACGCTGGCAATGCGCCGGTTAAACTCCGAAATCAGCACCACGTTGCGGTCCAGGCTGATTTGCTCTACCAGCTTGTTCAGCTCGCTCAGCAGCGAGGCATGAAACAGGTACGGCTGCATGGCCGTCAGCAGCGTGTAGTTCGGCAAATACTCGGCGCGCATGTTGTCCAGTGTGGCCATTAGGGCCGTCAGCGGCTCGCATACCGTATCCACGCGGGACTTGTCAGCCGGCGATTTTATTTTTCCGCCGTGCCACTTATCCTCGTTCAGGGTTTTGCGCACGTAGCTGTTCGGCGCACCATCGGCTTGCAGCAGCGCCACGCCTTTCTGCACGTATTGGCCAATGCCGGTTTTGCCGTAGTACAGGTCGTCCACGCTCACACCAGCCTGCTCTAAAATCGCCGCGCCCACCTCCTGCGTTTGCGCAAAGGCCGCCTCAATCTCCAGCCGCCGCGCCCGTATCTGCTTGTCCAACCGCCGGAAATCGGCCAGGCTCAGCTTGCCCAGCTGCGCCACCGCCTCCTGCACCGTCTCATTAAAAAGCACCCGGCCAAAGCCCGCCAGCTCCTCCGGCAGCCGGCTCCAGCTTTTGCCCTCGTCGGCCTGCCCCAGCGCATATTCCGCCAGCGTCTGCGAGAGCAGCTTGCTGTTTGGGTCGCGGTTCACCTTGTCCAGCAGCGCGGCCACGGCACTTTGCAGCACCGCATCGGTATCCAGCTCCACCTCAAACGTAGCCGGCAAGCCCAGTTCGCGGGTAAAGGCCGTCACAATCCGCTGCACGAATGAGTCAATCGTGCTCACCCCAAAATCGGCATAGTGGTACAGCACCAGCCGGAACGTGGCTGCCGCCCGCCTCCGCACTTCGGCAGCTGGTAGCCGTAATTCTGCTGCCACCTCAGCCAGCAACTCATCCGTCTTCCCCTCTTTGGGGTAAGCAAAATCCCGCAGCGCGTCCACAATGCGGTGCTTCATCTCGCCCGCCGCATCGTTGGTAAACGTGATGGCCAGTACGTGCTTGAAATACGCCGGGTCATCATTGCCCAGCGCCAGCAGCAAATATTCTTTTGTTAGTTGGTAGGTCTTGCCGGAGCCGGCAGAAGAGGAGTAGATGCGGAAGGAAGCAGGCATGGGGGTTGAGTCGGTAGCGTAAGTAAGGGTTGGCATATTAGCGCGGCACGGCGAGCCAGCTCACCATCTCGGCCGTCACGCGCACCGGCCGGCCGCTCTTCGGGTCGAGCAGCACCCAGGTGGTTTCGGCCTCGCACAGCAGCACGCCATCGTCGGCGCGGGTGAGGCGGCTGTAGCGCAGCGACGTGGCTCCGCTGGTTTCGCCTACCCAGGTAGTGGCCCGCAGCGTTTCGCCCGCAAAGGCCGGTTGCAGGTAGCGAATCCGGTGTTCGCGCACCACCCAGATAATCTGCTCCTGAAATTCCACCGGGCAAATGCTCAGCCAATGAGCCCCCGCCACATCCTGCACCCAGCGCACGTATTCCACGTTATTGGCGTGGCCCAGCGCATCAATGGCGCTGTCGGGTACCTGAAATTCGTGCGAAAAAGCGTGGGCGGGCGCGTCGAGCATACGGTATAGGTAAGGAGGAGACCAAGCAAAGGTCGGCATCCATTCAAAAAAATATCTATCGGCTTGGTCATTTGGAATTTCTTCCTATCTTTGACGCAACCTAAGAAATCAAGCCACGGTGGCCCAAAAGCTTAGCGAAACCACAACACAACCACCATGCCCACCGGAACGGTAAAATTCTTTAATGAGACCAAAGGCTTTGGTTTCATCAAAAACGACGAAACTGGCGAAGACATTTTCGTACACATCAGCGACCTGCAAGTAAGCTCGATTCGCGAAAACGACAAAGTTCAATTTGAAGTAGCTCAGGGCAAAAAAGGCCCGAACGCTGTTAAAGTATCGCTGGTTTAGTCCTGCCTTGACTTTGTAAATAAGAAAGCCCGCCTTTGGCGGGCTTTTTTTGTGCCCGGTGGGGAGAGACAGAACAAAAGAACGTCATGCTGAGCGGAGCCGAAGCATCTCGCATGTGGTAGTAATCCTTTTTCTACGATTGAATTACTAATGCACGCAAGATGCTTCGGCTCCGCTCAGCATGACGTTCTAAAATATTTGCTAGCTTTTCCCAAATAAAAACCCTACCTTTGCACCCGCATTTGAGGACGGCCCTAAGTCCGCGCAAGCCTAAGAGGGGCATAACGCATTGGCCGCATAGTTTTTTGGTTGTTTTTCCCGCCTGATTGTGACAAGGTAGAAGGAGGGGAAACGTCGCTGAGTACGGCTGTTTTCGGAGCGAGTCTCTTACCCCTTTACCTTTTTCCACATTTATGGAAGCTGAAAAAATTGTAGTTCGTTTTGACGAACTGAACCTCTCCGAGGAAGTACAACGCGCCATCACCGAGATGGGCTACGAGGAAGCCTCGGCCATTCAGGCTGCTGCCATTCCCGTGCTACTCGCCGGCAAAGACGTTATCGGCCAGGCCCAGACGGGTACCGGCAAAACTGCTGCCTTCTCCATTCCCGCCATCGACAACATCAATACCGAGAGCAAAGACGTGCAGGTATTGGTGCTCTGCCCCACCCGCGAGCTCGCGGTGCAGGTGTCGGGTGAAATCCAGAAGCTGGGCAAGTATAAGCGCGGCCTGATGGTCGTGCCCATCTACGGCGGCAGCCCCTACGACCGGCAGCTCCGCGCTCTGGAGCGCGGTGTGCAGATTGTTATCGGCACGCCCGGCCGCATCATGGACCACATTGAGCGTGGCACCCTGAAGCTGGAGAACACCACCAAAATCATTCTGGACGAAGCCGACGAAATGCTCGACATGGGCTTCCGTGATGATATTGAGTTCATTCTGAGCAAGATGCCGAAGGAGCGCCAGACGGTGTTCTTCTCGGCCACGATGAGCAAGCCCATCATGGAGCTCACCAAGAAGTACCAGCGCGACCCGCAGGTAGTGAAGGTGAACCACCAGACGATGACGGTGACCAACATCGAGCAGAGCTATTTTGAGGTGCGCGGCCCCCAGAAAAAGGACGTGCTGACCCGCATCCTCGACATGTACAACCTGAAGTCGACCATCGTTTTCGCCAACACGAAGCGCATGGTAGACGAAATCGTGTCGGACCTGCAAGCCAAAGGCTATTTCGCCGAAGGCCTGCACGGCGACATGGGCCAGCAGCAGCGCCAGAACACGCTGGACAAATTCCGCAAGAACACCATTGAAGTGCTGGTAGCGACCGACGTAGCCGCCCGCGGCATCGACGTGGACAACGTGGAGGCTGTATTCAACTACGACCTGCCCGCCGACGAAGAATACTACGTGCACCGCATTGGCCGCACGGGCCGGGCTGGCAAGTCGGGCAAAGCCTTCACGTTTGTGAGCGGCCGCGACATCTACAAGCTGCGCGACATCATGCGCTTCACCAAGGCCCAGATTAAACTGGAACAGGTGCCGTCGTTTGCCGACGTGTCGGAAGTGAAAACCACGCTGTTCCTGAACCAGATTAAGGAAATCGTGGAGAAGGGCAACCTGGAGAAATACGTGGGCCGCGTGCAGCGCCTGCTCGACCAAAGCGAGGAAATTACCTCGCTCGACATCGCCGCCGCGCTGCTCAAGATGACCATGAAAGAGGACAAGAGTGCTCAGCAGAGCCTCGACGCCAGCAAGGCCGCCGGCCAGGCGCGCCCCGGCTACACTCGCTTGTTCGTGACCATGGGCAAGAAGGACCGGATTCACCCCCGCGACATCGTGGACCTGATTTCGGAGTCGAGCAATCTGACCGGTGCCAAAGTGGGCGACATCGCCCTCTACGACAAGTTCAGCTTTGTGGAAGTCCCTTCGGAATATGCCGATGAGATTGTGGGCAAACTGGGCCGCACCAGCATCCAGGGCACTCCGGTTAGCTTCAGCATTGCGACTCCCGTGCAGGAGGGCGCAGCTAAAGAGGAAGGCTTCAACCGCACCGGCGGCGGTGGTCCCGGCGGCTTCGGCGGCGACCGTGAGCGTCGTCCCTTCAGCGGCGGCGAGCGTCGTGAAGGCGGCAGCAGCTACGGTGGCGGCTACAAAGGCGGCAACCGCGGTGGCAGCAGCTACGGCGGTGGCGAGCGCCGCGAAGGTGGCAGCGGCTACGGCGGTGGCTACAAAGGCAACCGCGATGGCGGCGACCGTCCCAGCTACGGCAACAAGCCAGCTTATGGCAACCGCGAAGGTGGCAGCAGCTACGGCAACAAGCCCAGCTACGGCAACAAAGCCAGCTACGGCGATAAGCCCAGCTACGGCAACAAGCCGAGCTACGGTACGCCCCGCGAGTATGACACGCGCCCCGAGCCCCGCGCTCCCCGCAACGAGAGCTTCGACGAATAGTCAACTCAATAATTATTCGATAAATCGTTTGGATTACCCAGCAGTGGCTGTTTAGGTGAAATTATAATAGGTTATTCAACAAAAAAGCGCTCAATTTGAGCGGCTTTTTTGTTGAATACGAAGTCGATTCGAAGAATTACTTCGACGAATCGCGCAGGGCTTTGATGGTGTCGTGGGCTTCCTTTACGCCCTGGTACTGCTTCTCAATCACCGATTTCACGGTGGAAGGCAAGTCCTGAGCCTTAAGGGCGGTTTGGTAGGCTTTTACGGCGTAGTCTTCGCCGCGCTCGCACTCGTTGAGCACGGCCGTGCTGTCTTTGCTGGTGAGTGCTGCTTTCAAGTCAATCCAGGCGCGGTGCACGGTGGCCGTGACCGAACCACTTTCGTCGGGCTTGAGGTTCAGCTTGAACATCTGGTCCTCAATTTCGGTGATGTACTCCGAACGCTGGGCCGCGTATTTTCTGAAGGTTTCTTTGAGCTTGGCGTCCTCCACGTCGGTCATGGCGTCGGCGTAGCCATTCTGACCGTCTTTGAGGGTTTCTACCAATTCGTTGAGCAGGGCTTGGGTGGCTTTGGCTTCCATTGGAAAGGGAGTAAGTAAAGTTGAAAAATTACTACCTGTTTTACTCTCTGCCCGCAGCTAAGGTTACAGCCCGGCGGCAACCGGCGCCGCCAGCGCCTGGCCGGCCAGGAAGCCCGTGGTCCAGGCCGCCTGGAAGTTGAAGCCGCCGGTGATGCCGTCGATGTCGAGGACTTCGCCCGCGAAATGCAGTCCCGGCATGCGGCGGCTCTCCATGGTTTTCAGGTCGATTTCATCAAGGGAAATCCCGCCGCAGGTCACGAACTCGTCTTTGTAGGTGGTTTTGCCGCGCACGGCCAGCGGGTACCGCAGCAGGAGCTCCAGCAGGCGGTTTTGGGTTTTGGCCGGTAAGTCGCTCCAGCGCGTATCTGCGGCCACGCCGGCCTGCTCGGTGAGGCTGCGCCACAGGCGCTGTGGTAAGCTGAATTGGGGATTGGCCGCCACGGTTTTCTTGCCGTTTTCCTGGCGGAACTGCTGCAGCCAGGTGCGTAGGGTTTCTTCCGTAAACGTGGGAGTCCAGTTCACCAGAGCCGTGCCCACGTAGCCCAGCTCGTTCAGCCGCCGGGCGCCCCAGGCCGAGAGCTTGAGCACCGCCGGTCCGCTCACGCCCCAATGCGTAACCAGCAGCGGGCCTTCATACTGCAGCTTTTCGCCGGCCAATACCACCCGGGTCTGCGGCACGCTCACACCCATCAGCTCGCTGAGGGGGGAGTTGGGCACGTTGAAGGTGAAGAGCGACGGCACGGGTTCGGCCACGGTGTGGCCCAGGGCGCGCAGCCAGTCGTAGTTGGCGCTTTTGGGGTTGCCGCCGGTGGCAATGAGCAGGCGCGTGGCGTGCAGCGTGCGGCCGTGCTGGGCCGTGCCGGCGCCGCTGAGCTGCAAGGCGAAGCCCCCGGTGGTGGCGGCCTGAACTTCATCGACCCCAACATTGGGCAGCAGGCGTACGCCGGCCCGCCGCGCGGCTTCTTCCAGGGCTTGGGCAATGGTTTCGCTGGAGTCGGTAGTAGGAAACATGCGGCCATCGGCCTCGGTTTTGAGCTGCACGCCCCGCTTGGCAAACCAGGCAATGGTATCGGCCACTCCAAACTGCTGGAACGCGGCTTTGAGCTGCTTGCTGCCGCGGGGGTAGTGCGCCACCAGCTGGGCGGCTGTGTCGCAGGCGTGGGTCACGTTGCAGCGCCCGCCACCCGAAATACGCACTTTGCCGAGGAATTTGCCCGTTTTTTCAAGTAGTACTACCTGAAGCGTGGGGTTGGCTTCGGCGCAGGCAATAGCCCCAAAAAAACCAGCCGCCCCGCCGCCGAGCACGGCCACGAGGGGTTGAGCAGCATCAATTTTCACAGCGCAAAGGTACGGCAGGACGGCGGGCTGCCGGCCGGCCTAGCAGTAGGCCAGCGCCGCCAGCACGTCGTCGTGCTGGAATTGGTAGGGCACCACGCGGCGGACCAGCTCGCTGTCAACAATTTTGCCGCTCACCCCTTTTTCTTCCTTAAACGTGGGCGCTTCCAGCTGCAGATAGGCGGCGGCGCTGGGGTAAAACACCCGCCGCAGTGGGTGCTGGGCCGCGCACACATTGAAGGTGTGCCCCCAGGCCTCGTGTTTGATGATGCCCGAGAGCACCCCCACGGCATCGGTGAGGTGCAGCAGGTTGACGGGCGCATTGCCGTTGGCCAGGTCGCGGCGGCTGGCCAGGAAGCGGCCGGGCGCCCGGTCGGGCCCGATGAGGCCTCCCAACCGCACCACCGTGCTTTTCCACTGCCCGTAGCGGGGCACAAAGTGGCCTTCGGCGCGGAGCACGTCGGAGGCCGCGTCGCGGGTGCTCATCGCATCGCCTTCGCGCATCACGCGCGCTTCATCGGGGTACACGCTGGTGGAGCTCACAAATAGCACATGCTTGGTGCCTGCCGCCGCCACCGCCCGGTGCACGGGCCGCAGCAGGGCGGGGTAGGTGCCCGCCGAGGCCGCGCGGGGCGGCACGTTCAGAACGAGTACATCGGCTTGCTGCAGCAATTGCAGGAGCTGGGCTTCACCGGAAGCACTGAAATCGGTGCCCAATTGCAATAAATGAGGCATTATTCCCGCGGCTTCCATGGTGGGCAGGAGGCCGGGCGTGGTGGTGGTGCCAAGTACCGGATGCCCGGAGGCGGCCAGCGAGCGAGCCAGGGCCATGCCCAACCAGCCGCACCCGAGCACTAACACAGTGGGGGAGGAGGCGCCCGAAGCAGTGCCCGCAGAAGCTGCGGAAACGGAACTGGTCATAGAAGAAATATGCGTTTGTAGAGTTAAGCAGCACGAAGGTGCGAATAAAATGGGTAATACTATATTTAGGGCTGAGATAATTATGTTCATTTACAGACGGGCTTGGTTGACTTGCGCACCGGCGGGCTTGTACCTTCGGCCAGCGGGCCAGCCCGCTTTTTCACACCCTACACCTGTTTTTCCGCATGAACACTCCCTATACGCAGCCCATGCTACGCGACAACGCCCTAGCTGGCAAAACCGTCATCGTTACCGGTGGCGGCACCGGTTTGGGCCGGGCCATGACCACCTATTTTCTTGAGTTGGGTGCCAATGTGACCATTACCAGCCGCAAGCTGGAGGTATTGCAGAAAACAGCCGAGGAGCTTCGGCAGCAAACCGGGGGCAAGGTGCTGGCCATTGCCTGCGATGTGCGCAAGTACGACGAAGTAGAAGCCATGCTGGAGCGCACCATTCAGGAGTTTGGCGGCGTGGACGTGCTGCTGAACAACGCGGCGGGCAACTTCATCAGCCCCACGGAGCGGCTCTCGCACAAGGCGTTTGATGTGATAGTGGACATTGTGCTGCGTGGCTCCTACAACTGCACCCTGGCCGTGGGCAAGCGCTGGATTGCTGACAAAAAGCCCGGAACCATCCTCAATATCGTCACCACCTACGCTTCTGTTGGCTCTGCTTTTGTGGTGCCCTCGGCGGCGGCGAAGGCGGGAGTACTCGCCATCACTCGTTCGCTGGCGGTGGAATGGGCCAAGTACGGCATCCGCTCCAACGCCATTGCCCCCGGCCCGTTTCCAACCGAGGGCGCGTGGAGCCGGCTCTTTCCGGAGCCACTGGCCAGCAAGCTCGACCCCGCCGCCAGCGTGCCGCTCAAGCGCGTGGGCCAGTACCAGGAGCTGGCCAATCTGGCCGCGTATCTGATTTCTGACTTCTCGGCCTATGTTAACGGCGAAGTGGTGACCATCGACGGCGGCGAGTGGCTCAATGGGGCCGGCGAATTCAACAAGCTGGAAATGCTCACTCCCGATATGTGGGACCAGATAGAGAAAACCATGCGCCGGTAGAGGAGCGTAATAATTATTTGTAATTGTCATCCTGAGCACAGCGAAGGACTTATCACCGTGCAACTGTCTTCATGCGGTGATAAGGTCCTTCGCTGTGCTTAGGATGACAGACGTTTTATTACGCCTCATTTAAAACTTATATCCCTTGTAGTCTTTACTGAATTCTTCCAACGGAATAGATTGGTTGATTACAACGTCCGAAAATTCAAATTTTTCGAATAACCCTTTGTCGTCATTTACCTGCACCATGGTGGGTAAATACGTTTTGGGGTCGACGCAGACGGTGGTGCGGCGGCCGTAGGCATTGGGCACTTGCAGCACCTTGCCTTCCGGAATCTTATCGCCGATGGTGAGGCCGTTGCGCTCAATAACGCGGTATTCGCCGCAGCCAAACCGGTCGGCCACCGTGGCGATGGTCTCGTTTCTGCCGGCTTTATAGCTCACGTAGCGAAACTGGGGGTAGTCGGAGCGCAGCACGTGGCTGGTGCGGCCGAGGATGGTGGTGTCGCCAGTGTAGCGGAAGGAGCGGCTGAAAGCATCGTTCTGGCGCAGACCAGTGGTACTCAGCAGGTCGGAGATGGTACCAAATCCGGCCTGGAGCGCGGTATGGTGCTGGTTGCCCCGCATGAGCTTGCCATTGGGGTCCAGGCTGATGGTGATGTAGGGAAAGGCGGCGGGATACACCCACGCGTCGCCCCCGTTCTGCCCGCTTACCCACAGCACCTCAACCCCTTTCTGGTTTTTAATGTAAATCCGCAACGGCTTGTAGCTGATTTTCATAATGCTCTGGGCCCGGTTGATGCCGGAGCCAATCCGCTCCTGCGCTTTTACGTTGCAGCGCAGCGTTTTCAGGGTTTCAATGGCGCTGCTGAGACGGCTCGTGAGTTGCTCAGTGGAGAGGGTGGGCGGCGCGGGAGCCGAAGCATCGGCCAATGCCAAAGCCCCGAGGGGAAATACAACGCGAAATAGACTTGCAGTGAACAGAAATAAAGCCAGCATAAATAGGGATGCAGAAGAAAATTAGGTAGATTAAATTATCGGCTGCAATAATTTGTTAATTCAAACCAGTAAAGTGAAATCTGTAGCCGGACTGTCAAAGACAGTCAGCTAATCAATTTCCACGCCATGAAAATACGGGGACAGGTCGAACGGTCATACAGCCGACTGCACTGCACTGCTGTATGGGTGCTCAACCCGCTTGAGTAGAATTTGAAATGTGCTGTAGTGGAGTACAGGCAGCCCGGCGATATTTGCAAATACAGCGGTTTTCACGCACGATGAATAAGAACTGCCGAGGCCCAGGCCCTTTATTAAGGCCTTGCCTGCCGTGGCGCTTTCTAGGAATGGCCCAGCTCCGCAACGCTGGGCTGCTCGGCGTCGCCCAAGGCGGGTTGGGCGGCTTCGTCGGGCTGAGCAGGGGCTGCGCGCTCGATGGCAGACTGGCCCCGGCCAGCGCTTCCCAAGTACGGAAGCGGGTGATTTCCGTGGAGAAATGCCCCATAAACCAACCAATTAAGCTCAGGTCATCCAGAAATCCTACTACGGGAATAAAATCGGGGACGAGGTCGATGGGCGACAGCACGTAGAGCAGTACCGCCAGGCCCGTCACCACGGTGCTCTTGGAAATGTCGCGGTAATCGCCGCTGATAAAACTGCGCACCATGCGCACGAGGGTAAGCGCAACGTCGAAAAGCTGCCTGAATTTATTGGTCTTGCTGCCTTTATCCGCTAGCTTATCAGCCGCCTCATTGAGGATGGTTACTACTTTGAAAGGAGTGCCCAGCAGCTTTGTGGCGCGGCCTATGAAGACGTTAAACAAAACGTTCTTGGAAATTTTAAGGCCTTTGTCGGTAAATGAAGACATGGAGAGAAAACGGGGATGAGTCAGCTCCGCATTACGCGCAACGAATCCTTCGCGTTGTTCAGCTTCCGGCTTTCCGCTCAAAAAAGGGCGTCGTGCCACCCACCCAGTCTTTGTCCTTGTTAAAGTCAACGCCAATCATCTCGCCTCGACTCAACCGGCATAAGCCCGTGAGGAGTTGGGGCCGGGCCGTGTCTTTGGGCCAGATATAAAGCAGGCGAATCTCGCTTTTCACCAAGCCGTCGGGCGATTGCACGACGGGCTCGTACACCACTTTGCGCTGCAACAAAAAATTCTGTTTGTCCGGTAAGGCATCCAGTTCAGCGGCGGTTACGTGCAGGCGCACGCGCGCCGGCAAAGGAAAACAAGGGCTTGAGCACGTAATTGTGCAGGTCTTCGGGGTAGGTGGTGAGCGCCGACAAAAAGTGGCTGGGCGGCACAAACGGGCCTTGCAGCAGCGGCAAAGTGTACTTGCTGATGCGGAAAAACCAATTGGGATGCCCCACCCAGGTTACGTCAACGTCCTGCGTTAAATCAAAGGACAAATTGAGCTCGGGATGCTGGGCTAATTCGTCAAAAATAACACGATTATAAATTCGTTTTATTTTAATTAATTCGCCGTTATTCTCGTAAAATAATTCCCGCCCAACACGCTGTATCTGCGTGATGCAGACGGCTTTAACACCCCATAATTGATTAGATAAAAAGAAATCAATTCTCGTTTTCTGCTTTTTTGGAAATAGCTCCAATAAAATAACCTGCTCAGCTGGTTCGCCGGCCAGAATAAACTGACGCATCTGCTCCTGATAGGAATCAAAATCAGCCACCTCAATAAACGGGCTGACTGCATCGGAAATAGGGTAGTGCCGGCGAAATTCGCCGGGGAGCCAGGATTGGAAGGCATACAGGGACGGAAACCCCTGCATTTCGATTAATTGCGGTTCCAATTCGCCGTTTTCGTCGCGGCAAACGGCAAAATCAAAGGTGAGAAACTCAGGGCGGTCGTCTTCGTTGGGCACGCGCTGGTGCGGTGGAATGGCACCTTCGGTTAATTCCTTGAAATCCGGCCGCTCAATTACGTTAATGATGCTTTCGCCGGCCGCAATTAGTTTATCACGCAGGCCGGCGGGCACAAAAACAGGCGTCTCCGCCACCCGAAAATCGAGCTGTCCCGGCAATTGCTGGTCAATGTCGGCCAGCATGGCTTGGTAGGTGGCCGGGCTAAACGCGGCGTTGAACGTGAGGCGGTGTTCCGGAATCATAACGCGAAGGATTGGTGGCCGCGCGGGCGGGACTTACGCAGCCGTGAGTTGACCCAACTGGGCCAGGGCACGTCGCAAAAAAGTGGGTACGATGACCGATTCGGTCCGTTCAATGGTTTCGGAGTCGGCCAGCAGGTGCACCATTTCCTCGTACTTATCGACGCCGTAAGTAGTTACTACTTGCTGCTTGCGCTCGTCGGTGAGCATGTAGCGGAGCATGCCTTCGCCGTCGGCTTCGGGGTGAAACTGCGTGCCGAAGACTTCCGGCGTGAAGCGAATGGCCATCACGGCGCGCTCCAGGGGCACGTGGGGCCGGTCTTTCTCCAGGCACAGCACCTCGGCGCCCAGTTCTTCCAGCCGGGCTTCATTGAGCTGGGTGAGTTGGTAATCCCGCGAATCAACAATAAAGAACGGGTCCCCGAGGCCCTGCAGCACGGGCTCGTGGTGGCCGGCAGGGGTGAGGTGCACCGGCAGCACGCCGAACGAAGTAGACTTGCGCCGGCTAATTTCGCCCACGCCCAGGTGCCGGCTCACCAGCTGAAAGGAGTGGCAGATGAGCAACAGGTGCTTTTTCTGGTCAGAAGTGCGGTTGTGGGCCAGCAGGGAATCGATGAAAGCAAAGTAGCGCGGCTCCCAGGCCTCATCGGAGGGCAAGGGGCTACCGGGCCCGCCGCTCGAAATATATAAGTCGTACCCCAGGTCGGGCAGGGCGTTTTCGGCCCGCACGTTAAAGGTGTCCACCTGGAAAGGCAGGCCGTTTTCGGCGGCGCCGCGAACCAGCAGCTGCCGAATGCAGCGCATGCCTTCGTTCGGCGCGTTGTTATACATATCCAGAATGGCAATGCGAATAGTATCCATAATAAAGCAACAGGGGTAACAGCCGGCCGGGCTGGCAAATAAAAAAAAGTTGAGCAGTAGCCCAGATAAAAAAAGAAGCAACGCCAACCGGACGGCGGGCGTTGCCTCCACAAAGGTAATTTGTTTACAGGCCGTGGGAAGTCTCGGCCAGAATATAGTCGACCACCTTGCTCAAGTCGCCGGTTTCGCGAAACACCCGAAGCTGGCGGTCGGCGCCGGTGCCCATCTCCATCATCTTCAGTACGTATTCTACCTCGTGGCGGCTGCCTAAGTCGTCCACCACGTCGTCCACGAAGTCCAGCAACTCCAAAATCAGCTGGCGGGTGGGGATTTCCTCCTGCTTGCCGAAGTCAATCATGTTGCCGTCGAGCCCGTAGCGGGCGGCGCGCCACTTGTTTTCTTTGATGAGGGCGCTGCGGTAAACGCGAAAATTCAGGTTCTGGGACTTCAGCTTGTAAATTTTCGCCACCAGGGCTTGCATGACGGCGGCAACGGCAATGGTCTCGTCGGCCCGCATCATCATATCGCAAATCCGGTATTCGATGGTGTCGAAGAACGGGTGGAGGCGAATGTCCCACCAGATTTTCTTGCCGTTGTCGATGCAGCCGGTCTTGATGAGCAGCTGCAAAAACTCGTCGTAGTCGCTGGCGCTGTGGAAGTAGCCCGGAATGCCCGTGCGTGGAAACCGCTCAAATACCTTGGTGCGAAAGGACTTGTAGCCCGTTTCGCGGCCTTCCCAGAAGGGGGAGTTGGTGCTGAGCGCAAACAAATGCGGCAGGAAATAGCGCAGCGTGTTCATCATGTACACGCCAATCTCGCGGTTTTCGATGCCCACGTGCACGTGCATGCCAAAAACCAGGTTGGAGCGGGCAGCTTCCTGCAGCTCCTCCACAATTTTGTCGTAGCGCACGTCGGGCGTGATGGGCTGGTCCTGCCACCGGGAAAACGGGTGCGTGCCGGCGGCGCCAATCTTCAGGTCTTGCTTATCGGCCAGCTCCATTACCTGGCGGCGCAGGTGAAACACCTCGGTGCGGGCCTCCTCAATGTTGTGGCAAATATTGGTGCCCACTTCCACCACCGCCTGGTGCATTTCGGCCTTCACCTGCTCGTGCAGGGTCACGCGGCCGCCCTCCACTATTTGCGACAGGTGGGAGCGGAGCTCCCGGGTTTCGGGGTCAATGGTTTGAAATTCTTCCTCGATGCCGAGGGTAAACGTGGGCATAGCCATAGACGGAGTGAGCTGATTGCGAGAAGAAGTAACCAATGGTCGGCGCGTGAGCCCACGCGCCGGACCGCCAGAATTTAAGGTGCTGCTACCCGGCCTTGTCAGCTTTGGGCTTTTTGGCGGTGGGGGCTTTGGCCGTGGCGGCTTTTTTAGGAGCGGCCGCCGCCTTGGGTGCAGCTTTGGGCGCGGCTTTGGCGGCGGGCTTCTTGGCGGCGGCTGGTTTGGCCACGGTGAAGTGGGTGTCGTGCCCGGCGGCGCGGTGCGGGTGCACAAACGTGCCCCAGGTCAGGTTGTCCTGGCCGGGTTTCTGGGCTTGGGCGCGCGCAATGGCCATGTTGGCCGCGGCTTCCACCACCCATTCAAAGTTCTGCTCACCCACCGAGTTGATGTCGGCGTCGGGGGCCGGGTTGCCGAAGTCGATGGCAATGGGAATGCCGTCGCGCACGGCAAATTCCACCGTGTTGAAGTCGTAGCCGAGGCCTTCGTTGAGCTTCAGCACGTACTCCTTCATGGTAGCGAGCAGCTTTTCGCCGGCCTCACCGGTCGTTTTCATCTCGGTGGCGTAGCGCAGGTGCGGCTCGTTGCGGGGCTCGTAGGGCATGATGAGCACTTCGGTACCGCCAATGCAGTAGCAGCGGAAGTAGTCCGTGAAGTCGATGGATTCCTGGAAAAGCATCACCAGCTGGCCGGTTTCGGCGTAGGCGCGGAAAAAGTCGTCGGGCGAATTCAGTTTGTACACGCTTTTCCAGCCGCCGCCCGAGTGGGGCTTCATGTAGGCTGGGAAACCGATGTGCTGGAAGGCCGCCTCCCATTCCATCATCGACAAATTGCGGAAGCTGCGTTCGGAAGTGTCCGTGGGCCGCTCTTTGCTGGGGAGCAGCAAGGTTTTGGGCACGGGCACGCCAAGGCGCACGGCCAGGGCATTGTTGAAGAACTTTTCATCAGCCGACCACCAGAATGGGTTGTTGATGACGGCCGTGCCCATGAGGGCCGCGTTTTTGAGGTAAGCGCGGTAAAACGGAACGTCCTGCGAAATCCGGTCGACGATAACCGCGTAATCTGGAGCCACGTGCTGCTCCACCTGGTCGATTTTCACAAACTCCGCCATAATGCCCTCCGGGGCTTTCTGATTAATGCGGTCGATAAATGCCTGGGGGAAGGTGTTTTCCTGTCCGAAAAGAATGCCGATTTTTTTCATTGCAAAGGGTGCTTGGGTGTGGTAAGGGGATGAATAAGAGGGTGGAACGGCAGCAAGGGCCTGGCTACCGGCAAGCGCGGTGCGGTGTGTCCGGCTCTGGTGCGCGCAGCATGGGCGCGAGGCAGCCCCGCAAAAGCCGCCGTGTGCCCGCTTGCCCGATGACGCCTAAATCGTGCTGAGGTACTGCGGGAACATTTCGCGCCACACGGGCCAGTCGTGGTCGCCGAAGGGCTTCACGTCCAGTGTGTAACCGATGCCTTTCTCGCTCAGGATGCGGGAAATGTCGAAGGTGGAATTTTTGCAGAAGTCGTGCTCCGCCGTGCCCAGGATGATATTCATCCAGTGGAAATGCTCGCTCTGCGCGCCGGGCAGGTACTCGGGCGGGTTGTTGAAGTACACATTGTCGTCGTGGTAGCCGTCCATAAACTGCCGGATGTCGAATGCGGCGCCCATGGTAAAGAGGTGCGCAACCTGGTCGGGGTGGCGGAAGGCAAAATTCAGCGCCTGGTAGCCGCCAAAGCTGCAGCCGGCCACGCCAATCTTGTCCACGTTGCATTCCTGCTGCAGCATGGGCACCAGCTCGTCGCTCAAAAACTGGTCGTAGAACCCGTGGTTCTTCACCCGAACGGAAGGGTGCAGGTGCTTGGCGTACCACGAAAACCGGTCGATGCTGTCGATGCAGAATAGCTTGACGCGGCCGGCTTCTATTAAGGGGCGGGCCGCCTCGATGAGCTTAAAGTCACGGGCTTCGTTGTCGTGGCCCCCCGAAGTGGGGAAAATGACCACGGGAAAACCCCAGGTGCCGAAAACCAGCATGTCAATATCCTGGCCGAGGTGGTGCGAGTAAAAACGACGGTGTTGTTCGTGCACGGGGAGGGCGAATGAAGGTGAAGGGCTGAGAGACTAGTGCCCTGTACGGCAAACTAGTAAAAAATAACGGGCTCGCCATATTCGCCCGGTTTCGGGGCCACTTGCCCGCCAACTCAGGCGGGTGGCGTTACTTTGTTTTATGCTTCCCGATGCTTCCAGCCCCCCGACCATGCCCACCGGCACCCGATTAGTACGGGAAGTTCTGGCCTCCAGCTTCTTGGCGCGCGACGTGGAGATAAGCATCCTGCTGCCGCCCGGCGCTTTAGCCGCCCGCCCCGAGTATCCCGTGCTGTACCTCAACGATGGGCAGGACCTGGAGCGCCTGCATTTTCAGGCCACACTCGATAAATTGTACGCTGCCCACGCCGTGCACCCCTTCGTGGTGGTGGCCTTGCACGCCAACGAGCAGCGCGTGCAGGAATACGGCACTGCCGCGTACGCCGACTTCAACGGCCGCGGCAGCCTGGCCGGCGCCTACTCCCGCTTTCTGCTGGAAGAGCTGCTGCCTTTTGCGCAGGCTCGGTACCAGGCATCGGCCAATCCCGCCCACGCCGTAATGGCGGGCTTTTCGCTGAGCGGCCTCTCGGCCTTTGACGTGGTCTGGCATCATCCCGAAGCTTTTGAGCGGGCGGGCGTTTTTTCCGGCTCGTTCTGGTGGCGTCACCGGGCTGTGGGCGCCGGCTACACCCCCGCCGACCGCATCATGCACGGGCTGGTGCAGGCCCGCCCGCCGCATCCCCGCCACCGGTTCTGGCTGCAAATCGGCACGCTGGACGAGCGCAACGACCGCAACGACAACGGCGTCATCGACTCCTTGGAAGACTGCCTCGACCTGATTGATGCGCTCATAATGGGCGGAATGGACGTCAACCAAGCCATTCGCTACGTGCAGGTAGAAGGCGGCCATCACCATCCCGACACCTGGGGCCGGGTGATGCCCGATTTTCTGACCTGGGCGTTTGGGCAGGATGGCAGCACCGCCGCGCTGCCGGCACCGCTCCCCGTGGTGCGCCTGCACCTCGACCCTACTCTGGTCCCGGCCATTGTGCCGCCCACCGCTCCCGCTGCTGCTACCGCGCCGCCCGTTGTGCTTGCGCCGCCGGTGGGGGCAATGTTGCCGCCTGCTGTTTCCCTCATTTCTCATTTGTACACACCAGTCATGCCCATTTCGCGCCCCGCCGATGGCGACTTTCTGCACTACGCCGGCAGCTACATCAACCTCGTGCCCGAAGGCACCGACCCGCGGGAAGCCCTGCGAACCCAGACTCAGGCCATTCAGGAACTCTTTTCCGGCCTGACGGAGGAGCAGGCTGAAAAATCCTACGCCCCCGGCAAATGGTCGCTTAAGGAAATGCTGCTGCATCAAATAGATTCCGAGCGCGTGTTCGGGTACCGCGCCATGCGCTTTGGCCGGGGCGACAGCCAGGATTTGCCAGGCTTCGACCAGGACGAGTACGTAGCTTTCAGCGGCGCAAACAGCCGCTCCGTGGCCAGCCTCCTGTCAGAGTACGAGGCTACCCGAGCCGCTACCCTGGCCTTGTTCAACAGTTTCACCGACGAGCAACTGGACCGCCGCGGCACCGCCAATGGCGGGCCGAACACCGTGCGGGCCCTGCTGTTTATCGTGCCCGGCCACGAGTTGCATCACCTTAACATCATTCGGGAGCGGTACCTGCCTATTCTTTGAGATTTCCGCAAAATTTCTACCTTCGCCCGGCACAACACACCGGCCGCCTCGCGCGTTGGCATTTCATCATCTTAGCTTTTACTAAACTAACCCTTCTTTTCAACCATGGCCAAAGCCCAGGACGCCCGCAAAGAGAAAAAGAAAGAACCCGTCAAAACCACCAAAGAGAAAAAAGCCGAGAAGGACGAAAAGAAAGTTGCCCGCGCCCGCAAGCAAGAGTAATTTGCCTGAACCGCGGATTTATCGGATTATTCAGATTTCGGAGACGACTCCTCAGCCGACCCAGCAAAAGAGCCGCTCATTGAGCGGCTCTTTTGCGTTTCTATGGGCTCACGAAGGGACCAGGCCAATGGCCCAGTACGAAGTCACCCACAAAATCCGACGAATTCGATAAATCCGCGGTTCAGACAGTATAATACGGCTCTTTTTCCTTGTCGTGGTGGCGGATGTAGCCGTGCAGCACCAGCTTGATGAGGGTTTGAAAGGCGCGGCGCTTGCCAAAATTTACCAGTTTCATGTACTGGCCCAGCGTGATGCGCGGGTGCGTGCGCAGGTACTCCAGCACGGCCAGCTCCTGCTTGGTGAGCGGGAGATTTTCGAAGCGGGCCTCGGGCTGCTGGCGTTCCAGTACCTTTTCGGTGAGGCCGCTGGTTTGCACGCTGGCATTGCGCACACGAACGTAGCCGCGCCAGTCGCCGGGAGCCACCTGGGCGCGGTGCGGCTTGTTGGCGCTTTCGGGCACGGTGACTACCAGCACGGTGCGGCCATCCTCCTCCAATTCCTTGAACTGTAGAGTGGTGAGCGGTGGCTCCACGTAATGCCGGGCAGCTTCGCGCAGCACATACAGTTCTTCCTCCGCATCGCGGACGCCCACAATACGGCCGGCATCGTCGACGCCCACCAGCACCTGGCCCCCGCGGGTGTTGGCCAACGATACTAGGGTGCGGGAAATGCGAGAGGGGTGGGTGGTTTTCTGTTTGAATTCCAGCGCCTCGCCTTCGCCGCGCGCAATCAGCTCAACTAAATCCATGTCTCATTATACGGAGGCTGCAAATAAAAATGCCGCCTCCGATAAACGGAGGCGGCATTTTTGAGAAACTACTGAGGCTGATTAAGCAGCCCCAGCGAGACGGTGCCTAGAAAGGCAGGTCGTTGTCGTCGTCGCTGGCGATGGGAGCCGCCGAAGGCTGAGCGCGCAAGGTGGGGTTCTGATTTTGAGCTGCCGGGCGGGGAGCCGCCTGCTGCTGTTGGCCGCCGCCAAAGCCGCCGCCGCCATTGCCACCCGAAGCAGCCTCAATCTTCCAGGCTTCTAGGTTGGTGAAGTACAGCATCTGGCCGTTTTTGTTGAAGCCACGGCCGCGCAGGTTGAAGGTAACCTTCACCTCGTCACCCATTTTGTAGGGGTCGATGAGGCTGGTTTTATCCTGAACCATTTGAAACTTAATATGCTCGGGATACTGGCCGTCCTGGACTTCGAGCACGAACTCGCGCTTGCGGAATTTCTCGCTTACCTGCTGTTCGTCAAATATTTCGTGCAGCCGGCCGGTTACGTCGTATGCCATAAAAGTAAGGTGTTTGGGGATTAGAATTCTTGAGGGTCAAACCTACGAAAAAAAACACTAGCCGCCCGCTGCCCGTTCCCCGGGAGTACCTTTGAGGCCAATATTCCTCACATTTTTATTCCCGAATGTTCGCTCTTGCAATCCACGGCGGCGCTGGCACCATTGCCCGCGCATCGCTGCTTCCGGCCGATGAAAAACGCTACCGTTCCGCGCTCGAAGCAGCCCTCGACACGGGGTACGGCATGCTGCGCGACGGCGCCTCCGCCCTCGATTCGGTAGAAGCCGTGGTGCGCAGCCTCGAAGACTGCCCGTTGTTCAATGCCGGGCGCGGCGCGGTGTTCACCCACGAAGGGCACCACGAGATGGACGCCGCCCTCATGGCCGGGCACACCCGCCGGGCCGGGGCCGTGGCCGGGGTGCGCCAGGTGCAAAACCCCATCCGGGCCGCCCGCCTCGTGATGGACCAAACCGAGCACGTGCTATTAGCCTACCCCGGTGCCGACGAGCTGGCCCGCGAACACGGCCTGCCCCTGCAACCGCCGGACTACTTTTTTACCCAGCACCGCTTCGACCAACTCCAGGAAGCCCTGCGCGAAGGCCGCATGCGCCTCGACCACAGCCAGGCCACGCCCGCCGCGGCCCCGGACCCCAACTGGAAAAAAGGCACCGTGGGCGCCGTAGCCCGCGATGCCCACGGCCACCTCGCCGCCGCCACCAGCACCGGCGGCATGACCAACAAGCGCTACGCCCGCATCGGCGACACGCCCCTCATCGGGGCGGGCACCTGGGCCGATGCCCGTTGCGCTATCAGCTGCACGGGGCACGGCGAATATTTTATCCGGGCGGTGGCGGCCTACGACGTAGCGTGCCTGATGGAGTACAAAAACCTTTCCCTGGAAGAAGCCTGCCGCGTGGTGGTGCACGACAAGCTGGGCCCCGACGGCGGTGAGGGCGGCCTAATTGCCGTGGACGCCGCCGGCAACGTGACCTTGCCCTTCAACTCCGATGGCATGTACCGCGGCAGCCGCACCGAAGGGGGCGAGGCCATGATAGCCATTTATAAGTAGGGTTGTTGGTTGTCGGTTGGTAGTTGTTAGCGTTCTGACAACTAGCAACGGATAACCAAAAGTCCGCGCCTTGGCCTGCTACCAGGTGTAGTGGACCAGCGGCTTGATTTTGCGGTCGTACACTTCTCGCACGGCCAGCATTTGCTCTTGTGTGAGTGCGGGCAAGTCGGCGGCCTGCAGATTGGAAATGATTTGCTCGGGCCGGGATGCTCCGGGAATTACGCAGCTGACTTCGTCGAACATCAGAATCCAGCGCAGGGCCAGGGCTGCAAGTTGCGGTTGGTCGGGCAAGGCCGCTTTTAGCTCCTCTACTGCGGCCAGACCGGTCTCATAATCAACGCCCGCGAAGGTTTCGCCTTTGTCGAAGGCCTCGCCGTTGCGGTTAAAGTTGCGGTGGTCGTCGGCGGAGAAGCTGGTGTCGGCCGAGAACTTGCCGGTGAGTAGGCCACTGGCCAGGGGCACGCGCACTATCAGGCCCACGTCGCGGCGGGCCGCTTCCTTAAAGAGCAGCTCCGGGGCCCGCTGCCGGAACATGTTGAAAATGAGCTGCACCGTGGTCACGTTCGGAAATTCGATGGCCTTTAGTCCTTCCTCTACTTTTTCGACACTCACGCCCAGGTGCTGGATTTTGCCTTCCTCCCGCAACCGGTCGAACATCTCAAATACTTCGGGCCGGTAATAAACCTCGGTGGGCGGGCAATGCAGTTGCACAAGGTCAAGGGTGTCGAGCTGCATGCGGCGCAGGCTATCTTCCACAAACTGGCGGAGCGCGGCGGGCTGGTAGGCATCGGCCACGTGCGGGTTGAGGCGCCGCCCGCATTTGGTGGCCACGTGAATCTGCTCGGAACGCGAGCGAACCAGCCGGCCCACGGCCTTTTCGCTTTCGCCGTCGCTGTACACATCGGCGGTATCAATGAAATTGATGCCCGCGTCCGCGGCCGCGTTCAGGATGTGGTCGGCGTTGGCGTGGCTGAATGGGTCGCCCCATTTTCCCCCTACCTGCCAAGTGCCCAGGCTAATTTCGGAAACGGAAAAGCCCGTCTTGCCAAGCTTGCGATAGTTCATGAAGTTGGGGTTGTGGTAAGAAAAAACGATAAAGCGGCCGGCTGTAGGGAAGCCCCGGGAGCCCGGTACGAAACTTACCGTACGCAAGCAGGCCAGCTGGGTAGCAAAAAGAGCCCGCTTATCCATAAGATGAGCGGGCTCCCTATTAAATAACCCAAGTTGCGGATTATAGTCCAACTTG
>NZ_MDZB01000117.1 GCF_001816145.1 Hymenobacter lapidarius | reverse complement strand
GCGGGGGCCGCGGTCGCGGCTTCCGCCACCACTGCCGCCGCTGCGACCACCGCGCTCGGGGCGGCCGCCGATTTTACCACCCAGGCCGGCAAAGCGCTTGGGGTCGAATTCCGGGGCCGGGCCCAGGCCCAGTTCTTCGGTGATATTGCGCTTTTCGAGGTCGCGCTCGATGAGCTTCTCAATCTTCACCACCCGGTCCTGGTCCTGGTCGGAAATGAAGGTGATGGCCGTGCCTTTGGTGGCGGCGCGGGCCGTGCGGCCGATGCGGTGCACATAGTCCTCGGCGGCGCGGGGAATGTCGTAGTTCACCACGTGGCTCAGGCTGTCGATGTCGATGCCGCGGCTGAGCACGTCGGTGGCCACCAGAATCGGAAACTGCTTGTTTTTGAAGGCCCGCATGATTTCCTCGCGCTCTTCCTGGGTGCGGTCGGAGCTGATGCCGCGGGCTTCGATGCCGAGCTTGTTCACGGCTTTCACGATGCCGGCTACGGCCGCTTTCTGGCTGGTGAAGAGCACCATGCTTTGCACTTCCTGGGTCTTGATGATGTGCTCGAGGATGTAAATTTTCTGGCGGTCGAAGGCCATGTACATCTGCTGGTCGATGCCGGCGGCGGGCTTGGAAACGGCGAGGCGGATTTCCTCGGGATTCTTGAGAATCTGCTGCGAGAAGTCGCGGATTTTCGTCGGCATAGTGGCCGAAAACAGCAGCGTCTGCCGGTTGGTGGGCAGCTGGCGCACGATGTTGAAGATGTCATCGCTGAAGCCCATGTCCATCATCTTATCGGCCTCGTCCAGCACCAGGTACTTGATTTGGTCAAACTTCACGTAGCCCATTTGCAGGTGCGCGATGAGGCGACCGGGCGTGGCAATGATGATGTCGGCGCCGGACGTGAGGGCACGTTTCTGCTGCTCCCAGTTCTCGGATTTACCGCCGCCGTAGATGGCAATGCTGCTGGCCTCCACGTAGTAGCCGAAGCCCATCACCTGCTCGTCAATCTGGGTGGCCAGCTCGCGGGTGGGCACCAGAATGAGGGTGGTGGTGTGGCCGTGCTTGTCGTGCGAAATCTTGTCGAGCAGCGGCAGCAGGTAGGCGGCGGTTTTGCCGGTGCCGGTCTGGGCGCAGGCAATGAGGTCTTTGCCGTCGAGGATTTTGGGAATGGCCTGCTCCTGCACGGGCGTGGCCTGCTGGTAGTTCATGGCATCAATGCCGGCCAGCAGGTCGTCATGGAGCTTAAATTCGTGAAACGTCAAGGTTCAGCTTATTGAGAATGGTAAAAGGCTGACCTTGATGCTTTGGCCAGCAAACCGCTTGATTTGGGGTAAAGATACGACGGGCAAGGGTTGGGGTCGTATGGGTGAAGAACGTCATGCAGGGCGTAGCGAAGCATCTTTACCGCTGCCAGTAATCAAGCCTGGTAGTTGGATGGCGTTGCGCTGACAAGATGCTTCGCTACGCCCTGCATGGCGTTCTTTGGCCCACCTGCTAATTCCCAGCCCATGCCCGCTCTCGACCGTTTTTCTACCCAGGCCGCAGATTACGCCCGCTACCGCATCGACTACCCGCCGGCGCTCTACCACTGGCTGCTGCCCCAGGTACGGGCCCGGGAGCGGGCCTGGGACTGCGCCACCGGCAACGGCCAAGTAGCCGCGGTATTGGCCGAAACCTTCGTGCGAGTAGACGCCACCGACCTCAGCGAGAAGCAGCTGGCGCAAGCCGCCCCGCGCCCCAACCTCCACTACCAAACCGCCACTGCCGAGCACACGCCCTTTCCCAGCCAGCACTTCGACCTCATCACCGTGGCCCAGGCCGTACATTGGTTTGCGCACGAGGCCTATCACCGGGAGGTGCGCCGTGTGGCCCGGCCGGGGGGCGTTATTGCCGAGTGGGGCTATAGCCTGCCGCAGGTAAGACCGGAAATCGACTGGATTGTCCGGCAGTTTCACGATGACACCATGGGGCCGTACTGGGATGCCAACCGCGGGCACATCGCCGACGAGTACGCGCGTATTCCGTTTCCCTTTGCGGCGGTGCAGCGGGAGCGGTTTGCCGTGCGCCGGGAGTGGTCGGCGCACTGGTTCCTGCAGTACCTGCGCACGTGGTCGAGCGTGGCCAGGTACCAGGAGCAGCACGGCGCCGATGCCGTGGCGCTCATTGCCGGGCCCCTAACCGAGCTGTGGAGCACGGGCGAGCGGGCGGTGTTATTTCCGGTCTTTGCGCGCGCGGCCGGGTAGAATAATTTTAGCAAAACAGCGTTATCAGGGCTCATTTAGCTACTTACATGGTGTTTGTCTTTACTTGGTTGCGGGCCGTGCTGCTATTTTACCGCAGCATCGCGCCGTTTATGCTGGGCATTTCGGGCCTGATACTGGCGGCGGTGCTATTGCCGGCTCTGCATGAGGGCTGGGGCGAGGGCCTGCTGCCGGGGCTGCTGCTCACCAAGCTGGCCACGGCGCCAGTGGTGTGGTACTTGTCGGAACAGTTGCGGCCCGGCCAGTATTGGTTCTATTTTAACCTGGGCGTGTCGCGCCGCCGCTTGTGGAGCGGCGTGGTGGCGCTGGATGGCCTGTTGTTTCTGGGGGGCGTACTGGCCATGCGGGCCGGCGTGGCGTGAGCCCGGCGGGCCCGCAGGTACTGGAAGCCGACGGCATTCAGGTAGCGTTTGCGGGACGGCAGGTGTTGGCCAGTATTTACCTGCGGGTGCAAACCGGCCAAATTGTGGGCTTGCTGGGCCGCAACGGCAGCGGCAAATCGGTGTTGCTGCAAACCATTTTTGGGACCCGGACCGTGGCCGATGCGTCGGTGCGGGTGAACGGCCGCCGGGTAGTGCCCGCTTTCCGCCAGCCGGGACTACTCAATTACCTGCCCCAGGAGCCGCTGTTGCCGCCTTCGCTGACGCTGCGCCAGGCCGCCCGCCTGCTGGGGGTCGATTTAGGCGCAGCCACCGCCCGTTTTCCGGAACTTCGGACCCAGTTCGATTGCCGCATCGGCGAATTATCCGGTGGTTCGGCGCGGCTGCTGCAAACCCTGCTGCTGCTGCACGCCGATACGGCTTTCTCACTGTTTGACGAACCCTTTTCCGGCGTGATGCCGGTGCACGTGGAAACCCTGGCCGACGAGATGCAGCGACTCAAGCAGCGCAAGGGCCTGCTGCTTACCGACCACCGCCACGCCGAGGTGCTGCCGCTCTGCGACGTGGTTTATTTGCTGCACCACGGCCGTTTGCTGAAGCTAGAGGGCAACGTGAAGGAGGCACTGCGGGACTACGGCTATCTGGCCCACTAGCGCGAAGGGCGTTAAAGAGGCCTTCCGCTGGTGTATTTTGCAAGCCCATGAATCAACAACTTCCCTTTGCCGGCCTTCGCGTTTTAGAACTGGCTTCCGTACTGGCGGGCCCTCAGGTGGGCCAGTTTTTTGCCGAGCTGGGCGCGGAAGTTCTGAAGATTGAAAGCCTGGCCGGGGACGTGACCCGTACCTGGAAAACCACGACCGAAACCACCGCCCCGGCCGGCGCGGCTGCTTCCGTGTCGGCCTACTTTGCGGCCTCCAACTGGGGCAAGCAGTCCGTGGTCCTCGACCTGACCACTGCGGCTGGCCGGGCCGCGCTGCACGAGTTGGCCGGCACCGCCGACATTGTTCTGGCCAGCTACAAGCCCGGCGACGCCGAAAAGCTCCAGGCCGACTACGCCACCTTAGCCGCCCGGAACCCCCGCCTGATTTATGGCCACCTCACCGGCTACGGCCCCGCCAATGCCCGGCCCGGCTACGATGCCGTTCTGCAGGCCGAAGCGGGCTTTATGCACCTCAACGCGTCCGGCCCGAACCAGCCACCCCAGAAAATGCCCGTGGCCATGGTGGACCTGCTGGCTGCCCATCAACTGAAAGAAGGGCTGCTCGTAGCCCTGCTGCAGCGGGAAAAAACGGGACGCGGCACCCTGGTTCAGGTGAGCTTGCTGGACAGTGCCCTGGCGGCGCTGGCCAATCAGGCGTCCAGCTTTCTCGTCACCGGTCACGACCCGCAGCCGCTGGGCTCAGGCCACCCCAGCATCGTGCCCTACGGCACCGTGTACCGTGCGGCCAACGGCCGCCAGCTGGTGCTGGCCGTGGGTTCCGATGGCCAGTTTCGGCACCTCTGCGCTGCCCTGGAACAGCCCGAGTGGGCCGCCGACGCCCGCTTTAGCACCAACGCCGCCCGGGTCATGCACCGCGCTGCGCTGGAAGCACTGCTCACCGCCCGCATTGCCGCCGTGAACGGCGACGAGCTCCTGGCCGAGCTGGAGCGCCGCACCGTGCCCGCCGGGGGCTGTGCGCACGGTGGGAGAGGCCCTGAAGCAGCCTTCCGCGCGGGCCATGCTGCTGCCGGGGGCGGGCGGGCTTGGCGCCGGGCTGCGCACGGTGGCTTTTGGCAGCAGCGACTGGGCTGCTGTACGCCACCTGAGCGCCCCGCCACTGCTGGGCTCGGCCGGACTGCCTGGGTTTTTGGCTCCGCCGGCTGCGGAAAGCGTAACTACCGCCGTGCTTTCCTACGTACCACCCGTAAGCTGATTGCGCCGCTGTTGTGGCAGGCCTGGGCTTGCACGGGCGACTCTGCCTTTCCTGCCCCGCTGATTTACGGGCATTATTTAACTTCTCCCATGGCTAAGTCAACCACCAAAAAAACCGCCGTTCCCGCGCTTTACACCCCCGATTCGCCGGCGCTGCCCAAGGAGCTGCCACCCGCCGTGCCCCCCCGGAAAAAGCCGGCTCGCCCAGCCAAGCCCCGCAAAACGGCGGTTGCCACTCCCAAAAAACCGGCTGCGGTACCGGAAGCCACTCACTCCGGGGCCACAGCTACCAACAACCAGCCTACGGCCGCCGCGGGCTCGCCAGTGGAGGCGCCCACCGACCGGCTCAACCAGATTTTTGACGGCCTCAAGCAGAAATCAACCGCCAAGCAAGCCATTTACCGCAACACCCAAGCGGCCTTCGATTGCCTGCGGCTGGTGTCGCAGGAGTTGGTGCTGGAACTCACCCGCCGGCTCACGCCCCTCGATTCAACCGTGTTGATTGAGTACCGGTCCATTAACGACATGGAGTTTCACATTCGGTTTTCGGGCGATTTGCTGATTTTCGTCATGCACTCCAACATCGTCACTTTCCCCGACGACTACGGTCCCATGACCAGCAAATACGTGGAAGCCGATTTCCGCCGCCGCTTCTTCGGCCACATCATGGCCTACAACTTCATGGCCGACAGTATTAAATACCAGCGCCTCAACGACCCCGGCTACCTCGTGGGCCGCCTGCTCGTCAACATCAACAGCCATTACTACCTCGAAGGCGTGCAGCAGCTGGAGCTGCCCGAAAACGACATGAGCGACAACAACATCACCCCAGAAACGATGAAGCTCTTCGTGGAAAGCGCCATGATTGCGGCCGTGAACAACGACCTTATCGCCCCGCCATTGCCCGAAATTCAGAAAATATCGGTGAAGCAGAAACTGGAAAACCAGCAGGTAAGCCGCGGCAGCAAAGTCGGCTTCAGCTTTTCGGCCGAGCAGCCTATCTGAATGATAAATGGTTAGTGGTTAATGGTTAACGAAGGAGAAAGCGCTATCACTAACCACTAAACATTACCGCCCATAACCCACTTTCTGGCGCACTTTGGCCAGCACGCCGGCTCCATACTCCTGCGCCCGCTGGGCCCCGATGGCCAGCGCCGCATCCAGTTCGGGCAGGTTGCTCATGTAGAAATCAAACCGCTCGCGCTCGGTGGCGAAACGGCGCAGAATCAACTCGTACAGCTCCTTCTTGGCGTGGCCGTAGCCGTAGCCGCCGGCCTCGTAGTTGGCGCGCATGGTGGCCGTTTCGGCGGCCGTGGCCAGCAGCGAATACAGCTTGAAGGTGGTGTCGGTCTCGGGGTTTTTAGGCGCCTCCAGCGGGGTGCTGTCCGATACAATGCTCTTGATGGTTTTCAGCAGCTCCTTTTCGGAGGCAAACACGTCGATGGTGTTGCCATAGCTCTTGCTCATCTTTTGCCCGTCGAGGCCGGGAATGGTCATGAGTTCCGCATCGACGCGGGCCTGGGGCAGCACCAGCGTGTCGCCGTAGCGGGCGTTGAAGGTGGCGGCAATGTCGCGGGCTATTTCCAGGTGCTGAATCTGGTCTTTGCCCACCGGCACAATTTCGGCGTCGTACAACAGAATATCGGCTGCCATAAGCACCGGGTACGTAAATAGGCCAGCGTTTACATCGGATAACTTGTCGGATTTGTCCTTGAACGAGTGGGCGTTGGCCAGCATCGGGTAGGGCGTGAAGCAGCTCAGGTACCACGTCAGCTCCGTTACCTGCGGCACGTCGGACTGCCGGTAAAACAGGTTTTTCTCGGTGTCGAAACCGCAGGCCAGCCAGGCAGCAGCCACGGCGTAGGTATTGGCCCGCAGCACTTCGGGCTCGCGCACGGTGGTGAGCGAGTGCATGTCGGCGATGAAATACAGCGAGTCGTTGGCCGGATTTTTCGACAGCTCGATGGCCGGAAGAATGGCGCCGAGCAGGTTGCCTAGGTGCGGGCGGCCGGTGCTTTGGATGCCGGTAAGAATGCGGGACATAGTGTGAAGCTGCTAGCTAATAGCGGTTAGCCGTTAGCTTTTTTATGAACAAGAAGAAGACAAGGGACTGAAAAGCTGAAGAAGCCAAACGCCGCCGCTGCAAATTTAGACGCTTATATCCGCCGCCGCTTCCTGCTGCAACTCGCTAGTCTCCTCCTTTCCCAAATACTTGTCAATGAGGTAATGCGCCAGGTAAAGCACCGGGGTGAGCAGCACCGCCGCCGCAAACTTGTACCAGTAGTTGGTGTTGGCCACGCTAACCACCTGGTCCATCGTCCAGTTACCAAAAACATAAAAGGCCACGTAGAGCACCACGAAAGAGTCGACCAGCTGCGAAACCAGCGTGGAGCCCGTGGCCCGCAGCCAGATATAGCGCCCGCCCGTGGCCTTGCGAATGGTTGCAAAAATGGTGGCATCGAGCACCTGTCCCACGCCAAACGCCACAATGGAACCGGTAATGATGCCCAGCCCCTGCCGGAAAATGCTCTGGTAAGCGTAGTCAATGTTAAACGGCCGACCCTGGTCGTCGGCCTTGTTCACATCCAGCCAAAAATCGGCCGGAGGCAGCTTGGTGGTGAGGTAGATAACCCCAAAGGCGAAGAGGAGGAGCACCACCGTCAGGTAGCTGATGCGCAGCACGCCCGCCTTGCCAAAATACTCGTTGATGATGTCGGTGGTCACAAACACCACCGGCCAGATGAGCACGCCTGCGGTCAGGTTGCCGGGCAAGCCCATCAGCCGGTCCGCCGAGAAAATCTTGACGCCAATAATTTCAGCCAAAAGCGAATTAACCAGGAAAATGCCGCTCAGAACAAGGTAAAGCTGCTGCTTTTTGTGGGCGTAAGGAGTCATGCCTGGAGAACGCGCCGCGTTCGGTCATTGATAAAAATGAGGGTAATTCTGTAGGAACGCGCCTTGGCGCGTTCGGCGTTTGGGTGCGTTCGCCTTGGCGCGTTCCTGCGAGGGCATCGAGCCTATCGAGGCGCGTTTTGCCGAGGCGCGTCCCTACAGGGTTACCACCAGCCCTTCGAGGGCCAGCTCGGCGGTGGGAAACACCGTTTGGGCCTCGTGCAGCAACGGCTCCAAGGCCTTGTGGCGGCTGGAGAAGTGGCCCAGCAGCAGGCGCTGCACGCCGGCCTCGGCGGCTAGCTGCGCGGCCTGGCGGGCGGTGCTGTGGTGGGTTTGGGCGGCGCGCTCCTTCATCTCTTCCAGGAAAGTGGCTTCGTGGTAGAGCAGGTCGGCCCCGCGAATGAGTGCGGCGAGGGCCGGCGTGTAAAGCGTGTCGGAGAAGAAAGCGTAGCGGCGCGGGGCGGGGGCGGGGCCAGCCACGTCGGCGTGGCGCAGGCCGGGCTGGTGCTCATCGGCTTCCAAGTCTTCGCCCTGTGCCAGGCGGGCCAGTTGCTCGGGGCGCAGGCCGCTGGGGAGCTTGTCTTTCAGCAGGTTGGCACGGCGCGGTTTTTCTTCAAAGAAGTAGCCGGCGCAGGGCACGCGGTGCCGCATGGGCAACGACGACACCGTGATTTGGGCGTCCTCGTACACCACGGCGTGAATTTCGGTGTTCACCAGCGTAAACTCCATCTCGAAGCCCAGCTGCATATTCGAAACCCGGGCCTGGGTGGTAAGTACCTCATCAAGGCCGGGTGGGCCAATGATTTGGAGCGGCTGGGTGCGGCCCTGCAGGTGCATGGTGCCCAGCAGGCCAAACAGGCCAAAGTAATGGTCGCCGTGCAGGTGCGAGATGAAAATGGCCCGCAGGTGGTGCGGCCGCACGCGGTACTCCAGCATCTGCCACTGGGTGCCCTCGCCGCAGTCAATCAGATAAGTGGCAGCGCCCACCGTGAGCACCTGCGCCGTGGGGTGGCGGGAACTCACGGGTGTGGCCGAGGCCGAGCCCAGAATCTTCAGCTCAAAAGTCAAAGCGAAATAGTTGTCAGTTGGCAGTGGTCGGTTGTCAGGCCTGGGCCGGTTGGTGCAGAAACAAAAGTTGTTGCCAGTTGCCAGCTTCAACAAACTGACAACTGACAACCAACAACTGACAACTAAAAAAATCTACTCCTTATCCGTCAGGTCGCGCTCGATGGCGTGCAGGAATACCCGGTCAATGCCTTCTTCCACCGTGGGCAGAATGTGCAGCACCGACTCCAGCTTGCTGATGGTGATGAGTTTGAGAACATGGTCCTGCAAGCCGGTGAGTACCAGCAGGCCACCCGTGGAATTGCACAGGCGGTTGGCAATAAGAATGGAGCTAAGGCCCGACGAATCCGTGTATTTAACGTTCGTCAGGTCGAGAATGAGGTTGTTAATGCCTTCGGCGTTCAGCTTCACAAATTCCGATTTGAGGTCGGGCGCAACAGTGGTGTCGAGCTTCTTTTCCTCTATGGTAATTATCGTGTAGCTTTCTTTTTTATCAATCGTGTACTTCATACAGCGTAGGCAAAGAGGGGTAAGAGAACGGCGAAGGTAAAGAAAAAACCCAAAATCTGGGGTTAAGCCGGCTAACGTTTCGTGGAGAACTTAGACGCTGCCGCCGGAGGTCCGGCAAAAGTCAGCGATGCCCATGTTGATTGCCAGTCGGCCCGTTCGCGCAGCTTGGCCGGCGCCACCGTCATGTCGACGGCCGCCAGCAGGTAGGGGCCTGGTCCGGATAGACGTAACAGGATACGGCCGTTTTGGTTGGCGCGCGTGGTAAAATGAGTCGTTGGCAAGCCGTTGGGCTGGCGCTGCCATATCTGTACTGCTGCTCCGGAAGCGGGTTTACCCCCGCGCAACACGCGCACAGTCAGGGACTTGTCGGCCAGCAGGCGGTAGGGGTTTTGCTCGGGTACCAGCTCCAGCGGCAGTCCATATACTTGCCGCCAGGCGGTGTCGGCCGCCGCTGGCGTGCTGGCCGCGGTGCCCACCTGCACCAGGGTTTTGGCGCAGCGGCGGTACGTCTCGCGGCCGGGTTTGGCCGTTTCGTCGTTTTCCTGCCGCACTTTCAGGGCGTAGTCCAGGCCTTCTTCGCGCAGGTAGGCGGTGAACTTGTCGCCGGGCATCTCGATGAATGAGTTGGTGCTTTGCAGCAGCACGACGTGGGTGCCGGGCCGCGCGAAAGTCAGGGCCGTACGAAAGGTGTCGGTGGGGGCAAAGCCGGGTGGTGGCGTCAGGTCAGTGGTGTCGCCGGCGGTGGGGCCGAAGCGCACGAGGCGCTGGATTTTGCCGGCCTTGGTGGTCCAGGGCTCCCCCTTAAAATTTTCTCCCACGAAGGTATGGATGTGCATGGTCTGGCCCGGCTGCAGGCGGAAGCGCGGGGATTCCAGCCAGCATTCGTGGGCCGTAGCCGTTAGCCCTGCGAGCCCTAGTAAGGCCACAAGGGCCGGGTATTTCTTATTCATGAGCGAACAGTAAGCAGTTAGTGCAGTGAGCGGCAGCGTAAGTTATTGCAGTTTCGCGTAGAAACGGCACAAGGCAGTGCTACTGCCGCTCCATCGCCAGGGCATAGGCCCGGTCGTAGTGCACGCGCAGGTTTTTCCAGTCGAAGAGCTCAGCGGAGCTTTCCACAGCGTTGCGCTGCATAATCCGTTCGCGGCGGTTGAGCAGCACGAAGTCCCAGAGCATGTTGGTGAGCTCCTCGGCCGATTCGTCGAAGGATTTTTCCTGGCGGTGCACCACAAAAATGCCTTTCGACTCGGGGTCGGGAATGGTTTGGAGCACGTAGTCGCCAAACCCAGACAGGTCGGACGTGATGGCGGGTACGCCGCGGGCCACGCATTCGAGCGGGGTGTAGCCCCAGGGCTCGTAGTAGGAGGGGAACACGCCCATGTGGCAGCCGCGCACAAACTGGCCGTACTCCATGCCCAGCAGCGGGGACGAGGGCGACACAAAATCGGGATGGTACACCATTTTCACCCGGTCGTGCTGGTGGTTCAGCAAGTTAGCCCGGCGCATAAAGGCCAGGATGTCATCGTCTTGGTCGTTCACCAGGTTGTGGGTGATGACCGGCGGCAGGGCGTTGGTTTTCCAGCTTTGCAGGGTGCGGCGGTAGCGCAGCTTCCAGTAGTCGTCCACCATCGCGCCCAGCTCGGGCAGCTTGTGGTCCTGGCTGGCGGCGGCGGCGTAGAACAGCCGCTCGCCCACCTGCTGCTCAATAGCGCGGCAGGTTTCCTGCACCTCATCGAGCATGGCCCGGCGCTCCAGCACCTGCGGGTTGATGCTGGTGAAGGGGCGCTTGGTGATGAAAAACATCACCACGTTGCCTTCCAGCCCGCTCTGCTGCAGGCGGTGGTTAAGGCGGGCCAGGGCCTCCAGGGTCAGGTCGAAGCCTTTGTTGTGGTACTCGTAGCGGCCCGAGGTGAAGAGGTACAGCGTCTTGTCCAGGTCAAAAGAATACGACTGGAAAAAGTGGGCCATCACGAATTCGTGAATCTTGGCCTTGTACTGCTGGTGCAGGTTCTGGAACTCGTGCAGGGCCACAAACCGCTCAATGTTGAGGCCGTTGGGCAGCACCGCGTCCGGAATCCTATCCAATAAATAGATGCACTCGCGCACCGTGAGCTCGCTCACCGTCGTGAACACGTGGCTGCCGTGGGCAGCGGCGCGCTCCATGCGCACGGCGGGCTCGATGTTGAATTTTTTGGCCTCGGCTTCCCAATTCACCCACATCAGATGGTCGTAGAAGTTGGGGTCGTTCATGGCCAGGTAGCGGCCCAGTAGCGTGGCGTGGGTAGTAAAGAGCAGGTGCACGGGCACTTGTAGCCGGCGTAGCTCCGGAATGCTCACGCCGGTCATCCACTCGTGGAAGTGGCCCACCAGGCGCTTGGCGGGCGGCATCTGCGCCGCCAAGTGCTGGAAGAAAATGGTGCTCAGGTGCCCAAAGGCAATTACCTGGTGCAGCAGGTCGTCGGTGTCAGGGGCGGGAATGCCGTGGCGCTGCCGCAGGTTCGACTTTAGCTCGCCCAACTGGTCGTAGGCCTGAAACGGGTTGATGAGCACCGTGCGGGGCCGGCCCGTGACCAGCCAGGTGCCCAACTGCACGTCGTAGCCCTGGGTGCGCATGGTGCGCACGGCGGCGGCATACGGGTCGGAGGCGGTGTGCAGCTCCAGCTCTTCCATGGCCTCGAATTCGCCCTGGGCCTGGTTGGCGAAGTACGGCCCCAGCAGGCAGTAACGGTCGCCCCAGGCGGGCACGGTGGCCGGTACCTTGCTGCGAATAACCGTGTAGATGCCGCCCACCTGGTTGCAGACTTCCCACGCTACTTCAACCAGAAAAGCGTCGGGAAAGAGGGCATCGGGGGCAGCGGGCGGGGTTTGCATGTGAACGGGAGCGAAAGTGGCAAAGGATGAACGCGGCGAAAGGTAAGCGGATTGGCGTTGGGATGCCACCTAAAAACCGGTTTTATAGTAGTGGAATCCACATTAGTCGTACGATGAACGCAGAACTTCGCTGCAAAACCGCCATTATCGGCCGCTCAACTTACTGTTTCCCTGCCCTCAATGGCTGATTCCACCAACCTGCTTCACCTCGAACACCCCATTCTGCCCCTGCTAATGCAGCGCCGCAGCCCCCGCGCCTACACCCCGCAGCCGGTGCTGGCCGATGTGCTCCACCAGGTGTTTGCGGCGGCCTCGTCGGCGGCGTCCTGCTACAGCGAGCAACCCTGGCGCTACCTCGTGGGCAGCCGGGCCATCAGCCCAGAGGCTTACAATAAAATCCTGGAGAGCATAGGCGAATTCAACTAGGTGTGGGCCAAAAGCGCGCCCGTACTAGCCGTAAGTATTGCCATGCTCACTTTCTCGCATGACGAAAACGCCAACGCCTGGGCCCGGCACGACGTGGGCCAGGCCACCGCCACGCTGGCTATTCAAGCCACCGAGCTGGGCCTGCAAGTGCGCCAGATAAGCGGTTTCTCGCCCGAGAAAGTGCGCGCCGCCTTCGATATGACGGTCGGCTACGACCCGGTGGCCGTGTTTGCGCTGGGCTACCCCGGCGACCCCGCCACCCTGCCCGACGACCTGCACGCCAAAGAAGTAGCTCCCCGCGTGCGCAAGCCGTTGGCAGAATTCATGTTTGAGGGCAAATAGCCCACGCTGGAAGACGAGCGCTACGATGTAGCGCCGGCGTAGCCTGCAGCCACGCGAACCAGGGCCACTAAGGGCAGGTTGATGACCAGCAGCAGCACCGAGAGCGGCAGCTTAAACGCCGAGGCCAGCAGCATGGAAACCCCAGTTACGCCGCCATCGATGAAGTTATTCGACAGCAAAAAGGACTTGAGGCCGAACGTTGCCGAAAAAACGACACCACAATAAAAAGCGCGTTTTTGAATTCGGAATTGGGACGGTTAATCGCGGAAGCAACTGGATACAAGCGGAAACGGGGTTGGTGCAGGTTACACTTAAAAAAATAGGAGCTTGCTCGGGAAATAATCACCCGAACAAGCTCCTTTCAAGCAATAAACAGCAGCGGAGAAGTGGAAAGCCAGCCTCTAGCCGTCCTGCGATAAAATCAGCACCGCATACGGGGCCAGTCCAATGCTGCCGTGCCAGGCGTAGCCGTCGCAGTCGCCCGCTGTAGCATCCATGCCAAAGCTGTCGAAATCCCCAAAATCGCCGTCGTAGCCGCGCCAGTCGCTGTTGAAGCGCACCCGCCAGTGGCCGGGGCCGGGCAGGCCAATGCGGTAGGCCTCGTGGGCTTGGTTGGCGAAGTTGGCCAGCACCACGGTGGTGTTGCCGGGGCCGCCGTCGGCATCGGCCCAGCGGGCGAAGGCCACCAGTTTGGTGTCGTCGTTGACGTGGAAGACGTGGGTGTGCTGCCCGCCCAGGCCCCGCGTGTGGCCGTGGAAATTGCGGCGCAGGCCAATGAGGTCGCGGTAGAGGTGCACCAGGCCGGCCCGCGTTTCCACGTCGGCCCACACCAGCGGCTCGGCGTCGTTGAACTCGCCGAGGGCCAGGAACTCCTGGCCCTGAAACAGCATCGGGATGCCCGGCGCCGTGAGCACGAGCGCCGCCCCAAGCACGGTGCGTTTCTTCGAAAAGTAACCGTCGGCGTCGTCGGGCATGATTTCCTCGGCCACGCGGCTTTTGCCGTTGGCTACTTCATCGTGGCTTTCGGTGTAGATAACGCGCCGGAACGCGTCGTCGTTGTACGACTCCGAGATGGCGTCCGCCACTGCCTGCATGTTGCGGTCGGCATCGTGGTAGGCCGTGAGGGCCTCCACCACGGGGTACACAAACGAGCTGTCCCACTGCGAGTCGAAGCCCTGGCCGCCGTTGGCCACGCTGGCGGTGATGCCGGGGTTGCCGCGCATGTCTTCGGCGATGGTGATTTTCCAGGGCATGGTCTGGTCGATTTCCTCGTTTATCCAGCGCATCAGGCCCCAACCTTCGGGCAGGTCGTGGTCGGGGTGCTCCTCGCCGTGCACGTTGCGGATGAAGGCAATAGCATCGGCCCGCAGGCCGTCTACGCGGTAGTCCTGCAACCACATCAGGGCGTTGTCGCGAATGTACTGGCGCACCTCGGGGCGGCTGAAATCGGGGCGGTTGTCGCCCCAGGGCGTTTCGGCCCGCCAGTCGTTGTAGAAGTAAATGCCGCCGCCGTCGTTCTCCTGCCAGCCGTCGAACTGCCAGAGGTCAAGGTCGCCGGGGCCGAAGTGGTTGTACACCACATCCAGCACCACCGCAATGCCGTGCTGGTGGGCCTGCTTCACCATTTTCTTGAAGGCCACGGGCCCGCCGTAGTCGCTTTCCAGGGCAAACGGGCAGGCGGGGTTGTAGCCCCAGGAGCGGCTGCCCGGAAATTCGGTGGCCGGCAGCAGTTCAATGCAGTTGATGCCGAGGTCGCGCAGGTAAGGCAGCTTCTCGGCCACGCTTAGAAAGGTGCCCACCGCGTCGGCATCGGGCGCGTTGAAAGTGCCCACGTGCAGCTCGTATATCACCAGCTCGTTCCAGGCGGGCATTTGAAAATGGTCGTCGCCCCAGTCAAAGTGCGGGTTGTGCACCACGGAAGAGCCGGCCGAGTTGGTCACCTGCCGGGCGTAGGGGTCGTTGCGGTCAAATTCCTGTTCGCCGTTGGTGATGTGGTACTTGTACTCGGCGCCCGGCTGCACGCCGGGCACATCCAGGGCCCAGTACCCGTCGGCTTCGTGTTGCAGCGGGTGCTGGGTGGCATTCCACTCATTGAAAGTGCCGATGATACTGACAGCATCGGCGTGAGGCGCCCACACCCGGAACGTGGTGCCCGTGGCGTGGGGCACCGCGCCCATGCCGGGCCGCGCGGCAGACGGGGAAGCGGGTGTAGTGGCGGCGGAAGGGGCAGGCACGGCCTTGGCGCGTGCCTTGGGAGCAGGAGTGGAAGCGGGAGGCATTCGAAAGGATGAGCCAGCGGCACGCACAAGCGCAAATGCGGTTGTTGGCGAGCAGCAGGTAGCCCCACAATACGAAACCGTGGGCCCGATGGACAAAAGCGCGGATAATTTCGCCCCAACCCACTCAGAAACAGGTCCCGGAACTGGGCACTACGGTTTCGCCTTTTTTTTGTCGACTTTCGGGCATGAATGCTGCCATTCCCCCTTCCAATACCGAGGAGCCCACGGCCCTGGTTCGCCGGCGCCACACCCGGCGACAGTTTGCCAAAACGCTGGGCTACCTGGGGCCGGCGCTGGTGCTGGTGGGTGGGGTGGCGCCGGTGCTGGCGGGCAACGAGCCGCTTACCGTGCTCCGGGCCGTGGAGCTGCTGGTGGGCGCGGCGTATCTGGTGCTGATGCTGCGCAAAATCTGGCAGCTGCGCCTCAACCCGTTTCACCAGAGCACGGTGGCGTGGCTGGAACTGGCCGCAGCGGCCATTCTGGCCATTGAGAGCTACCACCTCTGGCACCGCTACCACGAAGCCGAGCTGGCCGGCGCGCCGCCCCAGTTGCCCGTGTTGCCGTGGCTGTACGCCGCCGTGGCCGGCGTGTACGTGGTGCTGGCTTTCCGCATGCGGCAGCTGGCCACGCGGCAGGTTGTGCACCTACACGCCGAGGGCTTTGCCGTGCGCATGGGCCAGGCCGGCCAGGCGCACAACCTGCGCTGGGCCGACATTGCCACCGTGGAAGCGGCCGGTGCCACCAGCGTGCTCGTGCGCCGCACCAACGGCCAGGAGCACCGAATCGCATTCGACGGCCTGCCCGATGGCCAAGCCCACCGCGACCGCCTGCTGGCCCACCTGCGCAAATCAATGAACGGCTAGCGGAGAAGGTTGCTAGCACTACCAGAACGTCATGCTGAGCTTGCCGAAGCATCTCGCGTGCAATACTAAAATTGATTAGTTGCGCGGTAGAGATGCTTCGGCAAGCTCAGCATGACGTTCTAAAAAGCTTTAATGGATGAGCGTTAGCGGTTAACAGGCTCTTGGCATTTTTGGCAATAAAATTCGGCGCTGGCGTGAGCAATTTGCGCCCCGAAGATGTTCAGTGCTCACTGCTACCCGTTACCCGATAAAGAATGCGTCGTCCCAAACCTGTAATTTTTGGTCTCTACGGCTGGTCGCCCGATTATGGCTTCCGGTACATCCACCCCGCCAACCGCCGCTCGTTTGAGCTGCTGGAACCGGTGGGCAAGCTGTTTGAGAAAATCAGCGAAGACGAGGAAGGCGATTGGGTCACGATTCGCTACGACGAGCAGCAGTTTCTGGTGAAGCCGGAGCTATTCAAGGAAATCTACCACAAGCCCGCGTTTAGCTTCGGCGACTCGGTGGAGGAGGTAACGCCCGCCCCCGGCGAGTACCGCCACTTCGGGCTGGTCTCGGACGTGTTCTGGGACGAAAGCACCGACACTGCTACCTTCCAGATTGTGGAGCGCAAGCGCAAGCTGCCGCGGGTGTTCAAAGCCGCCGAGCTGCGGGCCGACTAACTATATCCAACTGATAAATTGCACGTCATGCTGAGCTTGCCGAAGCATCTCTACTGCAATAATAATTAAATTACTTGCGCGGTAGAGATGCTTCGGCAAGCTCAGCATGACGTTTGGTTGGCACTCAACTTTCACGCCGCCTCAAATGCCCAGCCAGATGGCGCCTACCACACCGGCCACGCCCAGGGCCAGCAGCAGCGCGTAGAGCGGCCACACAAACTTCAGCCACTGGTCGAAGCGGACGCCGCAAATGGCGAGCATGGCCAGCAGGGCGCCGTTGGTGGGGGTGATGAGCTCGCACAGGCCGGCGGCGTACTGAAAAGCCAGTACCACCACCTGGCGCGACATGCCAATCAAATCGGCCAGTGGCGCAAAGAGCGGCATGGTGAGCGTGGCCTGCCCGCTCACACTAGGTATCGGCAGGTGCAGGGCGGTCTGCACCACCATCATGCCCAGGGCTGAGAACGTGACCGGCAGATTGGCCAGCGGCGCCGACATGCCCTGCACAATGGTGTCCACGATGTGACCCTGCTCCAGTACCACGAAAATGGCGCGGGCAAAGCCAATGAGCAGCGCCGAAAAAGCAATGTCGCGGAAGCCCGTCACAAAGCCCTCGGCCGTGCCCGACAGCCCCAAGCCGCCCAGTAGGCCCGCCCCCACGCCCAACGCGAAAAACAGCGCGCCCATCTGGTCAAAATCCCAGCCCAGGGCCACCACGCCGTAGCCAAAAAAGGAGAACATCACCAGCAGGAGCAGCAGCACCAGGCCGTGGCGCTGGCCTGCCGGGGCGTCCACGGCCTGGCCAGCGTCCTCGGCCAGGGCGCTGGGGACCACGCGGTGGCGAATGGCGTGGCGCATGGTGCCCGCAATCCAGAGGGCCACGGCCGGCACGAGCAGCGCCATGCGATAGCCCCCGCCCGATAGCAGCGGCAGCTGCGCCAGCTTCTGGGCAATGCCCACCTGAAAGGGGTTGATGGGGCTGAAAGCCGCGCCCACAATGGCCGCCCCGATACTGGCCGCCACCGCCGTGATGACGGGGTAGCCCAGCCGGCGCATGAGCACGAGCAGCACTGGCACCAAAGGCACAATTTCTTCCCCCATGTTCTCCAGGGCGCCATGGTGGCAAAGAGCAGGCTCACCACCGGAATCACCAGCACCTCGCGGCCGTGGGCGCGGGCCAGCAGCCAGTCCACGCCGTGGCGCAGGGCGCCGGTCTGGTCGAGCACCGTGAACGCGCCCCCGGCCAGGAAGATGAGGAAGATGACACCCGCGGCGTCGGCCATGCCTTTGGGGATGTCCACGAGCATGTCGAGCGGGCCCACGGGCGTGGCGGGCACGCGCTGGTAGGAGCCCGGTACCACTACCTCACGGCCGGTGGCTTCGTTCTTTTGGCGGGCAAACTGGCCGGCCGGCAGCACGTAGCTCAGCGCGGCGGCCAACATGATAAAACCCACCAGTAGGACCAATGGGTGCGGAAATCGGAAGCTGTTCATGGCACAAAGAAGGGCTACGGGAACTTAGCGCAACGGGTGCGGGGGTTAACTTGCCGGGCCGGGGAGGTGGCCTGTTCGCGGCCCGGCCGCACCACCCGTTGTTTCCAAGCCCTCCGGTTCTCCCATGACCATCACCGACTTCAAAGCCCTGCACCAGCGCCGGCAGGCCGAGCATCTGGCCCGGCACGGCCACTGGCTGGCCGCACGCCAGGAAGACAGCTTCGACCTGACGTTGTACGCCGTGGAGGGCTTCTACGCGGAAACCTGGCGGAGCCGCGGCGAGGCGGATATTCTCTTCATCCACGTGTTTCAAAAGCCGGCCGGCCTGGGCGACTACCTCCGGCTGGTGCAACTGCCCGGCAACCTGTGAGGTCCTTGCGCCGCCCCGGCTACACCGTTTGGGGGTGCGTTGCTAGTCGAACTGCTTGATGAGGATTTTAAGATTGATGTTCCTGCTGGTTGCACTGGCGGGGCCGGCCGTGGCCCAAACCGTGTCTCGCCCACGCACTCCCGAGGAGTTGGGCTACCGGCATATGGTGGTGATGTACGGGCGCGATAGCGTCAACGTGCTGGTGCTTTCGCAGCCCGGCGAGGAGAAACAGAAGAAGCCGCTGCTTTTCTGGGTGCAGGGCTCATTGCCGACGCCCCTGGTGCTGTACGACCGCCAAGGCGCCTTTCCGGTGTTTCCTTTTCACCCCAAAGCCGTACTCAAAAACTGCCACTTGGTCATCGTGAGCAAGCCTGGTATTCCGCTTATGGCCGATGTGGAGGGCCGCGACGCCAATCAGATGTTTGGCCGAACTGCCCCGCCGCCGTATTACTGCGCCCGCAACTACTTGGACTATTTTGTGCAGCGCGACGTGGCCCTGCTGCGCTACTTCAAAAAGCAGCCGTGGGTAGATAAATCGCACGTAGTGGCGGCGGGCCACTCGCAGGGCAGCACGATAGTGGCCCACTTGGCCGCCGTGCCGGGCTTGGTAAGTCATGCCGTGTACTTGAGCGGCAACCCGCTGGGCCAGCTCATGTCGATGCTGGACGAGAGCCGGCAGAGGGAAGACTCGGTGGCGGCCGTTGCCACCTTCCGGCGCTGGCAAACCGCAGTTACTCACCCCGCCCTCGCCGACTGCGTGGGCGATGACCCGCGCAGCCTGTTCGGCTTCGGGGCGGCCCCGCTGCCGGTGCTGCTGCGTGCCCAGGTGCCCGTGTTTGTGGGCTATGGCACCCGCGACCACGGCGTGGCCGGCGACGACTTCCTGCGACTGGAGTGCATCCGCCTGCACAAAACCAACTTTACGTTCCGCGAATACACCGGCCGCGAGCACAACTTCTTCGGTTTCAAAGGCGGCCAAATCAATTACGACGACTTTTACTGGGACGCCGTAGGCGACGAGTTTCTGCGCTGGGCCGGGCTACTGCCCAAAATCAAGTAGTGAAACGGCTATATTGAATTTTGCCGACCTTGGTCCGCATGAAACGATTCCTGCCGCTGGCCTTCGCCCTGCTCAAATTCGTGTCGGGCTACTTCCTCATCAGCTCCGCCTACGAGCTGCAGCGCGACGAATACCTCTACCTCAATCAGGGCCAGCACCTGGCCTGGGGCTACCTGGAAGTGCCGCCGCTCATTGCCGCGCAGGGCTGGGTGAGCCTGCAGTTGGGCGGGGCCGAAGGATGGGTGAAGTTCTGGCCCTTCCTTTGGGGCGCGGCCACCATGTACCTGGTGGTGCGGCTGGCCGGGCGGCTGGGCGGCGGCTGGTTTGCCCAAACCCTGGCGGGCGTTTGCTACCTGTGCACGGCGTTTGCGCGGCTGAATTTGCTGTTTCAACCCAATTCGTTTGAGGTGTTTGGCTTTGTGGCGTGCCTGTACGGGCTGGTGCGCTACCTGCAGGAGGAGCGGGCCCGCTACCTGTACCTGATAGGATTGGGGCTGGGGCTGGGTTTGCTGAACAAGTACACCACGCTGTTTTTTATTACGGCGCTGGGCGGGGCGCTGCTGCTCACGCCCGCCCGCCGGCTGCTGCGCAACCCGCACTTCTGGGGCGCCGCGGGCGTGGCGCTGCTGGTGTGGCTGCCCAACCTGGTGTGGCAAATCAGCCACGGCGTCCCCTTTCTGCACCACATGGCGCTGCTCAAGCAAACCCAGCTGGTGCACGTGGAGGCCGCCGATTTTTGGAAGGCCCAGCTGCTGATGTGCTTCCCGGCCCTGCTGGTGTGGGGACCGGGGCTGCTGGCGCTGCTGCTGGCGCGGGCGTTCCGGCCGTACCGGGCCGTGGGGCTGGTGGTGGTGCTGGGCGTGGGCTTGCTGGCTGCGCTGCACGGCAAAGACTATTACGCCCTGGGCTACTACCCGGTGCTGTTTGCGTTTGGGGCCGTGTGGTGGGCCGAGCGGCTGGTGCGCTTCCGGTGGCGGGCGCTGGCGCAGCCGCTGCTGCTGGCCGTGCCCTTGGGCCTGCACCTCGCCTACCTGCCATTGGCCTGCCCGCTGCGCAGCCCGGCCGCCATGGCGGCCCTGCGCCCGCGCTACGAGCACCTGGGGGCCTACCGCTGGGAAGACGGCCAGAACCACGCCCTGCCCCAGGACTACGCCGACATGCTGGGCTGGCGCGAACTGGCCGACAAAACCTGGGCCGCCTATCAAACCCTGCCCGATTCGGTGCGCGCCCACACCCTCATTCATTGCGCCAACTACGGCCAGGCCAGCGCCATCAATTATTACAACCGGCACCGCGCCTTGCCCCCGGCCAGCAGCCTCAACGGGAGCTTCTTGTTCTGGTTTCCGCCCCTGAGCCAGTGCCGCGCCCTCATCCTCGTCGACGACGAGCCCGACGATGAGCTGGCCCCGCATTTTGCCGCCTACCGCTGCTCAGGCACCGTCACGGACCCGTATGCCCGGGAGCGGGGCACGCACATCACCATCGGCCTCCAGCCCGACGGGTTTATAAAAAAACTCGTGCGCCAGGAGTGGCGCAACGCCCTGCGCCAATGGCAGAGAAACGCCCGCGCCACGGAATAGTCCTGCAAAATCAGTAGCCGACTATGTTGCTATATAGACTGCTATGATTGTATTTAATAGATACTTAATACTTTTTTATCCGTAGTTTTATGGAGGGCTATTCGTGCTGCGTAGTAGGATTATTATAAGAGAGGTTTTATTGTTATGTTTATTCGTCAATTAATATACCGCAGCACCGCCACCCAGCCGCTGGCCGATGAGGAAATGCAGGAATTAATCGTTCAGTCGCGCGTTCGCAACGCCGCGCGGGCCATCACCAGCTTCCTCTACTGCGCCGGCCAGCATTATTTGCACGTTCTCGAAGGCGAGCACCAGGCCGTAGAGCAGCTGCACACCCGACTCCGTCAGGACGCCCGCCACGCCAACCTGGTGACCCTAATGGACGAAACCGGAACCAAACGCCTGTTTCCCAGCCTGAGCATGGGCAGCAGCGACCTGACTTCGGCGGCTCTCGCCCGGCTGGCTGGTTACCTCGACCCCAAGCACCGCTCGGCCCTGCTGCCCAATTCCTGTGATTCTCAGGAAGTGATTATGGATTTGCTGCACGAATTCGTGGCCGAGCACAGCCCGCCCATCCGGCCCTGCCCGGAGGGCTAGCGTCCCCCGGCCCACTACCGCACGGCCGGGTCGTCAACGAACTGAAACCGCCGCACCGACTCCCACGGCCCGCCGCGGTAGGCCCACAAATGCAGCCCCGTGCCCACAGCGCAAAACGGGGCGAAATCCGCCTGCAAATCGGTGAGCAGCTGCCGGGCCACGGCCGGGTCTACCTTGTTTTGAACGGTGATGTGGGGCTGCAGCTTCTGCTGGTCCTGCGGCGTGAGGTGGGCCGCAAACCGCTGCTGCAGCTGCCGGTGCAGCGCCAGCAGCTCCGGGTGCTGCAGCGTGAACGCCACGCCCCGGCCCAATGACCGCAGCCCCGACACCTGCAGCGGCAGCGGCTCCATCTCCTGGCAGCAGGCTTCCAGCTCCCGGCACACGGCGGCCAGCTCCGCGCCGGGCAAGTGGTGAAACAGGGTGAGGTGGGCCGCCAGGTAGTTGATTTTGGGCGGGAAGTGCTGGCGCCGGAGGGCGTTAAAATAAGTATGAGCGGCGTCATCCAGGGTCAGGGTGAGGACGAGCGGAGCAGCAGCAAAGTCAGACATGAAGCGGGGCGAAGGCGAAGCACATGGGCGTACGCAAAATGACAAGTTTTAGTTAAGATTATTTGTGTTAATTGTCTGATAATGAATGAATATTGCTAAGGTAAATTCGACTATAAAACCCTGTCGGAAGGACTTAATTTGCCAGTGAAAATGTTGGGTAGGTATCCGTCACCAATTTGATTGTATGCTCACTGCCGGCTCCCTCGTTTCCATTTCCGATACCCTGCTTACCGACCAGCCCGCCCCGGCATCGGTCCCGCGTACCCACTCGGCCAAGCTCTGGCTGCCGCAGCGCGTAGTGTTCACCCCCGATGCGCTGGACGAGGAATTCGGCCAGCAAATCCTAGCCCGCGTATCGGCCCAGAACCTGGAAGTGGAGCTGCTGAAAAGCAACCGCCTCACCGGCCTGCGCCAGGGCGACGACGTGCGCGCCACCTACCGCACCGCCAAAAACACCCTGGCCATTGTGAAAGCCCCCGCCGGGGCCCTGCGCCTGCAGCCCACGCCGCCCTCCGCCCACTGGCAGCTCAACCTGGCCGAAGGCTGTCCCGCGCACTGCCAGTACTGCTACCTGGCCGCAGCCTCAGCGGCCCACCCGTGGTGAAAGCCTTCGCCAACTTGCCCCAGCTGCTGGCCAACACCGCCACCTACGAGCAGCCCGGCCGCGTTACCAGCTTCGAGGCCAGCTGCTACACCGATGTGCTGGGCATTGAGCACCTCACCGGCAGCCTGGCCGAGGCCGTGCGCCATTTCGGCACCCGGGAAGGGGCCCAGCTGCGCTTCGTGAGTAAGTACGACCACGTGGGCGCGCTCCTGCACCTGCCGCACCACGGCCGCACCCGCGCCCGTTTCTCGCTGAATGCCGAGTCCGTGGTGCGGCGCCTGGAGGGCGGCACGGCCTCGGTGGAAGCCCGCATTCAGGCCATGCGTCGGCTGGCCTTGCCGGTGGCCCAGGGCGGGGGCGGCTACCCCGTGGGTGTGGTGCTGGCCCCCATTATGCCCATTCCCGACTGGCAGCACCACTACGCCGACCTGCTCGACCGCCTGCAAGCAGCCTTCGATTTTGACTGCGACCTGACCGTGGAGTTCATCACCCACCGCTTCACGCCCGGCTCCAAAGACGTGCTGCTGCAGTGGTACCCCAACACCAGCCTCGACCTGGAAGAGGAAGGCCGCGCTGTAAAGCGCAATAAGTTTGGCGGCCTGAAATACGTGTACCAGCCCGAGCAGATGAAGGCCATGAAGGCCTGGTTCTACGCGGAGTGGCAGCGCCGCTTCCCCCACGCCCCAGTGCAGTATTGGACGTAGTCTCTCTGTCATGCTGAGCTTGCGAAGTGTCCTGTCAGGATAGAACCGGTCATTCAGCGGTGAGAGGATGCATCCTTCGTCAGCACAGCAGCTGACACGGAACATAACCGCACCAAGTGCCTTATCCCAAGGCTCACCGCAAGCCAGCAAGCCTTCTACATTTGCGGCGTGCCTCCCTACTCCCTCGTCATCCAACACGCTGCCCAGGTCCTCACCATGGCCGGCGGGCCCACCGACCGCCCACTGGCAGGCCCGGAACTAAGCAATTGGACCATTATTGAGCACGGCTACGTGGCCTGCGAGGGCGACACTATTATAGCCGTGGGACCCATGAGCGAGCTGAACCCCGCGCACATTGGCCCCGAAACCAGGGTTATAGACGCTACCGGCCGCGTGGCGATGCCCGGCTTAGTGGAGTGCCACACCCACCTGGTATTCGGCGGCAACCGCGCCGATGAGTTTGAGCGCAAGCTGGGCGGCGAGTCCTACCTCGATATTCTGGCCGGCGGCGGGGGCATTCTCAGCACCGTGCGCGCCACCCGCGCCGCCTCCGAAGCCGACTTGCTGGCCAATGCCCTGCACCACCTGGCCGGTTTCTGCCGCTACGGCGTGACTACGCTGGAAGCCAAAAGCGGCTACGGCCTCGACCACGCCACCGAATTGCGGCTGGTGCGGGTGGCCCGGGAGGCGGGACGGCAGCAGCCGGTGCGAGTGGTGCCCACTTTTCTGGGTGCCCACGTGGTGCCGCCCGAGTTCAAAGCCGCCGGCCCGCGGGCCTACGTCGATTTCCTGCTGCGCGAAGTGCTGTCGGACCTGAAAGGGGAGGCCGCTTTCGTGGATATTTTCTGTGAGGAGGGGGCTTTTCCACTTGCTATTTCGCGCTATTACCTGGAGCAGGCCCACAAAATGGGCTTCGGCTTGAAGATTCATGCCGAGCAGCTGCACGACCTGGGCGGCTGCGAGATGGCCGCCGAGTTGGGCGCCACCAGCATCGACCACTGCGACTACCTCACGCCCGCCGCCGCCGCCCGCATTGCCGCCCACACCAGCGGCCGCACCGTGGCCGTGCTGCTGCCGCTGGTGCCCCTGTTTCTGCGGCAGGACAAGTACGCCGCCGGCCGCGAGTTTATCGAGGCCGGCCTGCCGGTGGCCCTGAGCACGGATTTCAATCCCGGCTCCTGCCCGAGCAAAAACCTGTGGCTGGCCCAGTCCATCGCCTGCCTGAAAATGGGTTTTACGCCCAAAGAAGCCGTGGCCGCCGCCACCCTCAACGCCGCCTGGGCCATTGCGCAGCAGCACGACTGCGGCAGCCTCGAACCCGGCAAGCGCGCCGACATCCTGGTGCTCAGCGTGGGCAGCGTAGCCGAAATCCCGTATTGGCTGGGCGAAAATCCCGTGCGGGACGTGTTCATCGGCGGCGAGCTGGTGTGAAGAGGCTCCCGAAATAGTCTACGGATGATGCCGGACAGTAGCGCGAAGCGGTGCTTCGAGGCCAGTACAGCAATTTGGTAAGTGGCTGGCGCAATTTAAACAGGCAATACATTTAGTGTAATTGCCTGCAAATGAGCTAACAGCTAAAAAATCAACAAAGTATTAACGCAACTCGTACGACACCCCAAATAGGGCGCCGGCGCCCCACAGGTAGCGCGGCGTGAGGCCGGATACCGGTTTTGGCAGTGAGGTGAGAAAATAGGTGGCGTTGGGCTGGACCAGAATTTCGAGGCGCGGCCCCACCCGGTAGTGCAGGTCCAGCCCGGCCGTAACCGACAGACTGAGCGGGCGATACGGACTATTACTCTTGGATGCAGAAGAGGCCGAGCGGGTGGTGCTGCCGCCCAGGTACACGGCCGCGTCGGTCCCGGCCAGCAGGCCGTAGCGGAGGCGCTTGCTGGCCTGCCCCAGGGCATAGCTCACGCGCAGGGGCACGGTGGCAAAACGGTAGGTGTCGCGCTGGCTGAGGTTGAACTCCCGCGAGGCCAGCCTGGGGCCGTTCGGTGCGGAATAAATTGTGTAGGTAATCGGCCCGGAGTAGTCGGTTTGCGTGGCGTACTCTTGGTAGCCCAGGCCCGCGCTCACGCCCCACCGGCCGCTCAGCATGCGGCTTGCCTGCACTTGCAGGCCAAACCCGGTGCTGCTTTGTTCCTTCTTGGCCAGGGCGTTGGCAATGATGTTGCCACTGACAAAATTGGCTGCAGCGGTGGGCACGTTCCGGGTGGCCACAGGTTCCAAATTGGCGCCTCCGCCCAGCGTTCGGAAGGTTTGCGCCGGGCCGCCCAGCAGCTGCATTGCCCAGCGCCGGGCCACCACCACCGGTACAGCGGGCATCGTATCGGCACTAAGCTGGGCGGTGGGCAGCGGAAATCCCGCCAGCGACAGGGCTGGAGCGCGCCGCAGCATGTCGCCCACCGTGGCGGTGCTCAGCGTGCTGCCAGCGGAGGCTGGCGCGCGCTCATTTGTGCCAGCTTGCGGGCTACCTGCCAACGACTGCGATGCATTTCCATCTGCCACTGCAGCGGGAAGCCCAGCCAACGCAGCTGCGGGCAAAGCCGGAGAAGAATCACCGGCCGCCAGCGCCTCGGCAGGAGCAAAAGGCGGCCTTGCAGATTTGCCCACTTCTGGAGCAGTTTCCTGGCGTATGGCCACCTTCTCAGCATTACTACCCGCTGCCCCAACGGCCTGCATGTTGGCCTGAGCACCTGAAAAAGGAGTAGTCGGCGCGGCATAAGCTGCACCAGAGCGGCCCGCCCCTAAAGCACCTGGCCTAACTGCGGACAGGCGCCGACTACGGGCAGTAGCGGCCGAGGGATTCACAAATGCAACGTCTTTATTCTTTTGGAAAGCAGGAACTGAGTTTTCAGCTGCAGCAAATTCAGTGGCTTGGGCCACGGCAGCCGTGCCAGTCGAAGCCCGGGCTGCGGGGCTGTTTGGTTCGGACCCAGCTGCACTAACCAATTCAGCCGCTGCCTGCTGGGGCACTGAAGCCGTAGCTGCGGCGCTGTTTTCGCTTCGCTTGCCAGTCGTTGCCACTTGCCCGGTGCCGGCGGCCGACTGGCCCGGACCACCGCGCGGCCCTTCACCACGTCGGCATCGTCGGCCGGAATGCCCTGGCTTGTAGGATTTGGCTAATTGAGCCGACTACGGACGCTGTTACTTCATCTAATGCCGCGTCGAGCTTAAAGGGAGGTTTCATGGCAGTTGGATGGAGAAGCGGAGGCGGCGTTTAACTACGCGGATAATAAATTGTGCTGCGGGCTCAGTCGGC
>NZ_MDZB01000116.1 GCF_001816145.1 Hymenobacter lapidarius | reverse complement strand
GGCCCTCGCCTCGCGTTACGAGAAGAACGCCAGTACCTTTCTGGCAATGGTCACGCTAGGAGCCATCCTGATGTGGCTTTAATTGTTCACACGTCCTAGCACTTCCCATGAAATCCTTTCTCACCAACATCAAAGACCATTTTGGCAGCGGCAAGTACGAAGGCGACCAGTACGGTGGCGCGCAGGGCCACAACGGCAATGGCCTGCCCACCGGGCTGCCCAATAACTTCATGTTTGCCACCGGCATTGAGTGCAGCTACCCCACCATTGACAACGGCAAAACCCGCCGCGACCTACTGGCCGAGTGCGACCACTACAACCGCTACAAGGAAGACCTGGCCCTGGTGAAGGAAATGGGCTTGAAAGTGCTGCGCTACGGCTTGCCCTACTACAAGATTCAGCTCGGCCCCAATAAGTACGACTGGGAATTTGCCGATGCGGCCATGGCCGAGATTCAGCGCCTGGGCATTACCCCGATTCTGGACTTGTTGCACTTCGGCGTGCCCGATTTCATTGGCAACTTCCAGAACCCGGAGCTGCCGGTGCATTTTGCTGCTTACTGCGAGGCAGTGGCCAAGCGCTACCCGTGGGTGCGGTTCTATACGCCCATCAACGAGATATACGTTACGGCCAAGCTCAGCGCCAAAGATGGTATCTGGAACGAGCAGCTGAAGACGGACAAATCCTTCGTGACGGCCCTGAAGCACCTGGTAGCCGCCAGCATTATGGGCACGCAGCAGATTGCCAACCACCGCCCCGACTGCATTATTGTGCAGAGCGAATCGGCAGAGTTTACCCACGAGCTGCGTGCCGAGCACACCTATGAGGTGCAGATATGGAACAAGCTGCGCTTCGCCTCACTCGATTTATTGTATGCCCGCCATCCCGAGGGCGAAGTACTAAACTACTTGTACGACAACGGCATGACGCGACGCGAGTACGACTGGTTCATGGCCGGCGAGCCCCCCGGATACCAGATTATGGGCAACGACTACTACGGCCGCAACGAGAAAATCATGCTGCCCGATGGTACCATTCAAACCAGCATGGACGTGATGGGCTGGTACAACATCACCCACGAGTATTACCTGCGCTACCGCAAACCGGTGATGCACACCGAAACCAACGTGCTCGACGCCAACGAAGCACCCGCGTGGCTGTGGAAACAGTGGGTAAACATCCTTCGGATGCGGAAAGAAGGCGTGCCCGTACTCGGCTTCAACTGGTACTCGCTCATCGACCAGATTGACTGGGACAAGGGCCTGGCCCGCAAAGAGGGCACCGTGAACCCCTGCGGCCTGTTCGACCTCGACCGCAAGCCCCGCCCCGTGGCCGACGCCTACAAAATGCTGCTCCAGGAATACGGCCAGATTACGATAGTGCCCCACGGCGAGCTGTTTGAGATAACCGAAGCGCCCGCTACGCTCAAGGTAGAAATTTAAGCACTTCTCGCGCCCGTTTTCCATAGCGAAAGACAGCATGCGGGCGCGAGAAGGCCTTTGCTTGGTAGCCCAGAGCAGGAAAGCCAATTGGGGGCAGGCCCATTAGAATCAACTTCAGGATTAGCGTTGTGCTTGATTCTACCTTACTGCTTTTGCGCGTTGCCGCCACGTGGCCCCTGCCGGGGCTGGGGTTGCTGGCGCTGCCCGAGGGCGCTACTCCGCACCTGGTGGGCTACCCGCTGCACACGGCGCTGGCGGTAGCTGTAGTGCTGCCCGACGGCCACTCTTGCCGGGGCCGGGCCACAGTGGAGGAAATAGCGCGCACCACCTCCACCGAACGCGGGCTGCTGCTCGACTTCGCTCCTGAGCTGGTTGAACAATTGGCCACAGGCACCGAAATCTGGCTGCTAGAGCAGGCCGCAGGGCCTTCCGGGCTGGAGCTATGAGCAGATGTACGCAAGCCACTTTATAGGTAGGACGACTTGGTAAGTTGTGCTGCTTGGCGTCTTATTTCAACCCAAACAGACCGCTTTTTGACGCAACTGCCTGCTGGTAAACAAATAATCTAGTGGCTAGCAACTAAAAGCTAATAGCTAGGGACTTAGCTGGTTGGCTGTTATAGCTTTCGGCTTGGAACTAGTTGGCGCCGAACCTTGCTTTGCGTAGATTGCAAGTCCACTAGCATTTCAGGGATTTGGCCATCTACTACTTTCTATGAGATTTCTGGCTCCGCTGCTCCTGATGTGCCTTTGGGTACTGCCAGCTGCCGCTCAGCGCTTTGTAGTTAGTGGGCAGGTAGTGGAAGCTACCAACGGTGAGCCGGTGCCGTTTGCTTCCGTGTTTGCGCCCCAGACCAGCACCGGCGTTACCGCTGGTGCCGACGGCCGGTTCAAGCTCACCATTACGGGTCCGGCCGACTCGCTGGCCGCTTCCGCCGTGGGCTTCGTTACCCAGCGGCGCAAGCTCTCGGAGGCGCCTGTGCAAACGGTGCTGTTCCGGCTGCGGGCGGGCGGCGTGGCCCTTGCCGAAGTGGTGGTGAGTTCGCGGCAGCCTGAGAACCCGGCTTTTCGCATCCTGCGCGAAGTGCAGCGCAACAAGCCCCGCAACCAGCGCCTGTCCCTGCAGGCGGCCGAATGGGACTCCTACCACCGCATCGAAACCAGCTTGGCGCAGCTCCCGTCGGGCCTGGCCAAGCGCAAGGCGATTATGGCAATCCGGGCGCTGGCCATCCGGCAGGGCGCCGCCGCCGCAGCCGACCCTGACGCCCCGCTGCCCATTTTTGCCTCCGAAGTGGGCTCGCGAGTGTACCAGAAGTTTTCGCCCCTGCGCCGCCGCGAAGACCAGCTGCACAAGCAGATGCGCGGCGTGGGCCCCCGCGAAGGCTCCGTGGTGTCCCAGATGCTGGGCTCGAACTTCCAGAGCTTTGACTTTTACCCCAACTGGCAGAACGTGCTTGGCAAAGATTTCATCTCGCCCATTGCCGAAGGCGGCCGCCAGACCTACGACTACGATTTGCTGGACTCGGTGATGGTGGGCCAGGATTTCTGCTACAAAATTGCCGTCAAGCCCAAACGCTCCCACGACCTCGCTTTTCGGGGCACCATCTGGATAACGACTGAAGGCTACGCTCTGCGCCGGGCCGACTTGGTGGCCAGCCCCAACGCCAACATCAACTTTATCAGCGACCTGCGCATTTTTCAGGAGCTCACGCCGCCCGCCGACGGGCCCGGTCTGCCCATGCGTACCCGGTTTGTGGTGTCGGTGCAGCCTTCGGCAAAGCAGGCCGCCATGCTGATACGCTTCACCACGGTGGGCAGCAACTTTGTGCGCAACCAGCCCCATACCGAGCCCGGCTTCTACGACCAAACGGTGGTGTCGGTGCTGCCCGAGGAGGAGGTGCGGCCCGGCGGCCTGCTGAGCCCGCCCGGCGCCGGCACCAGCTATTTTGACCTGCACCGGCCCGACACGCTGACCCTGTCGGAGCAGCAGAGCTTTGCGGTGCTCGACTCGGCCAAGCAGCTGCCGGCGGTGCGCAACGTGCTCGACTGGGTGGACTTGGCCGTGAACGGCTACGCGCGGGTGGGCGGCTGGGACCTTGGCCCGGTGCTGGGCTTCTACGCCCGCAACGATTTTGAGGGCAGCCGCTTCCGCTTTGGCTTCCGCACCACGCCCTTCATCAGCCGGGACTGGTTTACCCAGGGCTACATTGCCTACGGCACGGGCGACGGGCGGCTGAAGTTTGGCCTGCGAACCAGCTACGTGGCCGAGCGGCGGCACTGGACGGTGGTGAGCGGCGAAGTGCGCCACGACGTGGAGCAGGCCGCCCTGCTCGACAACGACTTCCAGACCGGCAACAACCTCTTTGCCTCGGCTTCGCGCTGGGGCCGGTTTCGGCAGGGCCGCCCCATTTTGCGCGACCTGATGGCCGTGAGCCTGCAGCGCGACCTGTTCAAGGGCTTCACCCAAACCGTCACGGTGCGCCATCAAGACATCAAGCCCCTGCACAACTTCGCTTACTTCACCACCTCCGACCGCAGCCCGCGGGCGCCGCTGGGCCGCAACCTGACCTTGTCGGAAGTGGTACTGGAGGCGCGATACGCGCCTGATGAAGACTTGGTGCAAAGCGAAAACCGCCGCCAGACCGTGGGCCTCAAGCGCTTGCCGGTGTTCACGTTCCGCTACACCCTGGGCGCCCGCAACCTCCTGGACGACAGGGCGTCGCCAACTTATCAGAAATTCAACCTGCTGATGACCCATAGCGTGTCCCTGGGCCACCTGGGCCGCCTGGGCTACCTGGTAGAGGGCAGCCTGATTCCGGACCGGGTGCCTTACCTGTTTCTGAAAACCCCACTGGGCAACCAGACGCCGTTTTACAACGCCAACTCGTTTAACCTGATGAACTACTTCGAGTTCGTGACCGACCACTCGGTGGCGGTGCGGCTCGACCAGCACTTTGAAGGCCTGGGGCTGAACGCTATTCCCAGCATTCGCCGCCTCAACTGGCGCCTGGTAGCCACGGCCAATCTCCTGTACGGCGGCCTGCAGGCCGCCAACAGCCAGCAGCCCCGCCAGGACCTCGACGGCACCGACCTGGCGCCCGTGCCTTCGCTGGGCAAGCTGCCCTACGTGGAAGTAGGCTATGGCATCGAAAACATTTTCAAATTCTTACGGGTAGATTTTCTTCACCGGCTGACCTACCGCGACTCGCCCGATGCCCAGCGGTTTGGGGTGAAAGTGGGGGCGCAGTTCCGGCTATAGCGGGCATTTTCGTATTTTGAAGGCCTTATGTACTATAGCTTCAGAATGGGACGGCCGCAGCGGAGCCGCTGTATTGGGTGGGGTAGTGGCCTGAAGCGGCTGTTGGGCCGCGCCGGGCTGGTGCTGGCCGTGGTGTGGGCCAGTTGCCTGAGCGCCTTTGCCACCGCCGAAGACACGCTGCACATCCAGTCTTCCTGGACCGAGTTCTTTTTGGCTGACAACTATTACAGCATACTGGAAGACCCCAGCGGCCAGCTTACCCTGGCCGACGTGCGCTCCCCCGCCGTGGAGCGCCGGTTCACCACCTTGCGCGGCTCGAATCAGCCGCCCAATATCCAGCACCCACAGAGTACCTACTGGCTGCGCATTACCGTGCGCCACGGCCTCACCGAAAACTCCACCTGGTACCTGGAGCTCTACGACGCACACATTGGGCGGGCCGTGTTTTACCGGCCTCCTTTGGGTGCCGGCACGGCCTACGAGAGCGTGACCACCGGCGCCACGCTGCCCTTCGCCACCCGGCCCCACCCCTACAAAAACTTCCTTTTCGACCTGCCGCCCCGGCCCGGGCAAACCGCGACCTACTACCTCCGCCTAAACTCCGACACCCGGACCAGTTTCCGGGCCATGCTGCACAGTAGTGCGGGCTTTATTCCCGAAATGACGGGGCAATACTGGCTGCTAGGGGTATTCTACGGGGTGCTTTGCATCATGGTGCTGTACAACCTGATTCTGTTCTTCTTTTTGAAGGAGCGGACCTATCTGTACTACGTGCTATATGTAGGGAGCGGCGCGCTGCTGTTTTTTTCGGAAGATGGGCTCGGGTTTCAGTACCTGTGGCCTGGCGGGCCTGGACTGAACCACTTTGTAGGGGCGGCGGCGCCGGTACTGCTGCTGCTCACGTTTGCCACCTACGCCAGCGGGTTTCTGGACACGGCCTCGCGGCTGCCGGTGCTGCACCGGGTGGGGCGCTGGGTGGTGGGAGGCAGCACCGCCTTGCTGGTACTTGATGCCGCGGTGGTGCACTCCGGCTTTAGCTTCTGGCTGTACCTGCTACCCTATGGCTTGCTGTATTACGCCGCTTTTCGGGCGTATCGGGCGGGGCTGAAGCCGGCGCGCTACCTGCTGCTGGCCCAGGCGCTGGTGGCCAGCAGCCTCACCTTTCTCATTATGCGGAAGCTGGGCATTGATTTCTACAACAACGCTTACACCGTATACAGCCTGTATGTGGCCTTTGTGGCCGAAGTGGTGATTCTGAGCTACGCCCTAGGCGAGAAACTGAAGGGCCTGATGGACATGACCCTGCTTACCCAGAACCGCCTGCTCAAGCAACTGCGCAAAAAGCACCAGGCCCAGGACCGCCTAGTGGAGCAAATGCGCGAAAACCAAGCGCTCAAAGACCAGCTCAACACCGAGCTGGAAGCGTTGGTAGGGCAACGCACGGCGGAGCTGCAGCGCCAAAACGATACCGTGGCCACCCAAAACCGGGAGCTGCTGGAAGCCAACGGCCTGCTGGCCCTACAGTCGGCCGCCATTGAGAAGCTGAACGGCGACCTCAGCCGCGACCTGCACGCCGAGAAGGCCGCCCGCATTGAGGCCCGGGAAGTTGACTTTGGCGAATTCAGCCAGATATACCCCGACAAGGACGCCTGCCTGCGCTACCTGGCCGACCTGAAGTGGGCCCAGGGCGGCTACCGCTGCCGCAAGTGCGGCCACGAAAAAAGCTGCGAAGCCCGTGAGCCTTTTGCCCGGCGCTGCACCCGTTGCCGCTACGTGGAGTCGGCCACGGCCGGCACCTTGCTGCAAAAGTGCAAATTCCCCATTGTGAAGGCCCTGTATGCCGTGTTCCTGCTGCACGCCCACCGGGGCAGCTACTCGCCCTCTGAGCTGGCCCGGGTGCTGGAGCTGCGCCAGGCCACCAGCTGGGCCTTTGCCCAAAAGGTGCTGGCCGCGCTGCAGCGGCGACGGGCCGCTCCCGACTTTGAGGACGGTGAGCCCTGGACGCACGTACTGCTGGACGCCACTGCCGAAGCCGAGCTACAGGAAATTGAGCAAAAATAGCTGGGCAAAATGCCGCCTGAATTTCCGGTAACGTTTGCGAAGGGCTTAATGCGATACTTTCTGCTACCGAACCCATTACAACCCGTATTTGGTGAAGGTTTGAGGTAACTGACTGCTACTGTGTCTTTTTTTTGGATTCGGACGATTTTTTTTGTTGTTTTTTAGCCAAAAGCCATGAAATATAAAAACCCGGCGGCAGCCCTGGCAGGGTAGATAGCAGTAAAGATTCGTGTGCAGCAAGCGTATAAGCAATTGCGTGACTTGCTTCAAAAAAGCCCTTCACATGGCACAGCAAGGGCTTTCTAGGTTGCATTTGCCAAACACACGCTTCTATATTTGGGCATTCCCACTTGCCCAATGCCTCCATTTCACTCCGTTATTGCCCGGTTAGCTACGGCTATATTTCCTTCGCCGTCGTCGGTTGCGTTGCGCTTGGTAGCGTCACGTACCGCTTTGCTCGCACTGCCCCTGCTGGCTGCCTGCCAGCGCGGCGCCGTACCGGCCACAGTAACCATTATTCCTACGGCCACCACTGTGGCCACGCCAGCAGCTTCAGGCTTTGGTCCGCGCGTGCAGCAACTGCTGGCGCACATGACCCTGGAGGAGAAAATTGGGCAGATGACCCAACTCAACATTTCGGTGATAAATACCACCGGCGTGCAAAAAGATGTGGTGCTGGACTCAGCGAAAGCCACCGCGCTGGTCCGGAATTTTCATATTGGCTCCTTCCTTAACGGGGAGGCCGTACCTGCCGCCCAATGGGTGCGCTACTCGGCCGCGCTGCAGCGCATTGCCCTGCGCGAGTCGCGTCTGCGCATCCCCATTATCTACGGCATCGACCACATGCACGGGGCCAGCTACGTGGCGGGCACGGCCATATTCCCGCACAACATCAACCTGGGTGCCAGCTTCAACCCCGAGCTGGCCCGGCAAACGGCCCGCGCTACGGTGCTGGAGTCGGCGGACCTGGGCCACCACTGGGTGTTTGCGCCGGTCCTGGACCTGGGCGTGAACGCCTACTGGCCCCGCTTCTACGAAACCTACGGCGAAGACCCGCTGGTAGCGTCGCGCATGGGCGCCGCCTTCGTGCGGGAGCTCCAGAACAACAAGGAGATAGCGCCCTACAAAGTAGCCGGCTCCGGCAAGCACTTTCTGGGCTACTCCGACCCACGCAACGGCTGGGACCGCACCAATGCCCTCATCCCCGACCAGCGGCTGCAGGAGTTCTTCCGGCCTTCGTTTCAGGCCGCAATCGATGCCGGGCTGAAATCCATTATGATTAATTCGGGCGAAATCAACGGCGAGCCCGTGCACGCGTCCCGGGCCATTCTCACGGATTTGCTGCGGGACCAGATGGGCTTCAAGGGCGTGGCCGTGACCGACTGGGAAGATATTATCCGCCTGGTCCGCATTCAAAAAGTGGCCGCCAACGAGAAAGAAGCCACCTGGATGGCCATTGACGCGGGCGTGGACATGGCCATGACGCCCTACACCACCACCTTTTGCCAGTACGTGAAAGAGCTGGTACAGGAAGGCCGCCTGACCCAGGCGCGCATCGACCTGTCGGCGGGCCGCGTGCTGCAGATGAAGGACGAAATCGGGCTGTTTGAGAACCCCATGCCCCGGGCCGACCGGCTCAGCCGAATCGGCGACCCGGCCTTGCGGGCCCAGGCCACGGCCGCCGCGCGCGAGTCGGTGGTGCTCCTGAAAAACGACAAAAACACCCTGCCCCTGGCACCGGCCCGCGTGAAGCGCCTGCTGGTGGTGGGCCCATCGGCCGAGTCGCGGGCCAACCTGTCGGGCGGCTGGACGCTGGCCTGGCAGGGCCGCCCGGAAGCCGCCTACCCGAAGGACGTGCCCACGCTGGTAGAAGCGCTGCGCAAAGAATTTCCCGGCGCCAAAGTAGAAACCCTGCCCTACCGCGACGCCAAGGGCAAAATGCAGCTAGCCAGCATTTCGGCTGCCGCCCGGCAAGCTGATGCCGTAGTGCTGGCCCTGGGTGAGCGGCCCTACACCGAAGGCCTGGGCAACTCCTCGGACCTGACCCTGCCCGACGACCAGCAGCAGCTGACGCGCGCGGCGCAGGCCAGCGGCAAACCCACGGTACTGCTCATGATTGGGGGCCGGCCGGGCATTATCCGGAGCGTGGCCGATGCGACTACGGCCATCATCTGGGCGGGGCTGCCGGGCTACGGCGGCGGTACGGCGCTGGCCGAAATCATCAGCGGCAAGACCAACCCCAGCGGCAAGCTGCCTTTCACGTACCCGCAGTTTGCCGGACACATCTCCAATTACCACCACGACAACAACAAGAACAGCCTCGACCTGAGCGACTTCGGTGCTGGTTTCGAGCAACGCGGTGCCAAGTACAAGAGCTCCATGCTCACGGAGTTTGGCGAGGGGCTGAGCTACACCACCTATGCCTACTCCGGCCTCACGCTGAGCGACACCGTGCTAACCGGTACCGCCGCCCGCCTGCGCGCCACCGTGCGCGTGGCCAATACCGGCGCCCGCGCCGGCCAGGAAGCGGTGCTGTGGTTCCTGACCGACGAGGTGGGCCGCATCACGCGGCCGGTGCGCCTGCTCAAGCACTTTGAGAAGCAGGCCTACACCGCCGGCCAAAGCCGGGAACTCACCTTCGACATCAACCCGCTCACCGACCTGAGCTACCCCGACGGCCTGGGCCGCCCGCAGCTGGAAGCCGGCTGGTTTACCCTGCGCGTGGGCTCGCAGTCGGCCCGGTTTCGCTACGTGGGCGGCGCTGTGGCCCCTGGCGCTGCCGCTCCCACGGGAGCCACGGGCAATGCCACGCCCACCAACCGTACCCCGCGGCCCGGGACCACTTCGGCCGAAGCTTCCCCGCCTAAATAGCCAGCGGGCTCACCCTTTCTCTGCTTTTAAGTTCTTCACCATTCGCTTATCACCTTCAGTTTTCCCACCATGAAGCGAAATTTTTACTTGATTGCGCTGGTACGCCGCACCGCGGTTCTGCTAGCTTGCGGGTTTCCCGCAGTGGCCATGGCTGCTCCGGCCGGACCAGCCCACCTGCGCGCCAGTACGGCGGCCGATGTGCCCGTATCGGGCCGCGTGGTGGGGCCCGATGGCTCGGGCCTGCCCGGCGTGACGGTGCTGGTGCGCGGCACCACGCTGGGCGCCTCCACCAACGGCGACGGGGCATTTAGCCTGAACGCGCCCGAGGGCAGCACCCTGGTATTCAGCTTTGTGGGATTCACCACGCAGACCGCCGTGGTTTCGGCCACGTCGGGCGTGCTGAACATCTCCCTGCAAGAGGACACTCAGAAGCTGACCGAAGTGGTGGTGGTGGGCTACGGCACCCAGCAGCGCGGCAGCGTGACGGGCGCCGTGTCGTCGGTTTCGGCGCGGGAAATTGCTTCGCAGCCGGTGGCCGATGCTACCCAGGCCCTGCAGGGCCGGGCGGCGGGCGTCACGGTTACTTCCAACGGTGGCGCGCCGGGCGGGGCCTCGGGCACGTCCATTCGGGTGCGGGGTATTACCTCGGCCGGCAACAACAACCCGCTGTACGTGCTCGACGGCTTCCCGCTGCCCGAGGGCGGCGAGAACCAGCTGAACGCCATCAGCCCCAACGACATTGAATCCATCGACATATTAAAGGATGCGTCGGCTACCGCCATTTACGGCGTACGGGCCGCCAACGGCGTGGTGCTCATCACCACGAAGCGCGGCAAGGCCGGGGTTTCTACGGTGAATTTTGACGCTTACCGCGGCGTGCAGCAGGTGTGGCGCAAGCTCGATTTGCTCACGGCCGAGGAGTACGCGGTTATCAACAACGAGAACCGCATCGCAGCCGGCCAACCCATTGTGGTGCCGCGCCTGCGCGACCCCAAGGCCCTGGGCGCGGGCACCGATTGGCAGGACGAAGTATTCCGCAAAGCCGCTATTCAGAACTATTCGCTTTCGGCCACCGGGGGCAGCGAGAAGGCCCGCTTTGCGGTGTCGGGCAGCTATTTCCAGCAGGACGGCACCATCGTTGGGTCTAATTTTGAGCGGTTTACGCTGCGGGCCAATGGCGACGTGCAGGTGAACAAGTACCTGAAGTTCGGCAACAGCATATCGCTCACGCACCTGGAAGACCGCCAGATTACGACCAACAGCGGCGAGTACGGCACGGTGCAACAGGCCATTCGCATTCCGTCCATCATCCCGGTGTTCCGGCCCGACGGCTACTACTATGAGCCCCGCGGCCAGCAGGACAACTTCATTGAAGAAAACCCGCTGGCTTCGGCCACCATTGCCAACCAGAAGTTCACCCGCAACCGGGCCCTGTCCACCTTCTTCGCCGAGATTGAGCCGTTGAAAGGCCTGCGCTTCCGCACGAATGTCGGCTTTGACTTCATTTTCGACAACTTCAACGCGTTCCGTCCCGGGGTGCCGGAGCTGCGGATAGGCCCCGACACCTACACCACGCGCTACACCCAGGCGTCGGCCGGGGCCACGGCCACGTCGTCGTACGCGCCGAGCTACCTGATTGAGAACACCCTGACGTACGACCACTTGTTTGGCGATAAGCACCAGGTGACGGCGCTGCTGGGCCAGTCGGCGCAGGAGTTCAACTTCAGCAACGTGGAGGCCTACCGCACCGGCTACCTGCGCAACGACCTGCAGGTAATCAACTCCGGCCCCGTTAACACCCAGCTGGCCAACGCCAGCACCATCAACCCAGCGTCGCACCTAGCTAGCTACTTCACGCGCCTCAACTACGAGTACGCCGGCAAGTACCTGTTTTCGGCCATTGCGCGCTACGACGGCTCCAGCAATTTTCCTCCCGGCGAGCAATTTGGCTTCTTCCCCGGCGTGTCGGCGGGCTGGCGCATCTCGGAAGAGGAGTTTTTGAAGGGCAACCGCGTGGTGAGCAACCTGAAAGTGCGGGTGGGTTACGGCCGGGTGGGCAACCCCAACAACGCCGGCCGCTTCGCTTACCTGTTTGCCGTGAACTCGGGCATTCAGTATCCGTTCGGGCCCGCGGGCACCATTGTGAACGGGGCCGCCCCTACGCGCCTGGCCAACCCGGACCTGCGCTGGGAAAACAACAACCAGACGAACTTTGGCATTGATTTCGGCTTCTTGGATAACCGCTTCGAAGGCAGCATCGACCTGTACGACCGCACCTCGCCGAACCTGATTGCGCCGGTGCCGGTATCGCTGGTGTCAGGCACGTTCGAGAGCGTGAACCGCAACGCGGCTTCGGCCTACAACCGCGGCGTGGACTTCTCGCTGACCTCGCGCAACATTCAGGGCAGCGGCACGGGCCTCACCTGGAGCACCACCCTGAACCTATCGGCTTACAAAACCGAGCTGGATAAGCTGGGCGTGGGCGACCCCTACAACGGCCTGGGCGGCCTGAGCGGCACCATTGTGCGCTACGATGAGGGCCAGCCCTTCGGCTCGTTCTTCGGCTTCGTGGCCGACGGCCTGTTTCAGACGCCGGAGGACGTGAAAAACCACGCCGTGCAGCAGTCGGGCACGGCGCCCGGCGACCTCCGCTTCAAAGACGTGAACGGCGACGGCGTCATCAACGCCAGTGACCGGACCTTCATTGGCAACCCCAACCCGGACTTCACCTACGGCGTGAACAACACGCTGAGCTTCCTGAACTTCGATCTGACCGTGTTTGTGCAGGGTTCGCAGGGCAACCAGATTTACAACCAGAACCGCTACATTCTGGAAAGTGCCCTGTACGGCAACAGCAACGGCAGCAGCCGTGTGCTGGGCCGCTGGACCGGCCCCGGCACCAGCAACGACGTGCCCCGCGCCATTGCCGGCGACCCCAACGGCAACCTGCAGGTGAGCAGCTATTACCTGGAAGACGGTTCCTACCTGCGCATCAAAACCTTGACCCTGGGCTACTCCCTCCCCAAAACCCTTACCGACCGCATCGGCGGCAAGCAGGTGCGCCTGTACCTGAGCGGCCAAAACCTGCTCACGCTCACCAAGTACTCGGGCTTCGACCCGGAGGTGGGCTCGCGCGGCGTGGACCTGGGCGTGTACCCGCAGCCCCGCGTGTTCCTGGCCGGTCTGAACCTGGGTTTCTAATCCTTTAAATCACTCCTTGCAATGTCTATAATCACGAAATACGCCGGCGGCACCCTGTTGCTCACGCTGGGCCTGCTCACGAGCTGCGGCGAGAAATTCCTGGACGAAGCCCCCACCGACCAGGTAACGGACGCCAACTTCTACAAGACCACCACCGACGCCATTCAGGCCACCGATGCCGTGTACAGCGAGCTGGGCAAGGGCGGGCAGTACAACTACGCCCTGTGGGGCATCGGCGACATCGGTTCCGACCTGTCGAGCACCGGCGGCGGCGGCGGCGGCGACGGCATTGAGCAGCAGCAGCTGGACCGCTACGGCAGCATTCCGGCCACCAACCCGCTCACCAGCCGCCTGTGGGGCGGCTGCTACGTGGGCATTGGCCGCGCCAACATTGTGCTGCAAAAGGTGCCCGCCATGCAGATTGACCCGGCCATTCAGCAGCGCAGCATCGGCGAGGCCTCTTTTCTGCGGGCCAAGTACTACTTCGACCTGGTGCGGGCTTTCGGCGACGTGCCCCTGCTGACGGTGCCGCCCACCACGCTGGCGGAAGTGAACGTGCCGCGCACGCCGGTGGTGCAGGTGTACGCGCAGATAGAAAAGGACTTGCTCGATGCCGTTGCCAAGCTGCCCGCTTCGTACAGCGGCGACGACCTGGGCCGGGCCACCAAGTGGGCAGCCGCCGCGCTGCTGGCCAAAGTGTACCTCACCGAAGGCAAGCTGCCGGAGGCGGCCACGCAGGCCCGCACCGTGATTGCCTCCAGCGGCAAGGCTTTGTGGGACAACTACGCCGACAATTTCAAGGTAGCCAACGAGTACGGCAAAGAAGCCTTGTTTGAAATAGGCTTCATCTCGGGCCGCAATCAGTTCACGTTCGATGGACTGGGCTTTGTGGGCAATGAGTTCTTCGGCCCTCGCGGCCAGGGCATTGTGCCGCAGGGTGGCTATGGCTTCAACATTCCCGAAGCTGATTTCGTGGCCGGCTACGAGGCCGGCGACCTGCGCCGCGACGTGACCATCTGGAAGCCCGGCGACGTGTACCCCGACGGCCGCGTGCAGCCAAACTCTCTCCCTGGCTCACCCAACGGCTTTGGCGTAAAAAAGTGGTTCATCGGCAAGGTGAACACCAACATCTGGGACTCGGAGCTCAACATTCCGGTGATTCGCCTGGCTGAGGTGTACCTGATTCTGGCCGAGGCCGCGGGCACCACCGCCGAAGGCCGGGAAGCCATCAACAAAGTACGCCGCCGGGCCTTTGGCCTGCCCATCAACGCAGCTTCGCCGCGCGACTTGTCGGCCAGCCTCGGCGCTCAGGCCTTCAAAGAAGCGGTGTGGCGCGAGCGCAAGTACGAACTGGCGTTTGAGAACGACCGGTGGTTCGACATGAAGCGCACCGGCGAGCTGCTGCGCTACCGCGGCGTGCAACCCTTCAACATCGTGCTGCCCCTGCCGCAGTCGGAGCTGGACGTGAACACCGGCTTGAAGCAAAACCCGGGCTACTAAGCGCCCGGCTTCTTTTATCTTCTCCTCGAATATCTCCATGAAAAATATAGCACGTATAATGGCCCTGGGCCTGTTGGCGGCCCCGCTGCTGCTGGCCTCCTGCAGCAAAGAAGACGACGACAACCAGCTGGAAGGCGCGGTGCCCACGTCGTCCTTCACCTTCCAGGTCAACACCACGGAGTTTCCCACGGTGGTCACCTTCACCAGCACCAGCCAGGACGGATTCCTGTACCAGTACAATTTTCTGGGAGAAAATGCCGTGGCCTCCGGTCCCACGGTGCAGCGCACCTACACCCGCCCCGGCACCTACGAAGTGGAGCTGATTACGGCCGGCAAAGGCGGCACGAACATCTCCAGCAAGCAAACCGTCACCATCCCCGACGCCTGCACCAACGCCTCTTTCAACAAGCTGGTGGGCTGCGCGAGCTCGGGCACCCGGGTGTGGTCGTTCAATAACGCGGCCGGCGCCATTGTGCGCGAAACCGCCGCGGGCGTGCAGATTTCGTCTTCAACTACCCTGCCGGCCTGCCAGCTCGACGACCAGTTTGCGTTCAGCAACAACTTCACGGTGAACTACGAAAGCGGCGGCGCCACGTTCCGGAACGGCGCCTGCGGCTCGTCGCTCAACCGGGGCGGCAGCTTTGTGTTCCGGCCCAATGCCGCCGGCAACCCGCAGATTGTGCTCAAAGGCCGAGGCGCGTTCATCGGCCTGCCCGACTCGGTGGCCAACAAAACCTACGACATCCTGGATGCCACCGACACCCGCCTGCGCCTGCGCGGCACCAACCCCGACGGCACCCGCACCATCATCACGCTGGCGCCTTACGATGCCACGGCCCCCTTCAGCCTGCTGCTCACCGGCGGCTCTTCCAAAACCTGGATGCTGGACAACGCCGCCGACGCCCCGATTGTAGTGGGCACCGAAGCGTCGCCGAGCCTCTACTTTGCCGGGGTGAAGCCAGGCGAGTTGCCCGCCTGCCAGTCGGACGACGAGTACACCTTCACCACTGCCAACGTAATGAGCTACAACGCCAAAGCCGAAACATTTTCGGCGAATGGCTTCACCTGCCAGGCCCCGCAGACCGGCACCACGCCGTTCGTGTTCGGGCCCGCGTCGGGCGCTGGCCTGGCGCAGCTCACGCTCTCGCGCAACGGAGCTTTCATTGGCACCACCGACGCCTCCCCCACGGAGCGCGTGTACCGCATCCTGAGCATCGACGACAAGAAGATGACCCTGCGCGCGGGCAGTGGCCAGAACGGCGGAACCGTGTTCACCATTAAAATGGTTGCTAAATAGCTCGCCATCTTATTCTTACCTACCGATTGCTGCTTAATTTATGAAGAATCAATCCATTGGCGTGTTCCGCAACTATCGGCTCGGCGCGGGCTTACTACTCGCCCTAGGCGTGGTGGCCTGCACCGAGAAGGCCACCACGCCGCCCACTACCGCCCCGCCCACCACGCCCGTAGCGCCGGTGGTGAACGAGGAAGCCAAGAACTACGCCGACTATACCAATCTGGTGTGGAGCGACGAGTTCAACGGCAGCTCCCTGGACCAGACCAAGTGGGGCTACGACCTGGGCGGCAACGGCTGGGGCAACAACGAGCTGCAGAACTATACCAATTCGAACGACAACTCCTTCGTAAACGGCGGCAACCTCACCATTCAGGCGCGGCGGCAGCAGTCGGGCAGCAACGCCTACACCTCGGCCCGCCTGCTCACCAAGGGCAAGCAAACCTTCGTGTACGGCCGCATCGACACCCGCGCCAAAATCCCCAAGGGCAAGGGCGTGTGGCCCGCCATCTGGATGCTGGGCGCCGACATTGACCAGAACAACTGGCCCAAGTGCGGCGAAATCGACATCATGGAGCTGCGCGGCAGCCGGCCCAAGGAGCTGCTGCCCACCATGCACTTCGCCGACGGGGCAGGTGCCCGCCGCCTGAAGGGCACCACCAACACCGTGGCGGTGGACCTCTCCGAAGACTACCACATTTACTCGGTGGTGCGCAGCAAGGACCAAATCCGCATGTTCCTGGACGGCCAGCTGTACTACACCTTCGGCACGGCCGACACCGCCGGGGCCAGCTACCCCTTCAACAACCCGTTTTTTATGATTTTGAACGTGGCCGTGGGGGGTGATTTCGACGGCAACCCCGACGCTTCCACGGTATTCCCCCAGCAGATGCAGGTGGACTACGTGCGGTACTACCAGTACAAATAACAACCAGTGCGCATGCCGACCAGAGTAGGTGGGAAAATCAATTTGGTCGGGAAGCGCAGTCGTGGCCTCGCCACGCTGGCCCGGGCGGTGGTCGTGTTCAGCAGCTTGCTGCTGAGCGCGGCTGCCCCCGTTGGCCCGGCGGCTCCGGCTAAGGCCAAGGCCCGCTACACCTTTGCCAAGCTGGTGTGGCGCGATGAGTTCAACTACACCGGCCTGCCCGACTCCACCAAGTGGGGCTACGACGTGGGCGGCAGTGGCTGGGGCAACAAAGAGCTGCAGTACTACACCAAAAACCGCCTGGAAAACGCCCGTGTAGAAGGCGGCAACCTGGTGGTGGAAGCCCATAAGGAGGCGCTGAAGCCCGAGAATGCCTATACCTCGGCCCGGCTGCTCTCGCGCGGCAAGGGCGGCAGCCAGACCTACGGCCGCTTTGAGGTGCGGGCCCGGATTCCCGGTGGCCGCGGTACCTGGCCCGCCATCTGGATGCTGCCCGACCAGAACGGCTACGGCAACAAAAGCTGGCCCGACAACGGCGAAATCGACATCATGGAGCACGTGGGCTACGACCCCAACGTCATTCACGCCTCCACGCACTGCAAGAGCTACTATTTCCGGACCAACAACCAGAAAACCGGCGTCACGGTGATTCCCGACGCCACCACGGCCTTTCACGTCTACGCCATTGAGTGGACGCCGGAAACCATCACGGCCGAAATTGACGGCCAGCTGTATTTCGCGGCCCGCAACGAGGGCACCGGCTGGCAGGCCTGGCCCTGGGACAAGCCCTTCCACGTGCTGCTGAACGTGGCCGTGGGTGGCGAGTGGGGCGGCCAGAAAGGCATCGACGAAGCCGCATTCCCCCAGCAGATGCTGGTGGACTACGTGCGGATTTACGAGATGAAAAAGCGCTAACCCTGCGGCGGAGTCTGGTTGTCAGAGTTTCATGTGCGGAGTAGAGACGCAATATTTTGCGTCTCTACTCCGTCTTACATCCGTACACCAACCTAAGCCAAGGCTTGGGCCAGCGCACCGCGCCCGCAACGAGCCCCGCCCCGTAGCGCCATGGAGCCGGCTCAGCAGGGCTTGCTATCTCTCCCCCTGCTTGGGAAAAGCCACGGCGGAGCCCCGGCCAAACTAATTCGTGTTGGTTTCGCGGGCCCCGTATCTTTGGCGGCGGCCGCACCCGGTGGTGCCGGCTTCCTTTTGGCATGATTTCTACCGCATACCTGCAGCGCCTGTTTGGCATTAAGACCAGCGAAACCCGCACCGTGGGGCTGTTTTTGCTGCACAATTTTCTTCTGGGCATTGGCTCGGTGCTGGTGTATGTGGCGGCCAACGTGCTGCTGCTCGAGCACGACCCCGAGCACAGCCTGCCGCTGGGCTACATCGCCGGCGCGCTGGCCATGATGGCCGTGGGCAAAATCTACACCTATTTTGAGCACCATTACCTGCTAAAAAAGCTGGCGGTGCGGGTGCTGCTGGCCGTGGTGGTCCTCACCGGCGTGCTGGGCGTGCTGGTAGTGGTGGGCCATTCGGTGGCGGCGGCGGTGGCCATTATGGCCGGCTACCGGGTCATCTACCTGCTCACCAACCTGGAGTTCTGGGGCGTGTCGGCGGTGGTGTTTGATGTGCGGCAGAGCAAGCGGCTCTTTAGCGTCATCAGCTCTGGCGACATGCCGGCTAAGGCCCTGGGTGCTGTTTTGGCCGCACTTATTCACGGCGATGCGCAGCTGCCGGTGCTGCTGGGCGTGTCGTTTGCGGCCTACCTGGGGGCGCTGTTTGCGTTGCGGGCCACCCTAAGCTCCCACGTAGTGGAAGCGGCGGCGCGGCCCCTACGCCAGGCCCAACGGCCGCAGACTAAGCTTGTTCGGCAGCTGTTTGGCGGCAGCCAATTGGTGCTGGCCATGTGCCTGAGCCTGGTAGCCATTGGGGCGGCGCTCACTGGCGTGGAGTACATGTTTTTCATCAACGTGAAGCACAAGTTTCACGACTCGGCCGACATCACGCAGTCGGTGGGCTGGATACTGAGCCTGACTTACCTGGCGGCCATGTTCTTCAAGCTGCTTGTGAGCCGGCAGGCGCTGGAGCGCTACGGCGTCCAATGGTCGCTGCGGCTGCTGCCGGCCGTGGCGCTGCTGGGCCTGGCCGGCTTTGGCGGCTTGCAGCTGCTGGGCGGCTACACTGGCACGGGGCTGCTGGTGTATTTCTGCGGCCTCTACCTGCTGCTGGAAGTGCTGCGCCGCACCGTGTTCGACCCCGTGTTTCTGGTGCTGTTTCAGCCGCTGGCGCCGCAGCTGCGGCTGGCGGCCCACACCCTGGCCAAGGGGTTTTATGAGCCGCTTGGCATGGGCCTCACGGGCCTGCTGTTCTTTGTTTTTGGCTACGCCAACCTGCTTAATGGCTGGGCGCCCTTCGTGTGGATGGGGGCGCTGCTGCTGGCGGCGCTGCTTTTTCTGGCCCGCACCTACCGCAGCTATTTAGCCGAGCTTAAGGAAGGACTGGGCCGCCGCTTTGCCGAAACCGCCGAACTGGCCCTGCCCGATGCTGCCCTACAGGTGGTGCTGGCGCACCTGCACAGCCCCCGCGCCACCGAAGTTCTCAACGCCATGGCCTGGCTCCGGCAGCGGCAGCCGGCGGCCCTCGTCAGCCACGTTGCCTCCCTACTCGAACACCCCGACGAGCGGGTGCGCCTGGCCTTGCTGGCCACCCCCGAGCTGCGCCCCCTGCCCCCCGAAGCCCTGCGCGCCCTGGCCCAGCGCGACGCCGCTCCCGCCGTGCGCGAGGCCGCGGCCCGGGAGCTGGCCGGTACCACCCCCAATGACCCGGCCGTGGCCATCCTGCTCGCGGCACCCGATATGGCGGCCCGGCAGGGAGCCATTCGGGGCGCGCTAGAAAGCCGCCCGCAATACGAGCCTGCGCAAGCCAGCCTCACCAAATTGTTAAATGAAACGGCCCCCACGGCGCAGCTGGCGGCCCTGGCGCTGCTTCCTTTTTTCCCAGAGGCAGCCCAGCAAAACCTGGTGGAAAGCAGCCTGAATGTGGACGATGCGGGCGTAACGCCGCACGCCGCGCTCGTGGCTATTGGCACGGTAGGTCACCTCAAGTTGGCGCACCACTTATTCCTTGCCCTCGGCCAGAAGCGGCACTGGCAGGTGGCCGCCGACAGCCTGGTGGCGCTGGGCCCCACCGTGGTACCCCTGGTGCGGGCGGCCCTGCGCCACGACCCCACCGACGTGCTTATTCACCGCCTCGTGACGGTGCTCGAACGCCTCAACGCCCCCGCCAGCCGCGCGGCCCTGGTGGAACTGGCGCAGGGCACTCACCTCTTTTTCCGGACGGCCGCGCTGCGAGCCCTGCGCCGGTTCCCCGCCGAGCCCCGCGACGCGCCCATCTTTGAGCAACTGCTGGGGGATGAATTTCGGCTCGCATCCCAATTGCTAAGCGGGCTGGTGGCCACCAACCTGCCCGCGCTGCACGCTACCATCGACTACGAATTGGCCCAGCTTCACCAGCGGATTTTCAGCCTGCTGGCCCAGCTCTACGATGCCGAATCGGTGACCACTGCCCAGCGCAACGTGGCCCACGCCGCCCGCGAGCGCCAGGCCAACGCCCTGGAAATCCTTGATAACCTGATTCCGCGGCTCATTTACCAAGGGCTGCAGGCGCTGCTCGACGATACGTCGGTGGCGGAAAAGGCGCGGGTATTCGCCGGCCTCACGCCAGCGCTGGCGCCTGCGCGCACGCCACGGCGCGCCAGCCTGAGCAGCAACGGCAATGGTTTCGCGGCGCCCTTGGTGCTTGCATCAGCGGCACTTCAACCCGAACAGTTCCTGACCTTTCTGCTGCGCCAGGGCAACAGTGCCTTCACTTCCTGGACGCTGAGCGTGGCCCTGCGGCACTGGCAGCCCACCGAGCCCGACGCGGCCGCCATCCTGCGGCCTTATCTGGCGTCGCCCAAGCCGTTATTGTTCGAAAGCGCCCAACTGGCAGCCCTGGCCCTGGCCGACCGCACGGGCCAGCCGCTGCCCATTCCCACTACTCCCGCCCCCATGAGCCACTCCGATTCCTCCGAAAACCGCGTGTCCGCCCTGGAGCGGGTGGTGGTCCTGAAAAGCACTGCCCTCTTCGCCCACACCCCCGAAAACGTGCTGAGCAGCATTGTGCCCATCATGAAAGAGGTGAGTTTTCAGGAAGGCGAGGAGATTTTTGCCAAGGGCGACATTGGCACTTCCCTTTTCATCCTGCACGACGGACAGGTGGGTGTTTTCAACGGCAATCAGCAGCTGGCAACCTTCGGGCCCGGCGACTTTTTTGGGGAATTGGCGCTGCTCGACACCGAGCCCCGCTCTGCTTCCGCCGCGGCCCTGAGCCAGGTGCTGGCCTTCCGCCTCGACCAGGAGGACTTTTACGACGTGATGGAAGAGCGCGGCGAGGTGCTGCGCAACATCCTTAAGATGCTGTGCCAGCGCATCCGGCTGCAAAACGAGAAGATGCGGGAAATGGCTGCCAGAGCAGTTGTACAGCAGTTATAGATGTTGTTACGAAGTTGTTGGCTGGCGCCGTTCAACGAAGCGGTAGAGATGCTTCGACAGGCTCAGCATGACGGTCGTGCAGCGCGCTACTCTACTACCTCGTAGATTTTAACCGGTTGTGACTTGTTTTTCAGCTTCACTTCGCTCACAAACTTGCACTGGAAAGACTCCTTTACCTTGAGGTAAACGGCTTCGCTGATGATAATCTGGCCGGCTTTGCCCACCGACTGCAGGCGCTGGGACGTGTTCACCACATCACCGATAACGGTGTAGTCCAGCCGCTTGAGCGACGCTGAGCCGATGTTGCCGGATACGACTTCGCCGGTGTTTACGCCAATGCTCACTTCGGGCCGGTACTCGAAGCCCGGAGGCAGCGTGGCATTGCTCTGCTGCAAAACCGTGCGCGCCGACAGCGCCGCGTCGATGGCCCGGTCAAGGTGGTGCTCGCCCCGGAAGACGGCCATCACGGCATCGCCCATAAATTTGTCAACGTGGCCGTTTTGCGCAATTATCTCCTTCACTATCAGGTCGAAGTAGGTATTGAGCAGGCTCACTACGTCGGTGGGCGCGAGCTTTTCGGCGAGGCCCGTGAAGCCGCAGATGTCCAGAAAAACCACCGTGGCTTCCACGGTTTCGCTGGCCAGCAGGCGGTTCTCAAAATCCGGCCGGGTCATGAAATTCAGCACCGTTTCGTCGACGTACATCTTCAGGATGTTGTTTTCCTGAATGGCGCGTAGCGTGTCGCGCAGTTGGCGCACTTGGTCGGCGGTTTTCTCAATGGTCAGCTCCAGGTCGGCAAAATCGACGGGTTTCACCACAAAATCGAAGGCGCCCCGGTTCATGGCAGTGCGCAGGTTGGCCAGGTCGCCGTAGGCCGATACGATGACCGTTTTCATGGCCGGATGCTGGGCGTGGGTGAGGCTGAGCAAGGTCAGTCCGTCCATAACCGGCATGTTGATATCACTGAGAATGACGGATGTATCGGGATTTTCCGAGATGCGGTCAAGCGCCTCCTGGCCGTTGTTAGCGAAAACAAATTCGTACACACTTTCCCGGATTTTGCGCCGAAACTTCTGCTTGATGAGCAGCTCAAGGTCGGCTTCGTCGTCGACCACCAGAATTTTCGTCTTCATAATAATAGCGTTGGAGCAGCGGTCCGAAAGTAGCGCATCGGACCGCAACTAGCTTGACGAAGTGCCGGGCGTTAGGGATGCCGCTAGGGCAGCAAATGCCTTAATTTTTCTTTGAGTGCGCCGAAATCCACGGGTTTTGTCAGGAAATCGTTGGCCCCCAGCTGCATGGCTTGCTGGTAGCTTTGGTCGTCGCCGTAGGCCGTAATCATCATCATCGTGGTGGGCGGCATCTCAAATTCTTCCTTCACGTGGCTCAGCAGCTCCAGGCCGCTCATGCCGGGCATGTTGATGTCGGAGAGGATGATGAGCACCTCGGAGTTGTGCTGACGCATATACGTCATGGCTTCCTCGCCCGAGAAGGCAAAGCTGAAGCTCATTTCGCCACTGCGGATTTCCCGCCGGAACCGCTGCAGGAACAGGTCGCGCACATCGGTTTCGTCGTCAACGACCAGAATTTGCATGGGAGTACTTTTCAAGGGTTGCGTTACACCAAAGTTAGGGCCTGCGGCGGGTTAAGCGGGCAGGGCCAGGATAAATTCGGTGCCGTGGTCTTCCCGGCTTTCCACGGCCAGCGTGCCGCCGTGGCCGGTGGTCACGATGTCGTGGCTCAGCGACAAGCCCAGGCCCGTGCCCTCGCCCACGGGCTTGGTGGTGAAGAAGGGCTGAAAGATTTTGGCTTTCACCTGCTCCGACATGCCCGTGCCGTTGTCCCGAATGCGGATTTCGACGCCCCCGGGCACGGCTTGCGTCGTCACGGCTACTTCGGGCGCATAGGCCGCCCCAAGCTGCTGGCGCTGGCACTGCTGCACGGCATGAAACGCGTTGGTGAACAGGTTGATGAGCACCCGGCTCAGGTCTTGCGGCACCACCGGCACGTTCCCCAGCGACGCATCGAAGGACGTGGTGAGCTTCGCCGTAAAGTCTTTTTCCTTGGTGCGCAGGCCCTGGTAGGCCAGCCGCAGGCTTTCATCGACCAGGGCGTTGAGGTCGGTGAGCTCGCGCTGGCCGGTGCCGGTGCGCGAGTGCTCCAGCATGCCCTTGATGATGGACGTGGCCCGCTGCCCGTGCTGGCTGATTTTCTGCAGGTTTTGCTTCAGCCCTGCCAGGATTTCCTGTTCCAGCTCGGCGTTGCGGGACGGGCCCTGCCCCGTGCTGGCGTGGTGCTCGCCGGTTATTTCGTCCACCAGCTCGGTGCTCACTTCGGCGAAGTTCTTCACGAAGTTGAGCGGGTTTTGCAGCTCGTGGGCAATTCCCGCCGTCAGCTCGCCCAGAAAGGCCATTTTTTCGCGCTGCACCAACTGCTCCTGCGCGGTTTTCAGCTCGGCCAGCGACTGCTCCAGGGCTTCTTTGGCGCGCTGCTGCTGGCGGGCGTGACGCCACAACAGCAGGGCCAAAGCCACCAAGCCCACCACGCCCGCCACCAGACCATAGGTGCGGTACCGGGACTTGAGCGCCGCCTGGCTGGCCGCGGCGGCTTGGGCGCGCTGCTGCTCGCGGTAGTTGAGGCGCTGCAGAGACATCACCTTTTCCTGGCCAAAAAGCGTGTCTTTCATCACCAGCATCAGGCTCTGGTATTTCAGGGCGCTGTCAGCCGGGCCGCGCGTTTTGAAATCCTGAGTGAGCAGGGTGCTGGCGTTGAGCACGCCCCGCAGAAAGCCGTTGGTTTGGGCGGCCTGCGCGCCCAGGCGGGCGTAGTAAATACTGGAATCGGCCTGGCCCAACGTCTGGTAGAGCGTGGCCAGGCCCACGTATGCGAAGTTGAGGCTGCGCAAGTGCTGCACTTTCTTCGATTCGGCAACGCTTTGGCGGTAGAATTGCCGCGCCTCGGCCAGCCGGCCCTGCTTGCGGGCCACGTTGCCCAGGCCATACAAAATGTAGTTGGTGGGGGTGCGCAGGCGGCGCGCCAGCGCATGGGCCCGCTCCTGGTATACCTGGGCCGAGGCCAGCTCATTAAACAGGTCATAGGCCAGGCCAATGTTGCTGAGTTCGATGACAATGCGGCGCTGGTCGCGCAGTTCCCGGCCAATTTTCAGGGCCCGGAAGTAATAATCCAGGCCCTGCTGCTTGTCGCGCAAGTACACGTAAATAATGCCGATGCTGCGCAGGTTTTGCGCCTCCAGGGCCGGGTCGCGGGTGGCCCTGGCTATGCGCAGCGACTTTTGAAACAGCTCCAAAGCCCGAGCCAGATTGCTCTCCCGCAACGCGGCGCCGAGGCGGTTCAGGGCCTCGCCTTCGCCGTGCCGGTAGTTCACGCGCCGCGCCAGCGTCAGCGCCTTGATGGCGTAGACCGCCGCCGAATCGGTGCGCTGTGTCCACAGCTGGTCGCTGACCTGACACAGCAAAATAACCCGGTCGTAATCGGTCTGCGGCAGCGACAAAAGCTGCCGCAGGCTGTCGATGGCCCGGCTTTGGGGCGGCGGCGGCAGTGCCCGTGCCGGCGCCGCTACCACACCAAGCAGCACCACCAGCAACAGGCTAAGCCAGCGGAACATGCAATTAAACAAAATTCGTATAAAAAGAATTGGCAATATACTATAGCTTGGGCATAAGTTTGAAAAGCTGGCCGTACACCATCCAAAATTCTGGTTATCAATATCTTATATTTGCCGCAAAGTAAGCACATCATAACCCTTGCTCCGGCTTTTTTGTTCTCTGAAACAGAAAGCAGAGTAGGAAAAATTTGCAATTAGCCCTGCCGTCGGACTGCACCCTACAGAGGCTTGGTATGCTGGTATAAGCCAAGTGTAATTACAGCATCTCAGTCGGCAACGGTTACCTTCCTTTACTGGGTAGAATGCCGCTCCCGGCAACACCGGAAAGGCCGCGAGTTGGACAAATCAATGGGATTTAATGTTGAAGCAGTGTATAATTTGTTTACTAAACGCGCCGGTCCGGGGCTTATTAATGCTGCAAAGGGCCCCTGAAATATGGTGAGGCAGGCCCGCAAAAGGGCGGCGTCTCGGAGTGGTTTTAAAGCGGATACTCAACAATTACCTGCCTGCTGCTGCATAGCTACCCCCCCTTTTCGGAGCGCCGCTTTGCGCTACTGCCGCCACCATGCCCCGGCGCGGAAACCCGAAGCGCTGCTGCCGGCTGCCAGTACACCAACCTGGAAACCGCCTTTAGTCCGCCTGATTAACGGGCAGGCCAATCAGAAACTCGGTGTTGCCGGGCTCCGAATCTACGGTGAGCGTGCCGCCGTGGCCCTGCGTCACGATATCGTAGCTCAGCGACAGCCCCAGGCCAGTGCCTTCGCCGCTGGGCTTGGTGGTGAAAAAGGGCTGAAAAATCTTCTGCTGCACCGCCTCCGGAATGCCCAGGCCGTTGTCGCGCACCCGGATTTCGACCAAGCCCTGTACCAGGCGCGTGCTCAGGGACACGGTGGGAATGTAGCCCCGCTCCCCCGTGAGCTGGCGCTGGCGTACGGCGTAGAAGGCGTTGCTGAACAGGTTGAGCAGCACCCGCCCCAAGTCGGGGGCAATGGCTTCTACTTCGGGCAGGGTGAGCTCAAAGTCCGTGACGAGGGTGGCGTTGAAGGACTTGTCTTTGGCCCGCAGGCCTTGGTAGGCCAAGCGCAGGTATTCTTCGGCGAGGTGGTTGACGTTGGTGGGGAGGCGCTCCCCGGTGCTGGTGCGGCTGTGTTCCAGCATGCCTTTCACAATGCTGGCGGCCCGCTGCCCGTGGTGGTGGATTTTCTGCAGGTTCTGGGCGATGTCGTCGAGCAGCTCGGCTTCCAGGCCGGGCTCGCGCTGGGGGCGGGCCTGCTCCTCGCGCAGCTCGCCGAGCATCTCCAGGCTCACGTCGGCAAAGTTGTTGACGAAGTTGAGCGGGTTCTGGATTTCGTGCGCAATGCCGGCCGTGAGCTCGCCCAGGCTGGCCATTTTCTCGGACTGCACCAGCTGGGCCTGGGCGGCGCGCAGGTCCGTGAGGGCGGCCCGCAGCTCGGCGGCCTGGTGCGTGAGGGCGGCGGTGCGTTCAACCACCAACCGCTCCAACTCCACGTTTTGGGCCTCAATCAGGCGCTTGGCCTTCTCTTCTTCTTCGCGCAGCAACCGCTCTTTTTCCAGGGTTATTTTCTGGTTGCGCGCAATGATGATAAACGTTATCAGCCAGATAATGGAAAAACCCTGGGTGGTGTCTACTAGGGTATCGTACTGCTTTAGCACCCGGCCGTCGGAGCCCAGCAGGATGTACTCGATGATTTTGGTGAGCAGAAACGGGGCCAGGGCCAGCAGCAGGGAGCGGGCCGGGCGGTAGTCCCGCAGCACAACCAGCACCGCCCCAATGGTGAGCAGCACAAACAGCCAATAGGCATCGGGCAGCGTCGCCGACTTCACCTTCAGCACAAAAATACCGACGGACAACACCACGGCCGGCACCCAGATGTAGTCCAGGAGCTTATTCCACCGCGGCAGCCGGTTGGGCAAATCCAGAAACTTGCGCAGTCCCCGAATAAGCAGGTAGCCCATCACGGCTAAAAACAGAAGTTCACCGTAACCAGAGGCGTTATCCATCGCAGAAAGTAGGCAGAAATAGCAGGCGCAAGTTAGGCACTCCGTCGAGAGCGTCGCCATCTCCGGGAGCTACCCCGGCCCCGCCTCCCCGGTGGCCGCCAGCAGTTTCCGCGGGAATTCACTGGAATGCTGATTAAACGGGCAGCGTGATGAGAAATTCGGTGCCTTCGCCCGGGCAGCTCTCCACGGTGAGGGTGCCGCCGTGGCCCTTGGTCACGATGTCGTGGCTCAGCGACAGGCCCAGGCCCGTGCCCGCGCCCGCGGGCTTGGTGG
>NZ_MDZB01000115.1 GCF_001816145.1 Hymenobacter lapidarius | reverse complement strand
ATATCTTTGGACAGGACTTCCATTAAAATGCGAAAAAAGGAGTGTCGTAACTCAAATTTCGCGCTTTTTTGGGAGTCCTTTTACTTTCTAAACAGCTTCATTGAGCAAAAAGTGACCGTTATGCAGAGCGCAACGAAGCATTTTGCTCACAGCGCTCAAGGACTGATTTACTGCTGTAAGAAAGATACTGCGGCATGCATGGCATTTAATTATGGCTGACTACTTAATAAAAAAAGCCCGTCCTAATTTAAATAGGACGAGCTTTTTGCTATTTCAAGCAGCTTCGGAATCAATCTCAAGCTTAGCCTAGTTAGCCGGTTCAGGCGCGGGGGCTTTCACGTATTTTTCCAGCCAGGCGTTGGTTTCCCAGAGCACGTGGAGCAGGTTTTCGCGGGCGGCGTAGCCGTGCGATTCGGCGGGCAGCACCACGTAGCGGGCGGTGGCGCCCTGACCTTTCAGCGCGGCGTAATACCGCTCGCTCTGGATGGGGTAGGTACCGGTGTTGTTGTCGGCCTCGCCGTGAATGAGCAGGATGGGCGTTTTGATTTTGTCGGCGTAGTTGAACGGCGACATGGCGTTGTACACCTCCTGCGCCTGCCAGTAGTTGCGCTCTTCGCCCTGGAAACCGTAGGGCGTGAGCGTGCGGTTGTAGGCGCCGCTGCGGGCAATGCCGGCCTTGAACAGGTTGGAGTGCGTGAGCAGGTTGGCCGTCATAAACGCGCCGTAGCTGTGGCCCATTACGCCCACGCGCTTGGGGTCGACCACACCCAGGCGGGCGCCTTCGTCGATGGCCGCTTTGGCGCTGCTCACCAGCTGCTCGATGTAAGTGTCGTTGGGGTCTTTGCTGCCTTCGCCCACAATCGGCACGCTGGCGTTGGCCAGCACCGCGTAGCCCTGCGTGACCCAGAACACCGGCGAGCCACCGTTCAAGCGCGTGAAGGTGAACGGCGAACCGGTGACCTGGCCGGCCGTGCTCTTATCCTTGAACTCCAGCGGGTAAGCCGACATGAGCATGGGCAGCGGGCCGTCGGACTTCTTGTAGTTCGGGGGCAGGTAGAGGTCGGCCGTGAGGGCCACGCCATCGGCGCGCTTGTACTTCAGCACCTGCTTGGGGAAGCTGCCGCCAAAGGCCGCGTACGGGTTCGGGAACTTGGTCACGGCCGTGAGCTTCTCCTTTTTGGTGGCATCGCGCAGGTAGTAGTTCGGCGATTGAGTGAGCGACTCGCGGCGCGTGAGCAGCTGCCGCTTCTTGCCGCTGGCATCCACAATGGCCACCGGCACTTCGTACACCGGCGCCTGCGACCGCCACCAGCGGGCAGTTTTCTTGCTAATCAGGTCCATTTCGTCCACAAAAGGCCGGTCGCCCTCGGGCGAGGCGCCATTGCCCATCAGGTAGATGGTCTGGCCCAAGGCGCCGCCCGTGAGCAGCACCGACTTGCCCTGGGCGTTGCGGTGCTCGTAGGGCGTGCCGGGGTCGTTGTACTTGTCCTCCGACGAGCCGTCGAAGAGCACGCTGAGCGGCGCGTCGGGCTTGCTGGGGTTCAGCTGCCAGGTGGTCTGGCGGCGGTCGGCCCAGCGGTAGCCTTCGACGAGGGCCAGCTGGCCGGTGCCCCAGTTCAGGCCGCCAAAGCGCATGGGCAGGGCCGCCAGCAGCTCCGGCGCACCCGTGAAGGGCGCTGCGATGGTAAAGAGCTTGTCGCGGATATCGGCTTTCGTTTTGGGGTTGCCGCCGTCCTGCGCTTCCACGTAGCAGATGGTGGCGGGCACGTCGGCGCGCCAGGTGTGGTTGCGCGGGCCGGTGCCGCCGCATCGTTCCCGATGGGCACGGCATCGGCCAGGGGCAGGTCGGCCAGGGTTTTCACCGGGGCGCCGCTGGCCAGGTCCAACACGTCAATGCGCTGCGGAAACCGGCTGATGGGCAGCGTGTAGGCATAGGGCCGGTGGCGGGTGCGCACCAGCACGTACTTGCCATCGGGCGAGGGCGAGGCGGTTTGAATCACGCCGGGCTGGCCCAGGGGTTGGGCGGCGCCGTCGGCCAGGCTCACTTTTACGAGCTGCGAGGTGGCGTAGTAGTCAAACTGCCGCTCGTCGGCGGGGCTTTTCAGCAAATCCTGGTAGGTGGGGGCGGCGGTTTTTTTGCCGCCGCCGCTTTCCTGCACGGCCGGGCCGGTGGGCACGGCATCGGCGGCCGGCGCGGCGCCGCGGCCCGCGGGCACGGTGCAGGCCACTATGGTTTTGCTGTCCGACACCCAATCGAAGGCGTTGCCGAAGGCGTCGTTCAAGGGCATGGCCAGCAGGCGGCGGGCGGTGGCGCCGGCCACGTCGGCCACCCACAGCTCCACGCGGCCATCAGTGCCGGAGCCGGGCGTGGTGAGGGCAAAGGCCATCGTTTTATTGTCGGGCGACCAGCTCACGCTGCTGATGCGGGCCTGGTCCGGCAGACCCTTCACGTCGATTTCGGCACCATTGGGCAGGGTTTTGAGCTTGATGCCCACGGCGTAGCTCACGCGGCTCTGGCCGTTGGTGCGGGGGTTGACGCGCAGACCGGCCAGCCGCAGCTCGGGCTGGGAAAGCTCGGCGATGGTGGGGAAGTCCTGCACTTGCAGCAGCGCCATCACCCGCCCGTCGGACGACAGGCTAACCCGCGACGTGGGCGGCGCCAGCAGCAGGTCCTGCAGGGCCTTGGGCGGGGTTTGGTACTGGAATTCCTGCGCTTGCGTCCCGGCTACGGTGGCTAGCAGCAAGCTGGCGGAGAGAACTATTTTTTTCATACGCGGCGATGAGAAGAGTACCCGGATTCGGCAGCTGCCGATGCCGAAAGGTAACAACAGTGATGGGGGCAGGTGGTACAAGTTTTGGGCGGGCGGCGGTATGTGCAAGCAGGCTTCTTCCTTGTCCAGTGAGCACGGACACGCCTTCCAGCCAAGGGTTGCAAACGCCAGCACGCAGCGGCGCCGCTCGCATTGCGCACCACCAGCGCAGCCGGCCGCATAGTGGCGGCGGCTGGTTGCGTTTCCGGCTCGTCCTCCTTAATCTTTGCTCCATGAAAACGCTGCTCCTGCCCACCAAAACCTACCGCCTCAACGGCCGCCTCTGGCTCGAAACCGAGGACGGCCGCTTCCTGGGCATCGGCCGGCTGGAGCTGCTGGAGCACATCGCCGCGCTGGGCTCCATATCGAAGGCCGCCCAGGCCATGGGCATGTCCTACAAGCGCGCCTGGGACTTGGTGAGCTCCATGAACGCGCAGGCCGCCACGCCCTTTGTAACCACCCAAACCGGCGGCACCCGCGGCGGCGGGGCGGCGGTAACGGCCGCCGGCCACGAAGCCATCGTGGCGTTTCAGGCCCTGCAGGCGCGTTTCCAGGCATTTATGAGCGCCGAAACGCATCGAATTCAGGAGTAAGCCACGAGCTGCGAGTCGTTATATCTTTGCAAATACAACGACTGTTTTTATGGCTCTACTCATACTCCGCGCCCTGGCGTTTTCCGGCGTGCTGCTGGCCACGCTGCGGGCGGCTGGCCAAACCGCCGCGCCCGCCGATACCACCCGCCAAAACGTGGACCTGACCGAAGTGGTAGTATCCGCTTCGCGGGTTGAGGAGAGTTTTTTGCAGTCGCCGGTGACGGTGGAAAAGCTCAATCCGAGGGCCCTGCGGCTCACGCCCGCGCCGTCGTTCTTCGATGCCATTGAGCACCTCAAGGGCGTGCAGGTCATTACACCCAGCTTGGCCTTCAAGGTCATCAATGCCCGGGGCTTCACCAACACCACTAACGTGCGCTTCGCCCAGCTCGTGGACGGCGTGGACAACCAGGCGCCGCACATCGGCGCGCCCATCGGCAACGTACTGGGGCCAAGCGACCTGGACATCAGCTCGGTAGAAATTGTGCCCGGCACGGCCTCGGCGCTTTACGGGCTGAACGCCATCAACGGGCTGGCGAATTTCCGGACCAAAAACCCGTTCAGCTCGGAAGGGCTGAGCGTGCGGCAGCAGACAGGCATCAATCACCTCAACGACTCTAATACAAAGTCATTCGAGACCGGCAGCTCGACTGAAAATCTTTATTCCGAAACCAGTCTGCGCTATGCCAAAGTGCTGTTGGCCGACAAGCTGGCTTTCAAAATAAACGGCACCTACCTGCGCGCCTCCGACTGGGTGGCCAACGACCAGACCGACCTGTTTGCCAAAGGCAACGCCACCACCGGCCTGTTCGGGGCCGACAACCCAGCCCGCGACCCCACCAATAGCTACGGCAACGAATCGTCAGACCGCAGTACGCTCACGCTCGGCGGCCGGCAATACGTGGTGGCCCGCACCGGCTACCTGGAGCGCGACCTGGTGGACTATTCCATCCGCAGCCTGCGGGCCGATGGGGCCCTGTACTACCGCTTCCGGCCCGGCACGGAGCTGGCTTACACCTACCGCGTGGCCGGTTTCGACAACGTGTATCAGCGCTCGAACCGCTTCGGGCTGCAGGATTACCGCCTGCAGCAGCACGCTCTTACCCTCACCACGCCCGTGGTGCAGGCCCGCGCCTACTTCACCCGCGAAAACACCGGCCAGAGCTACAACCTGCGCTCCATGGGCGAGAACCTGGAGCGCAGCTTCAAGCCCGACGCTCGGTGGAACGCCGACTATACCGGCGCCTGGAACGCCGCCGTGGCCGCCGGCCAGCCCATCGCCCAAGCCCATGCCACCGCCCGCACCGCCGCCGACGCCGGCCGCCTGCAGCCCGGCACCGACGCCTTCAACCAGCGCCTCACCCAGTTGCAGGACATCAATAATTGGGACGTGGGCGCGGCCCTGCGCGTGGAAGCCGACCTGCTCCACGGCGAGGCCCAGCTGAACGTGGCCGAGGCCCTGCGCCGCCGCGGTACCCGCGTGCCCGCCCACCTCGACCTGCTGGCCGGAGCCGACCACCGCACTTATATCGTGGTGCCCGACGGAAACTACTTCATCAACCCCGCGCCCGGCCAGGACCCACTCGCCAACAACCTGACGTACTCCAAAACCGGTGGCTTCCTGCAGGCCGGCGGCCGGTTTTTGGACGAAAAACTGCGCCTCACCGCCACCGTGCGCGTGGACAAAAACGACTATTTCGACGTAAAATTCAACCCGCGCTTCACGGCCGTTTTTTCGCCCACGCAACAGCAAAATTTTCGCCTGAGCTACCAGAGCGGCTATCGTTTCCCGAGCCTGTTCGAGGGCTTTTCCAACGTAAACAGCGGACAGGTGAAGCGCATCGGCGGGCTGCGGGTAATGTCGGACGGCGTGTTTGAAAACAGCTACCTCCGCACCAGCATCGATGTTTTTAATACAGCCGTGACAGCCGCCATAAACGCCAATACCTCTGCGCAAACTGCGGCCCAGAAGCGCCAGCAGGCCATTGCCCAAAACCAAGGCCGGCTGGTGAAAAACCCCTACACCTACCTCAAACCCGAGTACATCCGCTCGCTGGAGGTGGGCTACAAAGCGGCCTTCGGGCCCGGCGGCCGGTTGGTGGCGGACGTGGATTTCTACTACAATTCCTACCGCAACTTCATTGCCCAGGTGGAAGCCTACGTACCGGTCACAGCCTCTGGCACGCCCATCACCAACGCCGACCTGAATACTGTGGCCACCACGCTCAACGCCCGCGCCGGCCAGGCCCGCTACCGCCTCTGGACCAACTCCCAGAGCCAGGTATACAACTTCGGCGGCTCGGCTGGCCTGCGTTACGAACTGGCCCGTGGATACCTCGTGGGGGCCAATACCACCTACACCCGCCTGGCTCGCACCGAAAGCGGCGACGGCCTGGAAGACGGCTTCAACACCCCGCGCTGGGCCTACAACCTGAGTGCCGGCAACGAGAATGTGTACCAGCACATCGGCTTCGGCCTGAACTACCGCTGGCAGCAAGGCTACTATTCCCAAACCTTCCTGGTAAATGGCACAGTGCCCGCCTACCACACCCTCGATACCCAGGTAATCTACGCCGTGCCCAAAGCCGACCTGCGCTTCAAACTAGGCGCCAGCAACATGCTCAATAATTACTACGTGACTTATCTGGGCGGCCCCAGCGTGGGCGGACTGTACTACCTGGCCATGACGTATCAGGTATTTTAAGTAGTCACTGCTGTTACGCACCAACGAGCTGGCATTAAAAAAGAATGTCATGCTGAGCATAGTCGAAGCATTTCGGTCCCAGCCCCTAGCCCCCCATATGAGGAGATGGGCCGGTGATATGGGTTTAATAAAACGCAAAAAAGGCCCGCTCTCATCGAGCGGGCCTTTTTCTTCCTTTGCGATTACCGCGCGGGCAACCTACTTACGCTTGACCGGAGCCTTACGTACGGGGGCCTTTTTCATGGGCGCCTTGCGGGTTGGCACCGGCTTGCCCTGGGCTTTAATCTCCGTGATGGTCGGAGCAGCACCGTACTTCACTTCGGCGGCGTTGGTCTCACCGGTCAGGAAGGGGTCGAAGTCTACGCGGCGGTTGAGGGCCTGGCCGGCAGCCGTTGCGTTGTCGGCAATGGGCTTGGTTTCGCCATAGCCACGGGCTTCAATGCGCTCAGCGGGGATGCCTTTGCTCAGCATGTAAGCACGGGCCGAAGCGGCACGCTCGTAGCTCAGACCGAGGTTAAAGTTGTCGGCACCTTTGCTATCGGTGTGGCCGGCAATGCTCAGGCTATAGTCCGGGTAGTCGTTCATAATCTGCACCATCTGCTCCAGTTTCGGATACGACGAGGCCTTCAGGGTGGCCTTGTTGAAGTCGAAGTTGATGTACTTGGTGGCTTCGTTCAGGATTTTCTTAGCCTCGGCTTTAATCTCGGGGCAGCCTTTGTTGCTGGCGGGGCCGGCACGGTCGGGGCAGCGGTCCTGGAAGTCGGGCACACCGTCACCGTCGCGGTCGAGCGGGCAGCCGCTGGCGTCTACTTTCACACCGGCGGGGGTGTCGGGGCACTTGTCATCCTGGTCAGTCACGCCGTCGTTGTCGGCATCGGGGCAACCGGCCAGCTCAGCTTTGCCAGGGGTGTCGGGGCACTTGTCGTCCGCATCGCGCACGCCGTCGCCGTCGCGGTCAGGGCAACCTTCGAGTGCGGCTAGGCCTTTCTCGTCGGGGCACTTATCCTGGTAATCGGGAACACCGTCGCCGTCCTTATCAAGCGGGCAGCCGTTGGGGTCCACGGCCACACCGGCGGGGGTGCCAGGGCACTTGTCCTTTTTATCGGATACGCCGTCTTTGTCCTCGTCCTTCATTTGGCCCAAGGCGAAGGTCAAGCCCGCGGTATGCTGCAGGAACCGGTCGTCAATCCGGTTGTCGTCGCGCACGGGGTCGCCGTCGATGTTGGCACCAAACGGAATGTGCTGCCCCGTCTGGATGAACAGGCCCACGCCGTCACTCAAGCGGAAATTGATGCCGGCCGCGCCCATCAGGTCGAAGCTTGTGGCATTTTCATCGGTGGACCTACCCCGGTACGTTGCTTCCCGGCTGAAGTAAGCCAGGCCCGGTGCGATGGTCAGGTAAGGCTGAATAAAGGCGTCTTCTTTGATGGCCCAGCCGTTATTCAGCTTGAACTTGAACGCCAGATTGCCGTGCACCACGTTAGTGCTAAAAGAATTGGCCCTGTTACTGGTCTGGGCGCCTTTCAGTTCCGTGTACCCCAAGGCCAGGCCCAGGTCCAGGCCGGAGCTCAGGTAGCGGTTGAAGGTAATGCCAGGGCCACCGTTGCTTTTGCTGAAGTCCCAGAAGTAGGAACCGTAGTTGCCTTTGTACTGGTAGGCGCTGCCGTAGAGGCTGATGGCCGTTTTCTTGTCGGCGGTTTGGGCCTGCGAATGCGGGGCAGCCATGCCGAGCATCACCGCACCCAGCGCGAGGCCGCGCAGGAGTTGAGGTTTGAGGTGCATAATTTAATTAGGGGGAATGTGAAAGAAGGGTGACATGCGCCACCTACTCTTCAGTAAGTAGCGAATGTCCTGCTATACCCCATTTATCTAAAAAAGTTGCTACCCCTATACAACCCGCCACTTCTTCCATTGGTTAACATTGCTGATTATCAAGACTAAACATGCAACAATAGCACTGCTTCCTGCACCCACCGGACCAGCCCAGCATGGGCACCTCCATTAGCAGGAGCCGCACGGTGGTGTCAGCTTTGATGTCGAATCTGTCGGCCTCTTATAGCCCGAAGCCGTTGCGGCGGTGGAGTGCCTGCCCGGCAATGGTCACATCGCCTTCCAGCACGAAGGCACACATGCCGTTGCCCGCCTGCTTGAGCGCATACCCCAGGCTTACCCCGGCGTCCATGTGGGCGAGGTGAAACCAAGCGTCCTTATGAATCCAGACGCCGGCATCTTTGCGCGAGGGTGACAGCAATGCTCATCAAGGCGCTGAAATTGCTGCAAGCCCACGGCATTGTCACGCGGCGCCCCTACCCCACCGTGCCGCCCACCGTAGAATACAGCCTCACGGAATGCGGCCGCTCTCTGGAACTGGTGATTGACGCCATCCAGGCCTGGGGCGTGCAGAACCGGGCCGCGCTGGCAGCGCGCTAGCCGTCGCTCACGCATAAAAAAAGCCACCCGTTTGCAACGGGTGCTTTTTTTATGCAGAAAGTTGCGGCCTAGAAACGACCGAAATTCAGCCCCAGAATCAGTACGATACCAATTACCATCAGAATCAGGTACGTTTCTACGGCGCCGGTTTGGACGTAGCGCAGCAGGGTGCCACCGCCGTTCACGGCGCGGCCAAACACGCCGACCACGGGATTGATGATGCCGTTTTCCACGAACTTATACAAGCCGTTGGACAGCGCCATGATGGGCCGCGTAAATACCGCGTCGTACAACTCGTCGATGTAGTACTTGTGGTACACCAGGCTTTCGGGACCCGAGCGCTGGGCCTCGTCCTCGGCGGGACGCTGGGCGCGGGCCACGTAGAACACGTAGGCCAGCACGATGCCCAGCACGCCGGCCGCCACCGATAAACCCATGAGCATCAACTCCGTGTTGTGGTCGGGCTCGGCATTGAAGGCGGCGGGCAGCAGGCGCTGCGAGTAAGTGAAAACAGGCGCTAAGTACTCGGCCAGAAAATGCCGGCCACCCGTGAACATGGGGGCACCCATAAAGCCGCCCACCGCGGCCAGAATGGCCAGTACAATGAGCGGAAACGTCATCGAAGCGGGCGACTCGTGCAGGTGGTGCTTCTGTTCCGGAGTGCCGCGGAACTCGCCGAAAAAGGCCAGGAACAACAGACGGAACATATAGAAGGCCGTCATGAAAGCCGTGAGCAAACCCATGGCCCACAGCACTTTGCTGTGCTCAAAAGCGTGACTCAGAATTTCATCTTTGGAGAAAAAGCCCGAAAACGGCGGGATGCCCGAAATGGCCAGGCAGCCAATGAGGAACGTGAAAAAGGTGATGGGCAGGGCCTTGCGCAGGCCACCCATGCGGCGCAGGTCCTGCTCGTTGCTCATGGCGTGAATCACGGAGCCGGCCCCGAGGAACATCAGCGCCTTGAAAAAGGCGTGAGTGAGCACGTGGAACAGCGAGGTGCTGTAGCCCATCACACCCAGCGCCAGGAACATATAGCCGAGCTGCGAGACGGTGGAGTAGGCCAGCACTTTCTTGATGTCGTTTTGGGCCAGGCCGATGGTGGCGGCAAACAGGGCCGTGGCCGCGCCCACAATGGCCACCACCTCCAGGGTATCGGGGGCCAGCGTGAACAGCACGTTGGCCCGGAGCACCATGTAGATGCCCGCCGTAACCATGGTAGCGGCGTGAATCAGGGCCGAAACCGGCGTGGGGCCGGCCATGGCGTCGGGCAGCCAGGTGTAGAGCGGCAGCTGGGCCGACTTGCCCATGGCGCCCACAAACAGCAGCAGGGTGATGGCCGTGACCACGCCCGTGCCCACCTGCATGGTGCTGGCTTTCTGGAATACTTCGGCGTACTGCACCGAGTCGAAGGTGAGGTAAATCAGGAAGATGCCGAGCAGGAACCCCAGGTCGCCGATGCGGTTGATGATGAAGGCTTTCTTGGCGGCGTTGTTGTAGGCCGTGTTCTTGTTCCAGAAGCCGATGAGCAGGTAGGAGCACAAGCCCACGCCCTCCCAGCCAATGAAGAGAATGACGAAGTTGGCGCCCATCACCAGCAGCAGCATACTGAAAATGAACAGGTTCAGGAAGCTGAAGAACTTGCCCACGTTCTCATCGTGGTGCATGTAGCCGATGCTGTAGACGTGAATGAGAAAGCCCACGCCGGTCACCAGCAGCAGCATAATCAGGCTCAGCTGGTCGATTTGGTACTGAAAGGGAATCTGCAGCGAGCCCACCGAAATCCAGTCGAACAGCTGCACCGTGTACTGGTACTCGAAATTGAAGAACAGCAGCAGCGAAATCAGGAACGAGCCCAGCACAGTGGCGCTGCCGATGAGCCCGGCCACGGTGGCGGACAGCTTCCGGTTCAGCAGCCCATTCAGCAGGAAGCCCAGGAAGGGCAGCAGCGGAATCAGGACGTAGAGAAACGTGGAATAAGGGGCGTTGGCGCCGGGGAGAACGGTTTCCATTGGTGAATGGGGGAATGGGGGAATGGCTGAATGAATAAAGACGAAAGGCAGACGGGCGCAAGCATTCGCCCATTCCACCATTCAGTCATTCACCATTTGAGGCGGCTCAATAAGTTGACGTCGGTGGTCTGGAAGTTGCGGTAAATCATGACGATGATGCCCAGGCCCACCGCGACTTCGGCGGCGGCCACGGCCATGATGAAGAACACGAAAATCTGGCCGTTCGGGTCGGCGCGGTAGGCCGAAAACGCCGTGAGCAAAATATTCACCGCGTTGAGCATTAGCTCGACACACATGAAAATAATAATGGCATTGCGCCGCACCAGCACGCCCGTAACGCCGATGGCAAACAAGGCCGAGGCAAAGAAAACGTAGTACTGCAACTCAACGGTGCGGATTACTTCGGGAATGGTTTGGTCCATGCGTATAAGGGCCGGCGGCGGGACAGTGCAGCCGGCGGCCGGCAAAGGTATCCTTGAAAAAGGAAAAAGCCGGTCCAAATTTGTAGTAGCGCGGATGTAGCGTGGACGCTGCAAGGCCGCGCGTGGGCGGAACACCTCGGTTCGCTCAGATGCGGACTCGTTGCGGCCACGGTACAAAAAGAATTAAAGTAAATCAGAGGAGCCTGCGTCTGCTGGGTCAGAATGGAAATAATGGCTCTCTCGCTCCCCTCTTCCCTTGCCCCGATGACGGCCACGCAGCAAGACCGGCAAATTGCCGTAGCGGTGCGCCAGCAGCGCTCATCCGCCGCCGCATTCCCGACGAAGCCGAGGCCGAAGACCTCCTGCAGGACGTTTTCGCCGAACTCGTGGAAAGCTACCGGCTGCTCAAGCCCGTGGAGCAGGCCGCGGCCTGGCTGTTTCGGGTGGCCCGCAACCGCATCACCGACCTTTACCGCCGCAAGCGCTCCGTGAGCCTGGAAGAAGCTTTTGGGGCGGCCAAAGCTTCCGACGACGGCGAAGGCCTGCTCCTGGCCGACCTACTGCCGGCACCCGACGACTCGCCGGAAAACCGGCTGCTGCGCGAAACCCTCATGGAAGCTCTTTCCGATGCGCTGGCCGAGCTGCCGGCCGCTCAACGCCAGGTATTTGTGTGGCACGAGCTGGAAGACAAAACCTTCCGCGAGATGGAAGCCGAAACCGGCGTGCCGCTCAAAACCCTCATCTCGCGCAAGCACTACGCCGTGCTGCACCTGCGCAAACGGCTGCAGAAACTCTACACCGAATTATTCAACGACTAATTAATTAGTGATTAGCCGTTAGTGGTTAATTCCGAGAAGGATGACCCGTTTCGGCCATTAATCTCTAACCGTTAACCACTAACCACTAATAGCTAACATTCTTATGGACCGTAAATTCTGGCTGCTGCGCGGCCTCCGATTCCTGCTCTTCGCGGCCTTATTCATCACGGCGGCGGTTTTTCTGACCCAGTACCTGTGGAACTGGCTGGTGCCGGAAGTTTTCGATGGCTCGGCCATTAGTCTGACCCAAACGTTTGGCTTGCTGGTGATGAGCCGCATTCTGTTCGGCGGCTGGTTCCGGGGCGGGCATTCCGGCGACTGGGCCCGGCGCCGCAAGGCCTGGCAGCAGCGCATGGCCGACCGAATGGAAACCCTCAACCCGGACGAGCGCGAGGAATTCCGCCAGCAAATGCAGCAACGCTGCGGCATGGGCTTCATGCGTCGCCCCGAGCCCGAGCCCCGGCCGCAGCAACCGGCATAGAGCAGTTCCTGTTTCTACGAGCTGAGTTAAAAGCTAAAACGCTTGCCATCTGTTTTTTAACTTTTAACTCTCACCCTTCAACTGCCGTCCAAGCTGCACACTGATTGCGAAACTGCTGTAGCTGCCAACATTGCCATCTCATCGACTAAGGAATTCGCATAAATCAACCCAAGTGCAGACTACCAGACACCAGCCAATTAATCGCACGGCAGAAATCCCTGACCAAACATGGTCAGGGATTTCTGTTTTTTTGCATTCAATACGTTGCTCTACAGCTCCTTGACATTGTCGCCAAGCCGTCGGTCAATAATGATATTATAGGGGTCGACGGCTACGGATGCAGGCTTTTTGTTTACCACGAAGCTCAGCTTGTTGTCGCCTGGGCGCAGGCGGCGCTTTACCAGCAGCAGCGGGGCCACGGGCTTTTTGTCCTTGCCTAGCTCGGGGAAGATGGCCACCGGCAGCGCGTCGCGCGATTGGTCGGCGGGGCGCTGGTTGCCGAGGCTGTCGGCGTAGAACTTGGCCGATTTCACCGTGAAGTCGACCTGGTACTGGCCGTTGGGCAGCTTCTTGCTGGTGGCGGCGGTCACGCGGTTGTCGAACAGGGTGATACGCTCAAACTGGTCGGTGATATAAGACTGAAGAGAATCGGGCGCGGCGCGGCGCAGGTAGCCAATGAACTCGGGCGAGTTGGTGTAGGGCGGCGGCTGATAGGCGGTGGCAGCCACGTATTTTTTCAGCGCCCCGTTGAGGGTTGCCTCGCCCATGTAGTCCTGCAGTCCATACATCACCACCGACCCTTTGCGGTAGTGAATGTATTGCTGGTTTTCGACCAGCGCCAGCGGTACTTCCTTCTTCTGCTCAAAAGCGCGGCCTTGCAGGTAGCGGTTCATATCAAGCTTCAAAAAGCGCTGCATCGCCGAAGGACCGTTGTGGTGGCGGAGCACCATCAGGGCCGTGTATTCGGCCAGGGCTTCCGACATGAGCGTGCTGCCCTGCACGGCACCGCCCACTACCTGGTGGCCCCACCACTGGTGGGCTACCTCGTGGGCCGTCACGTAGTAGGGCATGTTCAGGTCTTCCGGGTCGTTGTCGTCCACGTCGGCCACGAAGCCAATGGCCTCGGAGAACGGAATGGTGTTGGCGAAGCTCTGGGCAAAAGAATTGTACTGCGGGAATTCCAGGATGCGTACCTGCCGGTGCTGGTAGGGCGAAAAGTTCTTGGAGCAGTACGCCAGCGCGTCCCTGGCGCCTTCAGCCATGCGCTTGAGGTTGTACTCGTGGCCCGGCTGGTAGTAGATTACGATTGGGATGCTGCGGCGGCCGGCCGTGTCCACCCACCCGGCCTTGTACTGCTGGTAGCGGGCCGAGAGGAAGGTGTAGAAGTTTTTCATGGGCCGGTCCATCACGTAGGTGAAGTAGCGGCGGCCGTCCTTCACCCACTCCTTGGTGAGGTAGCCGGGGGCCACGGCGGTCTGGTCGGCCTCGGTGCTGACGGTCGTTTGGAAGCGTATCCAGTCGGCATCGGTGCCGATGTAGGTGTTCTGGCGGGCCTTGAGGTCATCGACTTTGGCCATGCGGGGCTTGGGTTTCAGGCCGTAGTTTTTGCGGTCCTGGTCTTCGCTCAGCTCGGCTTCCTCGCGGTAGCCCAGGCCGGGCAGGTAGCCGTTGTTGATGAACGTGCCGTTCTGCACGATATCCGTGTTGGAGCCCGCGTTGGGGAAGCCGCGCTCCTGGTAAAACAAGTCCATGCTGAGGGCCATCGAGTCGCCGGGCGCCAGGGGTCGGGCCAGGCGGTAGATGCGGAAGCCGAACGTGGTATCGTTCAGGGCTAGCGTGGCCTGGCCGGGCGCGCCCAGCGCGAGGCTGCGCACGCGCGGATTCCGCTCGATGGGCAAGCTCACAATCACCGAATCCAGCGGTTGCGGTTGCTTGTTCACCAGCATAAACTCGCCCCGGAACCGCACGGCGCGGGTGCTGGGGAAGATTTCTGTGTTCAGACTCACTGCCGTGATGCGGGGCTGCGGCACGTCCCGGTAGCGGCGGTATTGCTGCTCGTAGGCCAGCTGCTGCTTTTCGCCAGCCTTGGGGCTGAGGTACTTGTTGAGCACGTTGGTGTTGTAGAAAATATAGGCCCCGGCGCCCAGGCTCACGAGCAGGCCCAGCGCCAGCGTGGCGCTGCTGCCGGTGCTCCAGCGGCGGCGGGCTTCGCGCAGGCGGCCGGTGGTGTCGGTGCCGCGCACCCAGAGCAGCGTGGCAGCCAGCACCAGCAGCAGGGCCACGCCCACCCACAGCAGCTTGGTCCACCAGAAGGCGGGCAGGAAGTGGCCGTAGCCGTTCATGGCCGAGTACGGGCCGGGCGAGATGCCCCCGCCGAAATCGAGCAAACGGTGGCCCAGGCCAATTTGCGGCCGGAACTGGTCGGCCAGATAGTACACCACGATGAGGGCAAAGCCCAGGTACTTGTTGTTCACCACCACCTGCGTCACCATCGCCAGCACGCAGAGCAGCAGCAGGTAAGGCAGCTGGTAGAGAAACAGCGCCTGCACGTACAGGCCGATTTCGTAGTTGAAGTAGCCCTTGAAAGTCTGAATAATGAGGCCGCACACCATTACCACGGCCATGAGCACCACTTGCACTAACCAGAGCGCGGCCAGCTTGCTCAGAAACGGCACCCAATTGGGAATGGGCACGGCGTCGGCAATCTGGGCCACGCCGGCCTGCCGCTCGCGCCAGACAAGCTCGCCGCTGTAGAAGATGATAATGGCAAACAGGAACAGGAAAAATGGTCCGCTGGCGATGGTCAGGTACTGGTTGGTAACCGGAAACGTGGGCGTGTCGAACGTTTTGCCGGCCTGCGAGGCCGTGGCCAGCAGCACGATAACGCCCGCGCCCGCAATGGCCGCGAAGTAGCGGCTGCGTACAATGCCGCGAAACTCCAGCTTGGTGAGGCTCCACCACTGGCTCACACTCAGGCCACCGGAGAACACCTGCGTCACGTGGGGCAGCAGGCGCAGCCCGCCGGCTACTCCCTGGCCGGCGGTACCGGCCTCGGCCAAGGCACCCGCGGCGGCTGAGGCGCGGCGCACCTTTTTCGACACCTTTTCCGAAGCCAGGGCCGAAAACCGGAACCGCGCGTAGCAAAACGCCAGCAGCGCCAGCCCGAAGCTCAGCCACACCGCGCGGTTGAGCAGCAGGTAACTGGACATGGGAACCAGCAGCGTGTTCTTTTCCGGCGCCGTGAGGTAGCGCGTGGTGAAGTTCAGGGCCGCAATACCAAAGGCATCCAGGGCCGCCACCAGGTGCTCGTTTTTGAGGTCGCGGATGTAGGCGTTGGCCACCAGGTAGCCCACCAGCAGGAGCACGGCCCCAATGTAGGTGCTCAGGATGTTGCGCGTGAGCGTGGCCGTGGTGAAGAAAATGGCGCCCGTAAACAGCAGGTTGGGCAGCACCAGCGTGAGGTAGGGCCAGATATAAGTACCTAGCGGCGTGCTGGCCAGAAACCGGTCGTGCTCCATCCAGGGCATGATGCCCGCCACCCCGGCACCCAGGCCCAGTCCGGTGAACACGAGCACCGCAATCAGATAAGACCCCAGAAAGCGCCCGCCCAGGTAGCCGAACTTGCTAATGGGTGTGGTGTAGAACAACGGGTGGGTGCGGTACTCAAAGTCGCGGTACACGGGGTTGCCCATGAGCGAGGAAGCGATGATGACGCCGAACACGCTCAGCACCGTGATGGTGATGGCCACCGAAAACGGAGAGTTGATTTTCACCGCCTGCCCGTCGCCGCCGATGGTCACATCGGTGCCCGGTCCAAAGCCGCCACCCGCCGCCGTGACCAGCAGAAACGCGAGGATGAATAAAATGGCAAAGTAAATCCACGTAGCCGGCCGCTTCAGCCGGTATTTCAGTTCGAAAAGAAGTATGGGGAAGAACATATCAGGGAATTAAAAATTATGAGTTGAGAATTAAAAAGGCTGTCATGCTGAGCCTGTCGAAGCATCTCTACCGCTTCGTTGAATTACTTGCGCGGTAGAGATGCTTCGGCTGCGCTCAGCATGACGTTCTTTCTTGCTCAGGCCAGGACTGGCTCGCTTTTAATTCTCATTTCATAATTTTTAATCTCCGAAAAATACACGTCCTCCAAATCCGGATTCACGGCTTCGAACCCACTGTCCGGCGCGGAATCGGCCAGGATGTGCACCACGGTTTTGCCCGCAAACAGGCGTGAGCTGATGACCTGCTGCGCGGCTTGCAGGGCCGGCAGTTCGGCCTTTTCAATCAGCTTGCGCCAGATTTTTCCTTTCAGGTTATTCATCACCGAAAGCGGGTCGCCGGTGAGCAGCACTTCGCCTTTGTTGATGATGGCCATGTGGCGGCACAGGTCCGATACATCGCTGACAATGTGCGTGCTGAGAATAACCACCAGGGTTTCGCCAATCTCGCTCAGCAGGTTGTGGAAGCGGTTGCGCTCGGCGGGGTCAAGGCCGGCGGTGGGCTCGTCCACGATGATGAGGCGCGGGTTGCCAAGCAGGGCCTGTGCGATGCCGAAGCGCTGCTTCATGCCGCCGGAGTAGCCGCCCACGTGCTTTTTGCGCACGTCGTAGAGGTTGGTCTGGTGCAGCAGGGCGGCTACCATTTCCTTGCGCTCCTTGCTGCTGGCAATGCCTTTGAGGGTGGCGAAATGGTCGAGCAGCTCCTCGGCGCTCACGCTGGGGTACACGCCAAACTCTTGCGGCAGGTAGCCCAGCACGCGGCGCACGGCCTCCTTGTCGCGCAGCACGTCGATGTCATCGAGGTGAATGGAACCCGTATCGGCGTCCTGCAGCGTGGCAATGGTGCGCATCAGGCTCGATTTGCCCGCGCCGTTGGGCCCAAGCAGGCCAAACATGCCGTTGGGTATTTCCAGGCTCACGTTTTTGAGCGCCTGAGTCCCATTGGGGTAGGTTTTGGAGAGGTTGGTAATCGTGAGGGCCATGCTTTTTTGCAGAAAAAGGTGAAAGTTTGTTAAGAGAAAGTGAGAAATGGACCGCCTCAGGGCGGCTTCAGGGAAGTTAAATCGCGAAGGAAGTGCTCTTATTACAGCCACCGCATTGATGCTGCTTTGGCGCCTTTGGTTGCCTGGCCATAACGGCGCTGGATTCGCCTGCCTAGCCGGCAATGCGGGCGGTGGCCGGCTCCGTGGCCCAGCACACGGTGTCGGCCAGCCACTCGGTGTAGAGGCGGGCGCTGCCGGGGTCCAGGGTTTTGGGCAGCTCGCGCAGGGCGGTTTGGGCCTGGGCGCGGGCCGCGTCGGCGTCGCCGGCCAGGCGGGCTAGGGCGGCTTCGGTGCGGGGTAGCACGTCGGTCGGCGTGTGGGCCGTCACCTGCGCCTTTTCCCGGAAGGCGCGGGCAGCCGGCAGGTCGTGCTCGTAGGCCGCCGCAAAAAACGCCGACTCCAGCCAGCCGTTGGCTTGCAGGGCGGGCGGCGTCAGGGCCAGTCGGTCGCGGTACTCGCGCAGGTACTGCCCGGCCTGGTCAATTTGGCCGGCATCGAGCGCCGCCAGGTAGAGGTATTGATACGCGTAGAGCTTGAACGGCAGTTCCGCGGGCGAGGCCACGGCCTCCTCAAGCTCCGCCAGAGGCAGCTCGCGGGGCCGCACTCCGGACGCTGACCGCACAAAAGCCGAGAGCACCGCCATTTCGAGCTGGCCGGCCGGGCCGCCGCGCCACAGGTTGAGTACCCGGGCCCCGTCGCTGGAAAAACCGCCGGTGTGAAACGGAACAGCCGTCAGCAGGGCCAGGAATACCGAGAACCCGCCACTACCGGCCAGGCCGGCGGCCAGCACCTGCCCCACGACCGTGGCCGGCGTGGGCAGCAGCGCCCAGATGCCCAGCGCCAGCGCCGCCCACACCACGCTGCCCAGCGGCCCACCCGCCGCAAAAATCATGAAGCGGCGGCGCAGGTTGTGGTCGTCGGGCGGCACGCAGAGCACCATGCCGCCGGCCGTGTTCAGGTTGGTATTCCAGCGGAAGCGCAGGCGGCCGTCCTGCTGCTTCCACATCAGCGGACCTACCACAAACCATTGTAAAACAAAGCCCTGCCGCCCGCCCGCCAGCGCGTGGCCCAGCTCGTGCAGGCCCACGGCCACCAGCCAGGCCAGCGGTAGCAGGGACAGTAGCGCGGCCACCTGCCCGCCGCCCCAGTGCGCGTGTTTGAAATACGCCCCTACGTACTTCCCCACCAGCAGGCCCAGCCCGCCGCCCACCAGTATGGAAATTAAAAAGGTCAGGAGTTTTTTCGACTTTTTCATGACGTTGGGATGGCAGGAATCTGTGGGCGGCGGGCAATATTACATGGTGGGCCGTGCACCCCGACCGGGTGGCCCAGGTGCGGGCCCCGCCCGCACCCAACCGGCCTGCTTCTTCCTGCCAACGGCTACTGCCCGCCCTGCTTGCTGCCGCCGCCTTTCACGTCGTCGTTCGAGATGGACTTGCGCCGCTTGCCCTGCTGCTCCTGGCCGAAGCGGTAGCCAAAGCTCACGCGAATGCTCCGCTGGAACCCCCGGTACTCCTGCTGCTCGCTGAAAGACAGCGTGTTGACCGTGCTCCGGTAGGCCCAGTAGGCATTAAACGGATTGGTGACGTTCACCGTCAGGTCGGCTTTGTCTTTCAGCAGGTTCTTTTTCACGCCCATGGAGTAGTACAGGTTGGCGGCGCCCCGGCCCTGCAGCTCGGGCGTGGGCAATGAGGCGTAGGCAAACGCCTGGGCCGTGAAGCTTCTGGGTAGTTTGTACGACGTATTGAAATTCAGGCCCGCCGTAAACCCGGTGCGCTCGATGCCCAGCGTGGGGCTGCGGCGCACGATGTACTGCACATCGGGGCCGCCGCTGATGTCCCAGCCCTTGGCCGGCTTGGCCGACCCGTAGAAATTGAGCTGATAAAACGCGTTGGCCGCCACGTTGGCGAAGGTTTCTTCCGTTACGCCCACCGTGGCGGTGGCCCGGCGCACGCTCTCAATGGCGTTGCCGGTGCGGCGCACCGAGGCCGACACGTTGAGCGAGCCCGCCTTGCCATTGGTGTTGAAGCTCAGCTCGTAGGAGTCGGTCAGCTCGGGGTCGAGGTTGGGGTTGCCGAAGAAAATATTCTGCGGGTCGCCCAGGTTGCGGAAGGGGTTGAGGTAGTAGATGTAGGGCCGGGTGATGCGGCGGCTGTAGGCCAGGCGCAGGCTGTTGGCTTCGCTAAAGGCATACTGGGCGTTGCCGTTGGGCAGCAGCGAGTAGTAGCTGCGCTCGAAGCCCGAGTCCGTGGTCTGGAAATCGGCCGCCAGGGCCGTGCGCTCCAGGCGGCTGCCCAGGCTCAGGTTCAGCTTTTTGCTGGGCGCGAAGGAGTAGGTGGCGTAGGCCGCCTGCACGTTCTGGTCGTAGCTGAAGTCGGTGGAGCGGCCGGGCAGGCGCACAAAATCCGTCGTTTCGCCCCGGCGCAGGCCGTCTACGTCGGCTACCGAGCCCGTGCGCCGCCAAATGGCCTTGAGGCCCGTTTCCAAGGTCTGCTTCTCGCCAAAAGGCTGCACAAAATCGGTCTGGAACGTGTATTCCGAGCCGGGCGTGCGGCCGCGGCTGCGCTCGCGGTAGTTGGCCTGCGTGCTCTCCAGCGGCACCATGGAGTTTTCAAACTGGTCGTAGTCGTAGCCAAAGGTGTTGTCGTTGCGCGAGTACTGGCCCAGCACGCTCCATTCGCGGCGGGCCTGGGCAAAGGTCTGGGTGTACGTGCCGGTTACCTCGGCGTTGAGGCCGGAAAACAGGTTGTCGGTATTGCGGAAGAACAGGCTGTTCTGCGCGGGGTTGGACGCCCCGAAACGGCTCAGCAGCGCGTTGGTGCTTTCGCCGCCGTAGCCGTTCAGCGAGCCGGCCAGCGAAAAGCTTTGGCGCTCGCTCACGTCGTAGTCGAGGCCCAGGGTGCCGTAGTAGTAGCCGCCGTTGTTGCGGCCCTTGCTGCTTTGAGTGAGCGTGGAGGCGTCCAGGAGGCCATTCCGTACCCGTTCAAACTGGTTGGGCCCAAACCACCGGCCCACGCTGGCCGAGGAGGTGAAGCCAAATTTGCCCTTCTTGAAATTGAGCGACGCGTTGGTGTTGGCGTCCCGGTTGCCGCCCGAGGCACCCACCCGGCCGTTCACGCCGCGGTCCACCCCTTTTTTCAGCACGATGTTGATGATGCCGGCCGTGCCCTCGCCGTCGTACTTGGCCGGCGGCGTGGTAATGATTTCGACGCTTTTAATCTGGTCGGCCGGGATGCTTTTCAGGGCATCGGCCAGGTTGGCGGCCATCGTGGGCGAGGGCTTGTTGTTCACCAGCACCCTGAAGTTGCCGGAGCCTCGCATTTTCACGTTGCCTTCGCCGTCCACGGCCAGCAGCGGGGCTTTGCGCAGCACATCGGCCGCGGTGCCGCCGGTATTGGTCACGTCCTGCTCGGCGTTGTAGATGATGCGGTCGGGCCGCACCTCCACCACCGGCTTCGTGCCGATGACCAGCGCCTCAGCCAGCGCCGTGCCGGCCGTGGGCAGCCGGAACGTGCCCGCATCGGTGGCCCCCGCCGTGATGGTGACGGCCCGCGTTTGGGTGCCGTAGCCCACGTAGCTCACGCGCAGCCGCGCCGGCCCCGCCACCAGCTTAGTGAAGGTGAACCGGCCGTTGTCATCGGCCGCAATACCGGTAATGGCCTTGTCATTGGGCGCGGGGGGCAATAGCACCACCGTGGCATAGGGCACTGGCTGGCGGTTCAGCGAGTCGAGCACCACGCCCGTGATGGAGCCGGTGCCCGCTGGCGGCGCGGCCGGCAATGCCGGCTGTTGCGCCCAAACCGGGGTAGTGAGAACAGGCGCGGTCAGCAGCAGCGCCAGCAGCAAGCGGTAAGGGTAAGTCATGTGCAGAAGGAAGCAGAAAGGGTGTTGAAAAGAAGGAAATGTGTTGAAAAGAGGCAGAAAATCCAGTCGTCGTTGCATGGCGCACGCGCTACATTTTAGCCGGCCAGTTCAAATCAGCTCAGCTAATGCGCGAACAGCTATATAGCGAAGCACGGCCTCCTATTATTGTTCAACTCTGTAGTTATTGGAAGAAGCCGAGGCAAAGGTCTGCCCCCGCTTCCGACTCCGACTTACCGCCCCGATTTAGGGTTTGAGGCGCCTCAACCCCTGATTTGGGCCGCGCCACAAAGGAACGGCCCGGCCGCGAATCCGCCGGGTTTACACCGCAGAATTTGGGTGGCGGGCGCGGCAGGCCCTACCTTCATAGCGGTTCTTCTTTGTTGCTACCCATGAATATTCTCCGCCACGTTGACCTGACCCGCGTTTTCTTCGTCGGTATTGAAACCGTGCCGGGCCACGCCACCCACGCCGAGCTGCCGGCCACGCACCAGCCGCTCTGGAAAAAATTTTGCGAGAAGCGCCACGCCCGCGAGCTGGCCGACGGCCAAACCCACGAAGAACTGTTTGCCAACGGCGGCCTCTACGCCGAGTTCGGCAAGGTGGTGTGCATCTCGGTGGGCTTCTTCCGCTTGCTGAAGGACGACACCCTGGAATTCCGCACCAAGTCGTTTGCCGACGACGATGAGTGCGAGGTACTGCGCGGTTTTGGTAACTTCCTGCAGCGCTACGCTCCCTACGGCCCCAGTCGGTATGCCAAGCTCGACACGGCCGGCCCCGACGGCTACTTCCTGTGCGCCCACAACGGCCGCGAGTTCGACTACGGCTACCTGGGCCGCCGCATGCTGATTTGCGGGCAGGACATTCCGCCCATACTCGACATTGCCGGTCACCGGCCCTGGGACCTCCCCCACCTGCTCGACACCATGGAGCTGTGGAAATTCGGCGACAACAAAGGCCACATCACGCTGGCCCTACTGGCCGGCCTATTCGGCATTCCCTCGCCCAAAGACGATATCAACGGCTCGCAGGTAGCCCATACCTATTGGATAGAAAAGGACCTGGCTCGCATCGTGGCGTACTGCGAAAAAGACATCATCACCACAGCCCGGATATTCCTGCATTACACCGGCCAAAAAACCCTGTGGGACGCCGTGCAGGTGACGGCCACGCCCTGGCCTGCCGTGCCCACGATGCGCATTGCGACGGTGTAGCCCGGCCACTCCCTGCTGCCATCACGCCAGCACAAACAAAGAAGCCCCGCGCATTACTGCACGGGGCTTCTTTTATAAAAACTGGACGACGCTCAAGCCTTAGTTCAATGTGGCCAGGTCAATCACGAAGCGGTACTTCACGTCGCCTTTCAGCATGCGCTCGTAGGCTTCGTTGATGTCCTTGATGTCAATCAGCTCGATGTCGGACATGATGTTGTGCTCGGCGCAGAAGTCCAGCATTTCCTGGGTTTCGGCAATGCCGCCGATGAGCGAGCCGGCGATGCGGCGGCGCTTGCCAATCAGGTTGAAGGCGTGGACCTGCGGGGCTTCGGGCGGCACGCCCAGCAAAATCATGGTGCCATCGCGGCGCAGCAGGTTCAGGTAAGAAGCCAGGTCGAGCGGGGCCGACACGGTGTTGATGATGAAGTCGAAGTAGTTGCTCACCGACTTCAGCTGCTCCTTGTCTTTGGTCACCACAAACTTGTGGGCACCCAGGGCTTTGGCATCGGCTTCCTTGCCCGGCGAGGTGCTGAGCACCGTGACTTCGGCACCCATGGCGGCGGCCAGCTTCACGGCCATGTGGCCCAGGCCGCCCAGGCCCATCACGCCCACGCGGTGGCCGGCGCCCACGTTCCACTGCCGCAGGGGCGAGTAGGTGGTGATGCCGGCGCAGAGCAGCGGCGCCACGCGGGCCAGGTCCAGCTTTTCCGATACCTTGAGGGTGTACTTTTCGTCTACTACAATCTGACTGGAGTAGCCGCCGTAGGTGGGGCGGCCGGTTTCCTTTTCGGTGCCGGCATAGGTTCCCACCATGCCGGTTTCGCAGTACTGCTCCAGGCCGTCCTGGCAGCTGGGGCAGGTGCGGCAGGAGTCCACCATGCAGCCCACGCCGGCCAGGTCCCCCACTTTAAAGTTCTTCACGTGGGCGCCCACCTGAGTCACGCGGCCCACGATTTCGTGGCCGGGTACCATTGGGAAGATGCCCGCGCCCCACTCGTCGCGAATCTGGTGCAGGTCGGAATGACACACGCCACAGAATTGAATGTCAATGAGAACATCGTGCGCGCCCACGTCGCGGCGCTCAAAATCGAAAGGCGCCAGGGGCACACTGGCGGCCGGGGCCGCGTAAGCTTTAGTAGGAAGCATCAGAAGAAAATTAGGAATGTCGAATATTAAAATGGAGAAGCTGGCCGGCAGCCTTGGCCTTCGGAAATACCGGCCGGCAGCAACTGGGCTAACCGCACCGGTTGGGTAAGGTTTACGGGACAGCGGCGAAAAGCGCGGGGTACCTTTGCGGCCTTATCTACTGTCTTACGCTATGTCTCTCACCCCCGGTCGTTTGTTTCTCACCTCGCTGGGCCGCCTGCGGCTGGTTGGTTTTCTGGAAGGAGTTTCGTTGTTGGTATTGCTCGGCGTTGCCATGCCGCTGAAGTACCTGGCGGGGCAGCCTGCGGCGGTGCGCTACGTGGGCATGGCGCACGGCGTGCTGTTTGTGGTGTACGTGCTGCTGGTCATTCAGGTGGCCATTCAGTACCGGTGGTCGTTTGGGAAAACGGCCCTGGCCTTGGTGGCGTCTGTGTTTCCGTTCGGCACGTTCTGGGCTGAAAAGCGCCTATTTCATTAACCGGCCTCTCAGGCAGTTGCAACCGTAGCGGGAAGAACGGCGGGCGCGCCTTCCGCTAGCGCGGCGTCTACCAAGGCCCGCATTCGCTTCAACGACTCGCGGGCAAACTTGCGCTGCAGCATGCGCCCAAACAGCTTGAAACCAATCCAATAGAAGGGGTTGCGAATCTGGCCGGACTGCGACACGGCGTGGATGCGAAATTGCACCGCACCGGTTTTCAGGTTTTTGTGGATGGTGAAGTCAATCTGGCCGCGCTCAAAGTGGCCTTCGAGGGTGCGGTAGCCGTAGCCCCACACCCGCTCGGGTTCCGGCCCGGCAGGGCCGTGGGGCGTGTCACGGGCGGCCTCATCGGTCACGCCGCTCACCCGCACGCCGAAGTAGAATTTAAAGAACAGGAACTGCGCCCGCAGCACCATGACGCGCTTTTCTAGCGGGCCGTCGGGCGTAAAAATACCGGTAATCAGGTCGGGCGGCGGGAAGGCGTAGCGTCGCAGCACATCCTGCGCCGCCGCGAAGGAGCCGGCCGCGGCGGGCGGGCCGGGCGCTTCGGCGGGCAGGTCGGCTTCGTAGTCGTCCAGGCGCCAGCCGGTGGCAGTGGTGTACTCACTCTGGCGACTGAAATCGTAGTTGACTTCGGTGTTGGCGTAGGCCTCCAAGCGGGCGCGCTGCTGCTCCCACAGCGGCGGCGCAACCGGGCCGTGCCCGGCAGTGCTACGCGTGGCGCTCGTGGTCATGGGTGCCGCTTTCGTCTTTGGTGATGGTTTCCACGGTAACGTCGCCCAGGGCCTGGCCGCCGCCGGCCGCCGCCACGCGCCGACAGAACTCAACCCAGGTGGCTTCCTGCACGCGCTTGCCGATGCCGGTGGTGTTGTAGGCGAAGGCCACCAGCCCATCGCGGGAGCGGGCCCGCGAGCGGATTTCAAAGCGCAGCACCTCGGGCGACTCGTCCAAGTAATGCGCTTCGAAATGAATTCGGCCCGCCTCGGGGTGGCCTTCGAGGGTGATAAACTCGAAGAACGTGGCGCCGACTTCAGTCACGCGCACGCACCCGTTCCAGGGGCCGAGGATGGTGATTTCAAATTCCTCGCCCACACGCAAGCCGCTTTCGCAGCCTTCCTTTTTCTTGAAATTGGCCAGCAGCTCGGGCGCGAATCGGGCCACATCGGCCTGGACTTCGGCCATGAGCTGAGCCGGCGTACGGCGCGGCCGGGCCACGTCGATAAAGTAGCGCCGCTCCAGCCACGGCCCCGAACCAGTGGCGGCGGGTTGTTCAGGTTGATGAGTGTCGGACACTGTTTTTAAGTAGTAATTGAGAATTAAGAATGCAAAGAGGGCAATCCAAGCTTGGTTTCGCGTATACGTTGCCAGCTCGCATTAGGGCAATCTTCACATGCTCAATTAGCAGCTGATGGTATGCGCCAGCCGCACATTGCGAAAGCCCCAATTCTTGATTACCGATTATTAGCTGATGTTACGCGGCGATTCGGGCTAATTCCTGGTTCATGGCTTTCAGGCACGCCAACCAGAGTTGCGCTTTTAAGCAAAAATTGCCCATTCCGCAGCGGAGTTTGAACACGTCTAACTTGGTGTGGGCCAAGATGGCGGCAAAGAAATGGTTGACTTGAGTATCGTTTTTTTGGTGGGCGCTTTGCCCATAGAAGCATTCTGTTTGAGGGATTTGTGGTATTCTTCGACGCCTAAACCCTTGATACGGGTTTCCACGGTTTTAGGCAAATTGTCGTTGACTGGGGCTGGCTCAGGCTCGTGTCGCTGCTCACCAGATACAGCATGCCTGCCGAGCCGCCTTTGTTTGGAAAGACTTGCCGGGCATTTTATTTCGCCACCACGCCGTTGGGGAGTGGTTTGGCAAGCAAACAAGCAGCTGGCGAGAACGTGGTTTCAGCCCACTTGGGCTGCTTCACCGCTGGGTGGCAGAAACTGCTGGAGTCGTGTGGTTCACTTCCACCTGACCGGCCTTCATCACCCACTTCACGTGGTCGATGACCACGTTGATATCTTTGAGTGGGTCGCCTTCGACGGCCACGATGTCGGCGTAATAGCCGGGCACGAGGGCGCCCAAGGACCCCTCCATGCCCAGCATTTCGGCCCCGGTCCCCGTGGCCGTGCGCAGGGCCTGCGCCGGGCTCATGCCGGCTTTGACGAACCAGGCCAGTTCGCGGGTATTCTCGCCGAAGCCCGTGAACACGGCATCCGAGCCCATGGCAATTTTCACGCGGGCTTTAACGGCCCGCTTCAAGGTCTCAAAGTTTTTGGCCACGTACTGGTTCAGGCCGGCCACCACGGTCGAATCGTAGCCGTACTCGGCCCGGTGGGCGATGTAGTAGCGGTTGTGCTCCACGGTGGGCACGTAGATGGTGCCTTGCCGGGCCATGGCGGCCAGCGTGGCGTCGTCCAGGTCAATGGCGTGCTCCACGGTATTGGTGCCGGCCCGCACCGCGTCGCGGGCGCCGTCGGGGCCGTACGAATGGATGGCGATGCGCTTGCCGGCGCGGTGCGCCACGTCGGCGGCAGCTTTCATCTCCTCGTAGCCAAAGGTCTGAAACCCGGTCACGTCCTGGTCGCTGCCGGTCGAGCCGTACATTTTAATCCAGTCGGCGCCGGCCGCCAGCTGCTGCCGGGCCACGCGCTGCACCTCGGCCACGCCGTCGCACTGCCCGGGGTCGGGCACGGCCCCCGCTTTGTAGGGCGAGCTGCTGATGTGCAGGCCGTTGCCGGCCACCAGCATGCGCGGCCCGTGCATGGCACCCCGGTTGATGAGCGCGCGCATGGCCAGGTCCATATTGTCCGAGGAACCCAGGTCGCGAACGGTGGTGACGCCGGTTTCCAGCGTTTTTCGAGCGTTTTCCTGGGCCAGAAACACCGTTACGGCCGGCCCCAGCATGCCCAGTTGTTGCCACGGGGTGGTACCGGGCGCTTTATCCCAATAAAAAGTCAGGTGGGTGTGCGCATCGATGAGCCCGGGAATGGCCGTGTACGCCCGCAGGTCCAGGATTTCGGCAGTGGCGGGGATAACCACGTCTTTCTCGGGACCCACGGCCACGATGCGGTCGGCCTTAACCAGAATCACGGCGTTGGGAATGACCCGGCCCCGGCCGTCAATCACCTGGCCGAAGCGAAGGGCCTTCACCTGGGCCCGTACCCAGGAAGGGCATTCCGCGAACAGCAAGACAAGCAATAGAAGGAGCAGTTGGCGCATGCAATGGGGGATAAGTGGTTTACCACTCTACCCTACTATTTTAGGGAATTGATAATAAGTAAGTTGTCGAATAAACCAGTCTAGCAGGGCCGTAATTTTACGGGCTATTGGCTCTTGCGGCC
>NZ_MDZB01000114.1 GCF_001816145.1 Hymenobacter lapidarius | reverse complement strand
TCTTCGGCTGGACCATCGACGAAGCCACTTCCTTTGCTGTGCTCGACGCCTTTGTAGCCGGTGGCGGCAACGCCATTGATACCGCCGACGGCTACTCGGAGCGGAATCAGTGGCGCGGGTTTTGCGCGGGGTGCCGTCCTTGTTCAGGGTTTGGCCTTTTTTGCGGCTACTGGTGGGGGCACTGCTGCCGGCTTCGGCGCCGGTGCTCGCGGGGGCGCTGTCGGCGCTGGCTGAGCTGCCTGCTACGGAATCGTAGTGCCGCACAATGGTGTGCAGGGCTTGCTCAAACATGCGCTCCGTGTCGCCGTCGAGACGGCGGGTTGCTTCCTTTACCACTTCCTTCAGCTTGGCCTTCGTTTCTTTGCGAATGCGAGTCACCACTTCTTTCATGCGGTTGTTCAGCTCTTTTTGCAGTTGCTTTGCAGCCGTTTTCAGCGTTTTCTTCTGCGAGGCCTTGTTATCGGCACGGTCGTCGTTCAGGAGAGTAGCGGCACGGCCAGCTTTTTTTGCTGATTTACGAACCGACTTTTCTTCGGGCGTATATTTCGCGCGTTTTTCTGTCTTTTTCGGAGAAGCAGGTTTTTTCATTAGAAAGAATGGTTGGTGAAGGGTTCAACGTGAACTAATGCTTGCTTTCTAAGCGAGAATATTAATTCATTGTACTCAAATATAAAACGAATTAAGTATCAAACGGTTTGCTTTGTTTTTTGTTGATACACAACCGTTTTTTCTCTTGTTTTTTTCTTGCGCATCGGTCAAATTCCGGCGTAGTGTTTTCTTAATTATATTGAAAACAGGGGCTTGTTTTCTGTTTCTTTTCTCTATTACTCATGTCGCTTCTTCCTAAACGTTACACAGTTACAGCTGCTTTGCCCTACGCCAACGGCCCGGTACACATTGGGCATTTGGCAGGCGTGTACTTGCCTGCGGATATTTACGCCCGCTACTTGCGCTCCGCTGGTCGCGACGTGAAATTTATCTGCGGCTCCGACGAACACGGCGTTCCAATTACCATCAGGGCCCAGAAAGAAGGCGCTACCCCGCAGCAGGTCGTTGACAAATACCACGCCCTGATTCGCGACTCATTTCGGGACTTTAATGTGTCGTTCGACGTGTATTCGCGCACTTCGTCGGCCACGCACGCGAAGGTTTCCAGTGCGTTTTTCACCAAGTTGAACGACGCGGGCCAGTTTATTGAGCAAACCACGCAACAGTATTTCGACGAGCAGGCCCAGCAATTTCTAGCCGACCGCTACATTGTGGGCACGTGCCCCAATTGCGGCAACGAAAACGCCTACGGCGACCAGTGCGAGCGTTGCGGCACATCGCTCAGCCCCACGGAGTTAATCAGTCCGCGCAGCATGCTTAGCGGTGCGCACCCCGTTCTGCGCGACACCAAGCACTGGTTCCTGCCGCTCGACCAATACGAGCCCTGGCTGCGCGAATGGATAATTGAAGGCCACAAGCACGATTGGAAAACCAACGTATACGGCCAGTGCAAATCGTGGATTGACCAGGGCCTGCACCCCCGCGCCGTCACGCGCGACCTCGATTGGGGCGTGCCCGTGCCAGTGCCCGGTGCCGAGGGTAAAGTGCTCTACGTGTGGTTTGATGCGCCTATTGGCTATATCTCGGCCACCAAAGAAGCCTTCCCGGAGGAATGGGAATTGTATTGGAAAGACGCGGGCTCTAAACTCGTACATTTCATAGGGAAAGATAACATCGTTTTCCACTGTATTATTTTCCCGGTAATGCTGAAAGCGCACGGCGAATTTATTCTGCCGGATAACGTGCCCGCCAACGAGTTTCTAAATTTGGAAGGCGATAAAATCAGCACGTCGCGCAATTGGGCCGTGTGGCTGCACGAATATTTGCAGGATTTTCCCGGTCAGGCCGATGTATTGCGCTATGTGCTGTGCGCCAATGCACCCGAAAACAAAGACAACGATTTTACCTGGAAAGATTTTCAGGCGCGCAACAACAACGAACTGGTGGCCACTTTGGGCAATTTTGTGAACCGCGCCGCCGTGCTCACGCACAAATTCTTTGAAGGCAAAGTGCCCGCACTCGGCGAATTAACGGCCATCGACCAGGATGCATTTGCGCAACTCGCTGCATTTCCTGCTAAAATTGGCGAGCTAATAGAAAATTACCGGTTCCGCGATGCGCTGGCCGAAGTATTAAATCTGGCGCGTCTGGGCAATAAATACCTGGCCGAAACCCAGCCTTGGCACCTCATCAAAACCGACGTGGCCCGCACCGGTACGGTATTGCACGTGGCATTACAAATTGCTGCAGCCCTGGCTCCCTTGTTAGAGCCTTTCCTGCCCGAGTCGGCCCAGAAACTAGCCAATATGCTCAATATGAAACTAGGTAACTGGGCCAGCGCGGGCCATACCGATGCGCTGCCGGCCGGACACCAATTGCGCGAAGCCGCGCTGCTTTTCGCCAAAATTGAAGACGCCACCGTTGAAACGCAGGTGCAAAAGCTGCTCGATACCAAAAAGGAGAATCAGCTGGCCAATACGCCCGTTGCGCCCGCCAAAGCCGACGTGTCCTTTGATGAATTCGGGCAAATGGATTTGCGCGTAGGAGCCATTGTCGCCGCCGAAAAAGTGGCCAAAACCAAAAAGCTGCTGAAACTGACCATCGACCTGGGCCTGGAGCAGCGCACCATTGTGAGCGGCATCGCCGAGCATTTTATTCCCGAAGCCCTGATTGGCCAGCAGGTACAAGTGCTGCTCAACCTGGCACCCCGCGAAATCAAAGGCATCCAAAGCCAGGGCATGCTTCTGATGGCCGAGAATGCCGACGCAGCCTCGCGCTCATGCAGCCCAGCAAAGCCGTGCGCAACGGCAGCGGCGTAGTGTAGCCGGATTCGGCTGTCCTTCCGCTTACAGCAAGCAACCTGCTGGTGCTATTTTAAAACAGAAAATCCCGACTCAGCAATGAATCAGGATTTTCTGTTTTAAAATAGCACCAGTTAAAAGAAAATGCCTACTTCACATTCACCACATTCATAGCCCGTTCCAGGCCCATCGAACCAAAGGCTAATATCGCATCAGCGGATTTTTCAATCCGCGTCGGCAATTCAATTAATTCATCCGCCGAAAACGGATTTAATACATAATCTACCTGCCGGCCTTTGGGGAAGTTAGCGTCCACGCCAAAGCGGAGCCGGGCGTACACGTCGGTGCTCAAGGTGGCCTGAATGTCCTTCAGACCATTGTGGCCGCCGGCGGAGCCCTGGCCTTTCAGGCGCAATTTGCCGAAGGGCAGGGCTAGGTCGTCGGTTACCACAATCATGTTTTCCACGGGAATTTTGAGCGTGGCCAGCCAGTGCGCGGCGGCCTTGCCGCTCAGGTTCATGTAGGTGGTGGGCTTCACCAGCGTGTAGGCGTGGCCTTTGTGCTTGAATTCGGTGACGAAGGCGTGGCGGCCAATTTCAAAACGGGGCGCATCAAATTTGGCGGCCAGATAATCGGCTACCATGAACCCGATGTTGTGGCGGGTGTCGGCGTATTCGGGGCCAATGTTGCCCAGGCAGAGAACCAGAAACTTCATCGCTGATTAGTGCTGATTAACCGTGATTTAGCTGATGCACGGCGGAATTAGATAGTCTTCTTTTGCCTCATTCACAAAGAAAAAGGCGCCTCGTGAGAAGCGCCTTTTCCGAATGACTTCACCGGACTGCCGAAATCAGCGAAATCACGATTAATCAGTTTAAAAATCAGCGATTTACTTGCTAGCGGCCAGTTCGCCTTTCAGCGCACGTGGGATGGTGATGGTGGCGATGGGAGCCTCCACATTGGTCAGGATGGTGTAGCCCTTCGGCTCCACGGCACCTACCTTGATGGATTTGCCCAGCTCCATGCCGCTGATGTTCACTTCCACGTAGTCGGGGAGGTTGTCCATCGTAGCGCGCACGCGCACTTTGCGCAGCTTGCTCACTAGCTTGCCACCGGCTAGTACGCCGGGCGAAACGCCTACGTACTTCACAGGGATGTCCATTTTTACCTCTTTGCCTTCTTCCAATTCCAGGAAGTCAACGTGGAGGAGCATTTCGTTCACGGGGTGAAACTGGGAGTCCTGCACAATGGCTTTGTACAGGGTGCCTTCCACGTTCAGGTCCACGATGTGCGCCTCCGGCGTGTACAACAACTCGCGGAATAGGATAGCGGGCACGGAGAAGTGCACGGTGTCCTTGCCGCCATACAACACGCACGGTACCTGAGCGTCCAGGCGCAATGCCTTGGCCTCAGTCTTACCGAGATTCGCTCTTTTAAACCCTACAATCTCGAGGCTTTTCATAAAAAGTGTTTTTTGAAGATAAAAAATGACCCGTTTGCCGCCATAATTGGAGGCAAACGGGCCGCAAAGGTACGGGAACGGATTGGAAATTAAAAGCTAACGTCTGGCATAGTGAGTGAAGCGCAGCGGATTGCTTCGCCCTTCATCCTCGCAATGACAGCCAGCGCTACACAAACAGCGAGCTGATGCTCTCGTGCGTCACCACGTTGCGGATGGCCTGCGCAAAGAGCGGAGCCAGGGTAATGACGTGAATTTTCTCGTTTTCCTGGCGCAGCGGAATGGTGTCGGTCGTAATCAGCTCGGTGAGCACGCTGTTGCGGATGCGTTCGTGGGCCGGGCCGCTCAGCAGCGGGTGCGTGACCACGGCGCGAACGGATTTGGCGCCGCGCTCCATCACCAGCTCAGCGGCTTTGCAAATGGTGCCGGCCGTGTCCACCATGTCGTCAACAAACACCACGTCCATGCCCTTCACATCGCCAATGACCTGCATGGAGGCAATTTCGTTGGCCCGCAGGCGCATCTTGTCGCAGACCACAATCTCGGCCCCGAATTTCTTGGCGAAAGCGCGGGTACGCACCACGCCGCCTACGTCGGGCGAGGCGAAAATCAGGTTTTCGAGGTTCAGCGACTTGATGTAGGGCGCCAGCACGGTGGCCCCGTCCAGGTGGTCGACGGGAAGGTCGAAAAAGCCCTGAATCTGGCCGGCGTGCAGGTCAACGGTCATCATGCGGTCGGTGCCCACGCTCTGGATGATGTTGGCCACCACCTTGGCCCCGATGCTCACGCGCGGCTTGTCTTTGCGGTCCTGGCGGGCATAGCCCATGTAGGGCATCACGATATTGACCTTGTGGGCCGAGGCGCGCTTGCAGGCGTCCACCATCAACATGAGCTCCATGAGGTGCTCGGAGGGCGGGAAGGTGCTTTGGATAAGGAACACCTCGCAGCCGCGCACGCTCTCGTCAAAGCTGGGGCCCATTTCGGTGTCGGCGAAGCGCTGGAGGCTGAGGGCGCCGAGGGGAGTGCCGTAGGCGGCAGCAATATTTTCGGCGAGGGCGCGGGACGCGCTGCCGGCGAATATCTTGACCTGTTTCATTGGGGAAGGTGCAGATTTTGTGCGGCAAGCTTCTGCTTGCCGTAGGTTAATGAACTACTGGGTGGCTCGCCACGGCCAGCTAAAACTTACCGCACGGGGCGAACTGGAAAAAGCGAAAGGCGCTGACCACTCCGGAAATTTGGAGAAGCCAGCGCCTTGCGTTTATTCGAGCTTTGTCGTTGTCCGACCAGGGCTCGAACCTGGACTTTCTTGAATCAAAATCAAGCGTGTTGCCAGTTACACCATCGGACAATTTCCCATTGGGCTACGTGCCGTTTGGGACTGCAAATGTACTACCGGAAAAATTCGAGGCAAGTATTTGTTGAAATATTTTTGCTAGAAAATTGCGCCGCCCTGCCGGCGAAAGCCTCAAAATTTGCTTTTCTGCCTGATTTTCATGGGGTAATGTTGCTCAGGATGGTTTAAACGCACGCCGGAGGCCGAATCGGGCACGGGTTGGAAAAGCCACGCTTCTGCCGTAATTTTGCGGCCTGAAAAACGCATCATCTTTCTTATAAATACACCTCAATGGCGAATACCGGCAAAATCACCCAGGTCATCGGCCCCGTAGTGGACGTGAGCTTCGCGGGTGAAAACACGAAGCTGCCTAACATCCTCGACGCGCTCGAAGTCACCAAAGACAACGGCCAGGTGGTCGTACTGGAGTGCCAGCAGCACTTGGGCGAGGACCGGGTTCGGACCATCGCCATGGACTCGACCGAGGGCCTGACTCGTGGCGCCATCGTGCGCGACCTGGGCGCCCCCATGTCGATGCCAACGGGCGAAGGCGTGAAAGGTCGCCTGTTTAACGTAATTGGCCAGGCCATCGACGGCATTCCCCAGCCCAAGTCGGACGGCCCGCTGCCCATTCACCGCTTGCCCCCGGCGTTTGAGGACTTGGCCACGTCGTCGGAAATCCTCTACACCGGCATCAAGGTGATTGACTTGCTGGCTCCTTATGTAAAGGGCGGTAAAATTGGTCTCTTCGGCGGTGCCGGCGTGGGCAAAACCGTGCTCATCATGGAGTTGGTGAACAACGTGGCCAAGGCTTACGAAGGCCTGTCGGTGTTTGCCGGCGTGGGCGAGCGTACTCGTGAGGGCAACGACTTGCTGCGCGAATTCATCGAATCCAACATCATTCTCTACGGCGAGGAGTTTAAGCACTCGATGGAAGCCGGTGGCTGGGACTTGTCGAAAGTAGACGAGAAGGAGCTGCTCAAGTCGCAGGCTACGCTGGTGTTCGGCCAGATGAACGAGCCTCCCGGAGCCCGCGCTCGCGTGGCCCTGTCGGGTCTGACCATTGCCGAAAGCTTCCGCGATGGCGACGGCACTGGTGCCGGCCGCGACATCCTGTTCTTTATCGATAACATCTTCCGCTTCACGCAGGCGGGTTCGGAAGTGTCGGCTCTGCTGGGCCGGATGCCTTCGGCCGTGGGTTACCAGCCCACGCTGGCCACCGAAATGGGTGCCATGCAGGAGCGTATTACCTCCACCAAGCGCGGTTCCATTACCTCGGTGCAGGCCGTATATGTGCCTGCTGATGACTTGACGGACCCGGCTCCGGCCAACACTTTTGCCCACTTGGACGCCACCACGGTACTGAGCCGCAAAATTGCTGAACTCGGCATTTACCCCGCCGTGGACCCGCTGGACTCGACTTCGCGCATTCTGTCGGCCGACGTGCTGGGTGCTGAGCACTACGACACCGCCCAGCGCGTGAAGGAGATTCTGCAACGCTACAAGGAATTGCAGGACATCATCGCCATTCTGGGCATGGATGAACTCTCCGAAGAGGACAAGCAGGTAGTAAACCGCGCCCGTCGGGTGCAGCGCTTCCTGTCGCAGCCCTTCTTCGTGGCTGAGCAGTTCACCGGCCTGCAAGGAGTGCTCGTTGACATCAAGGACACCATCCGCGGCTTCAACGAAATCATCGACGGCAAGTACGACCACCTCCCCGAGGCGGCCTTCAACCTGGTGGGTACCATTGAGGATGCCGTGGCGAAAGGCGAGAAGCTGATTGCGGAAGCCCGGTAATTGGTAAGCGGAACGTCATGCTGAGCTTGCCGAAGCATCTCTACCACAATACTAAAATTGATTAGTTACGCGGTAGAGATGCTTCGGCAAGCTCAGCATGACGTTCTTTATTAGCCTGACATTTTAATAAAACTATGCACCTAGAAATCATCACCCCCGACCGCAAGGTATTCGAAGGCGAAGTGACATCGGCCCAGTTTCCGGGTGCCGATGGCTTGTTTGAAGTGCTGAACAACCACGCCCCGATGATTGCCGCCTTGAAGGCCGGTAACGTTACCCTGACCGGCGCGACCGGCCGTGAGGCCATTCGCATTGAGGGCGGCGTGGTGGAAGTACTGCGCAACAACGTGATAGTGCTGGCTGAGGGCGTCGTGGCGTAATTGCAAACGAGCCTTAACTGCGCTGCGCGGTTGCGATTTATGTTTTAAAAAGCCGTTCTTGCCTGGCAGGAACGGCTTTTTTGCGTTGTAGCCTCTACGGCAGGGCCCTCAGGTAGCGGCGCGCCGGGACTCTGTTAATTTTTTTGCCATGCACAGACCACCCAAGCCCTTCGCATACGTCGAAAACATCTACACGCCCCGGCAGCGCTACGTGCTGCTGGTGGTCTCGCTCGTGAGCCTGGCCGGGTTGATGGTGGTGGGGCTGGCGCAGTATCTGACGGCGTTTTTAGCGGCGGGCATCTTGTTTGTGGTGTTCCGGCCGTGGTGGGTGGCGCTGGTGCACCACCGCAAATGGAACCACCGCCTCGTGACCATAGCCATTCTGCTGGTGACGGTGGTGGTGTTGGTGGTGCCGTTCTACGCCCTGAGCTCCCTGCTGCTGGAGCGGCTCGTGACGTTTGCCCGGCACCCCGAACGGATACTGGACGTGCTGCACAAAGTGGAGAACGCCACGGGATTCACCATCACGGAGCAGCTGAATGTGCGGCAGCTACTGCTGCAGGGCGCCGCCAGGGTGAGCAGCTGGGTGCCCACGCTGGCGAGCAGCGCGCTCAACTTTCTGGTGGTGGTGGGGCTGATGCTGTTCACGATGTACTACCTGTTTATGCAGGAAACCTACTTCATGCTGGGCCTGCACCGGTACCTGCCTTTCCGCAACGACACGCTGGAGGAGCTAGGCGAGTCGCTGAAAAATAACGTGAACGCCAACGTGCTGGGGCAGGTGTTGGTGGCGATGGTGCAAAGCGTTTTGACCGGGCTAACGCTGTGGATTTTTGACGTGCCCGACCCGTTGTTCTGGGGCGTGGTGGCGTTTTTTATGGCGTTTTTGCCGGTGTTGGGCACCCCGCTTGTCTGGGGGCCGGCGGCGCTGTACCAGTTTTCGCAGGGACTAAGCGGCAAGGCCGTCGGCATTTTGCTGGTGGGGTTTATCGTGATTATCAACGTGGACAACCTCCTGCGCATCATGCTGGCAAAGCGCATGGGCGACATTCACCCGCTGGTGACGCTGGTGGGGCTGGTGCTGGGGGTGGAGATGTTTGGCCTGATTGGGCTGGTGATTGGGCCGCTGCTGTTATCCTACTTTCTGGTGTTGATGGAGGTGTTTCGGCGCGAAAACCGGCGGGCGATGGAAGCCAAAATCAGCTAGTGGCGAAGCTGGGCGCCGTTGCCGACCTTTGCCGCACCTATTCCCACTCGCTGCCTTTATGAACCCAACGGCTATCCATCCCAAAATCACCCCGATTTACCAAACCTCCGTTTTCAAGTTCGACGACCTGGACGCGGTGCAGCAGTACTTTGACGAGCCCGGCAGCCGCTACCTGTACTCGCGCAATGGCAACCCCAATTCCGACGAGATGGCCACGGCCGTGAACCACTGGGAAGGCGGCGCCGGCGCCCTGGCCACGGGCTCGGGCATGGCCGCCATTTTCGCGGCCCTGATGACCTACTGCCAGGCCGGGGACCACGTGCTATGCGCCGCCGACATCTACGGCGGCTCGGCGGCGTTGCTAAATCTGGAGCTGTCGCGGCTGGGAATAAGCGTGAGCTACGTGCCGTTTGAGGAGCTGTACGACCTCAAATCCCACGTGCAGGCTCGAACCAAGCTGCTGCTTTGCGAAACGATGAGCAACCCCCTGCTGCGCGTGGTGGACCTGCGCGCCATTGCCGGGGAGTGCCACCGGCACGGCGTGAAGCTGGTAGTGGACAACACCTTCGCCACGCCCGTAATTACCAAGCCGCTGGCGCACGGCGCCGACTTGGTGCTGCACAGCGTGACCAAATACCTGGCTGGCCATTCCGACGTGACGGCTGGGGCCGTGGTGGCCCGCACGCCGGAAGACGCCGCGCGGCTGCGCCAAATCGGTACCGTGTTCGGCCTGACCCTGAGCCCCATGGAGAGCTGGCTGAGCGTGCGCGGCATGAAAACCCTACGGCTGCGCGTGGCGGCTCACAGCTACAACGCCCAGCAGGTGGCGGAATTTCTGGAGGTGCATCCGGCCGTGGAGGCGGTGTATTATCCCGGCTTGCCCACGCACCCGGAGCACTTGCTGGCGGCTGGGCAGGGGCACGGGCTTTTTAGCGGGATGCTCTCGTTCCGGCTGCCCGACGAGGCCGCGGTGGTGAACCGTTTTATGCAGCGCAGTCAGCGGTTTCCGTTTGCGCCCTCGCTGGCGGGCGTGGATTCGTCGTGCTCGCACCCGCTCTACACCTCGCACCGGGCGCTGACGGATGCGCAGCGGGCGGACCTGGGCATCACGGTGGGACTGGTGCGGCTGAGCGTGGGCATTGAGCCCGTGGAGGAGCTGCTGGCCGATTTGGCGCACGCGCTTTCTTAGGAAGCATTGAGCCGGCAGTTGATGGAAAACCAGGGCTAGTGCCAGCCACTACCGAAACCCCGCGGGCAATATGCTGTTTGGCGGATATAGGTAATTTCCTTTTATATGCGCCGCCAACCCCAAACCTTTCATTTCGACCCCAAGCTTAGTTTCAACGCCGACAAAAAGCACGTGCGCGACGGGTTATCTACCACCTTGCGCACCGGCGACAACCTGTGGCTGAGCTGCGATGAGCGCACCACCGTGGAACGCCTGCGGCGCACTAGAGGCAATGAATACGGCGAGCATTTCTCCTACAAGCTGGGGGCTTTTCTGGACTTGCCCGGCGGGGCCGACGTGGAAATTGACATCGAAGGCATGGGCGAAGCCGGGCACTACCTCTGGCTGTTGGGCTCGCACGGCACCAAGCGCAAGCAGCCCGATGAAAAGGATGAGGACGTGGCCAAGCAAATCAAGAAGCTGGCAAAGACCGTGGCCGACCCCAACCGCTACCTGCTGGCCCGCATTCCCCTGCTGCTAAACCCGGAAACCGGCGATTACGAGCTGCACAAAACGGCGCCGCACCCCACCGAAAAGAAGGCAACACTGACAGCCGCCCAGCTGCACGGCAACGGCGAAACCAACGATCTAATCGACCTGCTGGCGCACGACCCGCACCTGAAGGCATTCGTTGAGATTCCGGGCAAAGACAACGGGCTGGATATTGAAGGGCTGGCCGTGAGTACGCAGGGCCAGGTGTTTGTGGGCCTGCGCGGGCCCGTGCTCCGCGGCTGGGCCCTGGTGCTGGAGCTGCGCCTTGAAGAGGACAAGCATGGCCGCCTGCGCCTGGGTAAAGTGGAGGGGGCCACCGAAAAATACTACAAAAAGCACTTTCTGGACCTGGGCGGCATGGGTCTGCGCGAGCTGCGCCTGCGGGGCCACGACCTGCTGCTGCTGGCCGGCCCCACCATGGACCTCGACGGCACCATTGCCGTGTACTGCTGGCCCAACGCTACCCAGCAAGCCACTGATAGCCTGGTGCCCGGCAAGCAGCTCCAGCGCATCTTCGACGTGCCGCACGGCCACGGCCCCACCGCCGGCCAGGACAAAGCCGAAGGCATGGCCCTGCTCGACGACCAGCACGTGCTCATCGTATTCGACAGCCCCACGGACGCCCGCAAGACGGGCGCCAACCAGATTGTAGCCGACGCTTACCGCCTGCCCGACTGAGCTGGCGGCCAGCGGCTAGAAGCATTCAGCTAGGGCTCCGGCCACGCGGCGCAGCTCCGTGTCGGCCATGGCGGTGCCGCTGGGCAGGCACAGGCCGCGGGTAAATAAATCGGCGCAGACCGCGCCGCCGTACATGGGCGCCGTCTGGAACAGCGGCTGCAGGTGCAGGGGTTTCCAAAGAGGCCGGCTCTCGATGTTGTGCGTTTCGAGCTGCAAGCGCACGGTTTCGGGGGTTACGGCGGGCCGGGGTGGGGCGGCTGGGTCGGGGGCATTCAGGAGGATGGTGGTGAGCCAGCGGTTGGAGCGGCTGCCGGCGGGCTCGGGCGCCAGGGCCACGGTGAGGCCCGGCAGGTGGGCCAGGTGCTCCTCGTACCAGGCAAATATTTCGCGGCGGCGCTTCACCCGCTCGTCCAGCAGGCCCATCTGGCCGCGGCCGATGCCCGCCAGGATATTGCTCAGGCGGTAGTTGTAGCCCACTTCGGAGTGCTGGTAATGGGGCGCGTCGTCCTTGGCCTGGGTGGCGAGAAAGCGGGTTTTCTGGGCCAGCGCGGCATCGTTGGTAACCAGCGCCCCGCCGCCGCTGGTGGTCAGGATTTTATTGCCATTGAAGGAAAATACCCCCACGTCTCCAAAGCTGCCCAGCGGCTGTTTGTTGAAGGAGGAACCCAGGGCCTCGGCCGCGTCTTCGAGCACGGGCAGCCCAAATTCCGCCGCGATGGCCATGATTTCGGTAATCTTAGCAGGCATGCCGTAGAGGTGCACCAGCAGCAGGGCTTTGGGCTTTTTGCCTCGGGCCAGGCGGTCCACAATGGCTTCGCGCAGGCGCTCGGGGCAGATGTTCCAGGTCTCGACCTCGCTGTCGACGAAGACAGGGGTGGCGCCCAGATACAGAATGGGATTGGCCGTGGCCACGAACGTGAACGAGGGGCACAGCACCTCATCGCCAGGCCCCACGCCCAGCAAAATCAGCCCCAGGTGAATGGCGGCCGTGCCCGACGACAGCGCCACGCAATGCGCCGCCCCGGTCGCCCCGCAGATGTCGTCCTCGAAGCCCTTCAGGTTTGGGCCGGCCGGAGCCACCCAGTTGTCCTCAATCGCCTTGTGCACGTAGTTCATCTCGTGGCGGCCCAGGTGGGGGGGCGAGAGAAACAGGCGGTCGTGGTCTTGGCTATGCATTAAAATTTAGGTGTCAGTTTTTAGTTGTCGGTTGTTAGTCGTCGGTTGCTGATTGTTAGTTGTCAGTTGGCTCAGCACCAATATTCAGTGACTGACAACCAGCAACTAGCAACTAACAACCAATTGCCTTCGCCGGTACTCCCACTGCGGTGATGTTGGCGGGCAGGTTGCGCACGACTACGGCGCCAGCTCCGATGATGGTGTTTTCCCCGATTATAATTCCCTGAATAACAGTGGTATTGGTGCCGAGGTAGGTGCCCGCGCCCAGTTGGGTCGCGCCGCTCACGTTGGCGTGCGGCATGAGGGACGAAAAATCCCCCAGCACGGCATCGTGGCCGATTGTGCAGCCGAGATTCAGCAGTACGAAGCGGCCCAGGGTAATGTCACAGGTCAGGAAGCAGCCCTGCTGAATGATGCTGCCTTCTCCCACCGCGATGCGCTGCCGCGGCGCCAGGGCCACTTGCGGGTGTACCAGCACCGGAAACGACAGCTGCCCGGAGGTGAGGCGCGCCACAACCGCCGCGCGACTGGCCGGACTGCCCACGGCCACGGCCACGGCCAGCGGTTCGGGAGTGGCGTTCAGGTCGGCGCTGGTGCCCAGGTAGGGGAGGCCGGCCACGGTAGCGGTAGCCGGCGCGTGGTCGTCGTAGAAGCCGCGCACGTTCCAGGCCGCGGGAGCGGTGGCGGCGTTGAGCTGCTGGACCAGCAGCAGCACCTCGCGCCCCAACCCGCCCGCGCCAAAGATGACGAGCGGAATACCGGACTCGGCTTCTTCGTACTCGGAGAAAAATAACTGGGTCATGGTATAATCTACGGGGAAAGCGGAGGGGGAGGGGTGCCCCGAAAGGCCAGCGTGGTGACTTGCCCGGCGGCCGTGATGCCGCTGCCGCGCAGCACGCGCCCGGCGGTGCGCCACAAGATGTTCATATCCAGTCGCCAGGATACGTTTTCCGTGTACCAGACGTCGTAGGCAAATTTCTCTTCCCAGGAAATGGCGTTGCGCCCGTTTACCTGGGCCCAGCCCGTGAGGCCGGGGCGCACGTTGTGGCGGCGGGCCTGGGTGGGCGAGTACAGCGGCAAATACTCGGGCAGCAGCGGGCGCGGGCCCACTAGGCTCAGGTCGCCGCGCAGGATGTTCCAGAGCTGGGGCAGCTCATCGAGCGAGGTGGCGCGCAGCCAGCGGCCCAGGGCGGGCAGTCGCGCGGCGTCGGGCAGGAGGTGGCCGGCGGCATCGCGCCCATCGGTCATGGTTTGGATTTTGTAGAGTATAAACAAGCGGCCGTGCCAGCCCGGCCGCACTTGCCGAAACAGCACCCGGCCACGGTTTTGCACGGCCGCCAGCGCCGCGGCCCCGGCTAGCAATGGCAGCGTAAGGGCGAGCAGCGGCAGGGCCAGGGCCACGTCGAGCAAGCGCTTGCCGTGGCGGACGTAAAAAGAATCGGGAGCGGGCACGGCACAAAAGTACCTTTGCGGCGCAGGCTTTGGCTTGCGCCCTGCTCATGCTCGTGTTTCCCAACGCCAAACTCAACCTCGGCCTCTACCTCACCGAGCGCCGCCCCGACGGCTTCCACAACCTGGAAACAGTGTTTTTGCCCCTGCCCTGGACCGACGCCCTGGAAATTCTACCAGCCGAAACCGGCCATCCTACCAGTATTGCCCTCACCGGCCGGCCCATTCCTGGCAACCCGGCCACCAACCTCTGCGTGCGGGCCTACGAGCTGCTCCAGGCCGATTTCCCCCAATTGCCCCCGGTCCAGATGTACCTGCACAAAATAGTGCCCATTGGCGCGGGGCTGGGTGGCGGCTCGGCCGATGCGGCCTTTGCCCTTAGGGCGGTAAATGAGTTGTTTGGGCTGGGTATTTCCTCGGAAACCCTGGAAGGATACGCCCGCCGTCTGGGAGCTGATTGTGCTTTCTTCATCCAGAATAAACCCGTGCTGGCCGTGGAAAGGGGCGACGTTTTTCAGGAAATCGACCTGAGCCTGACCGGTACCGGGTGCGTGGTGGTGTACCCCAACCTGCACATCAGCACGCCCGAAGCCTTCGCGGGCATCACGCCGCGGCCGCCCGCGCACGCCTTGCGAGAGGCCCTCGCGCAGCCGCTGGAAACCTGGCGCGATATCGTGAGCAACGATTTTGAGCAGTCGCTGGCTCCCAAATATCCCGTGCTGGCCGCCATCAAGCAGCAGCTCTACGCCGCCGGTGCTACTTATGCGAGCTTGTCGGGTTCGGGTTCGGCGGTGTACGGGCTGTGGGCGGCCGGGGTGCCCGCCGCCATGCCGTGGCCCGCCGAGTACACGGTGTGGCAGGGCGTGCTTTAAACCGGCATGGCCGGCGTAGGTGCCGGGTTTTTGCCCTTCATCAGCCGGGCCACCAGCGGGTGAATCAGCACGCTGATGACGATGAGCAGCGTGCCCAGGTAAAAGCCCGTGGCCATGCGCTCCTGGCTGCCGAAGATGAGCACCGCCAGACCGATGCCGTACACCGGCTCCAGGTTGATGGTCAAGTTCACGGCGAAAGGGGAGAGGCGCTTCATCAGCTCCACCGAGGTGGAGAAGGCGTATACCGTGCACACGCCGGCCAGCACCAGCAGCCAGAGCCAGTCGTATCCGTGCCAGGCTAGCTGCAGCCCCTGGCCCTGGGTGAAGTACCGGCTATAAATGGGGAAGAACAGCACGATGCTCAAACACGCGCCCAGCATCTCGTAAAAGGTGAGCCGCAGGGGCGAGTGGGTTTTAATTAGCTTGGCATTGAGCACGCTGAACAGGGCCGAAAGCCCCGCCGACAGCACCGCCACGCCCAGGCCCAGCAACTGGTCCAGCTCGGCCTGACTCACCAGATACAGGCCCACCATGGTAATGAGGCCCAGGCCCACTTCGTAGCCGCGCACCCGGCGCCAGAGCAGCAGCGGCTCCAGCAGGGAAGTCCACAGCGCCAGCGTGGCCAAGCCCGCCAGGCACACGCTCACCGACGAGAGCCGCGCCGCCAGGAAAAAGGTAATCCAGTGCGCGGCCACCAGGGCGCCCACCGCCAGCAGCCGCACCACCTGGCCCGCCGGAATGCGCCACACCTGCTTCCGGGCCACGAGCAACACCGCCAGTCCGGCCGCGGCCAGCAGCGTGCGCCAAAACACCAGCTCCACCGGCGGCACCGTCAGCAGCTTGCCCAGAATGGCCGTGAAGCCCCACAGGAGCACAATGAAATGAAGCTTGAGGTAGTCTTTGGCCAATGGGTGAAAGTGTAAATAAGTGAGTGGGCGAAGGAATGTTGTAATAGGCAGCAGAAGTACTAGCTATGAATGCGTAGCGGAGGTTGACTTAACCATTCGCCCGCTGCTACTTCGGTACATACCGGTACAGCACCAGCCCGATGACGGTGAAAACCGTGCTGGGTACCCAGGCGGCAATGAGCGGGTCGAGGCTGCCTACCTGTGCGAGGTTGCGGCTCAGCATTACAAAAATAATAAACACGAAAGCCAGCACGAAGCCCAGCGCAATTTGCCCGCCCACGCCGGCGCGCGACTTCCGGGCGCTGAGAATAACGCCAATCAGGGTGAGCACCACGATGGCAAACGGGTACGAATACCGTTCGTACCGCTCGCTCAGGTAGAGCTGCGTGTCGTCGGCGCCGCGCTCAATCTTGGTTCGGATGAAGGCGTTGAGTTCGGGCAGGGTCATGGTTTCGGCCAGGCGGTAGGTGCTGGCGAAGTCTTTGGGAAAGAGGTTGAGCGTGGTGTCGCGGGCCGGTAGGGTTTGCAGCCGCTCGTCCTGCGGCCCCTGGAACGTGCGCACCAGCTGCGGCGAGAGCCGCCACACCTGCTTGGTAGAGTCCCAATTGATGGCATCGGCCGTGAGGCGGCGGCGCAGAATGGTGCCGTCCACGGTTTCGAGCGCGAAATGGAAGCCAATGTTGTTCACATTGTCGTAGCTATCCATGTAAGCGTAGTGGCGCGGGCCAATCTTGATGTGCACGTTGCGCCCCTGAAACCGGTATGGCCGCTTGGTGTACGCCCGCTCAAACGCCACCCGGGACTTATTACCAATGGGCAGCACCCAGCCCGTGAGCCCGAAAATGAGCAGCCCCACCACCGCGCCCCCAATGGCATACGGCAGCATCAGCCGCTTAAAACTCACGCCGCTGGCCAGAATGGCCACTATTTCGGTACGCGCCGCCAGCTGCGCCGTCACAAATACCACGGCAATAAAAATGGTAATCGGGGAAAGTAAATTGGCGAAATACGGGAACAGGTAGAGATAATAGCCGAAAATTATTTTCGACATCGACAGGTTATGCTGAATAAAATCGTCGTTTTTTTCAGTGAAATCAATAACGCAGATAACCGATACTAGAATAACCACCGAGAAGAAAAACGCGGCGAGAAACTTCTTAATAATGTATTTATCGAGAATATTCATAAGCAGGCTGTTAGCTTCTGATTTGAGATGAAAAGCTAGCGGCTGAAGGCAAGGTGAGAAGTGCGCCTGAGCTGGCGCGGCCAATGGGGTGACGGAGTGCAGTATTCGCCGGCTATTTGGTAAGGCCCGGCCGTAACTGCTTAGCCAAGCGAGTTATTGCCGGGCCTTATTCCGCTACCCACCGGGCATCATCAAAGATACTGCCCGGAACCAGCTCTATTGGCCAGCGGGCGCCGAGGCCGGCTCCAGCACACCCACGAAAAACTGCCCGTCCTTGCGTTTGGTGCCCAGGTAGAAACTATCGGTGCGGGCGATGCGCACGCGTCCCTGCCACGCGGCGGGCAGCCGTTGCGCCAGGGGTGCCGCGGCAAAAACCAGGGCGGGCAGGGTGGGCAGGCTGTCGGCCGGCGCCGCCCAGGTGGGTACTGCCCGGCCAGCGGCCCACACCTGCTCCACGTGCATTTCGTCGAGGGCCAGCCACTGCTTTTGTTGCCAGCTGGGCGTGGTGCGGGCCTGCGCCAGGCGCCGCAGGCCCGCATCGGCACGCCGGGCCCGCAGCAGCGGGTACACGGGCACCAGCAGCAGCATCAGCGCGCTCATAGTGAGGGCCGATGCGGTGATGAGCACCGTGGGCCGGCGCTGGGTCCAGCCACTCCAGCCCACCCACGCGGCCAGCGCGCCAAACACCAGCAGCGCGCTGGCGAAGGGCAGCGAAGCGAAGCCGAAGCTGGGCAAACGGACAACTCCCAGAAAGACCGGCAGGGCCAGGCAGGCCAGTACCAGCACCCCGGCCCAGCCGCGCAGCAGCCAGTTATCGGCCTGGGTCGCCTGCGAATGGCGGCTGGCCCACTCCTGTTCCCAGTAGCGCAGCAGCCCGGTGAGCAGCAGGGCCAGCGGCGGCAGCAGCGGTAGCATGTAACGCTCCTTTTTCTCGGGCACCACGCTCAGCAGCACCAGCGCCGCCACCAGCCAGGCCAGGGCAAACGCATACGGAATGAACGGCGCCGCCCGCCGCCGGGCATACGGCACCGCCAGAGCCGCCAGCGCCACCACCGCCCATACCCCGGCAAACACCGCGAAGTTGAAGTAGTACCACAGCGGCTGCACGTGCCGGTCGCCCCAGGAAGTGGCTTCGGTGCGGGCCACGGCGGCGGCTACGGCCGGCACGTGCTGCCAGATGTACACTGGCCACGCGCCCCCAATCAGGGCCATAATGACCACGGCCACCACCGCGCCGCGCCAATGGGCCCGCAGTTTGGCCCGGCCGCCCAGCTGCCAGCGGATGGCAAACACGGCCACAAACGGCAGCACAATGGTGTACAAACTTACCGGCCCTTTGCTCAGCATGGTGCAGCCCAGCAGCAGCCCGGCCCCTACAAACGACGTGTAGGAGCCCACCGGGCGGTTCCAGCCGCGCACCAGCAGCCACAGGCTGCCCACGGCGAAGCTGTTGGAGAAAATATCCCAGTGTCCCTCCCGTCCTACCGTGATGGTGAGCAGGCTGCTGCCCAGCACCAGCGCCGCCAGCCAGGCCGTGCGGCCGGGGGCCTGGGCCTCGGCCTCGGCGTTGCGGGTCAGCTCTTTGGTGAGGCCCCAGAAAAACAGCACCAGCAGGGTGGCCATGGCCGCCGCCGGCAGCCGCAGCAGGGCCGGGTCGGTGGTGTTGCCGGTGGCTTTCATCACCGTGGCCACGGCCCAGGTGGGCAGTGGCGGCTTGGCCAGGCGCAGCTGCCCGTTCATGGTGGGCACCAGCCAGGAGCCGCCCGCAGCCATTTCGCGGGCGGCCACAAAGTTGCGGGCTTCCATCAGGCCCACTTCCAGCGCGCCGAGGTGGGCGAAGAAATTGCAGCCGCAAACCGCCAGAATGGCTAGTAGCCGAACCCACTTTTGAGCAAAAACAGAAGCGCGCTGGGAAGTTGATTCCATGAATAGAGAGGCAATCAGGCCGCAAAAGGCGCTAATTGTGGGGCGTTAACTACCCTGCTAGTGGGCTGAGTGGAGTGGGCGCCTAGTCCTTTTGTACCGGGCGGTTCAGCAAAGAAAGCAGGCCCGCCACGTTGTCGGTTTCAATGGCATGGGGGCCAAAGGCCAGCTGCTTTTTCATGGTTCCCGCGCTGCGCCCGCCAAAGAGCACGAGCTGTATGCCGGCCGCGTGGATGCGGGCGGCCCGCTCGGGCGTAATCTGGTCCTTTTTCACTAGCACCGTTTTAATGCCCGCGGCCTGGGCCTGCATAAAGACGGAGTCAAATTTCACTACTATCTCCAGCGCTACGGGCACGGCCGGGAGCAAGGTGCGCACGTATTTCAACGTAGGCAATTGAGTGCTGGTAACCAGCACCCGACCAAGCGGCACCTGGCGCTGCACCAGTTGCCGCACCAGTTGCCGGACCAGCACCGGAGAGCGGGCAAAGGTCTTGGTGGGTGCGGCGCACACGTCTTCTTCGTGCAAGTCGAAGTGCAGGTAAGGGAAGGTAGCTTTTTGCTTGAATTCCTGCAGCAGCGTGTCCAGCGTCACCACCCGCTCTTTCTGAAACCAGTCATAAGGCCAGCCGCCCCGGTAGCGCAGCTGCGCCAGCTCGGCGGCAGGGTACTGGCTCACGCAGCCCGTGCCGCCGGCCGTGCTGTTGCTGAGCTCAAGGTCGTGGTAGAGCATCAGCACACTGTCCTGGCTGAGCTGCAGGTCCACTTCCACGCCGTCGGCGCCTTGGGCCAGGGCGTGCCGCACGCCCGCCAGGCTGCTAGGCGGCAGCGGATTAAAAGGATTGAACGGCGTGAAAAAGCCCGAGCCCGCGTGGCCCAGTACCAGCGGCCGGGGCCTCGTGCCCGGCAAGTCCAGGGCGGAGAACTGCCAGTCACGTAGCCACGTCCAGCCTAAGGTCAGCGCAGCAGCCACGACAAGAAGAATTTTGATTCGCATACTTAAAAAACAGCTGTTACGCGGTGGGGTGCCACTGCTTCGCTCGGTGGCCAAGTTTTTATTGCGGCACCTTAGTAGTGGCCAGCATCTGCTGCTCGCGCCGCATGAGCACAATGTTGCGCGCGTACACCACCGTGCCGAAGGCGTTGCCGAGCAGCAGCACGGCATCGTTGCGCAGCAGGGCGTAGGCCAGAATCAGCACCGAGCCCGCCAGGCTCACTACCCAAAACCCCAGCGGCAGCACCGACTCGCCCTTGCGCTCCGAATACAACCACTGGTACACGAAGCGCAGTAAAAACACGCTTTGCCCCACGGCCCCCAGCACCAGCCAGCCGCCCGGAATGGGGTTGTTCAGCATGGTCCAGAGGCTGAAATGCGGCGTGCCCACCACAAACCAGCTCAGCGCCAGCACCGGCACCACGTAGGCCCCCACCCGAAACACCTGCGGCAGCTTGCGCCAATCGCCCAGCAGCTGCAGGTTGCGGATGTAAATGCCGTAGCTGATGATTTGGGCCCCGAGGATGACGGGGTCGTGCCGCAGCATTCCGTAGCCTATCATCATCAGCGACGATATGAGGCTGATTTTCCAGAACAGCGTGGGCACCAGCACCCGCTTGGCCCGCTCGCTCTGCACCCATTGCAGCACAATGCGGCTCGAAAACAGCAGCTGCGCCAGCAGGCCGATGCCCAGCGCCACGGTTTCGGTGCTAAGCATGGTTCCCGGCGTACTGCTCGCCTATCTCGTAGTTTTTCCAGCGGCTGCGAATCCAGCGGAAGCCGAACGTGTCGACCAGCGGCTTCCAGGCCCGGTTCCAGAGGTTGTATTTGGCCGTGCCGGCAAAGCGCGGGAAGTGCTGCACCGGCAGCTGCTTCACGCGCCCGCCCTGCAGCTGCACCAGCGCGCCCAGAAAGCGGTGCATGCCGTGGAAGAGCGGCACGCGCCGGGCGTACTCAATCTTCATGATTTTTAGCGGACAGCCGGTGTCCTCAATGCCGTCGTTGATGAGCGCACGGCGCACCGTATTGGCCACCTTCGACGATAGTTTCTTGACCACCGTGTCCTGCCGCTTGGCCCGGATGCCGTTCACCATATCGAACTCCGGGAAGAAGGCGAAGAACTTCAAAAAGTCGAGGGGCGAGGTCTGAATGTCGCTGTCGATGTAGCCCACCAGCGTGCCCCGGCAATGGTCGACGCCCGCTTTGATGGCCGTGCTCAGGCCGCTGTTGTGGCGCAGCGAGATAAATTCGTACTGCGGCGCCGCCGTGCAGATGCCGCGTAGCAGCGCCAGCGACCCATCGGTGCTGCCGTCGTTCACAAACAAAACGGTGGTGGGCACCGGGGTTTCGGCCAGAAACTTGTTCATTTCGAGCACAAACTGCCCCAGGCTCTCCTCTTCGTTGTACACGGGCACCAGCACCGTGAGCTGCTGCCGGGCCAGATATTCAGATGATGACATAACTATTTTGCTGCATGAAAAGCCCCAGGGCCGGTGCAAGTTCGCTACGTTTTCGCCAAGCGTGGCAGCACACCCACGCGGCTGGCTGCCCTCAGGCTAAATAGAACAACTTCTGGACGTCTGGACCTGCTTTGGGTTGTGCACAAATACGCCCGATTTCGCAGCGGCCCAAACGTCGCTCTGCCCCTCACAACGGGGCCGTAGTCATACTTTTTCGGTCCCGTTGGTTTCACTCCGCCCACTCGCTTGCCATTTTCCACTGTTCTCGTCACCGGTTGCGCCGGCTTCATTGGTTCGCACCTGTGCGAGCGGCTCCTGCGCGACGGATACCGCGTGGTGGGGCTCGATAATTTCGACCCGTTCTACCCGCGTGCCATCAAAGAGGCCAACTTGGCGGCTTTCGCCCGGCACCCGCACTTCACCTTTCACGAAGCCGACCTGCGCCACGGCCCCGCCGCGCTGCCCGCCATCGCGGTAGATGTGGTGGTGCACCTGGCCGCCAAGGCCGGCGTCGGGCCCTCGGTGAAAGACCCCGCTTCTTACCTCGAAAACAACGTGCTGGGCACCGGGCACCTGCTGGAATGGATGCGCCAGGGGGGCAGCAGCAAGCTGTTTTTCGCGTCGTCGTCCTCCGTCTATGGCAACGCGCCCGAGCAGCCTTTCCGGGAGGATGTCAACACGCTGGCTACCTGCATCTCGCCTTGCGCGGCCACCAAGCTCGCCGGCGAGCAGCTCGTGCACACCTACCACCACCTCCACCTCCACAAGCTGGACGCCCTGAACGCCCGGTTCTTCACCGTTTACGGCCCCCGGCAGCGCCCCGACCTGGCCATTCACAAGTTTGCGCGCCGGCTGCGCGCCGGCTGCGCGCCGGCCAGGTCATTCCTGTATTCGGCGACGGCAGCACGGCCCGCGACTACACCTACGTGGCCGATACCGTCGACGGCATCGCCCGGGGCGTGCGCTACCTGCTCGACCACACCGGCGTGTTCGAAACCGTGAACCTGGGCAACCACCACCCCGTACCGCTGCTGGAGCTAATCGCCGCCGTGGGCCACGCCGTAGGCGTCAAGCCCGAGCTCACCTTTCAGCCCATGCAGGCCGGCGACGTCGACATCACCTCCGCCGACATCAGCAAGGCCCAACACCTGTTTGGCTACGCCCCCCCAACCAGCCTCGCCGAGGGCCTACGCCAGTTTGCGGCTTGGCTGGCAGCAGCGTAACCCCATCCCCTAGCCCCTTCCCCTCCTGGGGAAGGGGGACTAGTTTGTAGTACTACACGGCTAGCTTTGGCTAAAACTAAGGTTAGTTCCCCTTCCCCCGGAGGATTCCGCGCATCAAGCGGCGAGGGGCTAGGGGATGGGGTCATGCTACCTACAGCCGGGTCATCACCTGCTTCACCATGCGCTCCTTCCAGGGGCCAAAGGTGCCGGCCACGATTTGCTGGCGGGCTTCCTTCACCAGCCACAGGTAAAAAGCCAGGTTGTGCGCCGACGCAATTTGCGGCCCCAGCATTTCCTTGCACTGAAAGAGGTGCCGCAGGTAGGCACGCGAATAAAACGTGCTGGCGTGCCCGCCCAGCTCGGAGTCGATGGGCGTGAAGTCGGTGGCCCATTTCTTATTCGTCACGTTTAGGATGCCCTGTGTGGTAAACAGCATGCCGTTGCGGGCGTTGCGGGTGGGCATCACGCAGTCGAACATGTCCACGCCCAGGGCAATGTTTTCTAGGATGTTGGCTGGCGTGCCCACGCCCATCAGGTAGCGGGGCTTGTCTTTGGGCAGAATGTCGCACACCAGCTCGGTAATTTCGTACATCAGCTCGGCGGGCTCGCCCACGCTCAGGCCGCCAATGGCGTTGCCCTCGCGCCCCTGCGCCGCAATAAACTCTGCCGATTTGATACGTAAATCCTTGAACGTGCTGCCCTGCACAATCGGGAAAAGCGCCTGCTGGTAGCCATACAGGCCCTCGGTGCTGTCGAAGCGCTGAATGCAGCGCTGTAGCCAGCGGTGCGTCATGTCGAGGGAGCGGGCGGCGTAGTCGTACTCGCAGGGCCAGGGCGTGCACTCATCAAAAGCCATAATGATGTCGGCCCCAATCACGCGCTGAATGTCCATCACGCCCTCCGGCGAGAACAAATGCTGGCTCCCGTCGATGTGCGAGCGGAATTTCACGCCTTCCTCCTTGATTTTGCGGGTGTTGCTGAGCGAGTACACCTGGTAGCCGCCCGAGTCCGTCAGAATGGGGCGGTCCCAGCCGTTGAACTGGTGTAGGCCGCCGGCGGCGCGCAGCACGTCGAGGCCCGGCCGCAGGTAGAGGTGGTAGGTATTGCCGAGAATAATCTGGGCGTTGATGTCCGCTTTGAGGGTGTGCTGCGAAACCGCCTTCACGGTGCCAGCCGTGCCCACGGGCATAAAAATCGGAGTTTCAATGGTGCCGTGGGCCGTTTCTAGGCGGCCGGCGCGGGCTTTGGTCGCGGGGTCTTGGGCGAGAAGGTCGAAAGTCATAAAGTCTGAATCTGAGGCTGTCATCCTGAATGAAGCGCAGCGCAATTAAGGACCTTATCTATCTCGAACGATTAGCAGTAAACCAAATGCGACGAACCCGATAAGATGCTTCGCGGTGCGGACGCGAGATGGGCATGACGAAGCAAAGATACCGCGCCCGCCCGTCGTCCCGTACTTTTGCCGGCCCCTTCAAGTGTGCTTTCCCGTTGCAGTTCTCCGTACCCACGTCCCCGTTTTTCTGGTTGCTGCTTGCGTGCGTAGGGGTGCAGCTGTTTTACGCGGCGTATTTCTTCTGGCCCTTTGCCCGCCGCGCCCCCGAAGCACCCGCCGACGCGCCCGGACCCGATGCCGAGCCCGTTTCCGTCATCGTCTGTGCCCGCAACGAGCTCGACAACCTGCGCCGCCTGCTGCCCCTGCTCTTGCAGCAGGACTACCCCGCCGGCTTCGAAATCATCCTTATTGATGACCGCAGCGAGGACGATACCTACCTCTACGCCCAGCAGCTGGCCCAATACTATCACGACAGGGTGCGCCTGGTGAGCGTGGCGCGCACGCCCCGGGGCTTCGCGCCCAAGAAGTATGCCCTCACTTTGGGCATCAAAACCGCCCGCTACCCGCGCCTGCTTTTCACCGATGCCGACTGCATTCCGGCCACCAACCAGTGGCTGCGCCTCATGCAGCGCGGGTTTTCGGCCCCGGGCCAGTCCGCCGATTTAGTAGTCGGTTTCTCGGCCTACACCGAAGCCCCGGGCTTTCTCAACCAGCTCATTCGCTTCGAAACCTTGCTCACCGCCGCCCAGTACCTCAGCTTTGCCTGGCGCGGCTGGCCCTACATGGGCGTGGGCCGCAACCTGGCCTATACCCGCGCCTGCTTCACGGCCACCAAAGGCTTCGCCTCCCACATCCGCCAGCTTTCCGGCGACGACGACCTGCTGGTGCAGGACGCCGTGCGGGCCGGCCAGCGCGTGACCGTAGTGGCCGACCCGCCCGCCCACACCCTGAGCGAACCCGCGGCCACCTGGGCTGTATGGTGGCACCAAAAACGGCGGCATCTGTCGGCGGGCCGGGCCTACCGCTTTCCCGACCGTTTGCGGGTGGGCACCTTCTTAGTAGCCAATATGTTGTTTTATTTGGCCGCTGTTGTGCTAGTATTTTCACCAAACAATTGGATACCTTTGGCGGTCGTATGCGTCCTCCGAACGTTGTTCGTGAGCGCAGTGTACGCCCGCCTAAGTCGCCGCCTCGCCCAGTCCGTAACCGTCGGATTGCTCCCCGTGCTCGATTTAGTCTATTTCGTTCAATACCTGGCCCTGGGAATCTCGCTATTCCTCAACCGCACCCTTCGATGGAAGTAAATAACCAAGATATTCAAAAGCAGTTTTCAGCCAAAGCCAAGCACGACTTCAAGCTGATTCGCGCCGCCGTGGACCACGGCGACGAGAAGGCCTACGCCGAGCTGATGCACATCTACAAAAAGCCCGTGTACCACGTGGTGCTCAAAATGGTGCGCAATCAGGACGATGCCGAAGACCTCACCATTGAGGCCTTCGCCAAGGCGTTCCGCAACCTGCACAAGTTCAACCCCGAATATGCGTTTAGCACGTGGCTGTTCCGCATTGCCACCAACAATTGCATCGATTTTATCCGTAAGAATAAAATCAAAACCATGTCGATTGACTCCGCCATCAAGGTGGACAACGGCGACGAAATCACCATCGATTTCCGCGACAACGACCTGAACCCGGCCGAGCATGCCGTGCGCAACCAGAAAATCGAAATCATGCGCCACGTCGTGTCGCGCCTGCCCGATAAGTACCAGCGCCTGGTGTCGTTACGCTATTTCGACGAGCTCAGCTACGAAGAAATTGCCACCGAGCTCAAAGCCCCGCTCGGCACGGTGAAAGCCCAGTTGCACCGCGCCCGCGAGCTGCTCTATGACATGGTGAAGCACACCAAGCAGATTATTTAATCGTGAAAAAGCCTCGACGCAAGTCGGGGCTTTTTTTATGGATGAAATTGCCGGCCACTACTCGTCGGCCGAGCGCAGGTCACGCGGGTCGGGGCGGTGTTCGAGCAGGTCCCCAGGCTGGCACTCCAGCGCCTGGCAAATGGCGGCCAGCGTGCTAAAACGCACGGCTTTGGCTTTGCCGCTTTTGAGGATGGACAGGTTGGCCAGCGTGATGTTCACGGTTTCGGCCAGGGCGCTGAGCGTCATTTTACGCCGGGCCAGCATCACGTCTAGGTTTACGATAATGGGCATCAGATAACGAGTTCGGCCTCCCGGCTCAGTTCCACGCCGCGCTGGTACACGGCGGCAATCACCAGCAGCATCAGTCCAATTTCCCACCCTGGCAAGCTGGCTTCGGTGTTGAGTCGCACATAATGACTCAGCGGCTCGGCCAAATTAGGAGTATAAAAATCGGGAATCAGGGCGCGCAACGCTAAGTAGGAAAGCGCCTGCCCGAAGTAGATAGGTCCGAGTATCCAAAGCCCGAGAATGCGCAGGCGGTGAGCATTAGCCAAGGTAAACGGCGTGCTGGGCTTTACGTCCTGTAGTAATCTGTGCAGGAGCCAACTGACTACACCAAAAAAAACTACCCAGGCCAGCGATAGGTAATCGTCGGAGGCACCTAGGTATAGCAGGACCAAGCGTTTCCAAGGGCTGGGTTCTTCGTAGCGAAGCAACGGAGCCTGCGGGTCAGCCGCAACCTCGAAACCAGATGTTCCGGCGCGCAAGGCAGGCAGCGGGCCGCGCTCCGGGCGGTGGGACTTGCCAGCCGCGCCATCATAGAATCCCGCTACAAAATCGTGCAGAGCCGGAAACAGGTTTGGAGTAGTCGTATTCAGTACCAGCCGCACTTCCGGTTTTCCAGCAATAACATCCACCGTTTTGAACACAAGGATGAGGGCTGCTACTAAAGCTCCGAGTCTGGAGAGCATCACCAGTAATCGACACACGTGCAGCAATGAAGTAAGATGTAGAAAGGCCATTGGGATAAGAATGAGTGATTATGCCAGCAAAGCAAAACAATTATTATTGATAAACAATAAAAAAATATCATTTTTAAATAAAATTTTATTGAAGAATGATACGATTTGCGTCGAACTGCGTCGGCTGGTGAAGCATCTCAGTCCCGCATGTTCGCCTGCCGCCCGGCTTCCTTCGCCAGGGCAAACCAGCCGAACCGTGCAACTTTGCACCCATGAACCTCCTGCCGCATTATTTCCCCGAGCTCACCGCCCAGCAGCTGAAGCTGTTTAAGCTGCTGGAAACCGAGTTCCGGGCCACCAATGAAGCCATTAACCTTGTGTCGCGCCCCGATATGGAAAACTTCGAGGAACGCCACCTGCTTCACTCGCTGGGTATTGCCAAAGTCGTCCAGTTTCCCAAAGGCAGCGTCGTGCTGGACGTGGGCACCGGCGGCGGCCTGCCCGGCCTGCCGTTGGCCATCATGTTCCCGGAAGTGCATTTCCACCTCGTGGACAGCATCGGCAAGAAAATCCGGGCCGTGCAGTTCATGGCCGCCACCCTGGGTCTCGACAACGTGACCGCCGAGCAAACCCGCGCCGAACAGGTCCGCCAGAAGTTCGACTTCGTGGTGAGCCGGGCCGTGGCTCGCCTGGCCACCTTCCACCCCTGGATTTCCCACCGCTACAAGCCCCAGGGCGCCCCCGGCGCCGGCTTATATTATTTGAAAGGCGGCGACCTGACCGAGGAAATTGCCGAATCGGGCCTGAAAGCCAAGGTGACCAACCTGAGCGACTTCTTCAGCGAAGAATTCTACGAAACTAAAAAGGTGGTTTTCGTGGCCGCGAAGTAGGTAAGTTATTAGCGCCGGAAATTTTTGCTGAGCACTTATCAATAACGAAGCTGTTTAGAAAGTCGGTTTTGGGTTGATTTTTCGCAAAAAGAGGACGACAAAGGCCAGCCAGTGCCAGGCCAGCCAGTTGCCGACGCTGGTTTCG